>NZ_JUUZ01000030.1 GCF_001074155.1 Streptococcus pseudopneumoniae
GGGACAGAAATCGGTAATTCGTTAGAATTCGATTTCGTCGTCCCACCTCCGCACAGTTGAGTAAGGCTGTAAAAGCTGATGAAATCAGCGTAGTAGAGCCCACTCAACTACTGCGTCTTGCTTGATAATCCAATGACAATTGAGAGGCTAGGACTTTTGTCCCAGCCTCTGTTTTTTTTATTGTTCTACTTCTGTTAATTTAGCGGCTTTTTCAAGATATGTTTGATAAGTACCGTCATCTTTTAGTTTTTGAATAACCTTATCAACCACTTCCTTCAAATCTGAGTTGCCTTTCTTAATAGCAACTGCATTTTCTTCGCCTTCTTTCATAGTTAAGCTTACTGTTGCGACAGCTAAGTCAGCATTTTTTGTTGCATAGCTGAGGGCTACTGGCTCGTCCATATGAACAGCATCAACCTTACCTGATTGAAGTTCATTAACAGCTTCACCCATATTTGTCAATGAAGTCAACTGCGCTTTAGGAAGTTGCTCTTTGACCATAGATTCAGGGACAGTTCCTTTTTGAGCTGCAATATTTGCACTTGCTAGAGAATCTAAATCTTTGTATTTTTCAAGATTAGTTTTTCTGATTAGGAAGCTAATTTTGTTTTCATAGTAAGGAATTGAGAAATCAAAGACTTCTTTTCTTTCTTCAGTTGCACTGATTCCCGCAATGGCCAAATCTGCTTTCCCTGTTTGAAGACTGGTCAAGACATTATCAAAACTCATACTGGAAACTTCTAATTTTACTCCAAGTTCGTCAGCGATAGCTTGTGCCATATCAATATCAGCACCTACGACTTGGTTCTTGCCATCCACAAGTGCTTGAAACTCAAATGGTGCATAGTCTGGGCTAGTTGCGACAACTAATTTACCTTTTTGTTTGATTGCCTCTACTGCAGACTGTGAACTTGAGCTAGATGATTGGCAAGCAACTAAAAAGAAACTTGCAAGAAAACTACATAAGACAAATATCCATTTTTTTAATTTCATAAATAAACAACCTCTCTGCCGATTTTGTATAATTATAACTTATTTAAAAATAATTGTCAATATTTTCTTGCGTTTTCCATTAAATATATTTATAAAAAATACAAATTCAATAATCAGTTTATCTATCTATTGGGAAACAATTTTCAAAAAAATCATTTATCATATCTCGATGTTGCTGGTTTACAATTGTGATATTTTGCATATCCCTGTGATCAAACAACCCTAATTCTAAAGTTTCGTCACTCGTAAAAACATTTGTAGAGATTGAAGTTTCAGATGTAACTAAATACAACATTGTAATAACTTGTGCCTCATCACCACTTGGATAACTATCTGAATATTTTGTATAAACATTTAAGAGTTTTTTCACTGTCACTTTCACTCCAGTTTCTTCATAAAACTCTCGCACTAATGCTTCGACAGCCGATTCACCTAATTCAATAGCACCACCTGGTAAACCCCAAGTTCCTTTGTCTGCTCGTTTTTGTAATAATATTTTTCCTGATTGACTTAAAATTCCACAAGTAAAATTTAAAATAATTTTATCTTTTCCAACTTTTTTTCTTATACTCTGTATATAGTTCATTATTCACCTCTGACAAAGTAAACTATCGATACAATGAAAGCTTACTATATTAAAAAGTAAGCTTTCACAATAATTTTTATCTTCTAAATATTTTACAATTCGACAATCTTACCTGTTTCAAAGTAAACAACCCATTCACAGATATTTTTTGCATAGTCACCGATGCGCTCCAAGTATGAAATCACTTGGAAGTAATCGCGACCTGTGACAATAGCATCTGGATTCTTTCTGATTTCTTCAGTTGCCAAATCACGAATATTTTCAAAGAAATGGTTGATTTTTTCATCCATGGTTGCAACTTCATAGGCCTTATCAACGGATCCGTTTAGGTAAAGTTCAAGGGTTGTTTCTACGAAATCTTTAACATCACGTCCCATTTTTTTGATTTCTTCTTCGACTGCTGGGATGCGTTGTTCACCCTTCATACGAATGGTTGCCTCAGCAATGGATACTGCGTGGTCCCCCATACGTTCCAAGTCTGAAACAGCCTTTAGAACTGTTAGAACTGTACGTAGGTCTTGTGATACTGGCTGTTGAAGGGCAATGATTTCAAATGATTTCTTTTCAAGTTTCAATTCGTATTCATTGACTTCTGCGTCTTGCTCGATGACTTCTTTAGCCAAGTCACGGTCATGAGTGACAAAAGCACGTACAGTACGATTGATTTGGGAAAGAACTTCTTGTCCCATAGCGTAAAATTGGTTATGCAATTTCTCTAAATCTTCTTCAAATTGAGATCGTAACATCTTTTTCTCCTTATCCAAATTTACCTGAAATGTAATCTTCTGTTTCCTTATGTTGTGGATAGAGGAACATTTCCTTGGTATCGTTAAATTCAATCAAATCTCCATTGAGGAAAAAGCCTGTTTTATCAGAGATTCGAGATGCTTGCTGCATGGAACGAGTAACCAATAGCATGGTGTACTTGTCCTTAAGACTATATAGTGTTTCTTCGATTTTTCCAGCCGAGATAGGGTCTAAGGCTGAAGTCGGCTCATCCAAGAGGATAATCTTTGGACTAGTCGCCAATACACGGGCTACACAGACACGTTGTTGTTGTCCACCTGATAGACCAATTGCTGAATCATGCAAGCGATCCTTGACCTCATCCCAGATTGAGGCACGCTGTAAAGCTTTCTCCACAGCTTCGTCCAAAACGTTCTTGTCTTTCTCTCCATTAATTCTTAGTCCATAAACAACATTTTCATAGATGGACATAGGGAAAGGATTGGGTTGTTGGAAAACCATTCCAATTTCCTTACGTAACTCAACGGTATCAGTACGAGGGCTATAGATATTGTGCCCATTATAAACCACTGATCCAGTTGTCGTCACTTCAGGATTTAAATCTCCCATACGATTGATAGCCTTTAGAAGTGTTGATTTCCCAGATCCAGAGGGACCGATAAGGGCGGTAATTTCCTTAGGTTGGAATGATAAGGAAACACTATTCAAGGCCTTCTTTTTGTTGTAATAAACAGACAGGTCTTTGACCTGTAAAATCGGTTCTGTCATACTGTTTCCTTTCTAACCAAAGTGTCCAGTTACATAGTCATTGGTAGACTGTAGCTTGGCATTTTGGAAAATATTTGACGTTTTATCGTACTCAATTAGGTCGCCCAAGTAGAAAAATCCAGTGTAGTCACTTGCACGCGCAGCCTGTTGCATACTGTGGGTCACGATAATGATAGTAAAATCCTTCTTCAACTCCAACATAGTTTCCTCAAGCTGAGCTGTCGCAATCGGATCCAAGGCTGATGCCGGCTCATCCATCAAGAGGATATCTGGTTTAACTGAAATAGCACGGGCAATACAGAGACGTTGCTGCTGACCACCTGAAAGCGTTAAGGCAGACTTGTGAAGGTCATCTTTAACCTGATCCCAGAGGGCAGCCTGGCGAAGTGAGGTTTCTACAATTTCATCAAGAACCTTCTTGTCCTTAACTCCTGCACGTTCATGTGCAAAGGTGATGTTACGGTAGATTGATTTAGCAAATGGGTTTGGACGTTGGAAAACCATTCCGATATGTTTACGCATTTCATAAACATTGATTTCAGGTCGGTTGACATCTATTCCTTGATAAAGAATTTGTCCTGTAACCTTTGCAATATCAATGGTATCATTCATACGGTTGAGACTGCGTAGGTAGGTTGATTTCCCAGAACCTGATGGACCAATTAAAGCTGTAATTTTATTTTTTTCGAATTGCATATCCACGCCCTTGATGGATTCATTCTTACCGTAGTAAACGTGTAAATCCTTAGTAGAGAGGGCCACTTTTTCTTCTGGAAAAGTAATGATATGCCTTTCATCCCAATTATATTTTGACATGGCTTCTCCTTTAGGCAGCGGTTAATTTCTTATGTAGATAGCTTCCGAGTTTACGTGCTCCAAAGTTAAAGATCAAGATAAAGATTAGGAGCACCGCAGCAGAACCTGCTGAAACAAGAGTTCCATCAGGAATAGTTCCTTCACTGTTGACTTTCCAGATATGAACAGCCAAGGTTTCTGCTTGTCGGAAGATTGAGATTGGACTACTTACGCTGAGAACATTCCAGTTAGACCAGTCCAGAGCGGGTGCAGATTGACCTGCTGTGTAGATAAGGGCTGCAGCTTCACCAAAGATACGACCTGATGCAAGCACAATCCCCGTTACAATTCCAGGAAGAGCTTCAGGAATCACGACATGAAGGACAGTTTCCCAACGAGAGATTCCAAGTGCTAAACCAGCTTCACGTTGCGTATGGTGAACATGCTTCAAACTGTCTTCAACGTTACGAGTCATCTGTGGAAGATTAAAGACGGTCAAAGCCAAGGCACCAGAAATAATGGAAAATCCATATTCAAACTGGACTACAAAGATGAGGTAACCAAAGAGACCTACAACAACGGATGGTAGAGAAGACAAGATTTCAATACAGGTACGAACGAAATTGGTAATACGACCTTTTTTAGCATATTCAGCCAAGTAAATTCCAGCTCCCATTGATAGAGGCACAGAGATGAATAAGGTAATCACCAAAAGGAAGAAGGAATTATAAAGCTGAATTCCAATACCACCACCTGCTTGATAGGAGGATGATTTTCCTGTCAAGAATGACCAAGAAACATGAGGCAAGCCTCGAACCAAGATATAAAGAATCAAGGAAGCTAGAATGGTCACAATGATTCCTGCGATGGTGTAGAGGACAGCCGTTGCAAGTTTATCTAATTTCTTAGCGTGCATAGTTTTTCTTTCCTCTCTCTTTTGTAATCAATTTAATCACACTGTTAAAGGCCAGACTCATTAAAAGCAATACTAAGGCCAGTGACCAAAGAACATTATTATCAACAGTTCCCATAACAGTATTACCAATTCCCATAGTCAATACAGATGTTAAAGTCGCTGCTGGTGTTGTCAATGAAGTTGGAACAACTGCTGAGTTACCAACAACCATCTGAATAGCCAGGGCTTCACCAAAGGCACGCGCCATTCCGAAGACTACTGCCGTAAAAATACCTGAACGAGCAGCCTTCAAGGTTACACGCCAGATGGTTTGCCAACGAGTCGCTCCCATGGCTAAACTTGCTTCACGGTAGTGACGAGGAACTGCACGTAGGCTATCTGTTGTCATGAAGGTTACAGTCGGCAAAATCATAACAAAAAGAACGAAAATTCCTGATAAAATACCGAAACCAGTTCCACCAAAGACAGTACGTACAAATGGTACCACGACCTGCAAACCGATAAAACCATAAACTACTGAAGGAATCCCAACTAAGAGTTCAATAGCAGGTTGCAAAATCTTAGCTCCTTTTGGTGACACTTCTGTCATAAAGACAGCAGCACCAATGGCAAATGGTGTTGCAATAAGAGCTGACAGGATGGTAACAATAAAGGAACCTAAAATCATTGGAAAGGCACCAAATTGTTTACCTGACGGATTCCAAGTTGCACCAAAAAGAAAATCAAAGATATTCACACCATTGACAAAGAAGGTCGATAAGCCTTTCTGAGCCACGAAAATCAAAATCATAGCAACAATGATGACAATCAAAGAAAGACAGGCAAAGGTTAGCCCTTTTCCTAATTTCTCAAGACGAGAGTTTTTTGAAGGAGAGAGCAATTTTTTAGATAATTCTTCTTGATTCATTATTGGCTCCCTTCTAGCGCTGTCACAGTACCTGCAGCATCTTTTTCAACCTTCATTTCCTTAACAGAAATATAGCCCATTCCTTTAACAATTCCATTCTGCGCTTCGTCCGAAAGAACAAAGTTTAAGAATTCGGCAACCAATTCATTTGGCTCACCAAGTGTATACATGTGTTCATAAGACCACAAAGGCCAATTGTTAGTGGTTACATTCTCTGAGATTGGCTCATAACCATTAAGTTTAATAGTCCCAACCGAATCATCAACATAGGCGAAAGCTAAGTATGAGATAGCTCCAGGTGTTTGGGAAACGATGGACTTCACCATACCGTTTGAATCTTGCTCCTGACTTTGTATTGCTGATTTTCCATCCATAATCACACTGTCAAAGGTAGCACGAGAACCTGAGCTAGCAGCTCGGTTGATAATAGAGATAGCTAAATCCTTACCGCCGATTTCTTTCCAGTTGGTAATTTCTCCTGTAAAAATTTTACGAAGTTGTTCTGTCGTAAGATTATCAACATCTACTTCTTTGTTGATGATAACAGCTATCCCCGCAACAGCTACCTTGTGGTCAACTAATGCAGATGCATCGATTCCGTCTTTTTCCTCAGCAAATACATCCGAGTTCCCGACGTCTACCGCCCCAGACTGGACTTGAGACAGACCTGTACCTGAACCACCACCTTGAACATTGACTGTTTTACCAACGTGTGCGGACGCAAATTCATCTGCTGCCGCCTCGACTAAAGGTTGAAGGGCAGTTGAACCGACAGCCGTCATAGACTCCCCACGATCAATCCAACTTGCACATCCTGCTAGCGAACCAGCAAGTAAAAGAGTTGCAAGAGAGATGGTGAGTTTTTTTAATTTTTTCACTATTTGTCTCCTTGAAAATAATGATGAATAGCTTGAATTTTCGCCCTTATTTTCTATTGTTTTCAGGGAAAATCCATACTTCCACTATAACATAGAATACTGTTTTTGACTAGTTTTTCACCTGAAACCTCAAGCCCTTGGGAAAATAATTCTTCAAGGTATTTCCGGTTACTTTTGCAAAACCTAGACCATTTCCACCAACCAAAACTTGGTACCAACCATTTGGAAGAGTTTCAGCTAATTGGACCGTTTCACCAGCTACATATTTGACAAAGTCTTCTTGATGAATTTCGATTCCTTGCTTGACTTGGCTTGGTTTTAAAGCTAAGCCAAGAGCAAAACTTGGTTCAAAACGTTTTTTCTTAAAAGTTCCAAGATGAAGACCATTACGAGCTATCTTGAGTTTTCCTATATCGGGTAGGACTTCTGGCAAGAGATAAAGCTGGTCTCCAAAAACTTGTAGGACACCGGTCAGTTTTTCTTTAAGATGTTTTTTCTCAAAATCCTGCCATAAGGAAATCTGTTCATGAGATAGGTTGGATTTAGAAGGTTTGAACTTCCCAGTCTTGTTTTGACCTTTAAACTGAAGATGGGCCACGAACTGACCTTCTCCCTTAAAGTGATGAGGGTACATTCTAGCTGTTTCAGGTAAATCAATTCCAGGTACCATTCCATTGATGTGTTGGATAGGGATCAATTCAAAATGATAGCTATTCAGTAACCATTGGACGATTTCTTCGTTTTCTTCTGGCGCCCAGGTACAGGTTGAATAGACTAGTCGACCACCATCAGCCAGCATGGTAACAGCATCTGCTAAAATTTCACGTTGTAAACTAGCACACTGACTAGGATAATCGACACTCCAATAATCCATAGCGTCAGGTTGTTTACGAAACATCCCTTCGCCTGAGCAAGGTGCATCTAAAACGATCAGGTCAAAATAGCCTTTAAAAACCTTGGCTAAACGGTCTGCAGATTCATTGGTCACAACGACATTAGTCGCACCAAAGCGTTCCATATTTTCAACCAAAACCTTTGACCGTTTGCTTGAAATCTCATTTGAAACAAGAAGACCGTCTCCTGCAAGGTAGGAGGCCAGTTGAGTGGATTTCCCACCGGGAGCCGCTGCCAAGTCTAAGACCTTCATACCTGGCTTTGGCTGGGCTACTTGAGCGACCATTTGTGCGGCAGGTTCTTGGGAATAGACCAAGCCAGTTACATGTTCTGGTGATTTCCCTGAAACCTTCCCATAGTAGCCCCAGGGTGTATTGGGAATAGCATCTGAAAAAGAAAGCTGTCTTTCTTTTAAAGGGTTGATACGAAAAGCAGAAACAGCCTCATCATCAAAAGAGGCAAGAAAAGCTCTTGCCTCATCTCCCAATATTGTTTCGTATTTTTTTACAAATCCATCTGGAAATTGCATGTAGGTTTATTTCCTTTCATAGATATAGGATTGAATCTCATCTTTCATCTCGACTGGCACCATCATAACGGCCTGTCGTGTTTGAAAATCGACTTCCTCACCAGCAATCGTAAAAACCTTATAACCCAAACTCTCACCTAGGATACTTGCAGCCGCATAATCCCAAGGTTGTAAATAAGTGATATAAGTTAAAAGTCGACCTGATAGCACCTTGGCAAAACTAATAGCGGCACTGCCATAAACTCGTGTACCAAGTGCAGCGTTTCCCAAATCAGCTAAGCCCCATTCATTAGTCGCTAGCATTCCAGAATTACCAGACACCAAAAATTCTCTCAAGGGTTTCTTTTTAAATGGTGGTAAAGGTTCATCATTGCGACAGGGCGGGAAGTCTCCTCCACCATGGTAACAATCACCTTTCATGACATCATAAATAATCCCAAATTTCCCAACACCTTCCTCAAAATAGGCCAGCATAACGGCAAAATCTTCACCTTGTGCTACGAAGTTGTTGGTTCCATCAATAGGATCAATAATCCATACAGAACCTTGTCCTACTGCTGCACGCAGGCAACCTTCTTCTGCACAAAATAGATCATCTGGATAGCGAGAACGGATTTTTTTAATAAGTAAGTCTTGAACTTCTTTATCTAACTTAGTTACCAAATCTGTAGGGGAAGACTTTCTCTCAACATGGAGATCTTCTTTCATATGCTGGAGAATGTATTCCCCAGCTTCCCTGACAATTTCTTTGGCAAATGTAAATTTATTTTCCAAGTGAAATCTTCCCTTCTCCTTTTTCTTTGGCCAACTGGACTGCACGGTAGAAAGAGTATCCACTAACTGATTCAAACTCACGTCCCAAACGTTTTTCTTCGCTCTTGCTAGGCACAACTGACTTGAATACCTTGTAGGAATCTAATAGTTTCTTAGCATCTACCTTAGTCTCATAGGCTGCTTCAACATCATTAAAAAAAGAAAGCACTGAAGCAAGTTCTTCAGTGCTCCACGACAAATCTAGTGGGTAACTATACTGTTTATTCATCTAATTAATACCAGCTCTTAATGTAGCTTCTTTCAATTCTTGCTTACGATAACTACGAGGAAGAAATGCACGAATCTCATCTTCATTAAAACCAATCTGCATACGTTTATCATCAATGATGATTGGACGACGCAAAAGACTAGGATATTGCTCAATTAAATTAAGCAACTCTGTCACCGAGATACTTTCCACATCGATATTTAACTTTTGGAAAATTTTTGAACGAGTTGAAATGATGTCATCGGTACCGTTTTCGGTCAAGGAAAGAATGTGTTGTAATTCTTTTCTTGATAAAGGACTGGTCATAATGTTGTGCTCTTGGAAAGGCACTTTATGATTGTCAAGCCAGGCCTTTGCCTTACGACATGATGTACAACTCGGTGATAAAAATAGTGTAATCATGCTATTCTCTACTTTGCATACTTTTCTAACTCTATTATACAAAAAAATAAAGCGCTTGACTAGTTATTTCCGTAAAAAAACCTACTTTTTAAAGAAAAATAGGTTTTTCGTACAATTTTTAAAACATTTTTATGCATTTATTCTCTTTTCGGTAATTTTTTCCAACTTAGTAGATAAACGAATCCAAAAATGAACTCATACAAGCAGAAAAATAGGAGAAAGGCATGCAGAAAAAAATCCTCTGGTAAAATAAGAATGACTGGATCTTTTGCTGGATCAAAAAGCCAGGTATCATCACCTATAAAAAGAATTTGATGAAACAATGTAAAAAATTGTTCAAACCCAATGAATACACCAACTAAACCAAGAACCAAAGGTAAAGACAGCATAATCAAGAGACCTCTGCGATATAGAGACAGAAAACCTTT
The DNA here is from genome assembly GCF_001074155.1 of Streptococcus pseudopneumoniae. Lineage (GTDB taxonomy): Bacteria > Bacillota > Bacilli > Lactobacillales > Streptococcaceae > Streptococcus > Streptococcus pseudopneumoniae_A. The sequence goes on from NZ_JUUZ01000030.1 coordinate 9,886, forward strand.
CTGAACGACTTGCTTCCAAAAAAGGTAGAAAATCGGAAGAGTTACGATTGCTATTCCTTGCGCTAGGTGAAAGAGTCCCTTTACAACCACAAAGTGGTGAATTCCAGAGGCAGACGAAGGAAAATCTGGCATTGCTAATACTTGACTCAATGGATTGGTCAAATAATCCATCAACACATTAAAGTTATGCTGGATTGTCTGAGGTTGAACATGAACACGACTTGTCAGATTTAACCAAGAAATCTCCAGAGGGTAAACTAACCAAGACAGATAGATGGTCAATAAAATAGCTAGCGAGAGGAGAAAGAGAAGACTTCCTACAAAAGTAAATTTAGTTTTCATCGAAATTCCACTCCGCTAGACTTGAGAGGACATGGGTTGGTGCGATTGGTAAATCCGCTACTTCTTCAGGTTTTGTAAATCCTGTCGTCACCAAAAGACTTGGAATACCATTGTCAATACCAGCTCGAATATCAGTCAGGTAATTATCGCCCACCATGACAATTTCTTGGCGCTCAAGTCCTAGATGTTCAACAGCCTTGTCCATAATAATCGCATTTGGTTTTCCAATATAAACTGGTTTTACGCGAGTTGCTGCTTCTAGAAGAGTAATCAGTGAACCAGCACCAGGTAAAAGTCCACGTTCTGTTGGAATATTTAAATCTGGGTTGGTACCGATAAAATGAGCACCTTTATGGATAGCTAGGGTTGCAGTAGCAAATTTTTCATAGTCAACTTGCCAGTCCAAACCTACAACCACATAGGCTGGATTTTCTTTATCTTCAACATAACCAGCTGCTTGAATAGCTTCCTTGAGCCCTGCTTCTCCAATCACATAAACGGTCTTTTTAAGTCCCAGGTCATTCATGTAATCAATGGTCGCTAAGGTTGCAGTATAGATTGTCGATACAGGCGTGTCAATATTAAACTGATTTGCCAACATCTCTTGGACACTTTCAGGTGTTCGTGTCGTATTGTTTGTGACAAAGAGGTAGGGAATATTTCGCTTTTGCAACTCATGGACAAAAGCTTCACCCGCTGGGATTCTATCTTTTCCCTTATAAATTGTTCCGTCTAAATCAATTAAATAGCCTTTATAAGTCATATATTACTTTCTAATCTGTGTTAATTTCTTGCCAAATTATCTTTGCCTGAGCATTGATATCGCCATCACTTGTGACTTGGTGGTTGCTTTCTAGTTGATTCAATTCGTAACTAGAAGTAATCATACCACCTGGTCGAACTTCCTTGACATACTTGAGGTTGATTTTTTTAGGAATATGATTGGTTAGGAAATCTGCCCCCATGACCTCAAAAACCCAGTCTAGATATTTGCTGTTATTGACGTGACCATTCATATCCAAGTCGTAAAAACGAACATGATAGTCCTTGCTAATCGCTTCTTCCAGCTCTGCGTATTTTGGCCCGCGAAGGAGTTTCTTAGAAAACTCAGATTGATAAGGGGCGACTATTTCAGGTTCTACAGGATGAACCTTCCGACTCTCACGATCCATAAGGACAAAGGTAGCTACCATGTGAATGATTTCTTGACCATCTTCATCATAAATAGTAAAACGGCGGTAGCAAAATAGACGATTGTAAGTCAAGGCTTCCGTTTCAATTGTGATTTCCTCAGCAAATTGAGGTAAACGTACAACATCGATATCATAATCAGTGATAATCCAGACTAGATTATACTGTTCTAAAACATCCTTGTCACTCACTCCTAGATTAATTGATTGCATTCCTGATACTTGCAGGGACAACAAGATAACATCTGGTAGCTTGATATGGCCATTCATATCAGCCATATCAAAAGGAATTTTCATCTTCATTTGATAAGTTAAGCCCATAATTCTACTCCAATATAAATCGTTCTGCTACTGTATCTCCTAAAAAGAGACCTTTTTTTGTCATTCGTATTTGTTGACCTTCTACTTGTAAAAGACCTTGATGACATAAATCTCTTACAACTTGACCATATAAATTGTCAAAAGATGTACCAAATTTTTCTTCGAATCGTTTCATGGAAACACCTGTCTTCTTGCGAAGTCCAAGAAACATCTCTTCCTCCATTTGTTCCCTTAGACTCAGATATTCCTCATTGATGCGAGCATTGCCTTCTTCTACTGCCTTTAGATAATGGCGGATAGGCCCATGGTTTTTATAGCGAACACCGTTTACATAGCCAGACGCACCTGCACCTATACCATAATACTCAGCATTGTCCCAGTACATAAGATTATGGCGACTTTCAAATCCTGGTTTAGAAAAATTAGAAATCTCATAATGCTCAAAACCAGCACTCTCTAATTCAGCAATGATATATTCGAACATTTCAGCTTCTACTTCTTCTTTAGGAAGTGGTAATTTCCCGCGACGCATACGATTCATAAAGACCGTATGGTTTTCCAAAATCAAGCTATAGAGACTCATGTGGGGAATTTCCAAAGCGATGGCCTTGGCAACATTGTCCTTGACCTGGTCCATAGTCTGACCAGGAAGAGCGTAAATCAGGTCAATGGAAATATTATCAAAACCTGCTAACTTGAGACGATCTATATTTTCATAGATATCTCTCTCTAAATGACTACGACCAATTTTTTTCAGCATTTTATCATCAAAGGTTTGGACACCCAATGAAACACGGTTGACTGCTGAATTTTTCAAAACTGCAATCTTATCCTCATCCAAATCACCAGGATTAGCCTCAATGGTTAATTCTTCTAGGACTGACAAATCTAAGTTTTTAGTCAATCCATCCAGAAGCACCTCTAACTGTGGCGCAGACAAGGCTGTCGGTGTTCCTCCCCCAATATAGAGAGTACGCAACTTCTGAATTTCATAAGAATGAAATTCTTGCAGTAGATGTTCTAGATAGCTGTCTACTGGTTGATTTTTAATAAAGACCTTAGAAAAGTCACAATAATAACAGATTTGTGTGCAAAATGGAATGTGCACATAAGCTGATGTTGGTTTCTTCTGCATAGTATTTATTATACCACAAAGACTTGCCTCAAGAAAAAAATCACCATCTCCGACTCTAAGAGAATCAAAAATGGTGATTTCTATTTTAATCTTCTTCGATTTCGATGATGATTTCTTGACTGTCTTCTGGGTCTTCAACAACTACTTTTTCTTCCAATTGTTCCTTGAGATTGTTCAAGGTCTCTTTTGAAGCTTCAGTCGCTTGTTGAGCTAAAGATTTAGATTTTTCAAGAACTGAATCCAAGGTAATTTCGCCAGATTCTACTTGTTCTTTTGTCTTTAGAACAAAATCTCTGGTTTGTTCTTTGACTTCTGTCAATTTTTCAAGAGCTTGTTCCTTAGCATATTCTGGATCTTCTCTCAGATCTTCAATAAAGTCTTGTGCCTGACTAGTAACACGTTTCCCTTTTTCACTTGTTAGAAACAAGGCAACAGCCACACCTGAAACAGTTCCTAAAAGGATTGATGATAATTTACGCATGAGTTATCTCCTTTTTATTTTTTAAAAAATTTACTTGCAATACGAACGGCAGATAAGCCTGCACTAGTCTTTAATGTTTTTGAACCTGCAGATGATGCTTTTTTACTCAAGACACGAGCCTGCTCATTTAAGTCAGAGACAGAAACAGAAAGGTCTGCAACTGCTGTAAAGAGTGGATCAATGGTTGCAACTTTGATATTGATATCATCAGCAAGAACATTGACCTTGGCAAGAAGTTCGTTTGTGTGATGTAGAGTAACATTTACATCTGAAGTTAGCGTTTTAACAGTATTTTCTGTTTCATCAATTACACGTCCAACTTTTTGAAGGGTAATAATCAAATAAACTATAAAGACAATCAAGGCAATAGCCACAAAAATATAAGCAACTTCTAACATTCTAATTCTCCTTTTTTACATTATAAAATGGTGCTTTTTTCCGATTTTGATAAACGATAATATAAATACCAAGTCCAATTAATAGAACAGACAACCACTGAGATACTCGAAGTCCAAAGAACATGAGACTATCTGTACGCATGCCCTCAATAATCATACGTCCAAAACCATACCAAATTAAGTAAAAGGCTGTGATATGACCACGACGAATGCCATTTAATCGGCGTCTAAAAATAATAATTAAAGCAAAACCAATCAGGTTCCAGATAGATTCGTAAAGGAAGGTTGGTTGTCGATATGAGCCATCAATATACATCTGATTTTTAATGAAACTAGGCAAGTAGTCAAGACTCTCCACAACTGCGCCATAAGCTTCTTGGTTAAAGAAGTTCCCCCAACGTCCTAGACTCTGAGCAATCATTACACTCGGAGCTGCAATATCTAAGAAATCCCAGGTATTGATTAATTTACGGTCTGCGAAAATATAAAGTACAATCGCTCCGGTAATTAGACCGCCGTAAATCGCAAGACCACCATTCCAGACAGCAAATACCTCCCCTAAATGTTGGCTATAATAGTCAAATTTAAAAATAACATAGTAAAGTCTCGCGCCGATGATTGACAAAGGGAAAGCCACTAAGATAAAATCCAGAATATCTTCTGATAAGATTTTCTTTTTAGGAGCTTCTTTACTTGCCAAATATACCGCTAAGATAAGGCCGGAAACGATACAAAGTGCATACCATCTAATGGCAAATGGACCTATTTGAAAAGCAACTGGATCAATCATTTTGCACCTCGTTCTTTTCAATTAATTTCGTCAATCTTTCTTCAAAGAGACGTGTCGCATCAAAGCCCATTTCCTTAGCACGATAGTTCATGGCAGCAGCTTCGATGACCACAGAAATATTGCGACCTGTTTTTACAGGAATCCGAATACGCGGAATAGAAACACCTGAAATTTCCAACTCTTCAGCATTATTTCCTAAGCGGTCAAAGGTCTTATGTGTATCGTAATTTTCCAAATAAACAGCTAGCTGAACTTGTGAAGAATCCTTAACTGCACTAGCACCGTATAGACTCATGACATCAATGATCCCTACTCCACGAATTTCTAACAAATGTTTCAAAATTTCAGCAGGTTCACCCCAGAGAGTCATTTCATCCTTAGAATAGATATCTACTCGATCGTCTGCCACCAAGCGGTGACCACGTTTAACTAGTTCTAAACCTGTCTCACTCTTACCAATTCCACTATCACCTTGAATCAAAACACCCATACCATAGATATCCATTAGGACACCGTGTACACTAGTACGTTCTGCTAGACGAGAATCAAGATAGCTAGAAAGTTCTCCAGACAAACGACTGGTTGCTGTACGACTAGTTAAAATCGCAATTTTACATTCTCTGGCTGCCTTCAACATTTCCTCTGGAACTACCAAACCACGCGCAACAATAACTGCTGGTGTTTCTGGTAGGAACATTTTTTTCAAAACAGTGTAACGATTTTGAGAAGGCATAGAGACTAGATAAGACCATTCCTTCATCCCCAACAATTGAATACGCTCTGGAGTATAGTAATCAAAATAGCCTGTCATTTCAAGACCAGGTCGCGTTATATCTGCAGTATTAATTTCCTTTTCAAGTAATTCAGACTCCCCATAGACAATGTCTAATCTAAGCTTCTCAATTACTTCTTTTACTGAAACCGACATATATTTCTCCTTAAATCGAGTTCTCTTACTATTATATCAGATTGTAGGAAGAAGTTTGTATTTTTTACAGTGTTTACGCTATTAATTTATCTGATAATATTTGAACGATACAAAAAAGGATTAAACAACAAATTGTTGTCTAATCCTTCTGACTATTATTTCATAATAGATGGTGCACTTTAGTTATCTTGTTTCTTTAAGCCCAAGACCCCAAGACCAGCTACCAAGAGTGCTACACCAGTTGCAAACAATGATTCTTTAGAACCAGTATTTGGCAATTCCTTTTTAGGTTCAGATGTTGTAGACGTAGTTTCAGGTCTTGTTTCTTCAGTTGTTTTACCTGAAGGAGTTTCTTCACTTGATTTACCTGGAGTTGACTCAACTGTTGTAGTAGTGGTAGTTGATTCTTCAGTTGTTGTAGTAGTTGTTGTTGGCTCTACTGTCGTTGTGGTTGTTGAAGTAGTCGTTGGCTCTACTGTCGTTGTAGTTGTTGAAGTAGTCGTTGGCTCTACTGTTGTTGTCGTGGTAGTTGTAGTCGTAGTACTAGTTGTTGTTGTCGTAGTTTGTTCAACTTTTTTATACCAGTGGATACGATTTCCTTCACGATCTTTTTCTGTTTTCACAAACTCATAACCATCAATAGTAGCTGGATCCTTCCACCCCTTATCTTGTGGCTTAAGAGTTTCTTTTGTATCGATATCCTTGTACTCTGTCACAAGCGTATCAAGAACTAATTGTGCACCTGCAGAGTCATTAATGATACGGTAAATATAGATACCCTTTGAATCTTTCCCATCAATAGTTGCCGTAGCTACTTTCGAAACATCATATTGCATTTTTTTAAGATCAATCTTAGATTTATCGATGATATTAATACGGTTTTGACCAACACCGAAGAATACACCTAATTCTTTTGGAACATCTCCTGAAATCATTTCAAGTGTGATTTTCTTAGCTGAAACTGAAGTTACTTTAAACTTAGGTGCTACACCTGTCGGGAACACATAAGCACCGTATTGATTAACACTATAGCTACTATAGACAGGTAAGATAAAGTAAGCTTGGTGTGTGTCGCCCACTTTAATTGCATCATCTCCACTTGTTTTCCACTCGATACCTGAAGCATCATTGAATTCTAACTCAACAGTTGAACCAACTTTCATACCTTCACTTCCACGAACTTGGAATTGTGTAGTCGTTTCATATGAGCCATCTGCATTGAACTTAATTGTATTTCCAGAAGGTGTGAAGTGGATTGAGTTTGTTTCTGTCGCAAATTGCTCAACTTTTGGAATATCAACTGTGCTTGTGACAGAAGAATCTCCCACTTTGATCACTTGATTTAAAGTATAGTCCTTATTCGCAATAACAGCACCATTGTAAGCGTTATCTGATTTAATTTGGAACTTGACTTGTTTCAATACATCTGGTTTTTCAGCTTCAATAGCTTTCGTAAATGTAATTTTTAATGTCGCGCGTGTTGATTCCAATTGAGCTTGTTGCATTTGAGCTGTATCGTTTGAACCTTGACGTGCTTTATTGACGTTTTCAAACGAAACAATTGAAATTTTACCAATTGTCTTACCTTCGTAAGTGACGTCCTTGCCATTTAATTGATTTAAGATAGCGACGTTTTCTAATGTAACTGTAACATAGTCGCCTTCTTTCACATCATCTTCTGTAATTGAAAAAGAGAGGTCTACATCTGTATAGTATTCATAATATTTAATATCATGGTTTTTAATAGTACCAGTCACTTCTGCAGCTACTTCTTTAGCTTCACGTGCAGGAGTTTCTGTAGTTGTTACAGCTTCACCAGTAGTTGTTGCTTCAGCACTTGTTGTAGAAATTTGCTCAGCTGTCGTTGTTTCTTCAGCAGTGATGATTTCTTGACTTTGAAGAGCGGCCAAAAGCACACCTGTAGACAATAAAGTGATTAATAATTTCCCAAACCTTTTCTGGTTTTTCATCCCTATTTACCTCCGTGTACAATTACACTATTTTAACATGATTCTACTATATTTTTCAATTAAAATCAACTAAAACGAATGATTATTTTAAATGTCAAATAAAAGTAAATAGAATTATAATATTCAGTTATTACACTCTTAAGTTTGATTTTTATCCAATTCCTAAATAATCATTGAAACATGTAAAATTATTCGGGTCTTAAGAATACAAAAAAGACTAGACAAGTCTAGCCTTTCACTTCAATTAGAATTTTTTACGTTTACGAGCTGCTTCTGATTTACGTTTACGTTTTACAGAAGGTTTTTCATAGAATTCACGTTTGCGTGTTTCTTGAAGAGTACCAGCTTTAGTAACCGCACGTTTGAAACGACGAAGTGCATCGTCAAGAGATTCATTCTTACGTACTACTGTTTTAGACATTTTTTTCACTCCCTTCAAGTTCAAGATCTATTCTATTTTACATGCATAATGAATAAATGTCAAGGGGAAGCCTACATTTATTCCTATTTTCCAGTTTATCAATTACTTTCTTACCTATACTTTATCAAATCATACAACTTTGTTACTGCTTGTTCAAAAGGTTCAATATATTCCCAATATTCATCAGGAAGATTTGAAATCTTACTCAAGTCATTGCTATCAAAATGATATACCAGATGACGAAGAATTTGATTTTCAATAAAATGCAAATCCCTCAGCTGATCTATACTAATAGAATCGATCTTTTCTACGTAGTGACATAAATCAGCCAGCGACTGCCTATCAAATACTTTTTCCTCGTGTAAATAATAGAGAAAGCTTTGGTTTTCAGCCTTTTTATTATCTTCTATCAAATTCCTATTCTTCGTATTCATTCTGATTCCTCCTGTAAAAGATTTTAAAAAAGCTACTTTTTAACAAATCCTTTACGAATTTTATAAAGGATCCACGATCCCTTTCTTTGACTAGTTACGAGCTCAAAGCCTACTGATAACAAGAATCGTCTAAATGCTTCTTCGCTTTGAACCTCTGGTAAAAAGTAAGATAACTTGTTATATTCACAAGCCAGTAAGAGCATCCCGTCTGATTTGAGTATTCTTCGAATTTCCATAAAAGAAGCCTCTAGATTCTGCCAATGAAAATGAGTTTGAAAGGCTGTGATTAAATCAACACTTTCATCAGAAAAACCTGTCTCCCTAACGTCTCTTCGTTCAAAATTTAGATTAGTCATCTCTATCTGTTTGGCTTGAGCTATTGCGGTATCTGAAATATCGATTCCAGTTATAGTACTTTGCGGAAAAGTTTCTTTCAGTAGGATGGTTGAACGGCCGTTCCCAACTCCTACATCTAAGATTACAGGGTAAAATGTCCTATCCAGATGACGAATTGCCCATACAAACATGGGGAGATAGGCTCTATTCCACAATTTCATCATTCGTTTTCCTAGAATACCTGAAGGGTTCTTTGATTGCTGAATGAGACGATAAAACAGTAACATTAAAAGTAAAAAACAAATAAAACCGATTATATAAATCAAAGTTCGAACCTCCTTTATATAGCTATATTATACCACCTTAGCAGGATAGTGAACATTTGAAGTAAAAAACCACTCACTACAAAGAGCAAGTGGTTCGTGAATTTTTTATTTTTCAAGCAGGCTAAGTGCTCCAGCATCCGCAATAATAGTTACATCTGGATGGTTCTGCAAACTACTTGCTGGAAGACTTTCAGTAACTGGACCTTCAACAGTTCCAGCGATGGCTTCTGCCTTAGATTCACCATAAGCAAAGAGAAGAATAGATTTTGCATCTAGAATATTTTTGATTCCCATTGAGATAGCTTGTGTTGGTACATCTTCAATCTTATCAAAGAAGCGAGCATTTGCTTCAATAGTAGACTGATCAAGGTCTACAAGATGTGTTTGACTATCAAATGGAGTTCCTGGCTCATTAAATCCAATATGTCCATTTCGGCCAATTCCCAAGATTTGTAAATCTACTGGATGATCTGCAAGAATTTGATTATAACGTTCTACTTCTTCTTCTGCATTATCTTTTACACCACGCGGTAAAAAGCTTTCTTTGAATGGCTTTTTATTGAATAGATTTTCTTGCATAAAGTAACGATAAGATTGTGGGTTATCTCCATCAAGTCCTACATATTCGTCCAAGTTAACGCTAGTAAGATTTGAAAAATCAAGATCACTCTTAACGATTTCTCCATAAAATTCAAGCGGACTGCTACCTGTCGCAAGTCCTAATGTTTGAGCACCGTTTGCTAACTTTTCTTTTAAAATTTCAAAAGCTACTTTTCCACCTTCTTCAGGATTTTTTACTTGAATAACTTTCATAATTGTTCCTCCATATTTCTTTATTTCATTATATGGTATAGACCAATTTTTGTCAAGTGTAAACGGTTTAATATTTTAAATTTTATAGGATAAAGTTAAGTAAAAAAAGAAGACTAAACTAGTCTTCTCTTTTTAAACTGTCAGAATGAATTAGTCTTCTTTTTTCTTTCTTGACAAAGCATAACCGGCAGTAGCTAAACCAATAAGTGCTGAATAAGTCATGAATGATTGTTCAACTGAACCAGTATTTGGCAATGATTTCTTAGATGATTCTGGTTTTGGCTCTGGTTTTGGCTCTGGCTTAGGCTCTGGTTTTGGCTCTGGTTTTGGCTCTGGCTTAGGCTCTGGCTTAGGCTCTGGTTTTGGTTCTGGCTTAGGTTGTGGTTTTTCATTTTCCTTGATAAGCACAACATTTTTATTCCATTCAACAACTGGTTTTTCTGTTTCTTTCTTAACAGGATCCTTCACCAACTCAGGTGCTTCTGGTTTAACCGGTTCACTTGGTAAGACAGGTACAGTTTTATATTCTGGTTCTGTCGGTGGAACTGGTTTTTCTTTAACAGTTGGTACTTCTGTCAATTCTGGTTTTTCAGGTTTAACTGGAGGTGTTGGTTCTGTTGGTTTAACTGGCTCTTCACCTGGATCTTGAGGGAAGCCAACGTTTGAGTTGATAGAGAACCAATAGATAGTTGCTTCGCCTGTTGCGTTAGCACCTTTTGCTGTAAATTCAAGATGACCATCTTTCAAAATAACAGCAGCACCACCATAGTAAAGGTAAGGGCTCGTAGGATCATCCCAACCCTTAGTTTGACTTGAAGAGTCTGCATTAAATGTAGCACCTTGATCCATGTATTGGTTTTGTTCTTTAGCAGATACTTCTTTTGTAGATGAATCTTGGTCTACACTTGAATTTGGAAGTTTAATAAACTCTTTGTCACCAATGTTTACAGACTCAACGTGAGGAGTATCTTGGTGTTTCATTTTTGGTGTGTATCTCAAAACACCTGATGTAGCGTCTACAGTGTAAGAACCGATAACATCTGATTTATCACCAAATGTGTAATCTTCAGTACCAACTGAGTGACCATTTCCGCCACCAGATGCGTTCACTGTTGTAGCATCAACTGTTGTTTCTTCAGTTACTTTGAAGGCATCATCAACCCATGTTGCTTTTTGAGCAACAATTTTCAAAGGATTATCAGCATTGATATCAACTTCTGCACTACCGAAGTCAGCTTTACCGCTTTTCACAACAACGTTTGCACCATCGAGTTTTGGTTCAGTTCCATCTGAATATGGATCCCAAGTTCCACGAACTGTATTGCCTTCGCTATCTTTAGCTTCAACAACTAGAGGACGAGGTTTGTCATTTTCAACATAAGATGCACCATTCCAGTGGTTAAGTGAGTTAAGGGCAAGGATTGCATTGTGTTGTGACAAATCAATTAATTGGTCATTTTCATCGTAAAACTCAATGTCAACACCAACAGTTACTGGGTTTTCAGTATCTGTTGAGCTACCAATTGTCATTGTAACTGCTGGATCGTTATAAATTTGAACGATTCCTTTTCCATCTGATGATGGAAGGCTCTTCACTTCGTATTTATAAACAACTTTTGCAATACGTTTTTCTTCGCTACCTTTTACAATTTTAGCTTGAGTAAGTCCTGTGTATGTCACATCAAATTTGTCTCCGACTTTTACAACTCCCCACTCAATTTCATTGTTGGCATATGGATTTGTAGTTGTCAAATCAGAATCTTGAAGATTCTTTGTTTCATACATTTTTGTAGCTTTCCCATCGCCGTACATACGAGAATGACCTTCTTTTGTCAAGTAAGTTGTTAATCCAGTTGTTTGGTGTGTGATTTTAGTTGTTTCGCCATCAGCAAGTTCTTCAGAGAGAAATGTCAAATCTTGTTTGTATTTCTCAGGATTTCCACCACGCTCTGCAACCATCTTATTGAAGGCATCTTTAGCATCATCGTATTGTGCTTTTTTCTTGTTGTAAATTTCAAGTTCAATCAAGTAAGCAGCTTGCGCTTCATCATAAACAGCTTTTTTAGTCTTGTATTCAGCTAATTTAGCTTCATAATCTGCTTGAGCTAATTTATTACTTTCAGTAGCTTCTTGATTTGCTTTTACAGATGCATTATATGCTGCAAGAGCTGTGTTATATTCTTCAAGCGCTTTTTCATAAGCAACACGTGCTTCTTCATTACTTTTTTCTACTGCTGTTTTTTCTGCTGTTTTTTCAGTCAATTCTTTTTTGTAAGCAGTAAGTTTTTCGTTGTAAGCAGCAAGCTCTTTATCGTAGTTTGCTTGTGTAGCAGCATTTTTAGCATCAACTTCAGCTTTTTCTTTTTCATAAGCTTCTTGATTTGCTGCTACTTCAGCTTTATAATCAGCTACTGTTTTATTAATATCAGTAACTTGTTTTTCGTAATCTTTAGCAGCAGCTTCCTCAGAATCTTGCTTTTTAGTCTCAGTTTCTTTAACTTCAAGACCTTCTTTTGTGGCAGCAGTTTTAGCTTCTTCCAACTTCTCTGGAACCGCAACTTCTTTTGTTTCTTCTCCAGCTACTGTTGTAGTTGAAGTAACAGGTGTAGTTGCTGATGAAGTTTCATCGGCAGATACAGTCGCAATACCTGCAGCAGCAATCACTGTTGCGACCGCAACAGAACCAAAAGCAACTGAGGTTTTTCTCAAGGCATACTTAATCGTTTTATTATTCTTTAACGATGACATGACAAACTCCTTTTTAAATGTTTTTTATATATGCTTCTCAAGCAAAAAGAATTTTTGTTCTTCGAAGTCCCAAAAATCGTATCATAAATAATTTTAAAAGTCAAGCATTTTTATTTATTTTTTTCAATCTTTTTTCACTTTATTTTCAAAGGTTTTTCATTTCGGTTTCAAAAAGATTACGTTTTTCTTGACATTTTCTTATGAACTGTCGTATAATCTCAACTAACAAAATATTATGAATGGAGAGATATAATGAAATTTTCAAATAACCTTTTTCAAGAAAAAGGTCACGGCTATTTCCGCAAGCGAAATAAAGTACTTGTATCTATGATTACGGTCTTTGGTTCTTTGATGTTAAGTTCTGTTGCTATGGCAGATGAAGTTGCTTCAACTACAACTACAACTTCAACAACAAACGTAACTACATCAAGTCAACCAGCCACTAGTACTGAGACCACTAGTGAGCAACCTACTACAACAACTAGTGAGGAAACCCCAAAGACTTCTTCAAGTGAAGAGACATCAACTTTGCCTCAAACTTCAAGTACAACTGAACCCACAACGGCTAGTACTTCATCTACAACAAGCACTTATAACACTCCAAAAATCCAAAACGATGTAACATTTAACAAAGCCACATATAAAAGTGGTGAGGATGTTAGCATCTCAATCAACAATCCTAACGTAACTTCATCTGATTTGACAGTATCTCATTTAGACAAAGTCATTTATGAGTTGAAGAATGCTCCAGGAAATTCACTTGTCATTCCAAACTCTGTTTTCTCTCCAAATTCTGGTTATCTCATTGACATCATCGGAAAGAATGCTGATGGAAAACAAGAACTTCACAAAGTAGCTGGTCTATCAGTCGAGGATGATTGGACTGTATATCCACGTTATGGTGTTGTTGCAGGTTCAAAAGACAATCACAATTCAATCACAAAAGATCAAGTAGAAGGATATAAAAATAGTATTGACCAATTGGCCAACATGCATATCAACAACTACTTCTTCTACGACGTTTATAATACACCTGCCAACCCATTCCCAGCTAATGTTGAACGATTCACTCAAGATTGGGCTACTTTCTTGATTCCGAAAGATGAAACAGATCCCGAAAAACGTAAAACATACTTACCGGTTATTGACACAGAAGCTGTAAAAGAGTTGGTTTCTCATGTCCATTCAACTGGCGCTAAAGCTATGCTTTATAATATGATTTACGCCGTGTCTCTTGATGAAAAAATTCCAGACCAAGTAAAAAGTGCCATCGTACGCAACTTACAAGATCATTTCAACTTTGGAAAGACTGGTGATATTACAGCGACTGACATCCAACAATTTCTTGATCCAGGAGATCCGAACTGGCAAAACTTTATCATCAATGTGATGTTAAAAGCCATGAAAGAAGGTGGCTTCGATGGTTGGCAAGGGGACACTATGGGGACTAACTTGGTTGAAAAAGTAAACGAACCTGGAAAAGCTTTCTCCTTAAGTGATAACTATCCAAAACTAGCTGCAGCTGCAACAGAGGCCCTCAAAAAAGAAGGCTATGACTTCATGATCAACGATATCTCTACTGGAGATGCTGATCGATTAGGAAAAACAAATGTCTCTGCACCATACGCGGAAGTTTGGGGAGATAGCATCGCCCATGATTCTACCTACCAAGCCTTAACACGCTTGACTGAGCGTATGCGAGATTTATACAACGGAAAATCTCCAATTATCGCTGCTTATACTCACCGTGAAAAAAACGCAGCAAAACTCAGCAAAGACAATGAATTGCTAACAGATGCAATTATTGCAGCAAGCGGAGGTTATCATATGACCACTGCTGCTCTCAATACATCTCAAGATGAAAAAGGTTTTGGTGTTATTCAGGCTGAATGGTACCTCAATCAAAACTTACCAGTCAATGCTGATTTTGCTAATGCAGAATTCAACTACCAAGAATTTATCGTTGCCTACCAAGAACTCCTTCGTGGACGCGAAACCTTAGCACATGATACTCGCCGTATTGGAGACAATACAAATGTTCTTGTAGATGGTAACTTTATCGGTTCTAATCTTGATAATTCAGACGGTGTTCAACCAGGTACCGTTTATACCATCACAAAAGAAACTAAAACTGGTGACCGAATTGCTCATTTGATTAATTTAGTTGGAATTAATGAAAACAAATGGAATAGTGCTGTTAATTCCACTACGAAACTGACTAACATCCAAGCTTTTGTACCACTCGGTAGAATTTCAAAAGATCAGGCCGAACATGCGAATATCTATTGGGCTACACCAGATGCTGTAGAAGGAAAATATAATATTCAACTTCGTGAAACTACTGCCAATGTATATTATGACAGTGGGGCTGGTCAATGGATGGCTGCAATTGATGTTCCTAGCCTGGATGTATGGGATATGCTCTATGTCAAACTTAATGAAGTTGCCCGTGTTCTTTATCAAGATGAAAATGGCAAGGAACTGGAACGTTCAAGCGACTTTGTTGGCCATACTGGTGAAAAGATTGACTACTCAACAAAAGATACGATTGCTAAATACCTGAAACAAGGTTATAAACTAGTTGAGAACGAATTTGATAAAAATGGACCAGTAAAATTTGACCGAGATGCTTCAAACATTAATGGTGATGGCGTACAGGAATTCATCGTTCGCTTTACACCAAAAATTGTAGATTTTTCTGAAACACAACCAATTCAAGTTGGCCAAGTTGTTCCAGGAGATATCGATGGTAGCATCTATCCAACTCCTAAAGCTCCAAATGGAAAATCTATTAGTGATCTCAATCATTTATCAGAAAAAGTAACTCGTACTATCACCTATGTTACTGAAGATAAGAATGGTAACAATCGTCAAGAAGCTGACATCGTTTCAAAAACAGATAGTTTAAACTTTAGCCGAAAAGGAACTATCAATTTGGTAACTGGAGAAACAACACTTGAAGATTGGGTGTCTAAAGACGGTACTACTTTCGCAGATTATGAAAATCCAGTCAAAAATGGATATGTTGTCGTATCTAAAGAATCAAATGCAACAATCTCTCCTGATCTTAATAAATCTGGAGGTCATACTGGAATCCTAGCTGAATCTGATGACATTTCTGATATTGTTGTCTACCGACCAGTCGGTGTTTATACAATTAGTTATGCATCAGGAAAAGAACCATCAAATGCTATTAAAGAGATTCCATATTTAAATAATTCTTCTAATCCAACTGCTATTTCAGCGCCAACTGCAACTTTACCATATATTGAAGGGTTAGAACCAAAAGATGCAACTGGAAAAATCTTAACCTTTGTAGATCCACTTGATGAAACAAAGGGATACCTTCTTCCAACTGCAACTTCTGCTACTAATGATACATCAATTACTTATACAATTTCTCAAGGATCAGTGACGGTACAATTCCTCATTATAGGCAGTGATACCGAATTACAAGACTCTCAAACAGTTTCTGAAAACGCAGACTTTGGTACGAACTATACTACAGATGCACCAAAAGTAATTACAAAAGACGGTCTAGTCTATAATTTAGTTGGTCATCGTGAGGGTTCTGCTGATGTTTCAGGAATAGTATCTAAGGGAAATAAAACAGTAATTTATGACTACAAACTTGCTTTAGGAAATGTAATAGCACGATTTGTCCTTCAAAACACCACAACTGAATTGCAACCAGCTATCGTTATTGCTTCAAATGCAGATAACGGTTCTGCCTACATTGCTGTTGCACCGGACGAAATTTCTTATAATGGTCAAACATACGAACGTATTAGCAGTGCACAACAATCAGGCCAAGTCGGAGTAGGAACTACAGATCTGATTTTTGAATACAAAGTCAAAGAATTACCAACTCCTCAACCTCAACCTCAACCTCAACCTCAACCTCAACCTCAACCTCAACCTCAGCCTAAACCTCAGCCTAAACCTCAGCCTAAACCTCAAACTCAGCCTAAACCTCAAACTCAGCCTAAACCTCAACCTCAGCCTAAACCTCAAACTCAAACTCAAACTCAAGTTCAACCTCAAACTCAAGTTCAAGTTCAAGGTTCTGAACGCCAAAAAGAGTCAATACAATCAGAAAGAACTTTGATTAAACCTGGTAGTCAGCTACCTGCAACAGGAGAGCAAAATTCCCAATTAGCATATCTTGGATTTGCTTTTCTCACTGGATTTGCAGGTCTTGTCGGTTATAAAAAGAAACAAGATTAAACTACTATAATTTTAAAAACCCAAGGAATAAGTCCTCGGGTTTTTTTAAGAAAATAACAAAGAGGCCTTGCTCTTACGAGCAAAGCCTCTTCATTTTAGAGCTAAAATTGCTATTTCAATACCAAAATATTGATCTTATCTCAATCTTAGTCTTCACGTCTTTTTGGTTTTGCAATTAAACCAAGACCTACTAGACCAAGTGCTGCACCTAGAGCCACTAATCCAACTTTAGATTGCTCACCAGTATTTGGCAACTCACGACCTTTAGGTTTTTCCGGAGTTGGTGGTGTTGGCGGTGTTGGCGGTGTTGGCGGCGTTGGTGGTGTTGGTGGTGTTGGTGGTGTTGGTGGTGTTGGTGGTGTTGGTGGTGTTGGTGGTGTTGGTGGTGTTGGTGGTGTTGGTGGTGTTGGTGGTGTTGGTGGTGTTGGTGGTGTTGGTGGTGTTGGTGGTGTTGGTGGTGTTGGTGGTGTTGGTGGTGTTGGTGGTGTTGGTGGTGTTGGTGGTGTTGGTGGTGTTGGTGGTGTTGGTGGTGTTGGTGGTGTTGGTGGTGTTGGTGGTGTTGGTGGTGTTGGTGGTGTTGGTGGTGTTGGTGGTGTTGGTGGTGTTGGTGGTGTTGGTGGTGTTGGTGGTGTTGGTGGTGTTGGTGGTGTTGGTGGTGTTACCTTGTTGTTAAACTCAGTATCTTCAGGCATTTGTGAAGTAAGGGTCAACACTTTACCATCCTTAGTTACAGTAACTCCAACAGTCACTACCATATTGTCATACTCAACTCCAGCCTCTGTACCTTTCACTTCTTCTACATGATAGATATGAGTGCCTTCTTGACCACGTTTGAACTCAAGAGCTGAGAACTTAATCTTACCTTCTGCATCGTTGCTTACAGTTTCAATTACGTTGCCATCTTTGTCTTTCAATACGAAGCTGAATTCTCCAGCTTTCAACGCACGACCTTCCAATTTCTTCGTGAAGTTGAATTCAACTTTTACTGGGATATTAACAACACGTTTTTCAGTTGGTTTTTCTGGTTTTTCAACTGATTTCTTAGTTGGATCATATTGGTGAACAATTTGAGAAGCTGTATTTTCAATATCTACACCTTCCTTAGCAGTGTCCTTGATACGTGCAAGAATATCAAACTTATAGTAACGACCAAACGCTAATTTAGCAGTGTCGATTACTTGAGTATTTTCTGCATCTCCAAGAGACATAGTCAAGTCAGCCTTAGATGTAGCAGTAATGACACCATCCACAATTGAGATATCAAACTTAGCTGTTACATCTTCACCAGTTACTGAATCGTAAGCTTTAATATTAGCTACATTAACATCCAAGTTTTCACTGTCATATTTATCTGTAATTCCAACAGATTGAATATTGTGAGCTTCTGTAAATTTAGTTGTATCCAACCATACTTGGTAAACTACCTTATCACCTTTATGGAGTGTTTGAGTATTGATATTTTGCGCTTCATTATTATCAACTTTGTCCGCATATGGATTTTTGTTGGTATCAGCTACTTTATCAGTCAACTCTTTATCATCATCCAGAAGTTTAATTCCAGTAATGTCAAATTTCTCTTTGTTAAGAATATATTTTTCTGGGTTAAACTCAGGAGTTTCTGGAGGAGTCACAGTGTTATTGAACTCTTTATCTGGAGCGTCAGTTAGTGTCTTCACAAATGCTTTAGCTGTACCATCGTATTTGACTTCTACTGTGATTTCAGCCTTCATAGAGTCGTAAGTGACTGTCGCATCAGATCCTTTAACTTCTTCTACATTGTACTTATGAGTTCCAACTTGATCTTTAGTGAATTCAAGTTTAGCGAATTTCACCTTACCATCTTTGTCGTTCTGAACTGTTTCGATTTCAGTACCTTTAGAGTCTTTCAATACGAAGCTGAACTCACCAGCTTTCAACTCACGACCTTCGAGTTTCTTAGTGAAGTTGAATTCGACTTCAATTGGAACTGAGTTGACACGTTTTTCAGTTGGTTTTTCTGGTTTTTCAACTTTCTTCGTAGATGGGTTGTAGTAGTTTACAATTTGCGCTGCTGTGTTTTCGATGTCTACTCCACCTTCAACGTCTGCTTTAACAGTTGCTGGGATATCGAATTTATAGTAGCGACCAAACTCGAATTTAGTTGTGTCGATGATTTGTGTATCGTCTGCGTCTCCAAGTGACTTCGTGAAGCCAGCTTTAAGCGTTGCGGTCATAACACCAGCTTCAACTGTGATGTCGAACTTGTCAGTCACATCCGAACCAGTTACTGAATCGTAAGCCTTGATAGCTGAAGCGTCTACATCAACCTTAGTTTCATCGAAGTCATCAGAAATACTTACTGATTGGATGTTATCCTTGTTGTTAGCGTCGAACTTAGTTGTATCAAGCCATACTTGGTAGTAGAGCTTAGCTCCACGTTTAACAGTCTTGGTATTCAAGTTTTCTGCTTCGTTGTTGTCAGTCTTATCTACGTATGGATCTTTATTAGTATCTCCGTACTTGTCTGTCAACTCAGAATCATCATCGAGAAGCTTGTTATCAGTAATTGAAAACTTAGCTGTATCCAATACATACTTCTCTGGTTGGAACTTAGGTTCAGTTGGTGGTGTTACCACGTTGTTAAACTCTTTATCAGCGATATCGCCAAGTTTAGCTACTAAAGCTTTAGCTGTTCCGTCATGTTTAACTGTGATGGTTACAGTTGCTTTCATTGTGTCGTATGTCACAGTAGCATCTGTACCTGCAACCTCTTCAACAGTGTAGTTGTGTACGCCTTCTTGACCCTTCTTGAATGTAAGAGCTGAGAATTTCACATTACCATCTTTGTCGTTGGTTACAGTTTCAACTTCTTTACCATTTGAATCTTTCAATACAAAGCTGAATTCGTTCTCTTTCAATTCACGTCCTTCTAGACGTTTAGTGAAGTTGAATTCAATAGAGATTGGTACTGAGTTTACACGTTTTTCAGTTGGTTTGCTTGGTTTTTCAACTTTCTTCGTAGATGGGTTGTAGTAGTTCACTACTTGAGCCGCAGTATTTTCGATGTCTACTCCACCTGCAACGTCTGCTTTAACAGTTGCTGGGATATCAAATTTGTAGTAACGTTCAAATGCAAATTTTGTTGTGTCAATGATTTGAGTTTTTTCTGCATCACCCAATGACTTCGTGAAGCCAGCTTTAAGAGTTGCAGTCATCACACCATTTTCAACCTTGATGTCGAATTTGTTTGTTACATCGTCACCAGTTACTGAATCGTAAGCTTTAATTTTAGAAGCAACGACATCAACCTTCGTTTCATCGAAGTCATCAGTGATTCCTACTGATTGAACGTTTTCTTTGTTAGTTGCTGAGAATTTAGTTGTATCCAACCATACTTGATAGTAGATCTTATCTCCGCGGTTAACAGTCTTGGTATTGATGTTTGCTGCTTCGTTGTTTGAAGTTCCATCAACATATGGATCAGTATTTGTTTCACCATATTTATCAGTCAACTCAGAATCATCATCAAGAAGTTTGTTATCAGTGATTGAGTATTTTGCTTCATTCAATACATACTTCTCTGGTTGGAACTTAGGTTCTGTTGGAGGAGTTACTGTATTGTTGAACTCTTTGTCAGTTGGTTCAGTTACGTTAGCAATCAATGCTTTTGCTGTTCCATCGTGTGATACTGTTACAGTTACTTCTGCCTTCATAGTATCGTAAGTGACAGTTGCGTCTTTACCTTTCACCTCTGTTACAGAGTAAGTATAAGTACCTTCTTGACCCTTCTTGTATTTAAGGGCAGTGACTTTTTCACCAGCTTTATTTGTGTACTCTACTGGAGAGAATTTAATCTTACCATCTGCATCGTTGGTTGCAGTCGAAATCACAACATTGTCGCTGTCTTTCAACTCAAATGTAAATTCGCCAGCTTTAAGCTCACGACCTTCCAAACGTTTTGTGAAGTTGAATTCTGCAGTAATTGGTACACTGTTCACACGTTTTTGAGTTGGTTTTTCAGGTGTTTCTACAGATTTACTTACTGGGTTGTAGACATGAACGATTTGGTTGGCTTTGTTTTCAATATCAGCTCCTGCCTTAACATCTGCTTTAACAGTAGCTGGGATATCGAATTTATAGTAGCGACCAAAGGCGAATTTAGTTGTGTCGATAACTTGAGTATTATCAGCATCACCTAAAGACTTGTTCATAGAAGACTTAGAAGTTGCTGTGATGACACCATTTTCAACCTTAATGTCAAACTTAGCCGTTACATCTTCGCCAGTTACACTATCATATGCCTTAATATCACTAGCATTAACTGTTACTTTTCCAGCATCATAAGTATCGGAAATACCAACAGATTGGATATTGTTCTTCTCTGAGAAGTTTCTAGTATCTAACCATACTTGGTAAACTAATTTTTCACCACGTTCAACTGTCTTAGTATTGATGTTTTCTGCTTCGTTGTTAGTAGTTTTATCAGCATACGGATCTGCATTCGTTTCTGTGTACTCATCCGTTAACTCGTTGTCATCATCAACCAACTTAGTACCAGTGATGTCATACTTTTCTTTGTTGAGTACAAATTTTTCTGGTTGGAAAACAGGTGTTTCAGGAGGAGTGATTTTGTTGTTGAATACTTTATCTTCCGTTCCTTCAGTTGATGCTCCATTATCATCTACACCACCAGTTGATGATACGCTTGTTACTGTAGTAAGTGTATGACCGTTCTTAGCAACCTTGACTGTAATAGTTGCCTTCATCGTATCGTAAGTCATACCAGCTTCTTTCGATGCTGGAACAACTTCTTCTACAGTATAGGTATGTGTACCAATCTTCGTATTGTCAAATGACAATTCAGTAAATGTTACAGTTCCATCTTTTTTGTTAGCTATAGTTTCAACTTCTTGACCGTTTGCATCTTTAAGGATGAACTTGAATTCGCCATCTTTAAGTTCACGACCAGCCAATTTCTTAGTGAAGTCAAATTTCACTTTAACAGGAGCTACAACATAGTTGTTGAAGATTTTATCATCATCACTTGATTTGAATCCACCTTCAGCACTGTATTTAACTGAAGCTTGTAAATCACCTTGAGCGTTCTCAGTTACAGTAACTGTCATGGTAACAGTCATTGCATCGTAGTCAACGTTAGTATCAGAACCTTTTTGTTCAGTGATCTTGTATTTATAAGTACCAACTTTGTTAAAGGTAAGTTTGCTGAATATAGCTTTGCCACCTTTATTAGTAACTGTTTCTTCGTGCTTGTCAGGAGTACTTTTCTCTTCTGTTAATTTGAACGTAAACTCACCATCTGTCAAAACGCGTCCATCCAATTGTTTTTCAACTTCTGGAGTCACTTCAGCCGGATTTTGTTTGACATAGTAATAAATTGGTTGTTTGTATGGTGTCAATGAGTTGAGCAAGTCAACGTTTGTACCGATACCATATATTCCACGAATTAATTGTTCGTTTGGAGAAAGGTGACCAATATTATCTCCCAAGAATGGGACGAAGACAGTCTTCTTAGGTATGTATCCAGCAGCTGTTTGGAAGTCAAATGGAATTTCTTTACCGTTTGGATAGTTTACACCTTTACTATCTGTGAAAGGAATAGTATAAAGTGGAGACTTCTTAACTACCAAATCTTCGGTATTTGCTTTTCCCGGTTTAATCGGTTTGGTTTCTGCAAGCAACATGTAACCGTCAGTACTTAGTGAACCATCTGAACGTTTGCTTTGTTGTTTTGGATCTAGTAAGTAAACACGAACTACTACTGTTCCGTCTTCATCTACGATTTCTTTAATCCGTTTAATCCCTGCACGCTCAGCGTCCATGAATTTAGTTCCAACTTTGTAAGGACGACTCACATAACCTGATTTATCGTTTGCATCAGCTGTTTGATACAATTTGTAGCCATCAAATTGGCGCTCACCAGATGCTGTGAAGTTTTGTCCTTCCATGGCTTTAGTTGTATATCTAGCCAAGTCTACTTCATTACCATTTGGTACGTAATCTTGAACAGTTTTATCTGTTTTATTAGCGTTAAATGTTGGGTTATTTTTATCAACTACTCTGTAGTAAGTTGTTTTATCAACGAATATTGGAATTTTAGCGTTTGTATCTGTGATTGTACGACCATTATAAGCTGGTTCTACAACGTTAATAATATCAGTTGATGTACGAGCGTTATAAACATCTTGATATAATTTTTGTTCAGCTTCATTCTTTGGATTTACTAAAGCTTGAATACTTGCACCAACTTCATAACCTAATTGGATAAATGGTTGGTCAGTTTTACCCGGCCCTGCTCCTGTACCTGGGTTGTAATCAACTTGCCAAGTTAGTTCACCATTTGATGCCGTTTTAGTAGTAGTGAATTTTTGAATTCCACTTGTTGCTGTGATTTTTCTAGTCTCTACTACATTACCAGTGTTTTTATCAATCAATTCAACCGTAGTGTCTGTAGTAACATCAAAATTCTTATATGCACGTGTATAGTAGTTTGTATTATAACGTTCATTGAACTTAGTAAGGTCTACAATACTATATGTATAGTAGTCACCTTCTTTTCTGGAATAACCAGCTGGTACATCTTGTGATTTAACAGTAGCCCCGTTAGGACTAGTGATAGATGGATCAACAGTCTCACCGTCTTTTAAATAAGTACTAACACTTACTGGTTTAGTGTTGTGATCTCCAGAAACTGCATCTTCCGTAGTCGCACGACGGTTACGAACTTTAGGTTTATTTGACTCATCTGTAGCTGGTTTTGATTCAGTTGCTGCTGGTTTTGATTCTTCAGTGTTTTCTGCTTTATTAGCTTCTCCTTCAGCAACTTCTGGTTTAGCAGACTCTTCCACTTTGGCAGTTTCTTCTGTAGCTGGTTTTGATTCAGTTACTGCTGGTGTAGCTTCTTCTGCTTTGTTTCCTTCAGCAAGCTCAGTTGTTGCAACATTTTCTACAATATTCTGTTCCTTTTTAGAGGAAGCCTCGCTGACACTATCCTTTTTCACCAACTCTGTTTTTTCTTCAGAACTTGGTTGTGTAGGAAGTTCAGAAGCTTTTACCGCACCTCCGTTTGCTAACATAAAACTAAGAGTTGTTCCCAAAAATACGGATGCAACACCTACCTTATATTTCCTCAAAGAAAAACGTTGTTGTTCCTTTCTTATCATTTTGATAAGTTCTCCTTTTATATTTTTTACTATCAGCAGAAAAATTATACCATATTTGGATCTAGAATACAATATTTTTCTCTACCCTTAGCCCTTATATCATACCATAAGTCTGACCTAACTTCAAATAATTATGTGCTCCTGAAATCGTTTACTTTATTATATTTTAGGTCTTTTTAACACCCTATGATTTGTTATATATACTTATATGTAAACGTGCATTATCCAAAGTTATGTCTATTTTTTTAAAATCAATTAATTTGAAATTATACTATTTTTATATATTTAATTAGGTCCAGATTTTGCATTTAATTATTTGTGAAAAATGATAGCAACGTTTTCATCAAAAAAAAAGATTCTCTTACGAGAATCTTTTTTATCAGATAGCCTCTGTAACAAAGCTTCTGCTTTCTAATACTTTTAACATAGCATCCGCTGTATCCAAAGCTGTAAAGAGAGGAACTCCATGTTCAATAGCTGAACGGCGAATTTGTTCTCCGTCCTCATCTGCTGTCCGTTTGGTACCGACGGTATTGATGATTGCTTGAATTTTTCCTTTGCGGACGTAGCTTGGGATATCGTGTTCATCATGACCGATTTTACCAACAAGTTGAGTCTGTAATCCATGACTTGCAAAGAACTCCGCTGTTCCTGCAGTTGCAAGGATTCCGTAACCAATATTTTGGAAACGACGCGCTAAATCTAAAGCTTCTTCTTTTGCATCGTCTGCGATGGTAAAGACAACATTCCCAAAGGTTGGCAAGTGGAGGTATGAAGCTTCAAAAGCTTTATAGAGAGCTTTTTCAAGAGTGGTATCAGATCCCATAACTTCCCCTGTTGACTTCATTTCAGGACCAAGAAGGCTGTCTACCTTAGCTAGTTTGGTAAAGGAGAAGACTGGTGCCTTGATATGGACGCGAGTACTTTCTGGGTAAAGTCCATCTTGGTAACCAAGTTCTTCGAGACTTTGACCAAGAATCAACTTAGTCGCTACCTGTGCCATAGGGATATTGGTTACTTTTGAAAGGAACGGTACGGTACGGCTAGCACGCGGATTTACTTCAATAACGAAGACTTTCTCATCCTTGATAACAAACTGAATATTCATCATTCCAAGGCAGTTAAGACCAATAGCTAAGCGTTTTGTGTAGTCCGCAATGGTTTCTTGTACCTTTTGAGACAAGGTTTGTGGAGGGTAAACAGCCATGGAGTCACCTGAGTGGACACCAGCACGTTCGATATGCTCCATGATACCAGGGATGAGGACATTTTGTCCGTCTGAAATGGCATCGACTTCACATTCTTGTCCAACGATATAAGAGTCGACAAGAACTGGATGGTCTGGACTTGCCTTAACCGCAGTACGCATGTAAGAACGAAGATCTTCCTCATTTTCTACGATTTCCATAGCACGTCCACCCAAGACATAGGATGGGCGAACGAGAACTGGGAAACCAATCTTGCGAGCTGCAAGCACTGCTTCTTCTTCGTTTGTTGCAGTCTGGCCAGGTGGCTGTGGAATATCCAAGTCTTTAAGGGCTTGCTCGAAGAGGTCACGGTCTTCGGCACGGTCTAGGTCAGCAACTTGCGTACCAAGGATAGTTACACCAGCTTTTGCTAATGGCTCAGCAAGGTTGATAGCTGTTTGACCGCCGAACTGAACGATAACACCTTTTGGTTGTTCCAAATCGATGACATTCATCACATCTTCGAACGTCAATGGTTCAAAGTAGAGTTTATCAGATACAGAGAAGTCTGTTGAAACTGTCTCTGGGTTTGAGTTCATAATGATGGCTTCGTAGCCAGCAGCTTGGATTGCCTTAACAGAGTGAACTGTTGCGTAGTCAAACTCCACACCTTGACCGATACGGATTGGACCAGAACCTAGGACAAGTACAGATTCCTTATCAGACTTGATCGATTCGTTTTCCCAACCATAGGTTGAGTAGAAGTAAGGAGTTTCTGACTCAAATTCTGCCGCACAGGTATCAACCATCTTGTAAACTGGAACAATCTTGTTTTCCAAACGTAGTTGGCGAACTTGGTCAGCTGTAGTATTCCAGAGTTCGGCAATCTTACGATCTGAGAAACCATTGAGTTTTGCTGTTTTCAAGACATCGACATCCTGAGGATGTGCGCCCAATTCTTGTTCAATCTCAAAGATATGCAAGAGTTTATCAAGGTAGAAGATATCAATCTTAGTCAAGTCAGCAATCTCTTCTGGTGTATAACCACGACGAATAGCTTCTGATACGTAGAAGAGACGGTCATCTTGAGCCTTGACAACTTTTTCAATCAAGGCGTCATCTGAAACATCTGCAAGCTCAGGCATTTCATTATGATGGACACCAATTTCTAGAGAGCGACAAGCTTTAAGGAGAGACTCCTCGATGTTCCGACCGATGGCCATAACTTCTCCAGTTGCCTTCATCTGGGTACCAAGACGACGTTCCCCTTTTTCAAACTTGTCAAATGGGAAACGTGGAATCTTAGCCACCACATAGTCAAGGGCTGGTTCAAACATAGCATAGGTTGAACCTGTAACTGGGTTAATAACTTCATCCAAGGTCAACCCTACCGCAATCTTAGCCGCCAATTTGGCGATTGGGTAACCCGTTGCTTTAGAAGCAAGGGCTGAAGAACGAGATACACGAGGATTTACTTCGATGACATAGTACTTAAAGCTGTGTGGATCAAGCGCAAGCTGAACGTTACATCCGCCTTCAATCTTGAGAGCGCGGATAATGCTTAAGCTAGCATCACGAAGCATTTGGTTTTCATAGTCGGACATGGTTTGCGCAGGGGCAAATACGATAGAGTCCCCTGTGTGAATCCCGACAGGGTCAAAGTTTTCCATGTTACAAACAACAAGGGCATTATCAGCTGAGTCACGCATGACTTCGTACTCGATTTCCTTGAAACCAGCAATGGAACGTTCAATCAAACACTGGGTAACAGGTGACAACTTCAAACCATTTTCAGCAATTTCACGCAATTCTTCCTCATTGGCACACATACCACCACCAGTACCACCTAGAGTAAAGGCTGGGCGGACGATAACTGGATAGCCAATAGTTGCTGCAAAAGCAACTGCTCCCTCAACTGTGTTGACAATTTCTGATTCTGGAATTGGTTGCTTAAGTTCTTCCATCAATTGTTTAAAGAGATCTCGGTCCTCCGCTTGGTCGATGGCAGACAGTTTAGTCCCGAGAAGTTCTACTCCGAGCTCATCTAGGATACCATTTTTAGACAATTCCATGGCCATATTAAGCCCCGTTTGACCTCCAAGAGTTGGAAGCAAAGCATCTGGACGTTCCTTACGGAGAATACGAGTCACAAACTCAAGTGTAATCGGTTCGATGTAGACCTTGTCTGCAATCTCTTTATCCGTCATGATGGTTGCAGGGTTTGAGTTAACCAAGACAACCTCATACCCCTCTTCTTTCAAAGACAAGCAGGCCTGGGTTCCAGCATAGTCAAACTCAGCAGCCTGACCAATAATAATCGGACCAGAACCAATCACCATAATTTTTTGAATATCAGTACGTTTAGGCATAGTTTATGATACAAAGCCCGTCAAGAACACAGTGAAAATAGGAAACTTGGTGCAGACGCCTTCAGCGTCAAATCAATGTTTATCTTTTTCACACAGTTCTTAGGGCGTGTTCACTTCCGCGAACAATGTATCTTCTCCTTTCTATTCGTCGCCTCACAGAGCGACATTAAATAAGATACAAAGGACGAATAGAAAGCGATTGAATTTTAGGAAACCAAGGAAGGATTGACAATCCAAGTTGGTTTCTCTAAATTCCGAGCTTTCCGTCCGTGTTCAGTTAAATAAATTCTCCGACGATTTCACACTCGTCATTAATTTGTTTGTTTGAAAGCTTCCATCATCTCGATGAACTCATCAAATAGATAACTTGCATCATGTGGCCCAGGAGCTGCGTCTGGGTGGAATTGCACAGAGAAACCTGGTAGATATCTGTGACGTACGCCTTCAACTGACTTGTCATTGATTTCTTCGTGGGTGATGATTAAGTGCTCTGGTAAATCCTCACGGCTAACTGCATAACCATGATTTTGACTTGTGAAGTCCACGCGCCCAGTTGCAATTTCACGAACAGCATGGTTAAAGCCACGGTGACCAAACTTCATTTTATAGGTCTTAGCACCATTTGCCATCGCAAAGAGCTGGTGACCCATACAGATACCAAAGATTGGAATTTTCCCGAGAATACCTCGGATCATCTCAAGAGCTTCTGGTACATCTTCTGGATTCCCAGGACCATTTGACAACATAACTCCGTCAGGGTTTAAATGCAAGATTTCCTCGGCCGTAGTTGTGTATGGAACTACAGTCACATTGCAATCACGTTTAGATAGCTCCCGTAAAATAGAGTGTTTAAGACCGAAGTCTACTAAAACAACGCTCATGCCAACTCCTGGAGCCGGATAAGCCGTCTTTGTAGAAACTTGTCTGATATTATCAGTCGGTAAGACAGTTGCTTGAAGTTGATCTGCAATGTGATCCATACTATCGCCAGCATGTGTTAGAGTCGCTCTCATAGTACCATGTTTACGAATAATCTTTGTAAGAGCTCGAGTATCAATGCCTGAAATTCCAGGAATTTTCTTAGCCTTCAAGAATTCGTCCAGCGTCATTTGGTTACGCCAGTTGCTGGCTCTACGAGCCTCTTCGAAAACCACAACTCCCTTACAAGTAGGACTGATAGACTCGTAGTCGTCACGGTTAACTCCATAATTCCCTACTAGTGGATATGTGAAGGTCAAGATTTGTCCATTATAAGATTGGTCTGTGATGGATTCTTGATATCCTGTCATTCCAGTGTTAAAGACTATTTCCCCTGTTACATCAATATCTGCACCGAAGGCCTTACCTTCAAAAACTGTGCCATCTTCTAAAACTAGAAGTCTTTTTGTCATATTTTCACCTCTCGTGGACGCTCACTGGCGTCTTTTAACGTTTTGTGTCTTATTTGGCTTTTCTACTTGCCAATACGGATTCTAAGATTGCCATTCGAACAAATACTCCATTGGTCATTTGTTGGACAATGCGTGATTTTGGTGCTTCAACAAGATGATCGGCAATTTCCACATCCCGATTCACAGGAGCCGGATGCATAATGATTGCTTCTTCTTTTAAGCGATTATAGCGTTCTTGATTTAAGCCGTGTTGAGCATGATACTCTTCTTTTGAGAAGACTGCTCCACTTTCGTGGCGTTCATGTTGAACTCGAAGCAACATCAGAACATCTACCTGGTCAACAATCTCGTCAATAGTTATAAACTGACCATAATCTGCAAACTCTTGACTTCTCCATTCCTCAGGTCCTGCAAAGTAAAGTTCAGCACCTAAACGTTTCAAAATCTGCATATTGGACTTAGCAACACGTGAATGGTCCAAGTCACCAGCAATGGCAACCTTGAGCCCTTCAAAACGGCCAAATTCCTCGTAAATTGTCATCAAATCAAGCAGACTCTGACTAGGATGTTGCCCTGAGCCATCACCACCATTGATAATCGATGTCGTAATGGTTGGGCTCGCAATCAATTCCCTGTAGTAATCAACCTCTGGGTGCCGAATAACACAGATATCTACACCAAGTGCAGACAAGGTCAGGATTGTATCATAGAGTGTCTCACCCTTGTTTACCGAGCTTGTATTCACATCAAAGTCAAGTCGTTCCAATCCCAGTTTAATCTCTGCAACTTCGAAGGATTTATGCGTTCTTGTCGAATTTTCAAAGAAAAGGTTGGAAACAATGGGATGGTCTTCGTAGGGCAACTGGGCTCCATTTTTAAACTCAATCCCTCGTTTAATCAATTTTATAACCTGATCTACAGTGAGATCTTCCATGGACACCACATGTTTGAGTGCTTGTTGATTTTCTGACATGGCTACTCCTTTAGCTTTTAAGCTTCTTCAGTAATCAAAACTCTATCTTGGCCATCAAGTTCTGTCATTTCAACGATGATTTCTTCAGAACGACTAGTTGGAATATTTTTCCCAACGTAATCTGGACGAATTGGCAATTCTCTGTGTCCACGGTCCACTAGTACTGCAAGACTCACACGGGCAGGGCGACCATGTCCGACAATGTTATCGATAGCGGCACGAATTGTACGACCTGTGTAAAGAACATCATCCACCAAGATAACTTCGCGGTCTGTCACATCAACAGAAATCAAGGAAGTATCTTCACCACTTTTGACATCGTCACGGTAAGGTTTGGTATCTAATTCTACAACGGGAACAGAGATGTTTTCCAATTGTTCCAAGCGCTCTTGGATGCGGTGGGCGATAAAGACACCACGTGTTTTAATTCCCGCTAAAATGATTTTATTCAAATCTTTGTTGCGTTCGATAATTTCATAAGTGATACGTGTAATTGCTCGCTTGACGGTTAATTCGTCTACAACTTCTTTTGTCTTCATGACAAACCTCCAAAAAGAAAAGTCTCCTTAGACAAGGAGACTTGAGAATGTATCATTAAGCGAGCCATACTGGAAACAGCATAGACCTACCCTTCTACTTTATCGAGCTCCTTGCCTGCCTCACGGGACAGGTTTAAAGGAATATTTTATTGTCCTTACTATATCACAAAGCCCAGTTCAAAGCAAGTAAAAACATTCAATGCTAAGCCTTATAATGAACTAAAATCGTATAACTGTGGATAGTGATCACATTCTGGATTTTTCGGATGACAGATCGCACGACCAAAGTAAATCATAGCCTGATGGGCTGCCAACCATTCTTCTGGTGGCAAGACATCCATGACACGTTTTTCGACCTCAAGGGGCGTAGCTGATTTTTTTACAATATCGTGGTGTTTACAGATTCGCTCTACGTGAGTATCAACTGCAAAGGCCGGAATTCCGAAGCCTACGCTCAAAACTACGTTAGCTGTTTTTCGGCCAACTCCTGCCAAACTCTCTAATTCTTCCCTAGTCTGAGGGACTTGACCGTCAAAATCATCCAGTAGTTGCCGAGCACATTTTTTGAGGAATTTAGCCTTATTTCGATACAGACCTAAACGAGAAATATGCTTAGCAATGTCACTCTCACTTGCGTCTGCCATGGCTTGTGGTGTAGGGAAGGCTTCAAAAAGAGCTGGAGTCGCCTTGTTTACTGCCGCATCTGTCGTCTGAGCAGACAACATAACTGCAACTAAGAGTTCAAAATGATTGCGAAAATCTAGACTAGGTTTTGCATCTGGAAAAAGAGCTATGATTTCCTCAATGACATGACGGGCACGTTTCTTGGATAAAACCATCTATTCGTCTCCATCAAACAGCCCTTGTAAACCTGCAAAAGGACTATTTTCTTCTTTTTTGACTGTTTGTTGAGCTTGATATTCTTCCTCAGTCATGATTTGCCAGTCATTTCCAGAAACAAATCCCTGACCAGCTTCTTCTTCTGCTGTTAAGACCTTGATTGGAATGTTTAGCAAGATATTATCCGAAACACTTTCAGCCAGGTCGATTTCACCATTTTCGATAGGTAAAACCAAGTCATCATCAAGAACTTCTTGGTCCAGTTGATTGGTAGCACCTTCCATAAAGACTTCTGTCACTGGATAAGACTCTGCTAACTCAACAGGTTCCATACTACGACTAGAAGCAAGTACGATGGTATAAGACAGTTGATAGTCTAGGAAAAACATACGGTCTTCATACTGAACCTTCCCAACTGCGACAATATCTTTTACATCTATAATTTCTTGATTACGTTTACGTAAGTCAGCTGACAGGTCTAGAGTTTGCTCAAAATACAAACCTTCAGGCTGCTTACGAACTTCTTGAATATTTAATTTCATACTTCCTCCATAAAGATTTACTTCCTTGATTATACCATGAAATGAGGTCAAGTAAAGCCTCTAAACTTTTAAAACATCTTTCTGTGTTTTTTGATATATTTATTATGACAAATTTATTTTTTGTGCTATACTATAGGCATCAATACATGAGCAAAGGAGGACGCTCATATGGAAGACAAAGCTCTTTTAACAGAAGCCTATCAACTCATTTCAAAATTAAACCAAACAATACAAAGATGTAAGCAGGGATTACCTGATGATCTACGCTTACAGCAAAATATAGACGAAATTCTCAGAGCACTTAAAAAAGCTGAGAAAGTAGACAACGCCACCTTAATTGAACTGGAAACTTTTTACCAACGGACTAGTCTTTTGATTGGACTTGGCTCACTGAAATTAAATGACCAAGCCCGCACTGCTTGGAGAAACTATGACAAGTTCCACTACGCTCAAGTTAAGCACGTTTTGACACTCTATGGACCTGTTTTTGGATTTTAAAAATAGAGAATTTTCTGGCTTAATCTTGACAAATTTTCTCAAAAAGAGTATGATGAATCCAACAATATTCGGAGGTAAGGGAGACATGAACAACTAAGTCTATCAAATAAAGAACCTTTATTTAGTAGATCTTGTTTCTGTCTCTTTTTTGTGTGCTCTTTTTCTGCTGGATTTTCAGCCCTTTTAAAAGAGTTTTTTTTGACATAGACGATTGGCTCTACTAGGTAAAGTAGAGCTTTTTGTTATGCAATATGGACATTCTAGAAAGGGAAATAATATGATAAAAATCAATCATCTGACCATCACACAAAACAAAGATTTAAGAGACCTTGTTTCCGATTTAAACATTACCATCCAAGACGGAGAAAAGATCGCTATTATAGGCGAAGAAGGAAATGGAAAATCAACCTTACTTAAAACTTTAATGGGAGAAAAATTAGCTGATTTCTCTATCAGGGGAGAAATCCAATCTGACCTTCAGTCTCTGGCCTACATTCCCCAACATCTCCCTGAAGAACTGAAGAAAAAATCTCTACAAGACTACTTCTTTTTGGATTCTGCTGATTTAGACTACAGTATTCTTTATCGTTTGGCGGAGGAGTTGCACTTTGATAGCGACCGTTTTGCAAGCGACCAAGAAATTGGTAGTCTCTCGGGTGGTGAAGCTTTGAAAATTCAACTCATCCATGAATTTGCCAAACCCTTTGAGATTTTATTTTTAGATGAACCTTCAAATGACCTGGATCTTGAGACAGTTGATTGGCTAAAAAAACAGATTCAAAAGATGAGGCAAACCGTTATTTTCATTTCTCATGATGAAGATTTTCTCTCTCAAACAGCAGACACCATTATCCACTTGCGACTGATCAAGCACCGGAAAGAAGCGGAAACGCTAGTAGAGCATTTAGACTACGATAGCTATAGTGACCAGAGAAAGGCTAGTTTTTTCAGACAAAGCCAGCAAGCTGCTAACGACCAACGAGTCTATGACAAAACCATGGAAAAACATCGCCGAGTTAAGCAAAATGTAGAAACTGCCTTGCGAAATACTAAAAATGATGTTGCTGGGCGCCTATTAGCTAAAAAGATGAAAAATGTTCTTTCTCAAGAAAAACGCTACGAAAAAGCAGCTCAATCCATGACCCAAAAGCCACTTGAAGAGGAACAAATCCAACTTTTCTTTTCAGATATAGAGCCATTAGCGGCTTCAAAAGTCTTAGTTCGACTGGAAAAGGAAAATTTGTCCATTGGTGAGCGTGTTTTGGCTCAGGAGTTACAATTAACTGTCCGTGGTCAAGATAAAATCGGCATTATCGGTCCCAATGGCGTTGGCAAATCCACTCTTTTAGCAAAGTTACATCAACTACTACTCAGCAAAAGAGAGATTTCGCTTGGTTTTATGCCACAAGATTACCAAGAAACACTGCAATTGGATCTATCCCCAGTAGAATTTCTCAGCCAAACTGGACACAAAGAGAAAATACAGAAAATCCAATCTCACTTAGCCAGTCTTAATTTCAGCTATCCAGAGATGCACCACCAAATCCACTCTTTATCTGGAGGTCAACAAGGGAAACTCCTTCTTTTGAATTTAGTTCTGCGAAAACCAAACTTTCTCCTTCTGGATGAACCCACACGAAATTTTTCTCCAACTTCTCAACCAGAAATCAGAAAACTCTTTGCCAATTATTCTGGTGGTCTTGTCACTGTTTCGCATGATCGACGTTTCTTAAAAGAAGTTTGTACGAGTATCTATAGTCTGACAGAGCATGGTTTGAAAGTAGTTGATTTACAAGATCTTTAACTTTTGGAAAAAAAAACATCCAGAGAAAATCTCTGGATGTTTTTTACATATGTTTCAAACGCTCAATCCGTTCTGAAATAGGTGGATGCGTATAAAAAAGTTTTTTCAAGAAACCTGGTTTTTGAGGATCATTGATATAAAGTGCACTACTAGCATCATCCACATGATGACTCATGGGTTGACTATTTTCTAGCTTAAGGAGGGCATTGATCATACCTTGAGGATTACGAGTTAATTCTACGCTTGAAGCATCTGCTAGAAATTCTCGTTGGCGAGAAATAGCTAACTGTACCAAAGTTGCTGCAAGAGGTGCCAGAACTATGGCTAGGAGAGAAATGACTAACAGAATCACTTCAAGTCCTCCACTGTCACGGTCACTATTTCTTCTACTACGTGATGCTCCACCCCACCACATCATACGACCAGCCATACTCGATAAAAGGGTAATGGCACTGGCAAGAGCAACAGCAATGGTAGAGATTCGAATATCTAAGTTGCGAATATGACTAACTTCATGCCCGATTACAGCTTCTAATTCCTCACGATTCATGATTTCTAACAGTCCTGTAGTTGCTGCTACAGCAGCATTTTGAGGATTCGAACCCGTAGCAAAAGCATTTAAGCCAGCATCATCAATTACATAAACTCGTGGCATAGGAATCTGCGCCACCATAGCCATATCCTCAACAACATGAGAGAGAACAGGTTCTTCATTCCTATCAACTTCACGCGCACCATTCATACTCATGACAATCTCTGTAGATTGAAAAATCATGGTCAAGGCATAGATAAAGCCAAGAATCATGGCTATAGTCACGCCCCCAAATCCTGAGTTCATGAAAAGATATCCAACTGCATAACCTACAATAGCTAACAAAAGAAAGAAAACAATTAATAAAACCCAAGTTTTACGTTTATTACTAGCGATTTGTTCGTACAGCATTTTAGTCACCTAAACCACTAAAATCAACTCTAGGAACAGCCTTTTCTTCTTCTGGGGTCTGAAGGAAATCTGCTGTCTTGAAGCCAAAGATTGCCGCAACCAGATTACTTGGGAAGGTTTCTAATTTAACATTGTAGTTGCTAACGACACTGTTATAAAGTTGGCGAGAATATGATATTTTGTTTTCTGTGTTAGTCAGTTCTTCTTGTAAGTGAGCAAAGTTGCTACTAGCCTTCAAGTCAGGATAGTTCTCTGCAACCGCAAAGATACCAGATATCTGACGAGTCAGTGCATCGCTAGCCTTCATGGCTTCTACTGGTGAAGCTGCTGCTGCTACTTGTCTACGGAGTTCAGTCACCTTTTCAAGAGTAGAACTTTCGTATTTAGCATAACCTTTTACTGTTTCAATTAAGTTTGGCAAGAGATCATTTCGACGCTTCAACTGAACATCAATCTGACTCCATGCTTCCTTGGTTTGCATACGCCCTCTGACTAGGCTGTTATAACTAACAATCACAAAGAGAACAATAAGAGTAGCAATTCCAAGAATAATCCAAGACATAGTAGGATTCCTTTCTCATTTAAGATTAGTACCAGTATATCAAATTTCCATGTTTTTGTGGTAAAATAAGATGATATACAAGAAGGATATAACTATGAAACCAGAAACTTTTTACTCACTACTTGCTGAACAGAATATTAATCTTACTGACCAGCAAAAATTTCAATTTGAGCGCTATTTCGAACTCTTAGTCGAGTGGAACCAAAAAATCAACCTGACTGCCATTACTGAAAAAGAAGAGGTCTATCTTAAGCACTTTTATGATTCCATCGCTCCTATCCTACAAGGGTTGATAGAAAACCAAGAAATTAAGTTACTTGATATTGGCGCTGGTGCAGGATTCCCAAGTCTCCCTATGAAGATTCTCTACCCTCAGCTAGATGTGACCATCATTGATTCACTCAATAAGCGGATTAACTTTCTTCAGCTTTTAGCCGAGGAGCTTAATCTAGAAGGTGTTCATTTCTACCATGGACGTGCCGAAGACTTTGCCCAAGACAAGGATTTTCGTGCCCAATTCGACATTGTGACAGCTCGTGCAGTTGCTCGCATGCAAGTTCTCTCAGAGTTAACCATTCCCTACCTTAAAGTTGGTGGAAAACTTTTGGCACTTAAGGCCAGTAATGCTCCTGAGGAATTGACAGAAGCCAAAAGTGCTCTCAACCTTCTCTTTAGTAAGGTTGAAGACAACATCAGCTACACACTTCCTAATGGAGATCCTCGCTACATTACCATTGTTGAAAAGAAAAAGGAAACTCCAAACAAATATCCACGTAAGGCTGGCATGCCCAACAAACGACCACTTTAAGCATTTTTAAAAAGATACCTAAAAAATCAGCCTCGCGTCTTTATTTCCTTGCTCTGGAAAAAATGATTTACAAAATCATGCCTCACTTTTTTGTTTCTTGGCTCGGGAAAAATTCGTTTACAAGACGAATTTTTTCTGCTATACTATCTTAAGCAAAGGTTTTTAATGTCATCCCGTGAGGTGACGAAGACGCAGAAATATATGAAATTCTTTAAGAATGAGATAATTCTCTTTTTGAAGAAGTCTTACTCTGAGAGCCTATTGCTGTAAAATAATGGGCTCTTTTTTGATGCCCAAAAAGTGAGGTATTTATGAAACAAGAATCAACTGTTGATTTGTTACTCGACGTTGACCAACGTCCTTCTTTTGGTAAGGGAATCCTACTCAGTTTCCAGCACGTGTTTGCCATGTTTGGTGCAACCATCTTGGTACCATTGATTTTGGGAATGCCTGTATCTGTTGCCCTCTTCGCTTCAGGGGTTGGTACCCTCATCTATATGTTTGCAACAGGTTTTAGAGTTCCTGTTTATCTTGGTTCTTCTTTCGCCTTTATTACAGCCATGTCACTTGCCATGAAAGAAATGGGGGGTGATGTATCTGCTGCTCAGACAGGGGTTATCTTAACTGGTTTAATCTACGTTCTTGTTTCAACTAGCATCCGCTTTGCTGGTACAAAATGGATTGACAAACTTTTACCACCAATCGTTATCGGACCTATGATTATCGTAATTGGTCTTGGTCTTGCAGGTTCAGCTGTAACAAATGCTGGTCTTGTTGCTGATGGCAACTGGAAAAATGCTCTTGTAGCTGTGGTTACCTTCCTCATCGCTGCCTTTATCAATACAAAAGGAAAAGGATTCCTTCGTATCATTCCTTTCTTATTTGCCATTATCGGTGGATATATCTTTGCAGTCTTTCTTGGTCTAGTAGACTTCACACCTGTTCTTCAAGCTAACTGGTTCGAAATTCCAGGCTTCTACCTACCATTTAGCACAGGTGGTGCCTTCAAAGAATACAATCTTTACTTCGGTCCAGAGACAATCGCAATCTTACCAATCGCGATCGTAACAATCTCAGAACACATTGGAGACCACACGGTCTTGAGCCAAATCTGTGGCCGTCAATTCTTGAAAGAACCAGGTCTTCACCGTACCCTTCTTGGTGACGGTATCGCAACATCTGTATCTGCCTTCCTTGGTGGTCCTGCTAATACTACCTACGGTGAAAATACAGGGGTAATCGGTATGACTCGTATCGCTTCTGTCTCAGTTATCCGTAACGCAGCCTTTATCGCAATTGCCCTTAGCTTCCTTGGTAAATTCACTGCTTTGATTTCTACAATCCCTAGCGCCGTACTTGGTGGTATGTCAATCCTTCTTTATGGGGTTATCGCCAGCAACGGTTTGAAGGTTTTGATCAAGGAACGTGTAGACTTTGGTCAAATGCGTAATCTTATCATCGCAAGTGCAATGCTCGTGCTTGGACTTGGTGGAGCAATCCTTAAACTTGGTCCAGTTACACTTTCAGGTACTGCCCTATCAGCAATGACAGGTATCCTTTTGAACTTGATCTTGCCATACGAAAATAAAGACTAAAAGCCTTCATAAAAAAATCCACTCGAGTGAGTGGATTTTTTGTTTAAGTTCCCCAAGTAATCAAGAG
This sequence comes from Streptococcus pseudopneumoniae, assembly GCF_001074155.1. Taxonomy (GTDB): domain Bacteria; phylum Bacillota; class Bacilli; order Lactobacillales; family Streptococcaceae; genus Streptococcus; species Streptococcus pseudopneumoniae_A. The sequence goes on from NZ_JUUZ01000030.1 coordinate 48,024, forward strand.
GTACAAGAGACTTGAACCAAACATATCTGCAAGAGCATGCATAAGAAAGAATGGCAGTAAATTCTTGACTACATACTTGTACAAGAAATAATAGAATAGTCCGTATACAAGCCCAATAACTAATGCCCAGAGTAATCCTTGGTAGGTATGGAAAGAAATCCGTATGATTACCGAGTATACTAGAACCAGCCACTGATGCTTTTCTTTTACTGAAGTCAGTAATCCCAAGAAGAAAAATTCTTCGTAAAAACCATTTAAAAGCGCATAGCCAATAGCCATTGGCGTTAAGGACATGAATTTTCTAATGATTTCCATTGGGTCTATAAAAGGAATCAACTGAGGATTAAAATAATTGTACTCACCACTAAGGGTTGTTATAATATCACCAAAAATACCAACAATAGCAAAGATAAGGGGAACCCAGATGAAAACAGACCAGGAAAAGCGTATAGGAAGTTGTTTAAAATCATAATTTCGAATCAAGAGATAAAGGAAAGTAATCCCTAACATCATCAATTGAAAAGTAAAATTACTAGAATAAGCTGCCCCATCACTTGATACATTTGTTGTAGTTTCCGTAACACTAGCAAGAGTTGAAGGTGATAGACTATCCATAAATTGTTGAGTAGAACGGATGATAAACTCTCCAAACATTAAAACAGTGATGATTAAGATGTCGAACCATTTTAAGTATCTTAAAGGTTTAGCTGGATGAATACTTTGTATAAAATTCATATTTCCTCCGTTAGCTTATTTTTGTAACTTTATTATAAACTTTCAATCTTAAAATTATATAAATTAATGCAGAACATAAAAAACAACCTCTTTATAAGGTTGTTCTGTCTTTAAATAGACTTGTGTTTCTTTTCTAGCATTAAATCCTTTAAAGAAATAATAGTTACAGCCAACAAAATCATTGCCATACCAAGAAAATCTACAGGATAAAAAATATCTCCCATAATCATGAAGGCAAAAAACACCGCAGAGATTGGCTCAATCGAGGCCAGAAGACTAGATTTGACTGGTCCAACCATACTGGCTCCCTTGAGAAAGGCTGTGTAAGCAAAAACCGTTCCAATAAGAATAATTCCAGCAAAGGCTAGAAAAATATCAAATGACATAGGAATTCTAGCGCCGATAATTCCAGTAAATGGAACTGCCACAAAACCAGAAATGGTCATTCCAACACCAATAACCAAAATGCTCCCCCACTTTTGAATGAGTTTAATGGGTAAAATGATATAAAGTGCATAGGTCAGAGCTGAGAATAAGCCCCAGAAGAGTCCAGCTGGTGTCATAGAAAGCTGATCCAACTGCCCATGGGTTGCAATGAGAAAGGTCCCACCTATAGCCAAAATCATAGAAAGTATTTCAGCTATAGTAGGCGCTACCCTATCTTTTATACAAGTATAAGCTAAGATTCCAACTGGACAGACATACTGTAAGACCGTCGCTGTTCCAGCATTTGTCTCCTGAATAGCTGATAAATAGGCCAATTGATTTAAAAAGAGCCCAAACAAAGAAAATAACAAGAGAGAAAACAGACTTGATTTATCTTTTAGAAAAGATATGAATTGCTCCTTAGACTTGATATAGGACAAAAGAACCAAAAGGAGTCCTGCAATAATCAAACGAATATTGGTCAGAACAAGGGCTGAAATTCCATGAGCCATCAGGTACTGACCACTGGTCCCAGATAAGCCCCAAGCGATACCTGCAATTACTGTAAAAAGAGTTCCTTTAAGAGCTTTTGACATAATTCCTCCCTAGTCTGCTTCACGAATTAGGTCCATGACCTGATTGCGGTCTATGATCCACTGGGCACGCTCGTCTTTTTCGTAGGTTCTATTGGACAAGAAAATAGCAGCTTCCTGCTTCTTACGATTCCACATGATAAAGGTTCCAGTATAGCCTGTATGGTCTAGCCAATCTCCTTCAAGATTCCAGGCTAAAGAGCGTTCCTTATCGCTCAAATCTGAGAAATTCTGGCTCAAATCTGCAGCAAAATCATCCTGTAAATAATGCTCAAGGAAGATTTCTAAATCTTTTACGGTTGAAAACAAGCCTGCACTCCCAGCATGTCTACCTAGTAAACGCGCCTTGGGATCATGTACCACTCCTGCTTTCTGTCCCCGAACAGTCGGCACAGCACTGGTTACAGGACCAAACCTCGTTTCCTTCATCTTCCATGGATCCAAAACTTGCTCTTGCAAAATCTGATCCAAGTCCTTATCAAAATATCTTTCCAAGAGAAAACCGAGCAAGAGAAAGTGAACATCTGAGTATAGAAAGGCTCTCTTCTCTCGGCGATTCAAATGAAACATAGCTTCTCTCAATTCTTCTGCATTCAACTGGTCTCTATTGATAATAAACGGGTCCAAGTCCGTAGAATGTGTGAGGAGTTGACAAATGGTGATATCTGGATAATCCGCCTCTGGAAGATAGGTCTTTATGGATTGATCGAGCTCAATCTTGCCTTGATGCCACAAAAAAGTTAAGACAGTTCCAACTCCGACGACCTTACTCACACTTGCCAAATCATAGACTAAACCTTGACAAGTCTGCTCTCTAATTTCTGGATTTGCTTCTCCGAGGTAGCAATCAGACCATTCACCATCCCGATAATATGCAAAAGAGGCACCAGGATAAATCCCTGCCTCAATTTGTTGCTTTATTTTTTGAATGATTTCTTGTTTCATACTTCTTCAAACCACAATTCGATATTGTTGGCATCCTTGGTTAGGAAAAACTTCTCAGACTTAGGAACAAAGTAACCTGCAGTTTCAAAACGTTGACGCAGACTTGCCAATTCAAGTTCTTTTACTTGGAATTTCAACATAGACAAATCCCAAGTCACATTATTTTCAACAAGCAAATCACTACCTTGGGCTTGCTTAAAAGTTATGCTAGTTTCAATTTCCTCTTTTTCAAGCAGGCTCGTTGTTTCTTCAGGCAAGTTAATTTCTACAGAAATATCAAATGCTGTCAAATATTGCACTTTCTCATCTTTTGAGAAAGTAACTGTTTCATCAACCTTTCTCAAATCTTTGACATCATCTTCCGCATGGATTAGGACAAGATCCCCTTCTGGTGAAAGGATTTCAAAAGCATATCCCTTGTTTCCTTTATAGAGTTGAGGAAGTTTTTCCATTCTAGCTAGCAGTGCTTCAACCTCGGATGGATTCGCTACTTTTACAATCAATCTAGCTAATTTTTTGATCCCTTCAACCTTACGGCTTCTCATACTTGGTGATTCTTCTAAAACCAATTTTTCAATGCCTGACTGGTCTCCTAGCGATAAGAAAGCAGACTCTTCAAGCAAGGGTTTCATACCCAAGGTTTGGATATAAAACAATTCATTTAATCTTCTATTATTTATTTTAAGCGTCGGGATTATACGCACAATTTGATTTACATTCATAAATTCCTCCAACACATTTTATTTTAAAGGATTTTATTTCATTTTACAAGTTATTCAACTAAAAACTTTAACTATATTAACCCCTTGAATAAGGAATCCCCTTCGCATATCCGAAGGGGGACTCGTTTTATTTTAGTAAAATTCTTTGTTAGTTCTTCCAAGAAAGTTCTGCTTGAAGACCATAGTGATCACTAACCTGCGGACTTGCTTGGCCATCAAAAACTACCTGTAACTTTTCTACCTGAAGATCTTTTGTCGTGAAGACGTAATCAATTCGAAGCGGTTCTGTATTTCCCTTCCAACCATCAATTTCTGGAGGAACAGTGTAGCTTCCACTTCTCTCTTTTGCAACTTCATAGGCATCCTGTAAGCCTAGAGGACTAGTTAGGATAGCTTGATATCCTTCCTGACCTGCAGGGTTGTTAAAATCTCCAGCTAGTAATAGAGGTTTATTCAACTCTTTTAAAACTGCTTCAAATCTTGCCCATTCCTCTTGGAATCCTTTATCCCACCAAGAGAGATGCACACTCGCAACTGCAAGCTCTTTACCTTCTACTACTGTTTCTACTAGTGCAACTCGACGAGTGTGATAATCAGTTGGATCATCTACATCTGAAACCAAAATCTCACGCGCCTCAATCGGTGTTTTAGATAGAATTGAAACTCCCTCATGATAACGGTCATATCCGATATGATTATAAGCCCATGTCCAATAATAGTCCAGTCCTTTTTCAGACAACTTCTCTACCAAAAGACGAACATAGTGGTCTTGGTGAATGGGTTCTGCTGAAGGTAACGGATTGTAAAGTGGTCCAGACTCTACTTGAATTGATGTAATTTCTTGGTTGATTTCTTGAAAACAAATCAAATCATAACTGTTTTCAAGTATATCTTGAAACAAGAGCTGAAATTTTTCTTCAGGATTTTTTTCCATCCAACTATGAGTATTGAGTGTTAAAAACTTCATGTTTTTCTCCTATAAACAAGAGGTTGGAAAACAGCTTCCAACCCCTTAGTGTATTACAATTCTACTTTTGCAACTGCTGTTTTAGCTGCAAGAGAACCGGTTTGTTCTAATTTAACTGACTTGATAGCATCTCCATTTGTAAAGACTACTACAGTTGTAGTTTCACGACCTGCTGCTTGAATAGCACCAAGGTCAGCTTTGACTAAGAGATCACCAGCAGCTACTGCTTGGCCTTCTGAAACCTTCACATCGAATGGTTTTCCTTCAAGGCTTACAGTATCAAGACCGATGTGGACAAGAACTTCAAGACCTGCTTCAGTTACAAGACCAAGAGCATGTTTAGTTGGGAAGATACTTGATACAGTACCTGAAACTGGAGATACAATATTTCCATTTGATGGTTCTACTGCAAATCCATCACCCATCATTTTTTGTGAGAATACTGGATCCTTAACTTGTTCCAATTCAATCACTTGACCATCAGCAACTGAGTACACTTCTTCAGTCACACCTTTGTATACAACAACGTCTTTTTGAGATGCTGCCATTTGACTTGGAAGAGTTTCAGGAATCACTTCACCTGAATCAAGAATATCTTGGATATCTGATTTCAAAACGTCAGCTTTAGGTCCGTAGATAGCTTGGACACCTTGTCCTTTCATGACAAGTCCCATAGCTCCTTCAGCTTTCCATTGTTCTTCTGTTCCAACTTTTTCAGCATCTTGTACAGTTACACGAAGACGAGTCATACATGCGTCGACATCAACGATGTTCGCACGTCCACCAAGAAGGTTGATGATGTTAACAGCTTGAGAAGCTTCTGCAACTTTAGTTTCTCCAGCAGACGAAGATTCAGAAGAACCATCTGCATTTTCATAGTTACCGTTACGTCCTGGAGTTGCATAGTTGAATTTCTTAATCATGAAGTTAGCGATGAAGTACATGATAAATCCAAAGAGTACTGTAACCCAGATAAAGTTAATGATATCCATACCAAGACCAGCATTGATAGCTAGTGGAGTACGAGTCAAGAATTCGATTGAACCGAATGAGTGCACACGAAGGTTCACAATATCAGCCATTGCAAATGCAGCACCTTGAACAAGAGCGTAAACAAGGTAAAGAGGTGTTGCGATGAACATGAACATGTACTCAATTGGTTCAGTTACCCCTGTCAAGAATGTTGCAAGAGCAGTTGCGATCATCATACCTTTGTATTGGTGTTTCTTATCTGGATCAACGTTACGGTAGATAGCCACAATGATACCCATCAAGATACCAAACGAACCAATCATTTGTCCAACTTTAAAACGAGCTGGATGTACTGTATCTAACAAGTGTTGGTATTGAGCTGCGTCAGTACCTTTAAGGTTTACAAGGTCAGTTACCCATGCAAGCCAAAGTGGATCTTGACCAAATACTTGAGTACCTTTTGCTGCACCAGTCATGACATCATAAGTACCACCAAGAGCTGTATAGTTCATTGGGATAGTCAACATGTGGTGGAGACCAAAAGGTAATAGCAAACGTTCCAAAGTACCATACAAGAATGGTGCTAGAACTGGAGCTGTTTCTTGTGAGTTGGCAATCCAGATACCGAAATTGTTGATACCTGTTTGAACAAGTGGCCAAAAAATTGAAAGAAGGATTGCAGCGATTGCTGAACGAAGGATAACAACAAATGGTACAAATCGTTTTCCGTTAAAGAAAGAAAGTGCATCAGGAAGTTTACGGAAATTGTAGTATTTGTTAAAGGCAGTTGCCCCTACAAAACCAGAAATAATCCCTACAAACACACCCATGTTAAGTGCTGGAGCTTCAAACACGCTGATAAAGTAATCAGAAACTTTGATAGAGTTACCAAAGATTGTTGAAACCATAGCATTAGGATCTTTCAACATATCACCACTAACACTAAAGATAGCACCAGTGATACGGTTAATCAAGATAAAGGCAAGTCCTGCTGCAAAGGCACCACCTGCACGTTCTTTTGCCCAGCTACCACCGATAGCAAGAGCAAACAAGATATGTAGGTTACCGATAACTCCCCAACCAATTTGCTCAAGGATTCCACCTGTAACAACAAGTGGCGCAAAGTTAGGGTTAATCATTGCAAGTGTCTTACCGATTGAAATCATCAATCCAGCCGCTGGCATAACAGCGATAACCACCATTAAAGCCTTACCGAATTTTTGCCAAAACTCGAAAGACAAAACATTTTTGAATGTAGCTTTCATCATTCAAATCTCCTTATTTTATTTTAGTGCAAACGATTTACGAAAACGTTTGCACCGCTAACACCTCTATTATACCACTTTAATTTTTTTTGTAAAGGATTTATATAAGATTTTTTGATTTTAAAAATTTCTTACTTCTCTTCAATTGTTACTAACTTTGAGTTTACTGGGGTTTTTTGATATAATATTAGCTATGAAATCCTATAATACCTTGAATGATTATTATCGAAATTTATTCGGAGAAAAAACTTTCAAAGTTCCCATCGATGCCGGATTTGATTGTCCCAATCGTGATGGTACAGTAGCTCATGGAGGTTGTACTTTCTGTACGGTTTCTGGATCTGGAGATGCTATCGTTGCACCTGACGCTCCTATTCGTGAGCAATTTTATAAAGAAATTGACTTTATGCACCGCAAATGGCCAGATGTAAAAAAATATCTAGTCTATTTCCAAAACTTTACTAATACTCATGAAAAGCTCGAAGTCATTCGCGAACGCTATGAACAAGCTATTAATGAACCCGGTGTTGTTGGAATCAATATTGGTACACGACCAGATTGCCTGCCTGATGAGACTATCGAATACTTGGCAGAACTGTCAGAACGAATGCATGTTACTGTAGAGTTAGGTTTACAAACAACCTATGAGGAAACTTCTGAATTGATTAACCGTGCTCACTCCTATGAACTTTATGTGGAGACGGTTAAGCGCTTGAGAAAATATCCAAAGATTGAGATTGTTGCCCATTTGATTAACGGCTTGCCAGGTGAAACTCATGACATGATGGTGGAAAATGTTCGTCGCTGTGTGAATGATAATGATATTCAAGGGATTAAACTTCACCTACTACACCTTATGACAAATACTCGGATGCAACGTGATTATCACGAGGGTAGACTGCAGCTTATGAGTCAAGATGACTATGTGAAAGTTATCTGTGACCAACTAGAAATTATTCCCAAACATATAGTCATCCATAGGATTACGGGTGATGCGCCTAGAGATATGCTGATTGGTCCTATGTGGAGTCTCAATAAATGGGAAGTTCTAAATAGCATAGAAGCTGAAATGAGACGTCGGGGTAGTATCCAAGGATGCAAGGCTGTAAAACAGGAGTTTATGAATGAAAAGACCACTTGAAATGGCGCATGATTTTCTTTCCCAAGTCATCACAAAATATGATGTTGTTGTAGATGCAACAATGGGAAATGGACATGATACACTTTTCCTTGCCAAATTAGCTAAACAAGTCTACGCTTTTGATATACAAGAACAAGCTCTTGAAAAAACAAGTCAACGTCTACAAGAAGCCGGTTTGACCAATGTCGAGTTACTTCTACAAGGTCATGAAACCGTAAATCAGTTTGTAACTGAGGTGAAAGCAGCTATCTTTAATCTAGGTTATCTTCCTACTGCCGATAAGTCTATCATAACTAAACCTCACACAACCATTGAGGCACTTGAAAAACTCTGTCAGATGCTCGTTAAAGGCGGAAGAATAGCCATCATGATTTATTACGGGCATGAAGGCGGAGATATAGAACGGGATGCAGTTATGGATTATGTTAGTCAGTTACCGCAACAAGAATATACTGCTACTATCTATCGCACCCTCAACCAAATTAACAATCCACCATTTTTAGTTATGATTGAAAAATTAGAAAGGTATCGCCATGGATAAACAATACCTAAAAGATAAAATCGAAGCTCTTCGTCACAACTTTGTCGAGTCAACCCAACATGAACGTGCAGTTGGTATTTTGGATGAAGCACAAATGAGTAAAAAAATGCTGAAAATCAAAAAGAAAATGATTTCACTTGAAATGGAGCGTTGTCAGAAGAAAATCGAGCATAAGGACTGCTCAAAGATTGATCAAAAAATCCAAGAACAAAAGGAACTTTTTGAAAATTGTCGTAAACAAAAATAGGGAGGTGGAAAATGAATTTACTTTTTTATCTCTTGGTATTTTTACTAGTTCTTATTGTTTCTAGTACGACCAATAAGCTTCTGCCCTTTTTACCCATGCCTCTGATTCAAATTTTGTTAGGGATTGGAATTGGACTTTGTTTACCCAACAACCAATATCACTTAAATACGGAGTTGTTTCTAGCTTTAGTCATTGGCCCACTACTATTTCGTGAAGCTCAAGAAGCAGATGTAACTTCTATCTTAAAGCACTGGAGAATCGTTCTCTACTTGATTTTTCCAGTTATCTTTATCTCAGCTCTGAGCATGGGGGGACTCGCTCATGTCCTTTGGGCTAGCCTACCATTGGCCGCCTGCATAGCAGTTGGTGCTGCTTTAGGTCCTACTGACCTAGTCGCCTTCGCATCCCTTTCTCAACGCTTTTCCTTCCCAAAGCGGGTCTCTAATATCCTAAAAGGGGAAGGTCTTCTGAATGATGCTTCTGGACTAGTAGCCTTTCGAATGGCTCTCATCGCTTGGACAACAGGAACATTCTCCCTTACCCAAGCCGGAACTTCATTAGCTATTTCCATCGTTGGAGGATTTGCAGTCGGCTTTATAACAGCCCTAATCAATCGCTTCCTTCATACCTTTCTACTCAGTGTCCGTGCAACAGATATCGCGAGTGAGCTCTTATTGGAACTTAGTTTACCTCTCTTGACTTTTTTCATAGCCGAAGAAATTCATGTTTCAGGCATCATCGCCGTTGTTGTTGCTGGGATTCTGAAAGCCAGTCGTTTCAAGAAAATAAATCTCCTTGAAGCACAAGTTGATACAGTTACTGAGACTGTTTGGCAGACTGTAACCTTTATGCTCAATGGTTCAGTATTTGTCATTCTTGGGATGGAACTGGAAATGATTGCGGAACCAATTCTTAAGAGTGCTTTCTACAACAAAGTTCTTCTCTTACTCAGCGTTTTCCTCTTGACCTTCCTGCTTTTTGCTATCCGCTTTGTCATGATCTATGGATTTTACGCATTTCGGATTAAGAAGCTTCATAAAAGTTTGGACAAATATGTCAAAGACATGCTCCTCCTTACCTTTTCTGGTGTGAAGGGAACTGTATCCATTGCCACTATCCTTTTGATACCGTCTAATCTGGAACAAGAATATCCTCTTCTTCTCTTCCTCGTAGCTGGTGTAACCCTGGTAAGTTTCCTGACGGGATTACTGGTACTTCCACACCTTTCTGAAGAGAAAGAGCCATCTAAGGATCAGCTCATGCACATCGCTATCTTAAACGATGTCGCCATGGAATTAGAGAAGGATTTAGAGAACACAAAAAACAAGGTTCCACTCTATGCGGCTATTGACAATTATCATGGACGTATTGAAAATCTTATTCTTAGTCAGGAGAACAAGGAGATTCAGGAAGACTGGGAGGCGCTTAAACTATTGATTCTCAGTGTTGAAAGCGATGGTTTGGAACAAGCCTATGAAGAAGGAAAGATTGGAGATCGTGCTTATCGTGTCTACCAACGCTACTTGAAAAGCATGGAGAAAAATATTAAACGAAACTTTGCTTCTCGACTAACCTACTACTTCCTTGTTTCCATACGAATCCTTCGTTTTCTACTTCATGAAATACTCACATTTGGAAAGACCTTCCGTTCATGGAAAGACAAGGAAAAACAGCGCCTTCTTGCCATTGATTATGACCAGATTGCAGAACTCTACCTAGCTAATACGGAAATTATCATCGAGAGTTTGGAAAACCTCAAAGGGATTTATAAGAGTTCTTTAATCAGCTTTATGCAGGAATCTCGTCTTCGCGAAACCAGTCATATTACGAGTGGTGCCTTTGTGGAACGGGTTATCAATCGTATCAAACCCAATAACATCGATGAAATGCTCAGAGGTTATTACCTTGAACGTAAGTGTATCTTTGAATACGAAGCTCAAAAACTCATCTCAGCTCAATATGCCAAAAAGCTACGCCAAAATGTCAATAATTTAGAAACTTATTCCTTAAAAGAATCTGCTAATACCTTACCTTATGATATGATGGAATTAGTTCGAAGAAATTAAAGTCTATAGAAAACAAGAGAAAAACTGGAGGATTGTAACATGAAAAAGTTGTGGAAACAGCTGACTGATAGACCCTTATTAAAAGCTTTTTTGCACTACTATCAAGCCTCCGATAGTGAATTAACTAGCGTTGCTGTTGCCTACTATTGGTTGATTTCAATCTTCCCTTTACTCATGATAGTGGTCAATATCTTACCCTACTTTCAAATTCCCATCTCAAACTTTCTATTAACAATCAAGGAATTTTTACCAGATACAATCTATGAAGTTGTTGCAAAAATTGTCAGAGAAGTTCTGACTCAACCATCAACAGGTTTACTAAGTTTTGCTATCTTATCAGCTCTTTGGACTTTCTCCAAATCCATGGATTTTCTTCAGAAGGCCTTTAATAAAGCCTATGGAGTTGCAAAAAATAGAGGAATTATCTCACACCAGATGATGAGTCTCTTGGTTAGCTTTGGTCTTCAAATTCTCTTTGCCCTTGCCTTATTCCTCAGTATGTTCGGCCATATGTTATTGGACCTGCTTAAAAACTACTGGAAATCCGAGAGTGCTCTGTTTTCTTATCTACAAGATTTTACAGGACCGCTGATCTATGCCTTTCTTTTTGCTACCGTGATTATGCTCTATTATTTCCTACCAAATGTTAAAGTAAGTAAGATTCGCTACGTCATACCTGGAAGTCTCTTTGTACTAGTTACGACGATTGCTTTATTAAACATCTTTGCAGCTTATTTCAACAATTATGTCAATTATCTCGTTGACGTCAGATTTTTCAGTTCAATCGTCGTTGTTGTTATGATGTTCTGGTTCATTATCATTGCCAAGATATTAATCATCGGTGCCGTCATCAATGCCAGTGTTCAAAGTCTAAAAGACCCGGACTTTAAAGCAAATCAATAAGATTTCACCGATTACACAAATCGATCCCCCAGTCATTTAATACTGGGGGATTTTTGAATTTCCTGCTTTATTGTCCACTAGTCAGGGCTTGCAATTCTGTTTTTAGATACTGAGCCAAGTGTTGGTGGGCAAAAATAGTGGCATTTTTTTCTGCGGTAGGATTGTAGTTGGTGTTGGTATTTACATCATAGACATAAATGTCTCCACTCTCTGATTGAACCCATTCAATCGCCGCAACTTCAATCTGAGCATTTTTCAAGAAACTTTCATAAGCTTCTCTCCGGTCATCTGGTAGAGGTTCTGTAATCTGGAATTTTTCAGACGTTTCTAGTTGCTCTGGTCTCTTGCCGATTTGGCAACCATCTGCTGGACAAAGTTGGAAACCATCTGAAGAATCGATCGAAACAGTATAGAGGAATTTTTGATTGATAAACTCTGAACGACGGATACGTCCATCACTTGGCTTGATGTAGGCTTGTAACAAGGTAATCCCGTCCACTGATGGTTCAAAGAGAGGGCTATTGACATAAGTTGCCAGTTCCTCTTCATTTTGGAAGAGTTGAACGCCTAATCCCTTACCTGCACGATTGTGCTTGGTAATCAAAGGATAAATGTTTAATTTTCTTGCCGCTTCAATAATGTTTTCTTGACCCAAAACTGCAACTGTTGCAGGAGTCTCGATACCAGACTCGTTTAACTTCAAATATTGTTTGATTTTACTAATTTCAAGGTTGATAGCACCGGTACCATTCACAACTTTGCGTCCGTGTGCTTCTAACCAAGTAATCACTTGCTCTGTAAATTCTGGCGCATAACGATGTCCTCTTGTGTGTGAAGAGGCAGACATACGATTGTAAAAGATACCTTGCGGCGGTGGGCTTTGCAAATCTAAAATCCCACTAGACAAATCCCATAGTTCATAAGGGACTTCTAATTCTTCCAACCATTTCACTAAATGTTGAGTCCATTCTAGATTCTCATGAATCACATAAACTTTTGCTTCACTCATTATTCATATCTCCTTAAGAAAAGCTGACTGATAATTGGCTTTCCTTTTCTTCTTCTAAAATGTATCCTTCTGTTTTTTCGATAACGCTAACTGTTAAGATTTGACCCAAAACATTGATCATAGTACGGCCAGCATTGACAAAGAAATCAACTGCAAAAATCAAGGCCACTCCTTCAACTGGCAAGCCCAATTGAGGTGCTGCAGCTAATAGAACCACAATAGCTCCTGATGGTACGGTTGCCGCAGTTTTTCCAATTAAAGTCAAAAGTAAAACAGTAAACAAGAGACTTGATAATGAAAATTGAATGCCATAGGCATGGGCGATAAAAATTGTCGCTACTGAGAAATAAACCGCTGCTCCTTCTAAGTTAAAAGTATATCCTAAAGGAACAACTAAATCAATTGTATGCTCGTCATGCCCCTGTTTTTTCAAATCTTTAAGAAGTGATGGCAAGACCACACTAGAACTTCCAGTAACAAAAGCCAGAGTCAAGAGACTCCAATTTTCACGAAAGGCTGACAAATACGGCACCTTAAAGAATACAGCAATCAAAGGGAAAATAAGGAGAACCAATACAGCATAAGCCAGATAAGTTCCAATTACAAACTGACCAAGCCCAATCAACTTGTCGACACCCGTAGTTGCAACATCTTTAGCGATAAATCCAAAAATACCAATCGGTGATAGTTTGATAATTACTGCAACAATCTTGTAAATGGCTTCAATCCAGATTTGGAAACCTTCGATAATCTTCTGAGATTTGTCAGACTTAAGATTCCCAATTCCGTAACCAAGAAAGATGGCAAAAACGATAATTGGCAATAGAGCGCCATCTGAAAGAGATTTAACGATATTTGATGGAATGAAACCAAGCAAAAATTCGCTGAACTTGACATTGTTAGCAATCCCATCAAGGTTTCCACCAGTTTGACCGATATTCACTCCTTGACCAAATCCTAAATAGTAACTAGCAAATACAAACAAAAGAGTAATGGCAGTTGTTACAGCAAAAAAGTAAACCAAACTCTTGGTCAAAATTTTCCCGAAAGATTTTTTTCCGATAACTCCAGCTACTGCAACAACGATGGTTGGGAAGATTAGCGGAATGATAACCATATTGATCAATTTAATAAAGGCTTGACCTAAAAATTGATAAAAGCCTGAAAATTGTGGCCAGATAAGTGCAGCGATAACACCAAAGACCAAAGCCACCAATAATTGAATGCCTAGTGAGAGTTTTGACCATAAAGTAACTAATTTCATAAGAAACTCCTTTGTTTTATTTGCTACTCATTCTACTACTATTCTTCTCTCCTGACTAATATATATTTTTTATTGTCACCATAAAAAAGATTTATAATGAAGGTTCAAACTACTCCAACTTTACAAAGTAAATCACATTGATGTTTGATATAGTATAAAAAATCAGTTTCTAAACAAAAATTTTTAGAAAAACACTGTTAAATCAAGGAATATGCTTTCCTTTTATTCAAATTTTATGATACAATATTGTTATGATTTTAATAAAACTCGCTTCTGTCTTGCTTTTGGTACTAACCTTGGCTTTGGCTATTATCTTTAGTAGATTTTTAAAGTTAAAGAAAAAGGGGATTAACTTTGCAGATTTGGCTTTTCCTTTTCTGATTTTTGAATACTATTTAATCAGTGCAAAGGTTTTTACCCATAATCAACTTCCCATTTTGGGGGCAGCCCTATCTTTGCTAGCCATCATTCTAGCCTTTTTCTTTTTAAGCAAAAAACGTAGTTTTTATTATCCAAAATTCCTTAAATTCTTTTGGAGAGCTGGATTTCTACTCACATTGCTCATCTACATCGTTATGATTGTTCAAATCTTCATGATGAAATAAATCATGCCAGCACCTCAACAGTTGGCGACTCGTTCTTCCACATGAGGTGCTTTTCTAATGACATTTTAAAAAAGATTATTAAAAAAATAGGAGATCAAACAAGTGAAAAAAACGCTCTTGGCAAGTGCCATCGCACTTACTTTTCTAGGATTCGCAACACACCCTGCTTTGGCTGAAGAAAATAACGTAAAAACTACAGCAGAAACGACACAAGAAACTACAACTACAGAAAAAGAAAAAAAGAGCATCCCTTCAACCAAGGAAACTGCTCCTTCTACTGAAACAAGTTCAAGCGTACCAACAACTTCTACAACAAATCCAAGTGAAACTCCAGCTAAGAAAGAGGAAGACAAGGCTCCAGAAGTCAAAAAAGAAGGTTGGGTATTAGAGGAAAACCACTGGCGTTTCTATGAAAACAATGCCCCTGTTCTTAACTGGAAAAAAATTCAAGGAAAATGGTACTACTTCGATAAGAACGGTATCATGCTCAGTGATACGATTTATGATGGATACATCCTGACTAGTAGCGGGGCTATGGTAGATAGTGGCTGGGGTAAAATCAAAGATAAATGGTATTATGCAAAGCCATCTGGTAAAATCTCTCAGCAAAAATGGGAAAAAGTTGGTGGTGTATGGTACTACTTTGACAAAGATGGAATCATGCTCAGCAACACCATTTTTGATGGTTATATCTTTACCAATAGTGGGGCTATGGCTGAGAGCGCTTGGGTCAAACAAGATGGTAAATGGTACTATGCCCAAACTTCTGGACAATTAAGTAAAAATAAGTGGGATAAAATTGGTGGTACTTGGTACTACTTTAATAAAGATGCCACTATGGCAAGTAACCAATGGCAAGGTAACTACTACCTAAAAGCTAGCGGTGCCATGGCTGAGAAAGAGTGGATTTTTGATAAAAACTATAATAGCTGGTTCTATTTAAAATCAGGTGGTGCTTATGCAGCGCGTGAATGGATTGGTTCATACTACCTCAAGTCAGGTGGTTACATGGCTAAGAGTGAATGGATTGATGACAGCTACTACAATGCTCGTTACTATGTAGATGAAAATGGTGTCTATGTCACAGGAACTCGTAAAATCGATGGAAAAGCACATCAGTTCCAAAGTAATGGAAAATGGATAGGTGAAGTTCCAGTAAGTCGTGGATTTGAAAAAGGAAAATACACATATACCGTTTTCTTAGACCCAGGACACGGCGGTAAAGATCCTGGTGCTGTTTATTATAACACGAATGAAAAAGACCTCACCATGCAAGTTTATCAAAAACTACGCAAGGAACTCCAAAGTCTTGGTTATACTGTTCTTTCTTCTAGAGATAGTGATGTCTATGTCGACTTTGTCACTGAACGTTCAAGAATGGTTAATAAGACTGATTCAGATATCTTTATTAGTATTCACTTCAATGCTAGTGGCAGCCCTGCTTCTAACCGTTCTGGTATTCAGACCTATTCTTACGAAGAAGCTGCTGGTTATCCTTCTAAGATTAATCCATACTGGCATAACCATCCCGACCGTATCAGTGAAAGCAATCGCCTAGCTACAGATATCCACTCTTCACTCCTAGCTGAAACAGGTGCTAAGGATGCAGGTCTTCTCCAAAGTAGCTTTGCTGTCCTTCGAGAAACCGATAAACCAGCAGTTCTATTGGAGCTTGGTTACATTGACAATTTCAACGAAAACCAACAAATTCGTAGCGATGCTTACCAAAATAGATTGGTGGCAGGTATTGTCAAAGGTATTCAAAAATATTACGCAGGCAAATAAAGCAAAAGTCTCGAGAAAGCTCGAGACTTTTTTGTTTTATACTTCTTTCTTGTTAGTTTCCGGAAAGAGGAAACCAATCCCCACACAAGCTAGCACACCTGCACCGATAACCAAACCACTTGAAAGTGGCAAGATATCAAGAATGGCATTAGCGATGATAAAGGCAATAATTAAGCTCATGAGACTGGCCTTATAATCTTTTTTAACCAAATTCTCAAGAGTAAAGAATAAGAATAAACCTACTGGAAAGAGTGCCCAGATGTTAACATCCAAACTTGGCCATCCAACTAAACCAAAATACAAAACTGCTGCTGCAACGACTAAAAATCCGATACCTACTACTTTTTTCATGATATAACCTCATTTTCTATTTTGTTAGGAAGTTTAATCTCCCCTTGACAATTACTACTATAACAGAAATAAAAAACGCAAACAATAGGTTTTGCCTATGTGGTAGTCATGATAGACTATGTGGTCAAAAATCTTATCAAAAGAAAAAAGAAGTCCAAGAGGACTTCTTTCACACTGCCGATTGCAGGGATATTAAAAACCTTAACAAACGCTATTATATCAACACTTTCAAGAGTGGTTGGTCAAATTTTGGTCAAAATAGTGACTAACTAATTTTTTGACTAACCTTCACTTTAACTCTTTTTTTGCCTCATCAATAGTATGCTTCAATGCTCTTTATCACTCCGGTAATTCTACCTTCAAACTCATATCCGTCGGTTGCAATACCTTCTGAACCGCTGCGAGAAAGGCCAATCCATTATCAGATGGGGAATATTGGAAAGTAATTTGGATGACTTTTTTATCAAAGTTATCACCATATCGCTTCACATACTGCTTGCTTTCGAGGAACTGAATGTAATTATTAATTTTTTCTTGCAGAATTTCCAAATGGACTGCTTCTATCTCTTCCTGCCAGCCGACTGAATCCACCAGAAGAAGCTCTAAATGATTATCAACTATACCAATAGCGTCAAGTTCAGTTGGTTTGAGCTCTGAGGAAATTGCTTTTTGTAACAGTTCTTCGAATTCTTTTTCGGAAAAATAGTGTCTCTTTCTATCTGTATCAATAAGAAGAAATTCTGGATTATCTCTTAAAAATTGTATGTTAGCATCTTCTTGACTAATTTTTGATTTCCAAAATCCGAAATTAGCATAATTAATTAATTCTTCACCATCATGTTCTCCTGCTAAATAGCTATCCACTGCTTCTTTAGTGATTTCTCTAACCACTTCTGGGCAAGTAATATAAAAAGTTGGATAACGCAAAAAATACTTATCACCATCTTGACAGATTTCCAACATATCTTTTTTGCTTAAATAAATTACTTTCATTAAAGTCACCTTTGCTATTTAAAATCTATTTACTAATCACTTATAGGCCAGTGCCCTGTTTCAGCATAAATCATGACCTCATATGCCCCCCTAGAAGATTCAAATGCCTTATTCATCAATGCTTTTGTAATTGGATAGTATACCTCTGGCCCCATGGCTCCTCCATTTTCTTTAAAGAAACCAATTTCGTAATAGCCGTTTGTCTCATATACAACAAATCCATCGCCTCTATGTACAATCGTATCCGATTGATTATAATCTTCTAAGTCATCTTTCTTTGGCCAACGATGATGTTCACAATAAAACATTACTTCTAAAGAATCTTTTTCTGATTTAGAAACACATTCTGCTAATTCCTGGCTAATGGTAAAATTAATCACTTCTTTCCCCCTACTCCACAGAATCTGATAATCATTATTGTTTTTTAATACCGTACAATTTTTGTATTACTGAATTTCTGTTGTCATACAAATGAACTTTCTTTACTTTTTTAATTCTTCTTTATCATAGGCAAAAAAATCTAGTTGGTGCACGTATTTCTTATTAATTTCTCCATTACCTTCTTTCGCTTGTGCAAATTGTTGGCTAAGCACAAATAGAGAATAAACAAAAGCATGGAGTGGAAAAACAATGGCAAAAAACTAGGATATATTAGGTAGATGGTCAAGAACACTAGCAAACTAATATAGCAACCACGAATTACAGAAGAAACAACAGCTCCACTTTTCTTTACTACCTCTAGGAATTCTAAGTACTCCAAATCTGTAAATAGAGCCGGATACAAATCCAAATCTTTTTTAAAATAGACATCCATTAACTTGCCGATAAGTAGGGAAATACAAGAGAATAGAATCAAATAAAAATACTTGTGATCAGCTATACTAAAGATTGTCAATCCATTCAGAAATCTTATAAAAGGAAGAACGAGCAACACCAGAGAAAGTATAACGTACTGTTGACTCTTAGAACTTCTTTCTGGAATCGAAAAATACAGTTTCCTTCCTTTTAGGTCATAGTAAACCAATTTGTTTGTAAACTCCCCTAGATGAACTAGTCCTTTATATTGTTTATTCTTTTCTTTCATTTTCTTTTTTCAGTTCTTTCTCCAATTGTTTTAAGACTGCTAAAATCTCACTTTTATGATCCATTGTTTCATCTACAAATCTTCTCGCTAAACTAAAAAAGCTAATTTTATCGATATTTTCTTCTCGTTCTATATGTTCAGTTAAGTTGTAGATATCCTGTATGATTCCAGGATATAATTTCTGACTCGGATATTCTAAGTCAATCAAATCTTGTAATTGCTCTATATATTGGGTGTATTGGTTCTTCATAATTGAATCCTTTATTAACTTTAATCACTTCGTTTAATTTTTACTCTGGTTTGATTTAACTTCAACTATCTCATATTCCCGTTCTTCTCCAGATGCAAAGGCAACATTTATGGTTGCTAGAAAAATGAACATTGTTAAAATCATTATCAAAAGCATGGCTACATTTTTTATGTAAATAAAAGCTAAGGCAAATATAAGAGTTAAAGCAAAGAAACATAGTCGTAAAAGAAGCATTTTTATGTAAAAATGCGATGAATTTACTGGTTTTATTTTATAATAATCAGGTTGCTCCAATGATCTATTAAGTAATTCTTCCAAACTTTTTTTCTTTTTAGAATATACAATCTGAAGCAAACCAAAAGACAATAATAGCCCAATAACTACTAAAATCAAGCTAGTTACTATTGAAAAATTCACATAAAAGTTAGCAAATAAATCAATATGATTCATACGTGCCCAGGCATTCACAAAAACTGCCAATCCTGCAGCTAATGATGTTGGAAGGATAAATTTGCTCGCCTTAGAGTTTTTTTCTTCGATTTTAAAAAGTTCTTCATCTGAGATAGCATAAACTTTCTGATAAAAACACCAGTTTAGAGGCAAACAGAGATATCCGAGAAAATGTTTAGGAGATCTATCTAATAGATACTGTTTCCCCTGATAATGAAATAATAGGTATCGAAGATTCCCTTTATAATATAATTTTATTTTTTGCATTTTAATCCTTACTAATCTAAGAAAACATGGTTTTTTCCCAAGCTATGAGGAGTATCTCGATATCGGATACATCTTATTTTAGTATTTTATCATTTATTTTATATAAGTGATGGCTTTCCGTACTTTCCAACCTTATGGAAACGTTCATCAGCTGTCTAGTCTTTTAATAAGCTGTCGATTCTTTTTATCAATAAAGAAAATTGTTCATTTTTTCTTTTCATGTATGCAGCGTCCGAATCAAAAACATAAAAATCCGATAAACCATCTCTTGGGAAAAACATACTTTTGTACATTTTTTGTAGTTGGTTCATCGTTTCAGCTGGTATCTGGGGTTTTCCTATACTTTGTAGAATAAACTGCATTTCCTCAAGGATACCAATGAAATTATTAACATTATTTTTTTCCTTGTAATTTGATAGAAACTCTATTAATTCAGATAACGAATCTGTCAGTTCTTCTTTTGGCATTGTTTTTTCTCCGTTAGTTTTATGGCTTCCTAAATGAAGGTGAGGTTTAGGTTATTTCCTTTCTTCTTCTTTCTCCATATTTAGGATCAATTATACTAAATAAACGAATTTGCTCATCTTGAAGAAGGCTATTATAACGTTCAAAATCTCCATTAGCAATAGCCCATGCATTCTTTGATGCTATTCTAGTAACATATGATTGTAAAAGATCATAAAGTATATCTTCCTTATTATCAAATTTTTTCTCAGAATTTATTTTGCCACGTTCGACACCAACAATATAGTAATAACCGTCTTCAAAATAAATGGTACGTCCTTCCGGTAAGAATAGAGATGGTTTTTCTTCTGTAAATAAATCCGACTGATTCAGATTTGCTTCGCCTATTTTTAATAGCAACTCCCTTAATTCATCTTTTAAATGTTTTATCATCTTATTTGTTTCCATACATCTATCCACTTTTCTCTTACAACCAGCCCTTGGCCTTTAAAAATTTATCAGGAATGCGGAGTTCAATCTCATCCATAATCCCTTTTAAATAACTATCCCAATCTATTATTTTGCTATATACAGCTGGCTCTTTAGTAAGGGATAGCTTCACTTCTTTCGATAAAACAATAAAGAATTCACAGATATCATTTTCATAATCAAATTCAATCGCGAAGTAATCGTAAGCCCCAAAGTCTAATTTAAAAGTTTGATGACTGGTTTCATCAACATAATCGTAACCAGTAATCGTATCCACTCTTTCTCCAAATACCTTCCTTATTTGCTTTCTAGTTTCTCTTGCGAGCTCTAGCATCTTCTCTATTTCATTTAATTCCATAATATTATTCTCCTCAAAGAAATCATTTTCTTTAAAATATATTTGGTCAATTCTTTAATAAAACTGCTGCTCTATCTGAATTTAGAAAGTCTTTTAATAGTTGCAAGGTGTGTTCAACTGACTTTTTATCACGTCCATACACTCTTTTTAGGCTCTTATCATCGATTATCTTGGATAAAAAGGTAATGGAAAATCTCTGTTCATCAGCTTGAGTGAACCAAATGTTAAACAAGCCACCCTCTCCAGCTTCCAATTGTCTATTTTTACCGGTTGATGATATCCCCATCGTCATATGATAACCCTTATACACGAAGGGAAAATTAAAATTTTCATCTTCTCCTTCATGAATGGCAATCGTATCAAGATCAATCGAAAAAATTTTCTCTAACGCTTTCTTTACATTCTGATAACCTAAACTCTCTCTTATAGGCAAGTATGCTTCGCTCATTTATAAGCCTCACTTTAACAATCCTCGACGTTTTCGTGCTAAATCAATATCTATCCATTACATAACTAATCTTGTAACATAGCTAAAAACTCTGTAAAGCTATCAGCTACAAACTCTATAGCAGGTTCTAGCTCGTATGATTCCTCGTGGTACCAGATGCACATGCTTGGATTTTCTGGATCCTCTATATAATTTAGACAGACAAAATCACCACCGAACAATGCTGCTATGGGGATTAGTTGCATTCCGACATAATCTTCATCAAAGACAATGCGCCCTTCCAATTGTGTACTCACCACTCCGATATCATAAACCTCTTCAGGCTTCTCACCTGAAATAGCTAGTATAGCTAAAAAGCGGTCGATTACTTTCTCATTATTCCCAAAATGAAAATACCGTTTTGACGGAATCAATCCATTCTCATTCTTTATAAATTCCTTATAATCTTCAGGTAATCGAACTTTCCACGCTACTTCTCTTTCCTGTAATAGCGCATCAGTTGGCAAAGGGTAGATGACTGATTGATCTTGTTGGGGCATATATTCTTCTCCTACAGTTGCTTGCTTTTTACTTCTTCAAACCATTTCTCAAACTCTAAACGTGGAAGCAATTCTTCATCCTTGTCATAACGCCCTTCATAACTATAGCGACTATCAAGACTGTTTTTCTTGGCATCATAAATCAACCACATTTCAGTTGGGTGTTCACGGTCATATTCTTGGCAAATATCAATCATTGCCTCTACATCCTTGACACCTTCCTTTAACAAGGCAGTTTGTAAACTAATATCAACATGAGAGTCTTTAGGTAAATAATCATTTACTAAGTGTTTGTGTACAATATTTCCCTTAATCTCATAGAAGAGATTAAAACTATACAAACTGTCCGCTATCGCATAAATAAAAATTTTATCTGCTTGATTTTGGGCATATTCCAGCGCTAACGAAATCATGCTAGCCTGAACTTCCATAAATTTATCTTCAAATTTTATCATGTTACTCTCCTACTCTAACTCAGATAAATTCAATCTGTATTGTTTGCTCAGTCATCATGGACTGCACTTCCTCGACAAGTTTATCTATCTCGTTCTGTGTGATGCGAATGTGGTTGTATGGTGGCTCCCAATTCTGTATACTTGACCTATATACAGTAAAACTTCCATCGGTCAACAATTCTCCCTTTGCTTTTAAAACATAACCATTTTCATAGTCAAATGTGATGATAGACCTTGTACCAGAAATTTTCATTCTACTTCCTTTTCTTATATCCCTTTCAGACTAAACTTGTAGAGCACTCATAATCTTTTTAAATTGGTATTCCAACATGATAGAACTACCTTAAAAATCAATGTTAACGTTTTCCATTATTATACCATACAAGCGCTTGATATGAAGGGTTTGCTAGTTAAAAACTAACAAAAAAACACTGAATCTTCAGTGTTTTTCATTATATAGGATTGCAGGGATCGAACCTGTGACCTACGCGTTACGAGTGCGTTGCTCTACCAACTGAGCTAAATCGGCGATTCCCCTTATAGTATAGCACTATAAGGAAGGATGTCAAGGTTTGTTAATCTATCTTTTTAATCAAAATCTGACAAGGATTTTGGGATCCCCACAGTTGCGGAAAAATCTCTAGTTTTTTAAAGCCAAGTCTGCAATAAAAGGCATTTGTTCGATCATAATCCTTATTAGAGCCTTCTGCTACTGTTTTCACTTGCAAATAATCAACGTTTTTGCGTGCTTCATTTTCTAAAGTAGCAAGTAATTGACTCCCAATTCCTCTACCTTGATGAGCTTTTTTTACACCGATACAATCAATCTCTGCACAATCTTCACTGGAATAGGCCAAGCTTACAAATCCAGCCAAATCACTCTCCTGATAGGCAGCCCACACTTGCAAGTCCTTGGCTCCTTCGATATAGGCTTGCGTGCTTTCTGGTATTCCAAACCATTCTGGTAAGTCATGTAAGACTTCAGTGACTACTGCCATTTTTTGTGCTTCATTCTTGACCTCTTCAATAACAAACATTACAAAATCCTTTCTTGGTTTTAGTCTTACTTTAGCTCTTACGAACCAGCACTTTCGTAGGCATCTAAGCCCTTGTCCCATAGTTTCAAAGAAATGACAAAGAAGACAAGGGAAATCAGAATCAAACCACCGATATTAAAGAAGACATCCTTGTCCTGCAAGAAATAGCTGGCAGGATAGTAGGCGGTAAAGGCGAAAGGCACAATAAAGCTAATTAACCAACGAAGGAGCGAATTGTAAATGGAAATCGGGTACTTGGCAAAGTCATTAAACATATAGAAAATGTAAATCATGGCACCTGACTGCTTGGTCCAAAAAGCGATGCTGGCTGTTGCAATTTTCAAGGAAGTATAAATCAAGGTCGCAAAAGGAATACAAACTAGAAAAATCAGGAATTTTGGAAGAGTCCAAGCAATGCTAGTCGCCGTTGTCGCTAGTAAGATTCCACCGACCAAAAGTTCACCCAAGGCATCAATCTGAAAGGTCTCAACGAGGATGTGAAAGAGAGGATTGATAGGACGAGTCAGATACTTGTCAAACTCCCCTTTTCGAACTAGTCGTTGACCTAAAGCCCAGAGATTGTCAAAGAAGAGATGATCTAATCCCTTTGGAATTAAAGAAAATCCATAGATAAAGGCAATCTCTTGAAAGGTCCAACCATCTAGGGATGGGATGTGTTGAAAGAGTACATTGAGAAACAAGAGGTTCAGGCCTTGAGTCAGAAAGACTCCCAAGACACCAACCACAAAATCAACCTTGTACTCCATGATTTGCTTGATGTATTGTCTGATAAAAATCAGATGCATGCGTTGATATTTTTTCATCCTAACCTCCCTGAATGGTGATAAATGACTGGACTCGTTTCCAAATCAACTGAGACAAGCCCACCATCACTATAAGCCAGAAAAACTGAAGCAAAAGTGCTTGAAGAATCTGACTGGCATCGTATTTCCCAACAATAATCATGACCGGAGTGTAAATTAAGGATGAGAAAGGCAAGAAGGAAAGAATATCTGAAACGATTTTTGGAAAGAAAGCCAAGGGAATTAAACTTCCAGACATAAAGGCCACTATTGAAGTCTTGAGTAGGTTGGAACCCCATAGATTTTTAAACACAAAAGCTGAAAATCCAAAGCAGATATTAAAGAAAAAGTTAATCAGATAAGCCAGAGTTAAGCTAAAGAGATAAAGGACAGTTAATCCCAGCACTTCTACAATACCTTGCCCAGATAAGATTTTCATCAAAACAATGACACTTAAAAATGGCAGTCCAACAGAGATAAAAATCAACCACTTGGAGCCAAGTTCGGTGAAAAGATAAGAGGCCGCAAAATGCACTGGTCGCAACAAACGCATGATAATGGAACCATCCTTGACCTCCTCCCCAATCATAAAGGAGCTATCAGACCTGGTCAACAGATTGGTCACAAAACTCATGATGATGTAGAAAGTGATATCTGCCATACTGAAGCCCTGAATCAAGGAATCTTGCGAGGAATCAAAGACTGCCTTCCAGAGATAAAAGGCCACAAAAGCCCCCATGACATCACCAATCCGATAGAGAATGAAGTTGACTCGATAGGTAATCAACTCCTGAATCCCTGCATTGATAAAGGGTTTATAACGTCTCCACAATTTGACCATCTTAGAGCTCCTTTCGATAGAAGCGACGGATAATATCCTCAATATCCGTATCTACCATCTTCAAATCACGGACTTCAAAATCAGATAAGGTTTGCTTGATAATATCAGCTGATTGGTAGCGGGAACTATCAAATTCAATAGTCAGGTTATTTCCTTGTCTATCAATGGACATATCAGGCAAGCCTTCATAATGGGAGACTAGATAACTTTGACCTGGTAGCAGTTCAAAAGAAAGAGTCTTCATCTTTCCAAAGGTCTCCTTGAGCTGGCTTACCGTTCCATCAAAAATCTCTTGCCCCTTATCAATCATAAAAATCCGATCACAGAGTTGCTCAATGTCGCTCAAGTCGTGAGTGGTCAAGAGAATAGTAGTTTCTTCCTCTTGATTGATCTGGGTGATAGCACGTCGAATATTATCCTTGACCGAAACGTCCAAGCCAATGGTCGGCTCATCTAAAAAGAGAACTTTGGGATTGTGAAGCAAGGAAGCTGCAATATCCGCCCGCATCCGTTGACCTAGTGAAAGAGTCCGCACAGGATCCTTGATAAATTCCTTCAAATCCAAAACTTCATTCAAAAAGTCCATGCGCTTATGGAAAAGCGAGTCTGGCACATCGTAAATCTCCTTCAAGACCGTGTAGGTCTCTTGCAGTGCCAAATCCCACCATAGCTGGGTGCGTTGTCCGAAAACGACTCCAATATCCTTGACATAATCTTGGCGATTGTCCTGTGGAATCTTGCCGTTAATCCGACAAAAACCAGATGTCGGTTTCAAAATTCCTGTCAGCATTTTGATGGTGGTCGACTTCCCAGCGCCATTTGCTCCGATAAATCCTAAAATCTGCCCCTTTGGCACCTCAAAGGTCAAATCTTTGACCGCTTCAAAGGTCTGCTTTTCAGGATGAATAAAGGAGCGCAAAGCTCCCTTCAATCCCGGTTCCTTAACAGTCTTTACAAAATTTTTCTGAAGATGTTGCACTTCTATCATTGCCATATCTATCTCCTTATCGTAAGAAACAACATTGTATTTTTGACTACAAATATTCTAAATCCTTACTTTCTACACCTTCTCAATAATATTACAGAAGGATTTATACCAACCTATTATAATCCAATAAAAAAAGGAATGCAAGCGTTTGCTTATAGATTATGAAATTAGAGATTTCTATCTTAAAATGATGCTTTTAATCAAAAATTATGTTTATTAGTTTCCTTAAAACACCCAAAAAAACTGCCTTCTTTTTCAACATAAGAAAAGATAAAAAGGTGATGCTGCATCACCTCCCTCTACCAAGTTAAGTCTTCAATCATGCTTCTTACTTGTGAATCAAGAGTCTTATTCTTCTTCAGTTCTCCAACCAAAGCCTGAATCTGCCGGACTAGATTTGGATCATTGTCATTATAGCATCGATGAAGCATCCAGATGTTATGCACAGTTGGACTTTTTAGAACTGACTCCATCAATAATTCCTCATAGCCTTGATGATAAAATCGCTCCACAAAGTGAACCAACTCACCTGGAGCTCCAAAATCTACTTCTGGATGCTTGGAAATAAAGTCTAAGACGGGGTCAACCAAATCAAAGGGTTGAGGGTAAGCCTCCATGGCATCTACAATCTCGTCTGCCAACTCAAATTCTTGGTCTTCAGTAATTGCATCATGCAAAGCAACTAACATATCATCTTTAGTAAGCATCTGATTCTCCTTTTCAACTGTTCCATATCATTATTCGTTTTCGAACTTCTTCTTCACTCATCAAACCTTGTTCGTAAGTAGTTTTCCAACTCCTTTTGGGATAAATCACTAGGAAGTTCAAATACATACTCATATCCTTCATCACAAAAGGAAACCTTTAGATTGGACGGGAACCACTGACGAAGCCAGATGATATAGGAGGCATAATCTTGTAATCTATTTGTTGAATCAAAGTAATCAATCACAAAAACATTTTTCTTGCTACTTAAAGAACTTTCCAAGGTAAGCTGAGGACTTTGATAATCCCAAGAAAGCGAGTAAGCTTTTTCAGGATTAGTCCTTTCTCTGATCAAAATACCTGGGAATTTTTCTCTCAAAGAAGTACAAAAGGCTTGTAAATCTAGGAATATGGGGGTTTCACTCTCAATAAAGACAAAATCAGCAGTACTCATCTGTCTCTCTCCTTCTTTTTAAAACTGAAAACAGACCTTAACCATCAATGGCAAAATTCTCCAGACTCTCAAATGCCTGCCCCTGATAGTCAAAAGAAAAGATATGAATATCATCAAAAGTTTGATTGCAGAAAGTAACGGTTTGTCTTTCTGGCTCGATGATGGGTTTACCCAATTTTTCAGTAGCTTCTTCATCTGTCAAATACCCATAAAATTCTTGTAAATGAGGCAGTATAAAAGTAAGAATACGAGACCTATTTTTATGGTAATTGGCTGCAAGCAACTGAGCTTCCATCTCAAAGTTTCCACTTGGTCTTTCTTCCCAAGCTACAAGAACATCATCTACTTCATGAACGTAGGCTTGCAAGGACTGATCGAATATCATGGCTATTTCCCTTCTATTCTATTTACAATAACAGAAAATAAAAATCACATAGATTGAGCTAAATGATTACCTAAAAGTATCTGGCATAATTCTTTTCACACTCTCATCTTTGTCCACTAGAAAGCAATCTGGAAAGGTCATCTGTTCCCATTTTTTATAATCAAAACTTGAATCAAAATGATTGATTAAGATTCCTAGCAAATTTCCATGAGAACTCAGTAAAATGGTTTTACCTGAATACCTTTCTTCCAAGTCCGCAAATAAATCTAAAATTCTATTTAATGCTTCTCGATTGGACTCGCCTCCAATGAGAGATTTATCTGGATTTTGCCATAAATATTGAATTGTTTTTTCAAACTCAGTATCTTCAATAAATCTTGAGGATAATTTCCTTTCACGTAAACGATTATCAAGTACTATCTTATCAAATTGAACAGGAGAACTATTTACTGTCTCAAAAGCTCGTTTATAAGGACTAGAAAAATAATGATCAATATTAAAAGAATTCAAAAACTCTAACTGGTCAAGAGATGAAAATCCTTTTTCTGACAAAGTTCTATTAAAATCATCACTTGAAAATTTTGAATGAGCATGTCTAAGTAAAATATAAGAATTATTCATAAGTCATTACCTTTCAATTATTGTCATCAGTCTCAATGGATTTTTAAGCCCTCAATTATTCTCTAAAAATTCTTTAATGCGAGAAATAAGTTCATGACTTTGATAATGATAAAGTTCGTGAGGCGCATCCATATAGATGACTTGAACATTAGACTGGTCACTAGAAAATTTCTCTGCATAATGCTGCCATTCTGATTGGCTAAAGGTCGTGCCTTCACCGTTAGAAACCAGTAATAAGGCTGGAATTTTCGGATTAATGCTAGAGGGAACTTTCTTAGCATTTTCCTTTACCAAACGGGATTCATGAAGCATGGCTTGTGACATTAACTGCTTATATGCTAGTAATTTATATTGTTGTCGTTCAGTTTCAGTCAGAGTTGGATTTTTTATATAAAAGGACTCAGGGAAAAAGCGTAATAAGCCAATCTTACTGCTCCAATAAGCCACAGTAAGCAAGGCCTGATTATCCTTTAAATCCTCATAACTTGCTGGTAATGCCCAATCCAGACCAACCAAGGTTTTCACTTCATCAGGATACTTTTCCTGCCAAGCAAGGCTCTCAAGACTAGCCATTGAATGAGACAGAATGATAAAAGGTCCTGATATATTTGCTTGTGATAGAGCTTGACGTGTCTCAGACAAAACTTCCATCACGTCTCTGGATTGATTACTATCCTCGCTATAACCATAACCAGCTCTCTCAACTATGACTACCTTATATTTTTTTGATAGGGAAT
Source organism: Streptococcus pseudopneumoniae (assembly GCF_001074155.1). GTDB lineage: Bacteria > Bacillota > Bacilli > Lactobacillales > Streptococcaceae > Streptococcus > Streptococcus pseudopneumoniae_A. The sequence goes on from NZ_JUUZ01000030.1 coordinate 76,909, forward strand.
CTGTTAGATTCTTAAAGTCTAATATAGGTGAAGCAATTCCAGCACCTGATAGAACTACTATTGTCTCTGGACCATCCCCTTCAACGTAAACATTGATTTTGTGCCCATTAACGAGAACAGTTTTACCCATAGGAGTTAGAGAGGCTTGTTCCTTTTCTAATCTGATACGATGAAAGATAAATGTCCCTACTAAAAACAAGATAAGGAAACTAAGAAGGACAAGGGCTGATTTTTTCAGTATTTTCATAGCATTATTGTACAAAAATTAGACTCTTTTAGCAACTTAAGTTTAAGAATTTTCCTGTATAATCTGTATATATCCAGAAACAAAAAACCCACCTTCACAGGCGGGTTTCATTTTGTATTGTTCAGCTAGATTAAGCTTTACCTTCTGAACCGAATACGTCGATACGTTCTTCAACTGATGCTTGGATAGCTTTTACACCGTCAGCCAAGAATTTACGTGGGTCGAAGAGTTTCTTCTTATCGTATTCTGCTTCGTTTGCTTCGTAGTCACGAGCAAATTTACGAGTTGCGTTAGCGAATGCGATTTGGCATTCAGTGTTAACGTTAACTTTAGCAACACCAAGTTTGATAGCTGCTTGGATTTGGTCGTCAGGAATACCTGATCCACCGTGCAATACGATTGGGAATCCTGGTACAGCTTCAGTCAATTTTTGCAAGTGGTCAAGGTGAAGACCTTTCCAGTTTGCAGGGTAAGGACCGTGGATGTTACCGATACCTGCAGCCAAGAAGTCGATTCCTGTAGCAACCATTGCTTTAGCGTCTTCGATTGGTGCCAATTCACCGTCACCGATGATACCGTCTTCTTCACCACCGATAGTTCCAACTTCAGCTTCTACTGATACACCATTTGCGTGAGCAAATTCTACAACTTTACGAGCTTTTTCAAGGTTTTCTTCAACTGGAAGGTGTGAACCATCAAACATAACTGAAGTATAACCAACTTGAATACACTCAAGTGCATCTTCGTAGTGACCGTGGTCAAGGTGGATAGCTACTGGTACAGTGATACCCATTGATTCTACAAGGTTAGCGATCAAGTTGCGAGCAACTTTGTAACCACCCATGTATTTAGCAGCACCCATTGAAGTTTGGATTAAAACTGGAGCTTTTTTAGCTTCTGCTGCACGCAAGATAGCTTGAGTCCACTCAAGGTTGTTTGTGTTAAATCCACCAACTGCATAACCATTGTCACGAGCTGCTTGGACAAATTTTTCTGCTGAAACGATTGCCATTTGTCAGGCCTCCTGTATATTTTTATGGGATATCCCATTTACATTGTTCATTTTATCACTTTTTGATAAAAAAAGCTAGTTTTTCCTGTAGTTTGAATTGAATTTCTTCTATCTAAAAATATGGAACTCTCCTCAAAGTCCTAATCTTACAGGTCTTTAGGTAGGTTCATATAAAAGGCTAAGTGGTCTTCATAGCGTTCAAATCGATAGTCAATTTCTTCGTTTTCCAATAAACTTTTAACTACGAAAAGTCCCAAGCCAGCTCCCTTACTTTGTCGACTAGAAACCGCAAAGGATTGTTCAAACTTATCTTGCTCCTCAGGTGTACAGGCGTTCTCTATAAAGACCCAACCATCTTTTGCTCCAATTTTTAAATAACCACCTTGAACAGAGTGTTTCACCGCATTACTGATAAGGTTGGAAAGAATCAGCTTGAGTACCGAAGGATTTAGATAAGTTTGCTGGTTAGTCAGTTGATTATCTACATTGATGTTTCTCTCTTTAGCTAAAAAATCATAATCTTTCAATAAGTGATTGGTCATATTCAGAAGGTTGATTTCCTCCTTTTTATCTCGTAATTCCTGCACTGAAGAAAGGGATAAGATTTGCTGAACGTGGTGAGTCAAATCATCCACGATACCCAAAGAAACTCCCAGATAATGGTCTCGATCTTTATAGCGTCCAATATTGGCTTTCATATTCTCCAGAAGAATCTTTAGACTAGCTAGAGGTGTTTTCAGTTCATGGGAGGCACCTCGTAAAAATTCGACCTTCATCTTTTCTAACTGGAGGATGGCCTCATTTTTCTCATGTAGATCGGCAATAACAGTCAAGAGGTGTTGATAGAGGCTATTGATTTGTTCTTTAAGATCGCCAATTTCATCCTTAGAATCCACGCGCAACCTCACTTCTGCATCCAAATCCATCATCCGTCGAGTCACTCGTTTAATTTCCAAAATAGGAGCAACAATGGTTCTAGCATAGATAAAGGCGATGAGGAGCGAAATGATGAAAGACGATAATAAAGTATAAGGCAGAAATTGAAGACTGATGTCTTCTGCTTCTTTCTGCAAATCCATAGAAGCTAAAAACTGTAAGGTCATCGTCTGACCATCCTTAGTTTGAACTTCTCTTTCTTCAATGACCAAGGAAGCCGTCTGTCGTTGTTTATCAATGGGAAGATTGTCATTGACTTCCAACTTATCCTGAGTCATCTCTCCCTTAACAGCTCCCTTAATATCACTGCTTTTAGAATAAAGTTCAAGTACTTCCTGGATAGTTTGACTGTCTTTTCCTTGGAGGGTTTGGGCAATTTCTGTTGCCTTCTGTCCGATACTCTCCTGACGATGACTGAGATAGGTAGTAGGAAAGAGGAAATAGATGGCCAAATGCAAACAAATGACTAAGGTACAGAATACCGAGAAGGTATAGATAAAAATCTTTTTAAATAAACTCAGTCTTTTCATGTTCTCTCCAATTTATAGCCGACATTCCGCACGGTAAGAATACAGTCTAAGTCTAGTTTTTTCCGTAGTTCCTTGATATAGACATCGATCACTCGGTCAAATGGAACCTCATCTGTCACCTTCCAAACAGCATCGATAATCTGCGACCGAGTTAAGGCTTTACCTTCATTTTTGACCAGATAATCTAAGATTTCTAGTTCTTTTGCATTCACAGGAACATCTTTCCCCGCTACACTAGCTCTATAACTGTCAAAATCAACCTTGGTATCCTTATAGGTAAAGGTACGACTTGCATCATAATAACGCTTGAAAATAGCATCTACTCGTACCTTTAACAAAGATAGGGAAAAAGGCTTTTCTAGATATCCATCTGCTAGTGAGGCAAAGGCACTCATTTTATACTCTTCGTCCTGAAAGGCTGTCAACATCAAGACTGGAACTTGGCTGGTCTTACGGATTTCTGACAAAACCTCTAAACCATTGAGTTTAGGCATTTGAATATCTAAGAGAACCAGAGCTATTTGGTGATTTGAAAATTGTTCTAAAGCTTCTTGACCATCTGCAGCCTGAATGGTTTCATAGCCACAATCCGTCAAGTAATCACTAATTCCCTCACGGATCATGTCTTCATCTTCTACAATTAGAATTTTCATATAAATCCTTTTCTATCAAAAATGCTACCTATATTATATCTCATTTGAGTGAGAATAGGTAGCAAGTTTTTTATTCACTATCCAACAAGAGTTCTTTTGGTTGTTTAAATAGGAGATTACTTGAAGCAAGTGCCATAACTAGTACCACTAGAACCAAGCCAAGTACAAAGATAATAGCAAAGTCAGAAGGTTGAATGGATATATCTAAACTTGAAAGAGTCTTGCTAAAGCCGTCCACTTCTGCACCACCACCAAGATTAGAGGCTTGGGCTGCCTTACTAGCTTGCTTAGCCACATCTGATGTGACATTGGCAAGAACTGTATTTCCAATAGCACGAGCTGTATAGTTGGCTAGGAAGTAGGCTGAAATAAGAGCTGGAATAGCAATCATAATTGCTTCTATGATAAATTGTCCCAGAATACTTACTTGTTTAAGACCAATGGAAAGAAGAATTCCAACTTCTTTACGACGGGCATTAATCCATAGCGTGAGTAAGAGAGCAAGCAGGAGAACCGAGAAGCTCAAGCTACCCCAGAAGAGGAGATTAGCCATCTTGTACATGCCTGAGATAGATTGTTCAAGAGCAGGATAGTTTGATGAACTCTTGATTAAGCTATACATCTTCCAGTTGATACCGTTGATGGATCCTATTTCTTGCATGACCGTATCGAGGTTCTTATCCCCAGCTACAAAGAAGGTAGCATCTCCATAGATAGCTGTATCTTCTGTATATCCATAGAGTTGGGCAGCTGTGTGAATATCTGTGATTGCTGTATTTTCATATAGTTCCTGTGAGTAGGTCACAGCAGATTTGTTATGTCCATCAAAAAGTCCTTTGATAGTGACTTCTACTGTTTCTTTGGCTCCTTTTTCATTATCCGCATCGTAGATATTGGAGTTAAGTTTGACCTTGTCTCCTACCTTCCATCCATGCTTTTCTGCCAAATCTTTATGCATGAGAATTTGGTACTTGTCGTCATTTTTTAAATGCTCACCTTCAACCAGTTTATAAGAGCCTGATACAAACTTGTCTTCTTTAGAAGAGTCATTGATACCTGTTATCATCAAGCTACTTCCAAAACGTTGAGCTCGATCTGGCGTTAGATTTTTCTTGGTTTCAGGTGTCTCAATCAATTCGTAGCCTGTTAAATCACCGATAGCATTGATACGTTTGATGTAAGATTCGATGGCCTTATTTTCAGTAATTTTTTTAATATCTTCACCCTTGATATTCCCTGCACCACGTGGAGTTCCTTGGTTGACCCTACGGTTGATTTGCATGGAGAAACTATTGGTGATATTTTTAAAGGTTTCTTGAGAAGCCTTGGCTGTCGCTCCCTTGATAGACAAGCCGACCAAACTCAAACTAGCCATCAAGAGAATGATAAGAAAGATCACAAGCGACTTAAAAAATTTTCTTGTGACATAGGCAAATGCGTTGTGTAACATAAGATTCCTTTCTAGATTTACTTCCGTTTTTAATATGTTTAAAAGTTTTAGTTACTATTTTTTCTTGTTTCAGTCAGTTTCTTATCCTTCAATTCAAGTGTAATATCTGACGCCTGTGCTACTTCCTTACTGTGGGTAACAACGATCACACACTTGCCTGTTTTCTCAGCGAGAGATTTGAGCAAATCGATGATATCCCCAGCAGTCTTAGGATCCAAGTTTCCTGTAGGTTCATCTGCTAAAATCACTGGTGCTTCCGATACAAGGCTACGAGCAATGGCAACCCGTTGTTGCTGTCCACCTGATAATTGGAGAACATTCCGCTTGATTTGACTTTCATCTAAACCAAGTTCAAGAAGGGTATCCTTGCTGGCCTTCTTATTAACCAAGCGGATATTTTCTAATGGAGAAAGATAATCAATCAAGTTATAGTTTTGGAAAACTAGCGAGATATGGTGCATGCGATGATAAGAATAACCTTGTTCACGAATATCCTTGCCTTCGAATAAGATGGATCCTTCGACTGGGCTATCAAGTCCTGCTAATAGAGATAAGAGTGTTGACTTCCCAGCTCCTGATTCTCCGATAATACTATAAAACTTACCAGGTTCAAAATCGTAATTGATTTTATATAATACAGCTTCTGCAGTGTTCTTGTAACGATAAGTAAGATCTTGTAATTGTAGTAAAGTCATGATTTCTCCTTTATTAACTGATGGATGATAAAATTTCTTTCGGTGATTTTCTAAATAAAAATAGGAAACAAAGTGCAACTGACAAGCAGCTGATGATAAGTAGGAAGATATAAGATTCTCCAAATGATTGAAGACTTGTTGAAAAGTTCGTTGCTTTTGCTAGCGTATCTTGTAGGGCAGCTTGGTCACCGCTTCCTAGTACAGTCTTCAAGAGATAGGAAGTAATGGCATTTCCAGCCACAAATGCAGGCAGAATAGATGCCAATGAAACTATGATGACTTCCAGGCAGAATTGGCTAAAGATTGCTCCTTTTCCCTTACCTAGTGCCAATAAAATACCAACCTCGTAGACTCGCTCTCGTAACCAAAGTGACAAGACCAAGATCAGCGCTCCTACACCAGCAATCATAATGCCATAGAGGAAAATCTGTAGGAAGGTTTGGAAGGTCGAAACTGAATCCTTGATTTGTTCAAAAGCCTTATTTTCCTTCTCGACTTGGTAACCTTTGGTTTCAAGGGATAACTTTTCAACCTCTTGAATAATACTATCCATATCTTTTGGATTTTCTAGATAGAAACGAGCAGCAGTTACTTGAGCATCCTTATTTCCAAGAAGAGTTTGGCTACTTTCGTAGTCTGTATAGACCGTGTTTTCACTAAAATCTGAGCTAAGACCAGTGAATTTTTCTTGCTTCTGACCTGAGAAAATACCCACGATTTCATAGTCTTGATTTTGTCCACTATTTCCTTCAACTTGAGCAGGATTTAAGCTAATCTTATCTCCTAGCTTTAGGTTATTCTTCTTAGCCAATTCCTCGTGGACTAAGATTTTTTTACGATCCCCTTTTTCGATATGTCTTCCTTCTTTAAGACTAAAGGCGGAACTTGTAAAAGAAACATCCTTGGAAGAATCTTCCAAAGCAATTAAACTGATAAGATTCTTTTCAGCCTCTGTCAAATCATCCCTTTGGATACTTTGTTCTCCAGTAACGACTTCTTTGTCAGTCAATTTAGCTATTGTCTCAAGCTCTGGGGAAATCTCCTCAAGACCTTTTATCTGTTTAAGCTCGTCTAGTTGAGACAGTTGAAAGGTCTGATTTGCTTCTATTCTTTTAATCGAAAAAGACGTATTCAATGAGCGATAGAGATTATTTTCTACTGTTTTGTTAGACTTCATGAGCGTCAAACAAGCCGATATTCCAGCCAATAAGACAAATAGAATCAAGAATAATATGAGACTTCTCAGTCGTTTTCTGCTGACGTAAGCCCAAGCTCTTTGAGTGGGATTCATATAGCACCTCCATATTTGTATAATCATTATAATATTCAAATATGAAATGTTTATGAAATACCAAAAAAAGAGCAAAAATATTTTTGCTCTTTTTGATGAAAAATAAAAAGCTAGCCAAAGCTAGCTCACTACTATGCGGAGAGAGGGACTTGAACCCTCACGACCTAAAGCGGTCACAGGATCCTTAGTCCTGCGCGTCTGCCAATTCCGCCATCCCCGCGTCGATTACTTTACTAGTATATCAACATTGAAAAAAAATGTCAAGACTTTTTTCAGATTTTTTCATCTTGCAATGTATTATTCTGTAATTTCAAGCAAATTTTCATCAACCAATTTCGCACCAAGTGTATTCTTAAAATGTCCAAGTGCAAAGGCATGATTTTCAGGCCAAATGGATGCAACTGCTGGTTTCACAACTTCTATCTGATAACCAAGATTATAAGCATCAATCGCCGTATGCAAGACACAGATATCTGTAAGAACTCCTGTCAAAATGACTGTATCTACCCTACGCTCTCTGAGACGAATATCCAAATCTGTTCCAGAAAAAGCCGAATAGTGACGTTTGTCCATCCAGAAAACACGGCTATCATCAGCATGTTCCTGATAGAACTCGGCTAGCTTGCCATACAAATTGCGTCCACTAGTCCCAATAATATTATGTGGCGGGAATAGTTTACTTTCAGGATGAAAGACATCATTTTCCTCATGAGCATCGATGGTAAAAAAGATATAATCTCCACGTTCAAAAGCCTTTTGAGTCACCCCATATATATCATCAGATATTGCTTGAGCTGGAGCTCCCGCAGTTAGTTTCCCATGATCCGCTACAAAATCTTCTGTATAGTCAATAGAAATTAAAGCCTTAGCCATTAATAGTCCCTCTTTTTCACTTCTTCAAAAATATCTGGAATGAGAACTTTGAGATAAGTTCCTTTCATACCAAGAGAACGACTCTCAATAATCCCTGCCGATTCAAGTTTACGAAGGGCATTAACAATTACAGAACGAGTGATACCGATACGGTCTGCAATGACTGAAGCTGTTAATTGACCTTCATTACCATTTAATTCAGCTAGAATAGCCGATACTGCTCTAAGTTCAGAGTACGAAAGGGTATTAACCGCCATAGTTACAGCCGTACGACGACGAATATTTTTCTCATCTTCCTCACGTTGGAAGTTCAAGAGTTGAATTCCTACTACTGTGCTGGCAATTTCAACAAGAATTAAATCTTCATCTTCAAACTTTTTATCATTACGCCATATAATCAATGAACCCAAGCGAATCCCTGAGACATGGATTGGAGCAATTGTTGTCAAACCATCTGGGAAATCAGAGCGACTCTCAGTTGGGAAAATTGTCAAATCATGCTCTACTGGAAGATTGGCCTCCGTATCGTAGATCATGTTCGCACCTTGCACATAATCTTCTGGGAAAGTCTTTGATTGGAAGAATTGCTCAACTCGGTCATTATTAGTTTTGTAGCGCATAAAGTAGCCCAACAAACGACCCTTGCTATTCACAATACAAGCGTTACAGTCAATAATATCTGCTAATTGACGTGTAATGGCATTATAAGGAAGCTCATCTTGTAATTGCTCCTCCGAACGCTTTAACATTGATGTGATTTTTCTTGTTTTTTCTAATAAATGTGCCATTTTTTACCTCGCATATAATCGCTTTCATTATATCATAAAATTCTGACTACTTCAACAATTATCTGAAAATTGTTTATTGAATTGCAATTCAAGTGTATTCGAAAATTTTTCCTATTTTTTATAATTTTCTTATTGACAGCTTTCTGATTTTTTGATAGAATAATATTACAAGATAACAAATTTATAAATACAAACTTCTCGTATTACTTTTCATATGACTCTCGGTCTCCTTATATATAAAAGCGATCCACCTCAGTGAACCGCTTTTTTTTGTTATTTATCTCCTTTGTTACGAATAACAAAGCCTGTTTTCTTCTCGCTTGAAGTATTGCGTGGTTTTTTAGTATCCTTACGGTAACGCTTCTCTTTATCAAAGCGATCCTTTGAACGTCCACCTTTACGATAGTCATCACGACGTCCATTGCCACGGCGATCACGGTCTCGACGGTCATCCCCACGACGGCATCCTCGACCACCCTTGCCTTTGCCACCGAAGCCACCACCAGATGGTTTAAATGGTAAAGGTTTTTCACGTGCAATCTCAACCTCAGGAAGACTGTCTGGGTCTTGAACAGTTAGACTGAGAATATACATGGCCAATTCTTCTGGGCTAAATTCTGAGGCCAATTGACGAGCATCCTTGCCAAACTTCTCAAAGTTGCTACGAATCTCCTCATTCGAAAAATCACGTTCAATTTTCTTGAGAGCTACTTGTTTCTTAGCTTGAAAGGCTTCTTCTGCACTTGCCGGCTTGAGACCTTTCATACGTTTCTTAGTTAAGTTCTCAATGATTTGTAGGTAACCCATTTCATTAGGTGAAACGAAGGTAATAGACTGACCTGACTTACCTGCACGTCCTGTACGACCAATACGGTGAACATAACTCTCAGGGTCTTGTGGGATATCATAGTTGTAGACATGAGTCACACCTGAAATATCCAAACCACGAGCAGCAACGTCTGTTGCAACGAGGACATCAAGATTGCCATTTTTAAAATCACGAAGGACACGAAGACGTTTGTTTTGGTCCAAATCTCCATGAATCCCTTCTGCACGGAAACCACGGATTTTAAGCCCACGAGTCAATTCATCCACACGACGTTTGGTACGACCGAAGACAATAGACAACTCAGGTTGATCAACATCCATGAGACGAGTCATGGTGTCGAATTTTTCTTGTTCCTTAACGCGGATATAGTACTGGTCTACTAGTTCTGTTGTTAATTCTTTTGCAGCAATCTTCACATGCTCAGGTTCTTTCATGAACTGAACACCAATACGTTTGATAGCATCTGGCATAGTCGCTGAAAAGAGCAAGGTTTGACGATTTTCTGGTACACGAGAGATGATATCTTCAATATCTTCAAGGAATCCCATGTTCAGCATTTCATCTGCCTCATCTAAAATCAAGGTTTCAATATCATGCAATTTCAAGGACTTGCGTTTAATCAAGTCAAGTAAACGTCCAGGTGTTCCTACAACGATGTGAGCACCTGATTTCAGAGCCTTGATTTGTTTTTCAATACTTGAACCACCATAGACTGAACGAACTTTTACACCCTTGCTTCTACCAAAGCGGAAAAGTTCTTCTTGACTTTGAACAGCCAGTTCACGAGTTGGGGCAATCACCAAAGCTTGGATAGTTGCTTCTTCTGTACGAATTTTTTCAAGAGTTGGCAAGCCAAAGGCTGCAGTTTTCCCTGTACCAGTCTGTGCTTGACCGATAACATCTTTTCCCTCAAGAGCCAAAGGAATAGTTTGCTCTTGGATAGGACTTGCTTCTACAAATCCTGCTTTTTCAATTTCTGCTAACAAATCAGCAGAAAGATTAAATTCATTAAATTTCACGTTATTCTTCTTTCTAAAGATGGTGCGAAGCCATCCTATAGCGCTTAGTTTATACTTTTCTTGTCATGACGTACTTTCAGTTTTTATGAAAGACCGTGTTGCTTCTTTTCCACTAAAGAAAAGTACTGCTTTCTTTGCAACTTATCTAGTATAACACAAGAGAGGGCCAAAAGATAGTCTAACCACTTGATTAAATCATGTAAACGATTTTTCTTTTTTTTGAACTTGATTCTCAAAAGCTTTCGTGAGACTAAATTAGTCCAAGTTTTTTTCCCGTAGCAGAATTGTGAAAAAAATTTTTTCTTGTGCTAGAATGAAATCAAACAGGAGGATTTAAAAATGTTAACATACGATTTAATTGTTATTGGATTTGGTAAGGCAGGTAAAACTCTTGCTGCCAAACTAGCTTCAGCTGGTAAAAAAGTTGCCCTTATCGAGCGCAACAAAGCAATGTATGGTGGAACTTGTATCAACATCGGTTGTATTCCAACTAAAACCTTGTTAGTTGCCGCAGAAAAGGACTTGTCATTTGACGAGGTTATGGCAACAAAAAATACAATTACGAGCCGCCTCAATGGTAAAAACTATGCTACTATCGCTGGTACTGGAGTTGATATCATTGATGCCGAAGCCCACTTTGTTTCTAATAAAGTCATCGAAATTCAAGCTGGTGATGAAAAACAAGAACTAACTGCTGAAACAATCGTCATCAACACTGGTGCTGTTTCAAACGTTTTGCCTATTCCAGGACTATCTACTAGCAAGAATGTCTTTGATTCAACTGGTATCCAAAACTTGGAAAAATTACCAGAGAAACTTGGAATCCTTGGTGGTGGAAATATCGGTCTTGAGTTTGCTGGGCTCTACAATAAACTCGGAAGCAAGGTAACGGTCTTAGATGCTCTAGATACTTTCCTACCTCGCGCAGAACCTTCTATTGCTGCTCTTGCTAAACAATACATGGAAGAAGACGGCATTGAACTCCTTCAAAATATCCATACTACTGAAATCAAAAATGATGGTGACCAAGTTCTTGTCGTGACAGAGAATGAAACCTACCGTTTTGACTCCCTTCTCTACGCAACTGGACGTAAACCAAATGTAGAACCACTTCAACTTCAAAATACAGACATTGAACTAACTGAACGTGGTGCGATTAAGGTGGACAAACATTGTCAAACAAACGTTCCTGGTGTCTTTGCGGTTGGAGATGTCAATGGTGGACTTCAATTCACTTACATTTCACTTGATGACTTCCGTGTTGTATACAGCTACCTTGCTGGTGATGGCAGCTACACTCTTGAGAACCGTCTCAATGTTCCAAACACCATGTTTATCACACCTGCACTTTCACAAGTTGGTTTGACTGAAAGCCAAGCTGCTGAATTGAAACTTCCGTACGCTGTTAAGGAAATCCCTGTCGCTGCTATGCCTCGTGGTCACGTAAATGGTGACCTTCGTGGAGCCTTCAAAGCTGTTGTCAACACTGAAACTAAAGAAATTCTAGGTGCAACTATCTTCTCAGAAGGATCACAAGAAATCATCAACATTATTACTGTTGCTATGGACAACAAAATCCCATACACTTACTTCACAAAACAAATCTTCACTCACCCAACATTGGCTGAAAACTTGAATGACTTGTTTGCGATTTAATTATAGAAAGCAGTCCGATAGCGGGCTGTTTTTCTTTTTCTAAAATCTCAAATCTATCTTTTCTGGCTTTTATGATATAATAGAAACATGAAATTAAAAACTACTTTGGGCCTTCTTGCTGGGCGTTCTTCTCACTTTATTTTGAGCCGTCTTGGCCGTGGAAGTACGCTGCCTGGAAAACTCGCCCTTCAATTTGATAAAGATATTCTACAAAATTTAGCGAAAAACTACGAAATTGTTGTGGTAACTGGTACCAATGGGAAAACCTTAACAACCGCTCTCACTGTCGGTATCCTAAAAGAAATTTATGGTCAAGTGTTAACCAATCCAAGTGGTGCCAACATGATTACAGGGATTACGACTACTTTCTTGGCTGCAAAATCTTCAAAAACTGGAAAAAATATTGCAGTTCTTGAAATCGACGAAGCTAGTCTCTCACATATCTGTGACTACATCCAGCCTAGTCTTTTCGTTATCACCAATATTTTCCGCGATCAAATGGACCGCTACGGTGAGATTTATACAACCTATAACATGATTTTGGACGCTATTCGAAAAGTTCCTACTGCTACTGTTCTGCTGAACGGTGATAGTCCGCTTTTCCATAAACCTGCAATTCCAAATCCTGTTCAATATTTTGGTTTTGATTTAGAAAAAGGTCCAGCGCAACTTGCTCACTACAATACGGAAGGTATTCTCTGTCCTGACTGTCAAAGTATTCTGAAATACGAACTCAATACTTATGCCAACTTGGGAGCTTATATCTGTGAAAATTGTGGATGTAAACGTCCTGACTTGGACTACCGTCTGACAGAATTGGTTGAGTTGACTAACAATCGTTCTCGTTTTGTTATTGACGGTCAGGAATATGGTATTCAAATCGGCGGTCTCTACAACATTTACAATGCTCTGGCTGCAGTTGCTATCGCCCGTTACCTAGGCGCTGATTCTCAACTGATTAAACAAGGATTTGACAAGAGTCGTGCTGTCTTTGGACGACAAGAAACCTTCCATATCGGTGACAAGGAATGCACACTGGTTCTTATTAAAAATCCTGTTGGTGCTACCCAGGCCATCGAAATGATCAAACTATCTCCTTACCCATTTAGTCTATCTGTTCTCCTCAATGCCAACTATGCGGACGGGATTGATACCAGCTGGATTTGGGATGCTGACTTTGAGCAAATTACTGATATGGACATTCCTGAAATCAATGCGGGTGGAGTTCGTCATTCTGAAATTGCTCGTCGTCTACGTGTTACTGGCTATCCAGCTGACAAGATCACTGAAACAAGTAGCCTGGAACAAGTTCTCAAAATGATCGAAGCTCAAGAATGTAAGCATGCCTATATCCTTGCGACTTATACGGCTATGCTAGAATTCCGAGAATTACTTGCCAATCGTCAGATTGTTAGAAAGGAGATGAACTAATGGTTTATACTTCACTTTCCTCAAAAGACGGCAATTATCCTTACCAACTAAATATCGCCCACCTCTATGGGAATCTCATGAACACCTACGGAGATAATGGAAACATCCTCATGCTCAAGTACGTCGCTGAAAAGCTGGGTGCACATGTAACAGTTGATATCGTTTCGCTTCATGATAATTTCGATGAACACCACTACGATATTGCCTTTTTCGGCGGTGGTCAAGACTTTGAACAAAGTATCATTGCTAGTGATTTGCCTGCTAAAAAAGAAAGTATCGACAACTTTATCCAAAATGATGGTGTCGTCCTTGCTATCTGCGGTGGCTTCCAGCTATTAGGCCAATACTATATTGAAGCTTCTGGAAGACGCATCGAAGGTCTAGGTGTCATGGGACATTACACACTCAACCAAACCAATAACCGATTCATTGGTGACATTAAAATTCATAACGAAGAATTCGATGAAACCTACTATGGTTTTGAAAATCACCAAGGCCGCACCTTCCTCTCAGATGACCAAAAACCACTGGGGCAGGTTGTCTACGGAAATGGCAACAACGAAGAAAAGGTCGGTGAAGGTGTTCACTATAAAAATGTTTTCGGTTCTTATTTCCACGGGCCTATCTTATCTCGTAACGCCAACCTAGCCTATCGCTTGGTCACTACTGCTCTTAAGAAAAAATATGGTCAGGACATCGACCTTCCAGCTTATGAGGATATCCTTAGCCAAGAAGTTGCTGAAGAATACAGCGATGTTAAAAGCAAGGCAGACTTCAACTAATACTTAGATTCCAACATGCTATTAGCTGTTGGAATTTTTTTAAGTTCTTTTCCCCTTCTCCCTTGCATTTTCTCCTAATTTTTGCAAAAATAGAGGGGTAGAAAGAAGGTAGCATATGTCTAAATTACAACAAATTTTAACTTATCTTGAATCAGAAAAGCTAGACGTCGCTGTCGTATCTGACCCCGTCACAATTAATTACCTCACTGGCTTTTACAGTGATCCACACGAACGTCAAATGTTCCTCTTTGTCCTTGCAGATCAGGAACCACTTCTCTTCGTTCCAGCCCTTGAGGTTGAGCGTGCAACTAGCACTGTCTCATTCCCAGTAGTTGGCTACGTGGACTCTGAAAACCCTTGGAAGAAAATCCAAAACGCCTTGCCACAGCTTGATTTCAAACGTGTAGCAGTTGAGTTTGACAATCTCATCTTGACTAAATACCACGGTTTGAAAACTGTCTTTGAAAGTGCTGAGTTTGAGAACTTGACTCCATTGATCCAACGCATGCGCTTAATCAAATCAGCAGATGAAGTGCAAAAAATGATGGTTGCAGGTGTTTACGCCGACAAATCTGTCAAAGTTGGTTTTGACAATATCTCTCTTGACAATACTGAAACAGATATCATTGCGCAGATTGACTTTGCTATGAAACGTGAAGGTTATGAAATGAGCTTTGATACTATGGTCTTAACAGGAGATAACGCTGCAAATCCGCATGGTATCCCTGGAGCTAACAAGGTTGAAAAAGATGCCCTTCTCCTCTTTGACCTCGGTGTGATGGTTAATGGTTATGCATCAGATATGACTCGTACAGTCGCTGTTGGTAAACCTGACCAGTTCAAGAAAGATATTTACAACTTGACTCTGGAAGCCCAACAAGCTGCCCTTGACTTTATCAAACCTGGTGTGACAGCTCATGAAGTAGACCGTGCGGCTCGTGAAGTAATCGAAAAAGCTGGCTACGGTGAGTACTTCAACCACCGTCTCGGTCATGGTATCGGTATGGATGTCCACGAATTCCCATCTATCATGGAAGGGAACGACATGGTTATCGAAGAAGGAATGTGCTTCTCTGTTGAACCTGGTATCTATATCCCTGGTAAAGTCGGTGTCCGCATTGAAGACTGTGGTGTTGTTACGAAGGATGGTTTCGACCTCTTTACAAGTACCAGCAAAGATTTACTTTATTTTGATTAAGCTGAATTATATAAAATATAAAAAAGGACGGGATATAAAATCTCGTCCTTTTCTGGCATTAACGCTTTGACGCAGTAGCTGTCTGGCTTGAAATACGCTTTATCAAGCCTAGTAAGCCTTGCGGGAGTAAGACTACGAAATCATAACTTCGTCTACCGATTTCTGTCACACCGCCTTTTTGATTTGATAATAAATTTTATCAGAGATATAACCTTTTCGTTCAACTGCATTTGGAATCGTCTTCCAAAAAATCATACCCACCTTTTCCATAACACGACCAGATGCTGGGTTTAGACTTACATAGCAAGCATCAACCTCTTCAAATCCAATCTCATCTAGACAGTATGATAAAACTGACTTCAAAGCTTCTGTCATGAGTCCTCGTCCCCAGTAGTCCATCCCTAAGATATATCCAATCTCACAGCTAGACTTTTCTTCATCCACACTGACCAGACTAATATCTCCAATAACATAGTCTGGATTATCTTTGAGACAAATGGCCCATTTGTAATAGTTAGGATTGTCATAGGATGCTACCCAATTGCCAATAGAGTTTCGAGTCTGTTCGACATTCAGGTGTGGATCCCAAGTAACATAGGTTAGATTATCTAGACGAGAAGCCCAATTCTCAAACATAGCTTGAGCATCATCTTCCACAAATCTCCTCAAAATCAATTGTTCAGTTTCTATTGGTTGTGTACCTAGTGGTTTCATAATCGTAACTCGCTTTCTATTTGAATACCTAAGCTAAAAAGGTCCACTGGACCTTCTTAGCTTTCTTATTTCTAGGTGAGAGGGTAAAAACACTTTACTCATAAACATTGAGAAAACAACAGTTTCCTCTAATTTCATGACGCAATAGCTATCTAGCTTGAAATACACTTTGTCAAGCTTTTTCAAGCCTAGTCAGCCTTGCGGGAGTGGGACTACGAAATCGAACTCTTCGAGTTACCGACCTGCCTCGTTCTCCTGTTTCTAGACTCGAGGTAAAAACACTTTACTCATAAACATTGAGAAAACAACAGTTTCCTCTAATTTCATGACGCAGTAGCTGTCTGGCTTGAAATACGCTTTATCAAGCTTTTTCAAGCCCAGTCAGCCTTGCGTGGGTGAGACTACGAAATCGAACTCTTCGAGTTACCGATTTCTGTCTCACTCCCAAAACGTATCAAACACTGTGATTGGTAGGTGGCGTTTGTGTTGGCCTTTGTACCACCATTTTTCAATGATTTCTTGGGCTTCTGGGCTGATTTGTTTACCTTCCAGATAGTCATCAATCTCTGCGTAGGTTACACCGAGTGCAACTTCATCTGCCAATCCTGGTTTCTCTTCTTCTAGATCGGCAATCGGTACTTTTTCATAGAGAGCAGGATCAGCTCCGAGCTCCTTCAATAGTTGTTTTCCTTGACGTTTATTGAGGCGATAGAGAGGAAGAATATCTGCACCGCCGTCACCGAACTTGGTAAAGAAACCTGTGACATTTTCTGCAGCATGGTCAGTACCAATAACTGCTCCACTATGAGCTCCTGCGAGTGCATATTGGGCAATCATCCTGCTTCTAGCCTTGATATTCCCTTTATTAAAGTCTGACATTGGACTACCAGTAGCCTCTACTGCCGCTGCCATTGCATCTACAGAATCCTTGATATTGACCACCAAACTCACATCTGGCTTGATAAAAGCTAGGGCCTTTTGGGCATCATCCTCATCTGCTTGAATTCCATAAGGCAGGCGAACTGCTATAAATTTATAAGAATCATCACCGGTTTCAGCTCGCATTTCTTCCATAGCTAGTTGAGCAAGGCGACCAGCTAAAGTCGAGTCTTGACCACCAGAAATTCCTAATACAAAACTTTTAAGAAAAGGATGTTTTTTAAGGTATTTTTTCAAAAAGTCAATGGAACGACGGATTTCTTCTCGGGCATCAATGACTGGTTTAACGCCTAGTTGTTGGATAATGGTCTCTTGCAAACTCATTCTTCTTCTCCTTCGCCCAGAGCTTCCTTACGCATCTTATCAATCAAGTCCATCTTATCTTGCCAAATATCATGCGCTAAGTCTACTGGATAATGTTGTGGGTTAAGAACACGTTTGTATTCGTCCCAAAGCTTATCAAATTCCTTACGAGCATAGGCCTGAATTTCAGGAAGACTTGGTAAATCATAGACTAGCTTACCTTCCTTAAAAATGTCTACCAAGAGAGGAACTGCATCAAAATTGCGGACAGTTTTCTTGATGTAAGTATAGGTTGGGTGGAACATCTTGAGTTCAGTCATACTTGACACATCAACGCCGTCATAGGTAATATAATCACCTTCAGATTTTCCTTTTTCACGACTGGTAATGCGCCAAACTTGTTTCTTACCTGGAGTTGAAACTTTTTCAGCATTGCTAGAGAGTTTGATAGTATTGCGCATCTGACCATTTTCATCTTCAATGGCAACAACCTTATAAACTGCTCCTAGAGCTGGTTGGTCATAGGCTGTAATGAGCTTAGTTCCTACACCCCAAACATCAATCTTAGCTTTTTGCATTTTGAGGTTAAGGATGGTATTTTCATCAAGGTCATTGGATGCATAAATCTTAGCATCAGTAAATCCTGCCTCGTCCAGTTGTTGACGAACTTTTTTAGAAATATAGGCGATATCACCAGAGTCAATACGAACTCCCTTAAAGTTAATCTTGTCACCTAATTCACTTGCAACCTGAATGGCAGCAGGAACACCGATACGAAGAGTATCATAAGTATCTACAAGAAAGACACAATCACGGTGAGTTGAGGCATAAGCCTTGAAAGCCTGATAATCATTGCCATAAACTTGAACTAAAGCATGAGCATGAGTTCCTAAAACCGGAATACCAAAGAGCTTACCTGCACGTACATTACTAGTTCCATTGGCACCACCAATAACAGCCGCACGTGTTCCCCAGATAGCTGCATCCATCTCTTGCGCACGACGTGTACCGAACTCCATCAAAGGCTCATCTTCAATGACCGAGCGAATACGAGCAGCCTTGGTCGCAATCAAGGTTTGAAAATTAACAATATTTAAAAGAGCTGTTTCAACCAATTGACACTGCGCCAAAGGTCCTTCCACTTGAACGATCGGTTCATTAGCAAATACTAAGTCCCCTTCTTGAGCAGAACGCACAGTCAATTCCAACTTGAGATTACGCAGATATTCCAAGAAAGCGCCATGATAACCAAGTGATTCCAAATAAGCTATATCACTATCAGAAAAGCGCAGGTTTTCTAGGTAGTTCACAATTCGTTCCAAACCTGCAAAAACAGCATAACCATTTTTAAACGGTTGTTGGCGGAAATAAACTTCAAAAACTGCTTTCTTGTTATGAATTCCTTGGTCGAAGTAAACTTGCATCATGTTAATCTGATACAAATCTGTGTGCAATGTTAAACTGTCATCTGGGTACATATACTGTCCTTCTTCCTTATTTGTAAAAAGAAGAAAATATTTTCTTCTTTTCTCATAAATTAGTACTATTATAACACATTTTACCAAGATGGAGAAAAAGCTAACAAGCTATTCCATACTCTCAAGTTCATCCATATCCCGCTCAAACTTTTTCTGAGCCCATTCTCCATAACTCTTAAGGCCGAGATTACCAATAAAGACCCAAGGAAGATAAAAGAGATAGGTAAAGCACCAAGCAAAAAGGTATTTGAAGTTTAATGGATTGTGCTGATAAATCTCTATATTGAACTGGTAGTTTTGCAACATTATAATAGTTGTGATTAGTAGTGTCATTAATAGACATCCCAAAATCGTAAAATGAAAACGACTATAGTAGGTCGCACCGAGGTTTCTCGCCCGGTTGAAGAAGTAAAAAAGTCCAATAATGTTAATGATGAGAATCATAGTCGGATTAAAAAGACTTGGTGCTAATATTGCAATGATATAAGATAAAAGCAAAAAAACGATAGTGATATGGAAACTTTCTGCTCCTGCTTTATTCATCAGTTGTTCTTCTCTTTCATCCAATAATTGATAATAAAAAAATTTATTTTTCATCTTCTTCCTCCCAAAATAATTGATCCAGCGTTTTCCCTAAGCACCTGCAAATGGATTGGCAAAGTGAAAGCGAAGGATTGTACTTGCCAGCTTCTATCAAGCCGATAGTCTGCCGAGTGACACCCACAGCTTCTGCCAAATCACCTTGTGTCATGTCAAGCTCCACTCGAGCTAACTTTAATTTTAAATTCTTAGCCACTTGTTACCTCCTCCTTTATTTTAAAAGTTGCGCTTCTTTTTTCAACTTTATTATATCATATATTTTACATTATGCAATATATATCTGTCATTTTGTGAGATTTTTTTTACAAAAAAACTCTACCACTTACATGATAGAGAGTTTTCTGTTTACAAATCTTTTTGATAATAGTGCCTTTGTCCAGTGTAGGGATAATCTTTTAAGGTAAAAACTTCCTTGTAGCCTTGCTTTTGATAAAAGCCTGGTGCTTGAAACTGATAGGTATTCACAAAAGCAAAGCGACAGTTTCTCTTTTTAGCTTCACTTTCTGCTTGCTGCAATAGTTGGGAGCCGATTCCTTGCCCTCGCAAGTCCTCCTTCACAAACAAATACTCAATTTCTAACCAATTCCCGAAAGTCTCTGCTACTAATCCAGCCATGATCTCACCATGTTCATCTTCAATATACAGATTAAGTGGCTCACTTTCAGCAACTTCTCTTTTGGAACGATTATAGGAGCGAATCAAGTCTCCTATTATTTGCGATTTATGAGACTCTGTATTTTCCAATCTTACCTGCATCCAAACCTCCTCGAAGATACTTATAGCTTGATTATAGTCTTATTACCAAGAGCTGTCAAACTAGAAAACTCATCAACCTGAGTTGATGAGCTTCTGACTTATTTTCTAAATTTCCATTGGCTATAAATACCAAAAGCAACAATCCAGATAGCTGAACCTTTTGCTCCCATTACAGTTGATTCTTGTAAAAATAGAGTTCCGAATACAAAGATGAAGAAGAGCATAGTCAGAGGATTTAGCAAGCGATATTGAGGCATGAGATAGCCATCTGCCATAAAGTCTTTTGACTTGCGATACTTAAGATGGGCCACCATGATTAAGATGTAGATGGCGATATAAACACCTGATGAAGAAGCCGTAATCAAAGCAAAGGCATCTGATACGCCAGGAAGTACATTGATAAAGGCTGCAAAACCAATCAATACCGCAGAAGCAATGATAGCATTCTGAGGAACGTTGTGGCGTGAAAGTGTATCTGCCTTAATAGCTTTCAAGAAACGATTTGGTGAATCATGGGCAATTTGGTACAAGTGACGACCTGTTGAGTAAAGGGTTGAATTCAAGGCTGACGCAGCGGAAGTCAAAACAACAAAGTTAATCAAGGCTGCTGCCCACTTAAGGCCAACAAGTTCAAATACCGTTACAAATGGTGAATCTGTCGCAGAAAGCTCACGCCAAGGAATAATAGACATGATTGCAAGCAAAGCTCCACCGTAGAAGAAGATAATTCGCAAGGGAATTTCCTTAACTGCCTTGGGCAAGACTTTTCGAGGATCTTTGGTTTCAGATGTAGTAACACCAATAAACTCAATCATCAAGTAAGCAAAGAAAACCATTTGAAAGGCCATGACAAAGTTCATTCCCCCATTTGGGAAAAGGGAGAATTGCTCACTGATATTGACAAGGCTTGCTGATCCATAAGGAGTTTCAAATCCGGTCAAGACCATAAAAATACCCGTCGCAATCATGGCAAGGATGGCCACAATTTTAATCATGGCAAACCAAAATTCCACTTCACCAAATATTTTAACTGCAATCAGATTGACCAATCCTAAAATTGTTAAAAAGACAACCTGAATCAACCAAGATGGCCAAGACGGAAACCAAAACTGAACATAGTGAGCGATTGCTGTAATCTCAGCCATACCAATAAAGACTACTGATAACCAATAAGACCAAACCGAGAAATATCCCCAGCCCTTTCCAAGATAGCGTGTAATAAAATTGATAAAGGTGTGTTGCTCTGGGTCTTGATACAACATTTCTCCGATAGCTCTCATCATGAGATACATAAAGCCACCCGTAATCATATAAACCAAGACAATCGAAGGTCCTGTTAAACTAATCGAGCGACCAGCTCCTAGAAAAAGTCCCGTTCCAATCGTTCCTGCAATAGCCATAACCTGAACATGGCGATTGGTTAGGCCACGCTCCATTTTACTTTTCTTTTTGTGCTTTTTTTCTGAATTCATCTAGTCTCCTTAAGTTTTTAAAAAATAAGAAAAGGAGTGATAGAAAACGCTTTCCCTAAATCCCACTCCTTCTTTTTATCCTATTAAGCGGTTTTTTCAACCTTCAAGATCTTAACATCATAGCTTCCAGCAGGTGTTTCGATTGTAACAACATCACCTTTTTTCTTACCAATCAACGCTTGACCAATTGGGCTTTCGTTTGACACTTTACCCGCAAAGGCATCTGCTCCAGCTGAACCAACGATAATGTATACTTCCTTTTCGTCTTCTCCAACTTCTTGGATTGTTACAGTTTTTCCGATAGCAACTTCATTTTTAGCAACTGCATCACTGTTAACGATTTCTGCATAACGAATTTTAGTCTCCAGACTTGAGATTTGTCCCTCAACGAAGGCTTGCTCGTCTTTCGCTGCTTCATACTCACTGTTCTCTGACAAATCACCATATGAACGAGCAATCTTGATACGTTCTACAACTTCTGGACGACGTACTAGTTTCAATTCTTCTAATTCTTTTTCGAGTTTTTCTTTTTCTTCCAAGGTCATTGGATATGTTTTTTCTACCATTTTTCTCAACTTTCTTTTGATTGAATTAATAAATATATGCTTTAAAGCAAAATTATGTGGAAAACCACATAATTTTAGTTTGTGCTATTTGATTGGTTTAGTTTACTATTAATATGTTCTTGAACATTTCGATCATGTTCTTCCAGTGTTGTTGAATAGTAAACCTTACCATCTTGAACATTGGCCACAAAGTAGAGATAGTCACTCTTTGTTTGATTGATACTTGATTCGATAGCATCCAAGCTAGGGCTGTCAACTGGTCCAGGCATTAGACCTACTTTTGTATAGACATTGTATGGTGAATCAATAGATGTATCAATGGCTGCATCATCAGAAAGACTGATGTTTTGACCAAGTTTGCCTTCTGCATAAAGGATAGCAATGTTACTTTGAAGTGGCATACCGAGATTTAAGCGGTTATAGAAGATTCCAGCAATCAGCTTACGATCCTCTGTTTTTGCTCCTTCTTTCTCAACAAGAGAGGCAATTGTTAAGAGCTCATTTACTGTTAAGTTCTTTTCTTTGATTGTAGCATAGTGACTAGATAGATTTTTATCCATAGCAGCTAGCATTTCATCAATTAAACTTTCAACAGTTGTATTTTCTTTAATCGTATAAGTCGCAGGGAAAAGATAACCTTCTAAACGGTAACGAACACCACTATCTTTTGCTGGCAAGCTTTCAAGCAAGTTTGGATATTTGGCAACCTCTTGAGCAATAAAGGTCTCATCTTGAACCTTAGCCAAGAATGCTTCCGCTGTCAAAGGTTCCTTAAAGTCCCCTTGAAGTTGACCAACAGTCTGAGCAATTTGCTCTAAAGTATATCCCTCTGGAATAGTCAAGCTTGCAAGTGTAACCTCTTGAGGTTCAGGTGTACCACCCTTTTGCAACTCTTTAATGATATCTTCAACGCTCATACTCTTTTGAAGATTATAATAACCAGATTTTAATTCATTATAGTTTTTATACTTGACATAAAGTGTAAAGATCAAACCGTTTTTAATGACACCAGATTTTTCCAACGTTGAACCAATTTCTTGAGCATTAGATCCGTCTGGAATCTGAACTGTCATATATTGTTTAGAACTTGGATCAACTGGTTGCAAGGCTGATTCAGCATAGCGAAGTCCAAAGAAACCACCAGCACCTAATAGAATCAGTAAAATTAATACTGTGACTAAAAATCCTCTCAAGTGGGATTTTTTCTTTTTCTTTGCTGGTTTTGTAGACTCTCTACGACTTCTTTTAGGAAGTTCATCTGCCTCAGTATTCTCCGGATGAGCATTTCCAGATGTTAATTCTTCTTGGTTAGTTGCAAAACTTACAGTTCCTTTATCTTCAAGTGATTTTTCATGAGTACGGTAGGAAACTGAAACCTTAGTTGGTATCGAATTAATTTCATCGTTATCTGAGATTAATTGAGGTGACTCAACGGATACTTCTTTCTCAGCTTCTTCTGCAACTTCCTCTTTAAGGTCTGGGCGAGGAGGAACCACAGGTGCATTCTCAATCAATTGTTCAACATTTGAAACAGAATTAGCAATCAGTTCTTCTTCAGGAGTTATTACTCGTTCTTCCGTTTCTGCATCAGAAGAGTTCATCAAATTTGATAAGAGGTCATTTGTTTGTTCTGTTAAATTTTCCTCTTTCTTTAATCGTTCTAAGTCTCGCAAGATCTGCTCTTTAAAACTCAACTTTTCTTCATTTGAATTTTCGCTCAAAGGTATTTACCTCCTTGTTAATAATCCTTAATATTATATCTTAAAAACCAGAGAAAAGCAACCTTAGAAGCCTTTCTACTCACTAATTCTTGTTTTCCCAGACCATATCATACCATTCTTCTCCCGCAAATTGGGACTTAGACTTTCCTTCATTGACAAAACCATGCTTCTCATAGTATTCAATAAGGTAGTCATGACAGGTTAGATTGATCCCCTCTCGTTCATGCTTAAAAGCCACTTCTTTCAATGCGGTCAGGAGTTTTTTCCCTAGTCCTAGAGATTGAGCTTTTTTTGCTATAGAAAGACAAGTCACAGATATATATCCGCCTTTTTGATGACTATGGTCTTTTATTTCTTCAGTGAAAGACTGGTCTTTTAAATAACGATGAGGGATTACCGGACCTTCGATATAACCGAGTATCTCCCCCTCTTTTTCAGCCACTAGAAAGCTCGTTTTTATTTCCTTTAAGTGTGCTTCAAAGACAGATCGAGGTATGGCTTCCTCAATTGAAAAATTTTCTAATTCAATCTCTAAAATATGGTCTAAATCACTCAGTCTAGCTTGTCGAATAATCATAGTTCCTCCTGATAAAAGGGATTCTTCCACCACATGAGAAAATCAACTTCATTGCCGACTCCCAGGTCTACTATTCCTTGCTCCATAAATTCATTCATCTCAAAATAAGACAGCAATTCATCTTTACAGACCAGATAAATAGCTGGACTATTTTGTTGAAGAGCAACTTGTTTCATGGCTGCAAGCAACAAGGTTCCAAATCCTTGCCCCTGATAATTCGGATGAACAGATAAAGCATCAATCACAAGATTTCCATTACTAATAGCTTCTCCATCTGCCATCTCTACTATCCATCTACTTACTGAGGATGTAGCAAAATCTGTCGCTGAAATATAAGCAATCACCTGATCATCCAAACTAGCTAAGAGAAACGTATCCGCAAAATTACGGATACGTTCTTCTATTATTTCTCTATTAAATGTTTCTTGGAAGTTTTGAGTACTCTCCTGTATCAAGCAAACCTGCTCGATATCAGATTGCTGAACTTCCCTTATTTTAATTGGAAATTCCATGGTGTTCCTTACTGAACATTACTTGTCAAATTAGACAAGAGACGTTCGAATGAGTATTCATATGATTGAATGTCACCTGCTCCCATAAAGACGTATACAGCATTGTCATGGTCTAAGAGTGGAGACACATTTTCAACAGTGATAACTTGATGTTTTTTATCAATCTTAGCTGCTAAATCTTCAACTTTAACATCACCATGGTCAACTTCACGAGCTGATCCATAGATTTGTGCTAAGTAAACTGCATCAGCCTGATTCAAAGCTTGTGCAAAATCATCCAACAAAGCAATTGTACGAGTAAAGGTATGCGGTTGGAAAATAGCAACGATTTCCTTGCTTGGGTATTTTTGACGTGCAGCATCTAGAGTTGCAATGATTTCAGTTGGGTGATGCGCAAAATCATCGATAATGACTGTATCGTTAACAATCTTTTCTGTAAAGCGACGCTTAACACCTCCAAAAGTATTCAAGTGTTCACGCACCAAATCCAAGTCAAAGCCAGCAGTATAAAGCAAACCAATTACTGCTGTTGCATTCATGATGTTGTGGCGTCCGAAAGTTGGAATGTGGAATTGACCCAATTCTTGACCACGGAAGTGAACTGTGAAGGTTGAACCAGTAGTAGAACGAAGCAAGTCACTTGCTACAAAGTCATTGTTTTCTGCTTCAAAACCATAATAGTAAATTGGAGCATCAGATGTAATCTTACGCAACTCAGCATCTTCACCATAGACAAACAAACCTTTACTGATTTGTTTCGCATAATCATTGAAGGCGTTGAAAACATCTTCTAAGCTTGTGAAGTAGTCTGGGTGATCAAAGTCGATATTAGTAATGATAGAGTACTCTGGGTGATATGGCATGAAGTGGCGTTCGTACTCATCTGATTCAAAGACAAAATACTTGGCATTTTCAGAGCCACGTCCTGTACCATCACCAATTAGATAGCTAGTATCAGTAATGTGTGACAATACATGAGAAAGCATCCCGGTTGTTGAAGTCTTACCGTGTGCACCAGCAACACCCATGCTGATAAAGTCACGCATAAAACTGCCAAGAAATTCATGATAACGTTTATAACTTAGACCATTCTTGTCTGCATAGGCAATTTCAACGTTGTTATCTGGACGAAAGGCATTCCCAGCGATAATTTCTAAATCACCTTGAAGATTTTTCTCATCAAAAGGCAAAATTTTGATTCCTGCTTGCTCTAAGCCACGTTGTGTAAAGTAGTATTTCTCTACATCAGATCCTTGGACCTTATGCCCCATTTGGTGCAACATCAAGGCCAAGGCACTCATCCCTGATCCTTTAATTCCGATAAAATGATAGGTTTTTACCATCTTTTTCCCCTTTACTCTGTCATATTTGTCAAGTTCAACTCTTGAGCAATTTTACGCACTTTTTCTGATTGATTTTCTTTTTTGTTATAAATCTGGCTTTTCTTTAAAAAATCATAATTATTTTTCTTTGGTCCAAGATGCTCTTCTTTACTTGTTTGTTGCATCTGTGGAGCTATTTCAGCCAAAATATAATGGTTCTGAGTTAGTTTATCACTAAATTTTGCTAGCTCCCCTGGATTTTCCTTTTGGAAAGGAGCTGTTGGCTGATTTCCCTGTCTTACTACATTATTTGAAGATTTATGGCGTTTTGTAAAACTAACATCTTGTGTCAAATACTTTGCTGAACGTTTTCGTTTCAAATCAGCTCTAGCTTCCTCACGAGCAAGTTCAGCGTAGGATTTTTCCTTATTTTCAGTCAGTTTCTCTGGCGCCTTAGTCGATGACTTTTTTTCAGTAGTAATTGGCGACCATTCCAAGTAGTTTTTATCTTGGTAGTCTCCCTTAATGTTACTAATGAGATCCGACTCATCATATAAATTCATAAATGGCATCTCTGTCAGCATAATTTCATCATCTGACACTATTGGAAATCGTTCTAGCTTCATTTTTATTTCCTTTCAATACTCCATTATAGCGTAAAGTCTTGATTTTTCAAGTCTTGGCTTCAGAAATTCCTAATATTTCTTGAATTTCAGAAAGTGTCAGACTTCCACGAGACTCTGTTCCATCCAATACTTCTGAGACCAGATTCTTTTTCTCTTCCTGCAACTCTTGAATCTTCTCCTCGATTGTGCCTCTAGTTACCAGACGATAAACTTCAACAGCTTGGTCTTGTCCCATACGGTGGGCCCGGCCAATAGCCTGCGATTCAACTGCCGGATTCCACCATAAGTCTACCAGAATAACTGTATCCGCACCAGTAAGATTGAGACCAACTCCACCAGCTTTTAGAGAAATCAAAAACACATCGCGCTCACCTTGGTTAAAGGCCTTGGTCATTTCTTGACGCTCCTGTGATGGTGTAGAGCCAGTAATCTTAAAGGAAGTTAATCCAAGCTTAGGCAGTTCCTCTTCGATGCGGTCAAGCATTCCCCTAAATTGAGAGAAGATGAGTACACGATGATTTCCCTCAGCAATTTGACTTAGTAGATCTCGTAAACTATCAAGCTTCCCGCTATCTCCCTTATAATCTTCCATAAATAAAGCTGGAGTATCACAAATCTGGCGAAGACGCATGAGTCCTGTTAAAATTTCAACTCGATTTCGTTGAAATTCTGCATCAGTCACTTGTCCCAAACGCTCTTGCATCTGTTGAAGTTGAGCTAGATAGATAGCTTTTTGCTGGTCCTCCAGTTCATTTTTATAAACGACTTCTATCAGATCAGGTAACTCTGTAAGAACATCCTCTTTTTTTCGACGCATGACAAATGGTTTGATAAACTGTGCCACTCTCTCAGCAGGCAATTTCATAAAGTCTTTTTTTGCTGGCAAAAGTCCTGGCAATACAATCTGAAAGATAGACCATAATTCCCCTAAATTATTTTCAATTGGTGTTCCGGAAAGAGCAAAAACCGATGGAACCACAAACTTTCTCAAAATCTTAGCAATTTTTGTTTGGGCATTTTTCATCACTTGGGCTTCATCTAGAAACAGAAAATCAAAAGATAAATTTCGATAGATTTCACTATCCTGACGGAAAGTGGCATAACTGGTCACATAGACCTGATGTTTTTCTGCTAAAATAGTCTCGCGATAAGGTTTCAATCCATGTACGACAGCCACATCCAAATTCGGTGCAAATTTTTTAAATTCATCAGCCCAATTATAGATGAGACCAGATGGAGCAAGAATCAAGACACGGCTATTTTCCTGAAGTTGGCTACTTAAAAAGGCGATGGCTTGTAAGGTTTTTCCAAGTCCCATATCATCAGCTAAAATTCCACCAAATCCATAATGGTCTAACATCTGAAGCCATTGAATCCCTTGTTTCTGATAATCCCTGAGTTGGGCTCGAATATCTAGGGACTTCATCGGAAAATCCTCTGGATGCGTTAAATGATGCGCCAAATGACGAAATTCATCAGTAAAAGTAACTTGATCCTGGTCCTTAAACAGATGAGATAAGGTATAAGCCAAAGACTTGCGAGCCTGAAAAGCAGTACTCTCTATCTCATCAATTCCTAATTCCTCTAAATCTTGTCGAATACGTTTTGTCTGTTCATCAAAATAATAGACCTGATCAGACGAGCTAATATAATAGTCCTGCTTGGCAACGAGAGCTTTCATTGCTCGATTGATTTCTTCTTGATTAATATCCTGGAAATCAAATTGAATTTCTAAAAGACTTCCCTTGGATGATATCTGAACTTGAGGTTTTTGAATCTGATAAAGATCTTGCATGCTCTCTGAAATCTTTAATTCTCCAAGTGCTGCAAAGGCTGGTAAAACTTCCTGAAAGAAAGCATGGACAGCTTCTGCTTTTAAACTTTGACGCCACGAATGAAAATCCGCTTCAAATCCAGCAGATAAGGCCAACTGAAAAATCTGTTTTTCCAATTGAATGTCACTAGCAAAAGGGAGGTTCTCTAGTTCATTATGATTGGTTACTAGGCAAGTTTCATATTGAAATTGCATATCTAATCGAATAGAACCATCCTCTTCTCTATCCATGTAAAAAGACGGACGGAAGGATTGGATTTGTAGTGAATCAGGAGCTTCTACTTTTCCTAGGCATTTAAACTGTGACAAGGTCGAAGCTAAAAGATCTCGATCATGAGTATCAAACTGTAAGATCTTTCTGCCACCATTGTCTAAAGGAACTTTTCTAAGCGCATCTAATAAACTAGCCTGTTTTTTCGTCATCAGGAAAAAATTCCCCTTTGAGAATAATACTTGTCCTCTGTAAAAGAAATTAAGCCCTGTCTGTTCGAAAATTTCCATTTCAAAATAGTTGGATTTTTCTTCAATTCTAAATGAAAACAAACTTGCTTGGCCATCAAAGTCTTGGAAGAGAAGATGATGATAACTCGAAAGTTGGTGGTCAAACTGAAAGGCATCTAATCCCATCAACAGACTAGCCCCCTGCTCAAAAAAGGTTTTAGGGAAATAGAGATGTCGTCCTTGATTTTGGAAAAAAATATGGTAGTCAATCTTCTCTTCAATCAAACCTAATAAAAAATTCAAGACGTCTTGACTAGCTTTATCAAATTGTTCAAGTCTTAATGCAGGCTCATAATGCTTTCCTATCATGTAGGGTTTGGAAAACTCTATGACTTTTAAGAAAAGAGGGATATCCCTAATCACATAAAACTTATCTTGCTGAGAAAGACCAATTCTTAAAGTCCAGATAATGCGATTGGTTCCTGCTTCCACCTGCCCTTGAGCAGAAATCCGATAGATGTTGGATTGACGCGGGACTTGGATAGACTTCAAGAATTCTCCTCCGAAAGTCACCTGTGTCTCAACAGTCTCCTTCTCTTCCTGATTAGCCTCCAGATTGAGTAAGATTTCCTGTCCTAGCTGGTCATTTTTCAAGTAATATTCTAGAGCTGCTAAATGAACACAGTAACCTCTTTTTTTGAAAAAATCACATGCACAAAAAATCAAGTCATCGTCTAAACTATAACGAATTTCTTCTTCCGCTACACGCGCATAGATGCGATGATCTTGTTCTTTAATGATTTCAATCTGACCAGTTTCGTAGAGTTCCACTCCCTCCATTCGAAGCTTTCCTGGAATCAATTTAGCCATAATTTCCCCTTTACTTTATCTCTTAATTATACCATATTTTCGCCTATGAAAATAGCCTTCTAGGAAGACTTTTCTCCTAAAAGGCTAGTTTTTAAAGATTTGAAAAAGTGGCAATGATTCGTTGGCAGACTTCTTCCAAAATAGATGTTGGCATGGCTACATTGAGACGAGCGTGGAGGGCTCCTTCTTCACCAAAGTCCAAGCCTCTGTTCAGGATAACTTTGGCTTGGTCTCTTAAAAGCTTTCTTAGCTCCTCATCGTTAATATCATATGCTGAAAAATCAAGCCAAATGAGATAGGTCCCTTGAGGTTTCATGACCTTGATTTTGGTTTCTTTACCAAATACATCCACTACATAATCAATGTGTTTCTCAATCAGTTCTTTGAGTTCTGTCAACCAATCTTCACCATATCGATAGGCAGTTTCTGTTGCCAAATATCCCAGACCTGAGATTTCATGTTGATTATTAGCCAGCTGGCGTTTTTGGAAAGCAAGTCTCAACTTAGGATTTTCGATAATAGCGTAAGAATTTTTCGTCCCAGCAATGTTGAAGGTCTTAGTTGCACTGCTTAAAATCAGTGAAAATTCTTTAAAATCTTCATTTACCGTGTTGAATGACTGGTGCTTGTTTCCAAATAGAGCTAAATCTTGGTGAATCTCATCAGATATCAGCAAGACTCCATATTTTTGACAAAGTTGTCCAATCTTCTCTAAGACTTCCTTTTCCCAAACGCGTCCACCAGGATTATGAGGATTACAGAGGACGTAGAGTTTCACATTTTCTTCGACAAAGTCTTTCTCCAATTGATCAAAGTCAATCTCAAAAAGTCCGTCTTTTTCTACTAGAGAGTTGGTGATTAGTCTACGATTATTGAGCTTAATACTTCGAGCAAAAGGAGGATAAACCGGGGTGTTAATCAGAACCGCTTCACCTTCTTTGGTAAAGGCTTGAATGGCTGTTGAAATAGCTGGCACTACCCCTTCGATAAAGACTAGAGCATCCTTTTCAAAGCGATAACTATGGTGTTTTTCCTCCCAGTTTTGAACGGCTTCAATCAAGCCATCACTAGCATAGGTATAGCCATAGACTAATTGCTCAGCATAGTCATGGACAGTCTGACGAATCTCAGGTAAGACTTCAAAGTCCATATCAGCAATCCAGGCCGGTAATACTTGACGGTCAGTCTCTGCTTCTTTCCATTTATAGGTATGGTGTCCAAAACGATTAGGCAAGGTCGTAAAATCATATTTTCCCATAGTCTTATCCTTCCAAAGCTTGACGCAAATCTTCAATCAAATCCCTAGCATCCTCAATACCAATAGACAAGCGCAAAAGGTCATCTGTTAATCCATAAGAATGACGAACCTCTGTAGGAATATCTGCATGGGTTTGAGTAGTTGGGTAGGTAATCAGACTTTCTACACCACCCAGGCTTTCAGCAAAAGAGAATACTTTCAAAGTGTTTAAGATATGAGGGATACGCTTCTCATCTGCTACTTTAAAGGAAATCATTCCCCCACGACCTGTATACAAGACTTCTTTGACTGCAGGTGATTGTTCCAAAAAGGCTACGATTTCTTGAGCATTCGCTGTTGAGCGCTCCATACGAAGTGACAATGTTTTAAGACCACGAATCAATTGATAACTATCAAATGGTGACAAAACAGCACCTGTGGTGTTGAGATTGTAAAAGAGTTTTTCATATAAATCAGCACAATCTGTCACAACTACACCAGCTAGAACATCATTATGGCCTGCAAGGTATTTGGTCGCTGAATGAAGGACAATATCTGCTCCATCCTCAATTGGACGTTGGTAAATCGGGCTATAGAAGGTATTGTCGACGACAACTTTAGCACCCTTAGCATGAGCTAATGTTGACAATTTTTCAATATCAAATTCTAACATCAAAGGGTTGGTTGGTGTTTCGATATAAAGTACATCCACATCCTTTTCTAGCTCGGCAATTAGCTCTTCTTCCGTGTTTGCATAGGTAAAGTGGAATCGTCCTTCCTGCTCAACTTGATTGAACCAGCGGAAAGAACCACCGTAAAGGTCACGGACAGCTAAAACCTTGCTTCCTACTGGAAAAACGCTAAAGGCTAACACAATCGCAGACATACCTGAACTAGTCGCCAAAGCATACTTGGCGGATTCAATAGCTGCCAAAACTTCCTCTGCCTTGCTACGAGTTGGGTTTTTGGTGCGGGTATAGTCAAATCCAGTTGATTGACCAAATTCTGGGTGCTGATAAGTCGTTGAAAAGTGAATAGGTGTAACCAAAGCACCTGTCGCCTCATCTGACTTGATACCTGCTTGTGCTAAAATTGTGTTGATGTGAAATGATTTACTCATACAATACCTCCAAATCTATAGTAACTATTGTACCACTTATTTTTGATCCTTCGTTTTCTTGTTTTCAAGAGCTAGTTATAGTTTCAAACTATATAAAAACGATAGCTTCCTGAGAAACTATCGTTTTTCCTGTTGAATAGACTGATTATTTAACGTGTTTTGCTAATTCTTCTTGGGCTTTTTTATTAGATTCTTCTTTTTCTTTCAGCCATTTTTCTTTAGCTTTTTCATACTCAGCAGCCGATACAGTCTTATCTTGCAACTTGAGGTACTTGTATGATTCGACACCCTTATTTCCAGCTTGTGAGAATGGCGATGAGAATGGAACTGTCTTTCTCAAGGTCGGTGTTCCACCGAGGGAAACGTTTGGAATTGCAAGGGCACTATCGACGAGCCAAGCTTGAACTTCAGCATATTTTTCATAACGTTTCGCTGGATCTTGCTCCTTGTTCGCTTCTTCTAACATTTGAGTGTAAGTATCGAGTCCAACTGCCTTAGCCTTGTCATTGACCTCACCTGGTTCTAGACCAATGTTTTGCAACATACCACCGTTATTGACATTTAAGATATCAAGATAGCTTGACGGATCTAAGTAGTCTGCACTCCAACCACCATTATAGATATCAAAGTCTTTTTGAGCTGCAGTTTGAGCGAGGTAGCCAGAATTATCGTAATCGTCTGTTGATAATTGTTGGATATCGATCACCACATTCTCAGCTCCTAGAACAGATTCGATGGATTGTTTCAAAGAGCTTGCTTCAAGTACACCTTTTTTAGATGATTGGTCAACTGTTACATCCAAGTGGATTGGGAATTGCACACCCTTAGCTTCCAATTCTTTCTTGGCTTCCGCAAATTTAGCCTTAGCCTTGTCAGGATTGTAGTATGGGTCTTGCGCATCTGCAAAGTTGATTCCTTGCCATTCTTGGCCATAGTTGACCATCTTTTCTGAAACAACATCTCCAAAGTCTTTCCCATTGATGGTTACAAATGTAGGAGGTACAACCAGGTTACGAATAATCTTCGTTGCTCCGTCTTCCCCTTGAGATTGAGCTCCATAGGCTGTACGGTTATAAGCATAGTTGAAGGCTTGACGGAAGTTTTTATTCAGAACTGCTTCTTGAGTTGATTTCTTTTCGATATCTGAGGATTTAGACGTGAAGTTATAAGATTTTCTGTCCAAGTTGAAGTTCAAATAATAAGAAGTTGCGGTTTGCATACTATAAATGATGTTATCTTTGTTCTTCTCTTTAATTCCTTCAAAGCTTGAGCTATTTGGATAGAGACGTGCGTAGCTGTAGACTCCTTCTACAAAGTTACGAGCCAGTGCATCTTGGTCACTACCATCATAATAGGCTAATTTCACATCATCTACAAAGACATTTTTTTCATCCCAGTAGTTCGGATTTTTCTTGAATTCGATGACAGATTTTGAAACAAAGGATTTCATCAAGAAAGGTCCATTGTACAAAATGCTAGAAGGATCCACCTTACCAAAATCATCCCCTTTTGATTTCAGGAAGTCTGCATTGACAGGGAAGAGAATGGTTGATGTTGTTTTAGAGTTCCAATAAGATTCTGGTCGTGTCAAAGTGTACTGAACTGTTTGGTCGTCAATCGCCTTAACACCGACAGTTGAAAAGTCAGTTGTTTTCCCGTTGATATAGTCATCCAAGCCAGCAACAGAATCTTGCACTAGATACAAAGCTTCGGATTTTTTATCAGCCGCATATTTCAAACCAGTTACAAAATCTTGGGCAGTTACTGGAGCATATTCTTCACCTTCAGAGGTATACCACTTAGCATCTTTACGAAGTTTATAAGTGTATGTCAAACCGTCCTGAGAAACACTCCAGTCCTCTGCTAAGGATGGAACGTAGTTACCGTATTGGTCATTTTCCATCAACCCATCTACCAAATTGGTAACGATGTCATTGGTTGTTGCACGGTTTTCTGCAAGATAGTTCAAACTAGACGGATCGCTAGAATAGACATAGTTGTATGTCTTTGTAGAGCTAGCTGAGTTGCTACAAGCCGCCAATAGCAGACCTGCACTTAGGGCAACGCCTGCCAGCGTCAGATATTTTGCCTTAGACTTTTTCATAAACAGAACCTCCAAATTTAAATATTTGTATCATTATACAGCTATTGTTTTTTTTAGTCAAGTGATTATGCTCTAAAAATTTATATTTTTCTACATTTTTTATTTTTTTCTGTATTTTTTCAAGAAAAAAAGAACAATTTAGACTTTTTTACGCAAAAAGTTTAAATTGTTCGTTTTATTTATAAATAATTATGATAATTTCAATCGTGCTCGCAACTGGTCAGCTTTTGCCTTTCCAATAACCTTATCCAAAAGTCGAGTATAGAGACTCATGACTCCGTAGAGCCCTACACCTATTACACCAATAAAAGCGACATAGATGAAGCTCCAAAAACGTCCAGTCGGATTGAAGATAAATCCAATAATCCATTGCAAGAGTCCAACCAGGATGAACATGACTAAAGTCAAAATAGTGATCAAGATTGTTCTCTTCAAGATAATCTTTCGGCGAACACCTGTAATCTGACAGATCTCGCGATACATTAAAACAATTGGAATGATAAGACCGATGGTCGTTGAAATGAGAGGACCATAGCTATGGAAAATCGCTATTGATGGTAGTTGTAAAAGGAGCTTAGCAAGCGAACCATAGACAAAATATAGTACTGCCTTGCGGTTACGGAACATGGCCTGAAGCATTGGTGATAAGACCATGTATAAACCGAGGATAGTTGACTGCAAGACTGCAAAGACAAACAAGCCCAAAGCCAAACTATCAGGTTTACCGTAAAAGACTGTATAGAGGGGTTCTCCTACCATGACTACTCCAACCGTTGCAGGTAGTAGGAATAAGAAGAGCATAGTAATACTATCTTGTACCAACCGAGAAGCTGCTAGTAAATCACCCTTTACATAGTTCTCCGTCAAGAGAGGCAAACCAACGCTACCGATTGATACTCCTACAGAAATCAAAATCATAGTGATTTTATTAGGATTGGCAGAGAAGTAAGAAAACATGACAACAAGGTCTTCGTTACTATAGTTGGTAAACCACTTCATGCTATTGATAAAAGTCATCTGGTCCAAGATTTGGAAAAGTTGAATAGCTGAACCTGTTATAATAAAAGGAATAGCTTCCTTAATCGTATCAACCAGTAGACTCTTACTATCAATCTTATCTCGAGTTTCAAATACTTTTTGAAGCAAACCTTCCTTGTAAAGGAAATAAAGTAAGACAGCGAAGCTAGCTACCATTCCCACAAAAGCCGCAAAGGTAGATTGGGTAACTGCCGATAGATAATCTCTTGAACCAAGTTTCATGATGATAAAGGTTGCCAAGAGCATCCAAATAACACGGATAACCTGCTCAGCGATTTGGCTCATAGCATAAGGCTTGAGATTATTCATTCCTTGGAAAAATCCACGGATAACACTCATAGATGGGAAAATCAAGACCGCCCAAGCTAGACTTTGCATAATGGGAATCAAGTCCTTCCCTACACCGGAAAGATCTGCCAACCAAGGCGCAAAGAGATATAAAACCAAAGCAAAGGCAAGACCCAATACAGTCATAAAGCCTAAGAAGCTCCGAATCAGGGCAAAACTATGCTCTTCCTCATGCATGGTATTGTATTTAGCGACCTGCTTAGCAACTGCAACTGGAATACCTGCTGTCGAAATCAACAAGAACCAGGCGTAGATATTATACCCCATGGTAAAGAGACCGTTAGCCGTTGCAGCATAAGTCCCCATCCAGATATACCAGGGAATAATGTAAATAGCTCCGAGCAGGCGACTAATAAAGTTACTTGCTGTTAGCCAGGCAGTCCCGCGTAACATCTGGGCCTGCTGATGATTATTTTCGTTAGACATAACTTCCTCATTCAATTTTAATCACTAGGAAAAGTTCCTTATCTTCCATTATAAACTTTTCCTTGTTACTTGTAAAATTCAGACTTTCAGTTTACAATAGAAAGTATGATAAAGATTGAAACCGTATTAGATATTTTAAAGAAAGACGATCTCTTCCGTGAGATTATCGACCAAGGACATTACCATTATTATTACAGTGATGTCGTTTTTGATAGCATCTGCTATGATAGCCGAAAAGCACAAGAAAAGAGCCTCTTTTTTGTCAAAGGAGCTGCATTTAAGAAGGAATTTCTTCTTTCGGCAATCTCACAAGGGCTCGGTTGGTATGTAGCTGAACAAGACTATGAAGTAGGCATCCCTGTTATTGTTGTTAGCGATATCAAGAAAGCTATGAGTTTGATTGCCATGGAGTTTTATGGCAACCCTCAGGAAAAATTAAAATTACTTGCTTTCACTGGTACTAAAGGAAAAACTACGGCAGCTTACTTCGCCTACAACATCTTAAATCAACAACATCGCCCAGCTATGTTATCAACTATGAATACGACTTTAGACGGAAAAACTTTCTTCAAGTCTGCTCTGACAACACCTGAAAGCATCGACCTCTTTGATATGATGGCGCAGGCTGTTAAGAATGGA
This sequence comes from Streptococcus pseudopneumoniae, assembly GCF_001074155.1. Lineage (GTDB taxonomy): Bacteria > Bacillota > Bacilli > Lactobacillales > Streptococcaceae > Streptococcus > Streptococcus pseudopneumoniae_A. The sequence continues at coordinate 113,942 of NZ_JUUZ01000030.1, forward strand.
AGAAGCCACCTTATTATGGAAGTTTCTAGTCAAGCCTACTTGGTGAAGCGAGTTTACGGCCTCACTTTTGATGTTGGTGTCTTCCTCAATATCAGTCCTGACCATATTGGTCCTATTGAGCATCCAACCTTTGAAGATTACTTCTACCATAAACGTCTCTTGATGAAAAATAGCCGAGCAGTTGTCATTAATAGCGATATGGACCATTTTTCAATCTTGAAAGAACAAGTAGAAAATCAAGAACATGACTTCTACGGTAGCCAGTCAAGTAACCAAATCGAAAACTCAAAAGCCTTTAGCTTCTCAGCTACTGGTAAATTAGCTGGCGATTATGATATCCAGTTGATTGGATATTTCAACCAAGAAAATGCCGTGGCTGCTGGACTTGCCTGCCTTCGTTTAGGTGCTAGTCTTGAAGACATTAAAAAAGGGATTGCTACAACACGCGTTCCTGGCCGTATGGAAGTTCTCACTCAGAAAAATGGCGCAAAAGTTTTCATCGACTACGCCCATAATGGTGATAGCTTGAAGAAATTGATCTCAGTCGTTGAAACACATCAGACTGGAAAGATTGCTTTAGTACTCGGATCAACAGGAAACAAGGGAGAAAGCCGTCGCAAGGACTTTGGACTTCTCCTCGATCAACATCCTGAAATTCAAGTATTTCTAACGGCTGACGATCCAAACTATGAAGATCCGATGGCAATTGCAGATGAAATTAGTAGCTACATCCATCGTCCTGTTGAAAAGATTGCTGACCGTGAACAAGCCATCAAGACTGCGATGTCTGTTACAAGTCAAGAACTGGATGCGGTCATTATCGCTGGTAAAGGTGCTGACTGCTACCAAATCATCCAAGGTAAGAAAGAAGACTATCCAGGTGATGCTGCTGTTGCAGAACGTTATCTATAGTATATTTAAAGAAGAGGCTGGGACAAAAGTCCTAGCCTCTCAATTGTCTTTGGATTATCGAGCAAGACGCAGTGGTTGAGTGGGCTCTACTACGCTGATTTCATCAGCTTTTACAGCCCT
>NZ_JUUZ01000031.1 GCF_001074155.1 Streptococcus pseudopneumoniae
AGCTCAAATGCTTGATATGACGGGCTTTTTATAAAATCATTATTTAACTGCTTCTTTAAGAGCTTTACCAGCTTTGAATGCTGGAACTTTAGAAGCTTTGATTTTGATTTCTTTACCAGTTTGTGGGTTGCGACCTTTACGAGCTGCACGTTTACGAACTTCAAAGTTACCAAAACCGATCAATTGAACTTTTTCACCAGCTGAAAGGAATTCAGTTACAGCTGCGAATACAGCGTCAACTGCTGCTGCTGAATCTTTCTTAGTCAATTCTGTAGCTTCTGCTACTTTAGCGATCAAATCTTGTTTGTTTGCCATGTTAATGAATCCTCCAAAATTATTTCTAATTAACACTTATAATCATAACCTAAAATTCCTTTTAGGTCAAGTCAAAAACACGTTTTTATTGATTTTTCTCAATTTTTTTAGGAATTATAGCGAATTAAGATCGCCCAGGCATTTTCTCCGGTGTGAGTTTGGATGATTGAGCCTGTTTCTAGGACTGAAATTGGTTTTTCAACGTAAGGTTGTAGAACAGCTTTCATCTCGTTTGCAAATTCATTTGTACCTGCATAAGAAATACCAATCTCAGCTACTGAACGATTTGAAAGAGTGGCTACTAACTCATCCAACCATTTCTTAAAGGTTTTTGAACCACGTCCTTTGACAATCGGTTGAAGCTCATGGTCTTTCATTTGCATAACTACTCGAATATTAAGTAAAGAGCTCAGCAAACCAGTAACACGGCCAATGCGACCACCTTTTACAAGGTTTTCTAAAGTTGAAACACCGATGTAGAGTTCAGTGTGATTTTTTACGTCCTCTACATGGGTTAGAATAGTTTCAAGGTCTTTTCCTTCTTGAGCTAGTTTGGCAGCTTCCACAACTTGGAACTTCAAGGCCTGATCTGTGAATGAACTATCCAAAACAGTGACATCTGCTGTTGACAAACTTGCTCCTTGACGAGCCGCTTCAACAGTTCCTGATAAAGCATGGGACATGTGAATAGCTAGAATTTGACTACCATCCTTACCCAAATCATCAAAAATTTCTGCAAAGAGTCCCACTGGTGGTTGACTAGTCTTAGGAAGATTTTTACTAGCTTGCATCAAGCGAAGAAATTCTCCTTCTTCAAGATCTGCATCTGAATAAAGGACACTATCAATCATTACAGATAGTGGAACAACAGTAATATCAAATTCTTTAACCACTTCCGGTTCAATAGTAACCGAAGAATCCGTCACAATTTTTACTTTTGTCATTTTGCCAATCTTTCTATTTTTACTATTGTTGATTATTCAACTTATAACTATAACAATTATATCAAAAAAATACTAAAAGTTCATACTCAATCCACCTAAATTTAAAGCAATTTATACTTCTTTTTAATAAAAAAAGAAAATCACCTATGCTTGGTGATTATCTTTTGTATTCAAGATAAATAATCATACAAATCTTGCATTTGTAAATCATCGGGTACTAATTGTAGATAGGATTGAATGTAGTCTTTTGCTTCTTCTAGCTTACCTAACTCTCTTAACAAATAAATAAACTGTTCCAAAAACTCTGGATTATCCTTGAGTTCAGTGGCAAGTTCCTTATAGAGATCATAGGCTACATCCAATTCTTCAGTCTCTTGATAACTTCTAGCAATCATCCATTTAGTCAAGAGGTTTTCAGGTTCATAGACTGCTAAAGCTAGTATATCTTCGTATCTTTCTTGTTCTTGGTAGATGGTCGCTAAGCGTAGCAAAATTTCTTCCTGGTCATCAGCATTCTCTTGTGCTTGAATCAGATAAGCTTCTGCTTGCTCAGGTTGATGCAACTCGTAAGATAGCTGAGATGCTAGGAGTAAGAGCCGCGTTTCAAAAGGATTTTTTGACAAGCCCTGTTGCGCTATTTTAAGTGCTTCTTCTGTTTGATGTTCTTTATGCAGTGCTTGACTATAGCCGTACTCATATCCTTCGAAATCTGGGGAAATAGTATCCAATTGTTTAAAGTATAAGGTTGCTTTTTGGTAGTCCTCTTGGTCAAAATAGAGACTTGCAAGCTCAAAGGCTGTTTGGTCATCATATTCTAATTCTAAGGCTTTTTCTAAAAATTCTATTGCAGATTCAAACTTACCTAAACGTGCATAAGCAAGACCAATTCTCTGATAGGTCGAAATTCCAGTTTGATCGTAGATAAGACGATTATCTAATTGAGCATAGCCTTTAATGGCTTCTAAATCGTTTCCTAGCTCGCTATCTAGCTCAGCTAGTCCAAATATTAGGAGAGGGTCATCAGAGTAGCTACGAGCTTCTAAGAGCTTCTCACGCGCAACATCTGTCAATCCTTCCATCTGATATAAATCTGCTTTTAAGGCAAGAGCTGATACGTACCATTCACTTTCTAGACCAATCTTCTCTAAATAATCAAAAGCTTCTTCGATAAGTCCATCTTCACCAGCAATAGCAGCTAGATTGATGTAGACTTCTGGAAATTTCGGTGCTAGTTTCTCATAGATTTGTGCTGCCTGTGGATAGAAACCAATCCCTTCGAGATATGCAGATAGTTCAAGAAGAACTTCATCTGAATCTTCTTCTAAAGCTTTTTGGAAAAAAGATTCAGCTCTTGATAAATCTTGTTGTTCTAAAGCTTCGAGCATTTGTTGACTATTGTTCACTATCAGTCTCCTCTACCGGTTCATAAAGTCCACTAATTTCTTTGTACCAATCAAAAATTTCTGAGATGACTACTTTTGCGGAAGCGTAGATTGGAATACCTAGCAATACACCCCAAATACCAAACATGGATCCTGAAGTTAATAGTACAAAAAGAATGGTAATTGGGTGAATATTTAATTGACTACCCAAAATCAGTGGAGAAACAAAACGTCCTTCAATAGTTTGCTCTACAATGAAAACGATAATAACTTTTAAGAGCATAACAGGACCAGCAATCAAACCCAAAACAAGGGCTGGAATCATTGCAAGAAAACTACCTAGATAAGGAACTAAATTGAGAATACCTGCAGTAACACCAAGCGCTACTGCATATCGAAGCCCAATTATCTTAAAGAAGATAATAAACATGATAGCTACGATTACAGCGACCGTAATTTGTCCTCTAACGTAGTTAGCAAGTTGTTGGTTCACATCTGATAGAACCTTACCTACTGGTTCTCTTAATTTATTTGGTAAAAAGTGAGTGATATAATCTCTCAACCCTTTCCCATCTCTAAGGAGATAAAAGAGCATAAATGGCATGATAATCAAAGCGACGATTACTTGAGAAGTTCCACTAATAATAGCACTCACCCAGTTAACAGCTTTGGAAGAGATATTACTTGCCCATGCAGTTGCTTGTGTTGAAAAATTAGCTAAAACTTGCTCCAGTTGGGGTCTAAAGTCATCTGGCAAACGCTTGGTTACAAGGTCATCAATGACTCTATCAGCATCTTCGAGATAACTTGGGACATTTTGCGCAAAAATTACTACTTGACGTTGAAGGTTTGGAATTGCAACGGCTAGTCCAATAATCAAGAGTATTGCAATAATGACGAAGATAATACTAATGGCTAAGACACGGTTAATCTTGTACTTCTCCATCAGATCTACTAGTGGATTCAAGAGGTAAAAAAGTAGACCCGATAAGATAACCGGCAACATCACTACTGATAAAAAGTCTATAACTGGGAAAAATAAAAAGCTAATTTTACTGAGAATAAAAATATTGAGACCTAATAACAAGGTCACCAAGAAAACAGTGATCGCTTTATTGTCTAAAAACCATTTAAAAAACCAAGATAAGGTAAAGTGTTTCTCTTTTTGTTCCATTTTTTCTTCCTTTCCTTTGTCCTAACATTATACCATGTTTTAAGAAAAATAAGGTTTTTTTATAATCTTTTAGCAAGGGATAAATTTGTATTCTTGACAAGGGAAGAGCTATTTTTTCTGACTTAGATTTTTCATCTAGCAGCCCTTTTTATGTTATAATTGAATTATCTTTTTCTAGAGGTATGAATATGAAAGAAATAGTATATTTTGGAACCTATACACGACGTATTTCTCAAGGGATTTACAAGGCTGATTTTGATACTGAGACTGGCAAACTCTCAAATCTAGAACTCTTTGCAACCGAGCCAAGTCCAACCTACCTAGCCTTTGATCAACATCAGCATCTCTATACTGTCGGAAGCCATGATGACAAAGGTGGAATCGCAGCATACAAAACTGATGGTGTCCTCCTGAATCACGTCGTTGAAGAAGGTGCTCCTCACTGCTATGTTGCAGTCGATGAGACACGGAGTCTAGTCTATGGCGCTAACTATCATAAAGGTCAAGTTCTAGTCTATAAACGTAAAGAAGATGGCTGTCTTGAATTGGCAGACAAAGTTCAACACACTGGCCATGGTCCACATGAAAACCAAGCTTCTCCCCACGTACACTACACCGATTTAACACCAGACCAATATTTGGTAACCTGTGACTTAGGTACTGACGAAGTCACTACCTATGATGTCAATCTAGAAGGAAAGTTGACTAAACTAGCAACTTATAATTGTAATCCTGGCGCTGGTGCTCGTCACCTAGTTTTCCATCACCACTACAAGATTGCTTATCTCATCTGTGAACTCAACAGTACGATTGAAGTTTTGATTTACGATGGAGTCGGAGAATTTGAACAAATGCAGGTCATTTCAACCTTACCAGATGACTATAGTGGCTTTAATGGTACTGCGGCTATTCGTCTTTCTAAAGATGGCAAATTCATCTACGCTTCTAATCGAGGCCATGATTCTATCGCTGTTTATAGCATTTTAGCAGATGGAAGCTTGGAATTATTAGAGATTGTTCCAACCAATGGGAATAATCCACGTGATTTTGATTTGTCACCTGACCAAGAATTCCTTATCGCTGTTCACCAGGATTCTGATAATGCGACTGTCTTTAAGCGCAATCCTGAGACTGGTAGACTGGCAGAACTCTCTAATGAATTTCAGGTTCCTGAAGCAGTCTGCATAAGTTTCACTAAATAAGAAATAATAAAAAATGAACTTGATTTAACAAGTTCATTTTTTATTTTATAATTTATTTCCGACATTGATACGGTTAATAGCACGTTGCAATGCAATTTTAGCACGGCGCTCTTGGTCGATTAAGTGTTTGTCTTGTGCTTCTTCGATTTCACGTTCTGCACGAAGTTTAGCACGTTCTGCACGACTAACATCAATATCGCGCGCACGTTCAGCTGAGTCAGCAATAATGGTAATGACATTATTAGCAATCTCAATGATTCCTCCGTTTACTGCAATCCAGTTCACATGAGTATCATCATCGATGCGTTTAACCTTTACTTCATCAACTGCTAGAACCGCAATCATATTTTCATGTCGTGGCAAGATCCCCATCTCACCATCCAGAGTTCGTACCGATACAAAGCTGGCATGGTGATCATAGACGAGGCCATCTGGTGTCACGATCTGGACAGTTAAATGTGCCATAGATCACCTCTTAAAATCCCATTTTTTCAGCCTTAGCAATAACATCTTCGATTGAACCTACTCCACGGAAGGCATCTTCTGGCAAATGATCGTATTTACCGTCAAGAATTTCCTTGAAGCCACGAACAGTTTCAGCTACTGGAACATAAGATCCTGGTTGACCTGTAAATTGTTCCGCAACGTTGAAGTTTTGTGACAAGAAGAACTGAATACGACGTGCACGAGCAACCAAAGTCTTTTCTTCGTCAGAAAGTTCATCCATACCAAGGATGGCAATAATATCTTGCAACTCATGGTAACGTTGAAGAACACGTTTCACTTCAGCAGCTACTGCATAGTGCTCTTCTCCAACAATTTCAGGTGCCAAGGCACGTGAGCTTGAAGCAAGAGGGTCAACGGCTGGGTAAATCCCCAATTGAACCAATTTACGTTCCAAGTTAGTTGTTGAGTCCAAGTGAGCGAAGGCTGTTGCTGGCGCTGGGTCAGTATAGTCATCCGCTGGCACATAGATAGCCTGGATAGAGGTTACAGAACCCTTCTTGGTTGACGTGATACGTTCTTGCAATTGACCCATTTCTGTTGCGAGGGTTGGCTGATAACCAACGGCTGATGGCATACGACCCAAAAGGGCAGATACTTCTGAACCAGCTTGTGTGAAACGGAAAATGTTGTCAATGAAGAGAAGAACGTCTTGACCTTCTACATCACGGAAGTATTCAGCGATTGTCAAACCAGTAAGAGCAACACGCATACGTGCTCCTGGTGGCTCATTCATCTGACCAAATACCATGGCTGTTTTTTCGATAACGCCTGATTCTTTCATTTCCCAGTAAAGGTCATTCCCTTCACGAGTACGTTCCCCAACACCAGTAAATACTGAGATACCACCGTGTTCTTGGGCAATGTTGTGAATCAATTCTTGGATCAATACGGTCTTACCAACTCCGGCACCACCGAAGAGTCCGACCTTACCACCTTTAAGGTAAGGGGCGAGAAGGTCGATAACCTTGATCCCTGTTTCTAGAATTTCTGAAGAGGTAGACAATTCATCAAAAGTTGGTGCTTTTTTATGAATTGGCTGACGCTCTGCATCTTCACCAAAAGGAGCTTCCAAGTCAATGGTATCTCCCAAAACGTTGAAGACACGTCCTAGAGTTTCTTTCCCAACTGGTACTGAGATTGGACGGCCTGTGTCCAATACTTCCAAACCACGGGTCAAGCCATCAGTTGATTCCATAGCGATGGTACGAATCATACCATCTCCCAACTCTAAGGCTACTTCAAGGACGATTTTTGTTTTTCTTTCGTCATTTTTGTAGACGACAAGTGCATTATTAATCTCTGGTAGTTTCTCACCTGCTGCAAACATGACGTCTACAACAGGACCGATAACCTGAGCAATTTTACCTGAACTCATCTACTTCTCCTATTCTGTATAAGATACTATCGGTTCCTAGTATGACTAGGTCCTAAGTTCATTTCTCTGAGCAATATTGCTTTATTCTAAAGCACTAGCTCCTGCTACGATTTCTGTAATTTCTTGTGTAATCGCCGCCTGTCTGGCACGGTTATACTGGATAGTCAAATCATTGATAACTTTTTTAGCATTATCTGTCGCTGTCTGCATTGCCGTCATCCCTGCCGCATTTTCAGCTGTCTTCGCATCAATAATAGCACCGTAAATCATACTTTCTGCAAACTGTGGCAGTAGTTGATCCAAGATTTCTTCACGACTTGTTTCAAGCTCAAAAGTCAAGCTGTAGTTATCATCTGCTTCATTCGGGTCCAAATCGACAATTGGAAGCATCTGCTCCACACGCATTTGACTTGTCAGTGTATTCACGTGGTGGTTGTAGCAAACATAGAGCTCATCGAAAAGTTCATTTTGATACATTTCAATAGTTTTTGAAATAATCTTACGAACTTCATCGAAGCTTGGTTGACTGGCGAGACCACGCAATTCATAAATTGGCTGAATACCACGAGCTTTAAAGAAGTCTGCTCCCATACCACCGATACAGATGACTTCAAAATCATCACCTGAAGGATGGTATTCTTGTTGCAGTTCCATGACAGCCTTCAAGATTGAAGAGTTATATCCTCCAACAAGACCACGGTCAGATGTAATGACGATATAGCCTGTTTTTTTGACCGGGCGACTAATCAACATTGGATTTGTTGATCCGCCAGCACCATCTCCGTGAAGGATATCTGTAAGGAGTTTACGGACTTTTTGAGCATAAATCTGGAAGTTGCGTGCAGCTTCTTCAGAACGACCTAACTTAGCTGCAGAAACCATCTGCATGGCGTTAGTAATTTGACTAGTATTTTTCGTTGAGGCGATTTTTGTTTTAATATCATTTAGAGATACTGCCATCTGACACCTCTATTCTTATTGGAAGCTGGATTGGTTGAGAAACTCAGTAATCGCAGCATCCAAGACTGCTTCTTCTGGCAAGTCTTTTGTTTCACGAATAGTTTCCAAAATCTCTGGATGTTGCGCATCAAAGAAGGCATGGAATTCTTCCTCAAAACGAACAATATCATCAACTGATATAGTATCCAAGAATCCATGAGTCAAGGCATACAGAATGGTTACTTGTTTCTCAACAGGTAATGGTTTATGAACTGGTTGTTTCAATACTTCTACAGTACGACGACCACGGTTCAATTTAGCCTGAGTAGCAGCATCCAAGTCTGAACCAAACTTAGTGAAGGCTTCCAACTCACGGTATGAAGCAAGGTCAATACGAAGAGTACCAGCAACCTTCTTCATGGCTTTAATCTGAGCAGAACCACCAACACGAGATACAGAAGAACCCGCATCAATAGCTGGACGAATACCCGCATTAAAGAGACTATCACTTAGGAAGATTTGTCCATCCGTAATAGAGATTACGTTTGTGGCGATATAAGCTGAGATATCTCCTGCTTGTGTCTCGATAAATGGAAGAGCCGTGATAGATCCACCGCCAAGCTCATCTGAAACTTTAGCAGAACGCTCAAGTAGACGACTGTGAAGGTAGAAGACATCCCCTGGAAAGGCCTCACGACCTGGTGGACGGCGAAGCAAGAGAGAAAGTTCACGATAAGCTACCGCTTGTTTTGAAAGGTCATCATAAACAATCAACACATGCTTACCTTGGTACATGAACTCCTCTGCCATAGCAACCCCAGCATATGGTGCGAGGTAGAGCAATGGTGAAGGCTGTGAAGCTGAAGCTGTCACAACGATTGTGTAATCCAAGGCACCATACTGACGAAGTGTTTCTACTTGTGTACGAACTGTTGATTCTTTTTGTCCAATCGCTACATAGATACAAATCATATCTTGACCTTTTTGGTTCAAGATAGCGTCAATAGCGATAGTTGTTTTCCCTGTTTGACGGTCACCGATGATCAACTCACGTTGACCACGACCGATTGGAACAAGGGCGTCAATAGCTTTCAAACCTGTTTGCAATGGTTCTGAAACAGACTTCCGTTGCATGACACCAGGAGCTGGTGCTTCAACTGGACGAGTTTTATCTGTGTCGATTGGACCAAGTCCGTCTACAGGACGACCAAGTGGATCGACAACACGTCCAATCAAGCTATCACCAACTGGAACTTCCATGATTTTCCCTGTACGACGAATTGTATCGCCTTCACGAATATCTGTAAAGTCCCCAAGGATGATAATACCGACATCTGTTGATTCCAAGTTTTGCGCCATACCATAAGAGCCATTTTCAAAAATCAACAGCTCACCGCTCATGGCGTTTTCGAGTCCATGTGCACGCGCAATCCCGTCACCGATATAGGTTACAACACCTGTTTCAGTCACATCAAAATTGGGTTTGAAATTTTCAATTTGTTGCTTAATTAAAGCGCTGATTTCTTGTGCGTTAATTGCCAAAAGAACACCACTTTCTATTTCAAATTTTCCTTAACAACTTTAAGTTGTTGTTTAATACTCACATCAATTGTCTTGTGATTGGCAAAAATAACAAAACCACCGATTAAACTATCGTCGATTTTTTCCTTAATGCTACGAACTTTTAGAGACATCTTTTTCTCGATTAGAGGAACTAGTCGTTCTTTCTGTTCATCAGTCAAAGGATGTGCAGACAAAATAGTCACTTCAAAACGATTGGTTTCTTTTTCAAGACGATTCAAGCAATCTACAATCACATCATAAAACAGGTTTGATCTGTGATTGTAAAGTAGAACCTCGATAAAGTTTTGCACTAAAGGTGACACAGAGTCTTGAAAAAAACGAACCGTTTTTTCTTTATCCGACTCATCTACTGCCACCTGAGCTAAAAAAGAAGGTAAGCCTGTTTCTTCAGCTACTTGCTTGATTTGAGACAAGTCTGAAAAAATAGAGTCCTCTTCTCCTTTTTCAATCACCAATTGGACAAAAGGCATGCTGTATTTTTCAATTACCTTTAGAGTCTTTTTGTCCATTAAGCTTCTCCTAGCTGATCGATATACTGATCAATGAGTTCTTTATGGGCCTGACTGTCAAGGTTTTTAGAGAGAATTTTCTCAGCTAGACTGATTGTCAAGTCTGCCACATCTCCCTTAACACTTTGTAAAGCCTCAGCTTTATTTTGAGCAATTTCTTGGTTGGCTTTTTCTTTTAAGCGCCCTGCTTCAAGTTTAGCTTCGGCTAAAATATCGGCTCTACTTTTCTCAGCAGTTCCCTTTGCATTCTCGATAATCGTTTTAGCTTCGGTACGGCTACCTGCTAACTCAGCTTCACGTTTGCTAGCTAGTTCCTCAGCCTTTTTACGGGCTTCCTCGGCACCATCAATATCTGAAGAAATCTTTCCAGCACGTTCATCCAAGATGCTGGAAATATTGCCCCAAGCATATTTCTTCACTAAAAAGATCAATAAAAGGAAGGAACCAGCGATAAGAATAAAGTCACCGATAATGGTACTAATAGTTAAATCCATCTTCTAATCCTCCTCTACTTACTCTTCCCCTTCGTTTATTTTTTTACCAATGTACATTGATGACAACATGGTAAATACATAAGCCTGAATACATGAAATGAAAATTGAAAAGGCTGTCCATAACATGTTTGCGATAAAGGCAAAAGGATACCAATACAAAGCATTTTGTGACAAGGCCAATAGCAATCCAGCTAAGACCTCACCGGCAAAAATATTTCCGTAGATCCGAATCGCCAAGGAAGCAAAATTGGTGAACTCTTCTAAAATGTTCATCGGAGTCATAAAGCCAGGTGTAACAAATGCTTTCAAATATTCTTTAACGCCTCTACGACGAACTCCTTCTACATGGGCGATCAAAGTGATCAATAATGAGAGGGATAAATCGTATCCAAGGTTAGCTGTTGGGGAAGTCCACAAGTTATAACCGTTTGTTGTTTGTACTTTTGCCATTAAGCCAATATTGTTGGCTACCAAGATAAACAGAAATAGAGAAAACAGAAACAAGGAATAGTCCTTGATGTATGATTCTCCAATGTTTGGTTTGGTAAAACCAATCACAAAGTCATAAATCATCTCAAGAGCATTTTGTTTGCCCTTTGGACGGATGGTCATTTTTCGACTTGCCCAGTAGACAAAGGCAAAAACCATCAAAACAGTTACAAGAGACATGGCAAGCAGGGTCAAATCAAAGGATATTGGTCCAATATTAACGGTTGGATTCAAACTTTCTTCCATGGTTTGACACCTCCATTTCTAAATAGAGTTGTCTATTTAATGACAAATGACATCGCTAGGGTTACAAAGAATGTTCCTTCGATAAAGGCAATCCCCATGATCATCAAACTACGCAATTGAGGGATGATATCTGGTTGGCGTGCTGCAGATTTGAACAAACCGTTCATCAAAAATCCTTCTGCAAGAGATACACCCATACAGGCAAGACATAGACCGAAAAATGTTAAATTCATGACGAATTCTCCTTTTTTAAATTAAATTTACCTCCCTAGTTTAGTCCTAAAATTTGCTTTTGTCAACTTTTTACTAGTAATGAAAGCGTTTCGAATCATTTATTTCTAATTTTACGATTTTCAAGACAATTATATAGAAAATTTTATTGTCTTTTCATACCACTTTCGCTACCTTTCCTTGTTTTCTGAAAATAAAAAAACCGAGTTTTACAACTCGGATTTGTCAGTTCTTATCTGAAATAAATTGAGTAATGATTTTGACAAGCTGGATTAAATGCAGCATTACAAAATGGACAAGTGCCCGTCTCTGTATACTCCTCATACGTTAGTGTTTTCCCACAGGATCCACATAAGACAGGTCTATCCTCTTTCAGATTTAAAGGATAGGGAGAAAATATGTGCGACTCCAGTTCATTATGACACTGATAACAGGCATAGTATTTCTGACACTCATAGCACTGAAGTGCTACAATATCCTTATCACTATGGTAATGAACACATCTGCTTTCATGATCTACTAGTAAGCCCTGAGCTTGAACCATTCTTTTTCCTTATCTAGGCACGAACTGTGACGCTTGTTCCATCTTCTTTATAGAGATTGATGAGACCTTCTTTCAAAGCACGTACCATGTCACCAGCTTGAACAGGTTGAGGAACCTTGATAGTCAAAAGTTCCATTGGATTTGGTGCACGATCGATTTTATTTCCTTTAGCATCGTGAAGGTCTTCTATATAAGTCTCAAAATGACGGAAACCTGGACCGTAGAATTCAACTTGGTCACCTTCGTTGATAACGTTACGTTGGCGAATGGTTGCTGTCTGAGTCGCATCATCATAAGCTACTACTTCTGCAACAAACTTGTATTCTGGAATCTTACGACGAGCTCCGAAAAGTTGCTCATTTTCAGATGGTGTTCCGTAGTAGAAACCTGTAGCCAACTCACGTTGGGCAACCTTCCACATTTCATCAATCAAGTCTTGCTTAATAGCTTCAAACTTTTCAGGGCTCTCAAGATAGGCATCAACAGCAGCCTTGTAGCAGTTTGTTACTGTTGAAACATAGTGGATAGACTTCATACGGCCCTCAATCTTCAAACTATCCACACCATTTTCAATCATATCTGGGATATGGTCAATCATAGACATATCAACCGCAGACATAGAGAATTCTTCAGGAATTTCTCCTTTGAGACTCTTACGTTCCTTACCGAAGGGCATATCGTAAAGGTCATATTTCCAACGACAAGATTGTGAACATCCACCACGGTTGGCATCGCGCATACTCATGTGGTTAGAAAGGGTACAACGGCCAGAGTACGAGATACACATAGCTCCGTGAACGAAGGCTTCAATTTCCACATCTGTACGTTTGCGAATCTCTGCCAATTCTTCCATAGAAACCTCACGCGCCAAAACGACACGAGTCAAGCCAAGTTCTTTCCAGAATTCTAGGGTTTCGTAGTTAGTCGCACTGGCCTGGGTTGAAAGGTGGATTTCAAGTCCAGGTGCTTCTGTTGCTGCAATCATGATCAAGGCTGGATCTGACACGATAACCGCTGCAATCCCAATATCACGTAATTTACGGAACCATTCGCCGGCCCCTTCTTCGTTTCCTTCGTGCATGACCATATTAGCAGCCACATATACCTTAGCTCCATACTTAGCCGCGAACTGTACTCCTTCTTCCATTTGTTCGAAAGTAAAGTTCCCTGCACGGCTACGAAGACCATAGGCCTGACCACCGATAAAGACAGCATCTGCTCCATATTGAACAGCTACTTTTAGTTTTTCAAGTGTTCCTGCAGGTGATAGAACCTCAGGACGTTTCAAAGTTTTTGTCATGTTTTCTCCTATTTGCAATATAAAAGTTTGACACTAATCTTTACCATTTTATAGCAAAAAGGTTCTAAAATCAAGTTTTGATTGATTGTTTAGACAATTTTAATTTTCTTGAAAAGCTAAGCTCAGCGAACTGTTTCTATTTGCCAAGCACCCCAACCTTTAAAACGAATGGCCCCCTTTTGATCCGTTTTGTAAATCGAATTCCCAAATTCTTGGTTATTCTCCCCATTTTTTTCTTTAAATTTTTTCTTCTTGTCTACTGAAATGACAGTGATTTTAGGCTGAAAGATTTCGAAGACTTCGACATCTGTCTTTTTCTTCGATGCTTGCTGATGAGTTATCACTACATCTGCTTGGAGTTTTGGATAAGAGTTTGCTAAGAACTTCTCCTCTATATTTCCAGTGACTAGAAAAGTTTGATTTAGTAGCTTTCCATACATTGCTATTGAGGCTTTACTATCCCTGTTTTGATTTTCGATTACTTCCAAACTACTCCCAAAAATAAATAACTGCTCTCCTGTTTTAATAGGACGTACTTTCAAGTTACTTTCCTTTAATTTATCCATAAATTCTCTTTTAGATAGAGTTTCTTCACTTACTAGAATCTCTTCAAGCTCGAAGGCTTTACTAATTTCTAACACATGATCTAACTGCTTAGTATCACTAGTCGTTAGCACAAGCTGATCAATCTTTGCAACTCCTCGACTTTTTAGATAAGGGATTAAACTCCGTTCGGCATTGCTAGAGGAAATCCTCTCCTGCCAGGCTTCTTTCTTGTCACGTTCAGATTTTTCTCCGACATCCAGTAGTATGGTCTTTCCTGTCATGTCTCTTAGGAAAATGCTCCTCCCCTGTTCCATATCTAGGACTGTGATTTCATTCTCCAGTGGATGTTTGGTTACTAAAAAGAGTGAGATAGCAACTATGACAAGCATAGATATTTTTTTCAAATTCTTTCGATAATCGTAGATGAGAGCTAAAGTAATCAAAAGAAGGATTAAAATCCAAAGACTCGGCTGACCGAAAACAAGAGGCCTCGTAGATAGCTGAGAAATATAGCGAATGATGTTTTCAAGCCATTCAAAGAGATAGTTGAACTGGGTGATGGGATATATAAATGACAGACAGAAGAGAATCGATAAGAGCGGTAACAGGACCATATCAAATAAGAATGAAAAGACAAATGTCAAGAGAATGGACCACGGTTGAAATTCTGAAAAATAAAATGATAAAATTGGCAGAATTCCCAAGGAAATAATGCAACTCTCTCTAACCAACCCTCTTATTCCTTCTATTTCTTCACCTGTCATGGTCAGTATAAAAGCATAGGCACAGGATAGAACCCCTCCAGCTGTTAAGAAAAAGTTCGGCATGATAAGAAATAGAATAAGAATCGTCAAAGCAAAATTATCTAGTGACTTAAAGCCATGCTGAGCCAATAGCTTTTGTAGAAGACTACGAATAACAGAAGCTGAGAACCCTGTCAAACCTGCATAGACCAAAGAAAAGGGATAGGCAAGCCATTTGAACTTCTCTTGCGTCAAACCTAATCGTAAGAGTGACTTTTTAAAAGCATTCATGAAGAAACCAACCTGCATCCCTGACAAAGCAAAAAGGTGAATAATTCCGAGGCTAGAATAGAGTTCATTCATTTCCTCAAAGTCTGTGTCCAAGTGCCCCAATAATAGACCGGTCATGTAGTTGCGTATGGGATCGGGAAAATTCCTTTTTATCCAGACAACTGCTTTTCTTCGCAAGCTAGATAGATTTTCTCCAATATCCAAACTTGATGTTTTCCTTAATTCGACAATTTCCGATATGGTCAAGGTCTGATAAATTCCTTGAGTTTTAAGGTAGTTTCGATAATCAAATCCCGCAAAATTGTTTGCCCCTTGAGGACTAGCTAGCTTTCCTTTTACCACAAGCTCATGCAGTTCAGATAACTGCTGAAATTTTTCCTTTTCAACTTCTGACTGGAGTTTATAATAAACTTGAAAGAGTCTACCATCAGCCTTGCCACGAAAGGATAGACTATCACCATTTACCTTTATGGTGTCAGGTAATATTCGCACTGAATTAACCGAGGCGACAAGGTGTCGACTAGCTGCTTCTTGCTGCCATTTTTGAAATAAAAACCAGCTAGCAAACAGTCCACAAATCAAGAGGACCTTGGTCACAGTCTTCCATGGGAATTGGAAAAAGAGACAGAATAGTAAAAAAACAAAACCCAAAAACGCCAACACACTTGCTGAAAAGATAGCATAGTAGAGCCATAATAAAAGAAAACTGAGATAGATTTTGGGGATGGGTATGCGACTAATCCACTGTGACATATTCTTTTAACTTTTCTACTGTCTTAGCACCAATGCCTGACACTTTCTTGAGGTCATCAACAGACTTGAACTTACCATTGGTTTCGCGGTGGTCGATGATGTCCTGAGCACGTTTGCCTCCCAACCCCTTGACTTGTTTCAGCTCCTCTAAACTGGCTTTATTGAGATTGACTTTCTTATTTTCTTTGGTGTTGGAAGCATTTGAATGTGCCTCTTGACTGGTAGCTTCTTCCTTAGTCGGAACATAAACAAGTGCTTCGTCACTAATTCTCTGGGCGAGATTGATAGACTTACTGTCTGCATTATCTGTTAATCCACCCGCTTTTTGGACAGCATCATTGATACGACTTCCAACTGGCAAATCATAGATTCCAGGTGATTTGACCGCACCTTTGACATCGACAGTAATCAGATCTTTCTCCACCACTTCTTCAGCTTCCGATTTCTGGCTCTTCTCCTCTTTTTCGCTAGCTGAATCCTTTGAAACAGTTGTAACTTCTGTTTGCAAATTGCTTTCCTTAGCCGGTGTTTGAGCGACTGGCTTTAGGAGGAAAAATCCACCCAATACCAAGCCCAAACCTGCACAGATAACAATGATTTTATATTCTTTAATTTTCTCAATAAGTTCTTCCATATTTTCTCCTCTCTTAGCTTATTCGTAAGAGAAAGAAAAAACAGCTGAAAAATCTTTTCAACTGCTTACTTATTTGCAAAATAGTCTTCCTTGGTCAAGATATAATGAACTCTCGTCACGATACGATCTTTTTCATGCTGGTCTATACAAGCATAAGGTTCTTCGTGAGAGAAGCGCATGCCTGATTTCTCCATGACCTTTCCTGACGCAGGATTATCCTTATCGTGAAGGGCGGTCAACATATTCATTCCTATCTTTTCAAAGGCCAGTTTAATCACAGCTCGATTGGCTTCTGTCGTCAAACCTTGATTCCAATATTTTTGATGGATAATGTAGCCAATGGATGCCTTCTTAAGAACCATATCCATCTTGTACAAATCAATAGTTCCGATAAACTTTCCAGTATTTTTAAGTTCTATTCCCCATCGACCCAAGGGACTGGCAAGATAAAACTGAGCAATATTATTCTTGGTTTCCTCTAAACTTTGATTGGTTGGAAAAGTGTAGCGCGTATTTTCTTTATCTGAAGCGTACTCAAACATGGCTTCTGCATCATTCAATGTCACTGGTCTGAGAACTAAGCGTTCAGTTTCGATAATTGGATGCTTAGCTAGTTTGATAAATAAGGATTCCATGATTTCACCTCCTAAAAAAGGTTGCTAAAAGAATAACATAAAAGAAATAGTTTTACAAGTTTTTCTTGCAATTTATAGCGGTTTTATATAAAATAAGAACATCACAAGAAAAGACTGGGTTCTTCCTGTGATGATTTCGTATAAGAACCTAGATGTTAAATAAGGAGCAAATCTCTATGTTAATTGGAATTCCAAAGGAAATTAAAAACAATGAAAATCGTGTTGCTTTGACACCTGCTGGTGTACAGAGTCTTGTCGGTCGTGGTCACCGAGTCCTCATCGAAACAAATGCGGGACTTGGATCTGGTTTTGCTGATGCTGACTATGAAAAGCAAGGAGCTGAGATTGTCGCAACTGCTGCTGAAGCCTGGGCTGCAGAGCTAGTTGTTAAAGTCAAGGAACCCCTTGCTAGTGAGTACCAGTTCTTGCGTGACGATTTACTTCTCTTCACCTACTTGCACATGGCAGCAGCCCCAGAATTAGCGGATGCTATGCTTGCAGCGAAAACAACTGGTGTTGCTTATGAAACTGTACGAGATACTGAAGGTCAACTTCCTCTATTGGTTCCAATGAGTGAGGTTGCAGGTCGAATGGCTGTCCAAATCGGAGCTCACTTCTTGACGAAACAAGCTGGTGGTTCTGGAGTTCTTTTGGGTGGTGTGCCTGGTGTGCCAAAAGGAAAAGTAACCATTATCGGTGGTGGTGTCGTTGGTACACACGCAGCACGTATTGCTCTTGGTTTAGGAGCTCAAGTAACTATTCTTGATATCAGCGCTAAACGTCTCTCTGAACTTGAAGATGTCTTTGGTCACCAAATCCAAACACTCATGTCTAACCCATTTAATATCGAAGCAAGTGTGCGTGAAGCAGACGTTGTTATCGGTGCAGTATTGATTCCTGGTGCTAAAGCTCCAAAATTAGTGACAGATGACATGGTTCAACAAATGCGTCCTGGTTCTGTCATCGTAGACGTTGCTGTAGACCAAGGTGGTGTTATTGCAACAGCTGACCGTGTGACAACCCATGATGAGCCAGTATATGAGAAACACGGTGTTCTCCACTATGCGGTTGCTAACATTCCTGGAGCAGTTGCTCGTACTTCTACTATCGCCCTTACAAATGTGACTCTTCCATATATTGAAGCCTTGGCAGGAAAAGGATTTAAGAAAGCAATCCTCGAAGATGCAGGTTTGCTTGAAGGTGTAACAACTTATCAAGGTCAACTCACAAGTCAACCAGTTGCTGAAGGTTTAGAACGTGACTTCACACCTATCAGTGAACTTGTTTAATAAGAAATTCAAAAAAAAAATTAAGAGCAGTTTTTCAACTGCTCTTTTTCTTTATTCTGTTTCTTCTTGATTTTCTTCAGCTTTGACAGGTCGAGGTTCATAGGCTCTGATAATCTGAGCGACTACTGGATGTCGGACAACATCCTTGGCTGAGAAGTGTACAAAGTCGATCTGGTGAATATTCTTAAGTTTTTCCTGGGCATCAATCAAACCTGATTTAACATTACGCGGCAGGTCAATCTGGCTAATATCCCCATTGACAATCATTTTAGAATTAAAGCCTAAACGTGTCAAGAACATCTTCATCTGCATGATGGTTGTATTTTGGGCTTCATCCAAAATAACAAAGGCATCATCCAAGGTACGCCCACGCATATAGGCCAAAGGCGCAATCTCAATAATTTCTCTCTCCATGAGACGAGTTGTTTGGTCTTTCCCTAAGATCTGATATAAAGCATCATAGACTGGTCGAAGATAAGGATCCACCTTTTCTTTCAAATCACCAGGTAGAAATCCTAGGCTTTCTCCAGCTTCTACTGCTGGACGAGTCAAGATAATACGCTTGACTTGACCTCGCTTGAGAGCTGTAACAGCCAAGGTCACTGCTAGGAAAGTTTTTCCTGTACCTGCTGGACCAATTCCAAAGGTCACATCATGGCTCTTAACACTATCTACATAAAGTTTTTGACCCAGTGTCTTTACACGTATCGGCTTACCAGTATTGTCTTTGATAATCTCTTCTTCATAGAGGGCAACAAACTTATCGATTTCATTGTTTCTAACCATATTGATGGCTGTCACCACATCCGGAGTTCCTACTGTCATGCCACGATTGACCAAGACCATCAAGGCTTGAATTACTTGCCGTGCTTCTTCACAAGAATACTCCTCTCCCAAGACTTGTACAATCTCTGTACGAGCATGGATGATAACATCTAACTCATCCTCCATCAAGCGAAGATGGCGTTCATTGGAACCAAAAAGATGAAACAGGTCATCTGGATGACTTAACTGAATGTCTATTGAATGTTCCTTCAAATAAAGAACCTCTCTAACTCTTTAATTTCTTTTTATTATAGCAAAGGCAATTAGAAATTGCTATCCTTAACACCTATGGTATCTTTAATGTTCTAAATATTCCTGCCAGATGCGATCGAAGTCTCCCATATTAAAGGAAAAACTAGCATGTTCTTCTAAAAATCGACTCACCTGATCGAAATCATCCGTATGTTTCGGGAAGGCTGACTCCTCAAAGGCAAGATCCGCTAAAATTGCTTTGGGACTATTACTTTTAGGATTACGCTCTGTCATAAGCCAAGTATAAAATGATTTTCGCATAAGCCTCCCTAAATTAACTCTGTACCAAATTGGTCTTGTTTAATCTTTCCAGCTTTCATTAAACCACCAAGCGCTTTTTTAAATTGACCTTTAGAAATACCAAAGGTAGCCTTGATGTCATCTGGTGAAGATTTGTCATTTAAGGTCATAAATCCACCATTACTTTCCAAGTAAGTCAGAATCATTTGTGCATCATTTTCTAACATCTCAAAAGAGCGAGGTTTTAGTGATAGATTAAGAGTTCGGTCAACTTTACGGAAACCAATGACACGCACATCTAACACTTGCCCCAAACGTGGCTCTGCATAGCGCTCACTTGGGTGGATAAATCCAAGCATGTTGT
Organism: Streptococcus pseudopneumoniae; assembly: GCF_001074155.1. Taxonomy (GTDB): domain Bacteria; phylum Bacillota; class Bacilli; order Lactobacillales; family Streptococcaceae; genus Streptococcus; species Streptococcus pseudopneumoniae_A. Next base: position 19,808 of record NZ_JUUZ01000031.1, read on the forward strand.
TTTCTGGTAGATAGACAAAAGTTCCTGATAACTTAAGACGATAAACGATTGCAGGCCAGTTCTGATTTTGCATGTTGTTGTATGCTGGACGTGCCAAACGTTGGAAGTCTTCCTGATAAGCCAAAACTCCCCAGATACGGTCTTTCTTATCTACTTCTAGACGAATATAAAGTTTATCGCCCTTCTTAGGCCAAAGCTCTTTCAGTTCAGGTAGAATATCAAGTGACACAACGATTTCCTTGTCAGGAAGCCCTGTATCAACAAAAACACCCAAATCCTTACGCACTTCTGTTACAGTTCCCCAACCAAATTGATCCTGAGTTGCAGTCACTTCTTGAGTTGTCAAACGAAGTTTTTGCTTCATATCCGTGTAGGCGAAACCTTTAACAGTATCACCAACTGTATGCTGACCCTCTTCCTTAGCAAGAGCGTATGTTTGACCATCCTTTTGAACAAAGTAAAAACGGTCATTTTCATCGATGATAAGTCCAACGATAAAACTTGCAAGATTTGTATTCATGTTTCCTTCTTTCGAATAAAACTCAGCCAGCAATGCCAACTGAGTTTTTCTGTTTATTTCTTAGACTTCCAAGATTTCTTTTTCTTTATTGGCAGTCATGTCGTCGATGTGTTTAACAGCATCGTCTGTCGCTTTTTGAATATCTTTTTCAAGAGTCTTCAATTCATCTTCAGTGATTTCTTTAGCTTTTTCTTGTTTTTTAGCTTCATCCATAGCGTCACGACGAATATTACGGATCGCTACTTTAGCATTTTCACCAACTTTTTTCACTTCTTTAGCGAGATCACGACGAGTTTCTTCTGTAAGGGCTGGGATTACCAAGCGAATAACAGAACCATCGTTAGCTGGTGTAATACCAAGATCTGAAGCGTTCAAAGCACGCTCGATATCCTTCAATGAAGATTTATCAAATGGTGTTACCAACAAGACACGCGCTTCAGGAATTGTGATAGAAGCGATTTGGTTAAGAGGTGTTTCGACACCATAGTATTCAACAGTAATACGGTCAAGCAAGCTAGCGTTAGCACGACCTGCACGGATACCACCAAATTCACGAGCAAGTGAGTGGTGAGATTGAGTCATTCTCTCTTTAGCTTTTTCTACAATTGCGTTAGCCATAATTTTTTTTATTCCTTTTCTTCGATATTGTTTGAAACAGTTGTTCCGATATTTTCACCAAATACAACACGTTTGATATTGCCAGGTTGGTTCATATTAAAGACAACCAAGTCAATGTCATTATCCATTGATAGAGTTGAAGCTGTTGAATCCATGATACGGAGACCTTTATTAATCACATCACGGTGAGTCAATTCTTCAAATTTAACAGCCGTTTTATCTTTCTTAGGATCAGCATTGTAGACACCGTCTACACCATTCTTAGCCATCAAAATAGCGTCCGCTTCAATCTCAGCTGCACGAAGAGCCGCTGTTGTATCTGTAGAGAAGTAAGGTGAACCGATTCCCGCGCCAAAGATAACGATACGTCCTTTTTCAAGGTGGCGAAGGGCACGTCCACGAATATAAGGCTCTGCTACTTGTTGCATGGCAATAGCTGTTTGTACACGAGTATCAACACCAGCTTGTTGCAATGAATCTGCCATCACAAGAGCATTCATGACTGTCCCAAGCATTCCAGTGTAATCCGCTTGAACACGATCCATACCAGCTTCTGCTGCAGGTTCTCCACGCCAAAGGTTTCCACCACCGATAACCAAGGCAATTTCAATTCCTAGCTCGTGAACTTCCTTGATTTCTTGGGCCATACTTTGGACGGTTTTGATATCAATACCGACACCACGTTCGCCAGCAAGGGCTTCACCAGATAGCTTGATTAAGATACGTTTATACTTAGGTTCTACCATTTTCTCTCTCCTTTTTTCATCCTACCTATTTTATCACAATTTCAAGGATTTTTATAGTATCATGAACAATTCTTTCAAAAAAATTAGACAGATAAAAATTTCTCTAAATCAGACAAGGCACGTTCTGCAATTTTCTCATAACGAGCCTTTTTATCACGAATACGTTCTCCTTCTAACTCCTTGATAATGCCAAAATTAACATTCATGGGTTGGAAGTGTTTGCTATCAGCATGAGTGATATAATGAGCTAAACTTCCGATAGCTGTTGTCTCTGGGAAAATAGCCTCACTTTCTCCCTTGAAAAGACGAGCAGCATTGATTCCAGCAACTAATCCGGAAGCAGCCGACTCAACGTAGCCCTCTACACCAGTCATCTGACCAGCAAAGAAAAGATTTGGCTGTTTCTTAGAACGGTAGGTCTGTTCAAGAAGATTTGGCGAATCCATATAGGAATTACGATGCATGACGCCATAGCGAACAAACTCAGCATTTTCAAGACCTGGAATCATTTGGAAGACACGCTTCTGCTCTCCCCATTTGAGGTGAGTTTGGAAACCAACGATGTTATAGAGACTACCTGCGGCATTGTCCTGACGAAGCTGAACAACTGCATACGGTGTTTTAAAGTCACCATCACGAGGCCCTTTATAGTCATCTGGATATTCTAGACCAACTGGTTTCATAGGGCCATAAAGCATGGTTTTAATGCCACGTTTAGCCATAACTTCAATCGGCATACAGCCTTCAAAGTACTTCTCTTTTTCAAAAGAATTAAGGGGTGCTTCTTCCGCATTGACCAAGGCTTCATGGAAATCCATAAACTCTTGCTTGGTCATCGGAGCATTGAGGTAAGCAGCTTCTCCCTTGTCATACCGAGACTTGAGATAGACCTTGCTCATATCGATGGTATTGACGTCGATAATAGGCGCTGCCGCGTCGTAGAAATAGAAGCCATCGCCGTCATTAAGGGCATGAATTTTCTCAGCCAGGGCATCGCTAGTCAAGGGACCAGTAGCGACAACCGTAATAACATCTGTTGGCAATTCTGTAATTTCATCACGAACCACTTCAATTAAAGGGTGATTGGCAATTTTTTCAGTAACCATTTGAGAAAAACCGTCACGATCAACCGCAAGCGCTCCACCTGCAGGAACACGGGTAGCTTCTGCTGATTCTAAAATCACAGAACCAAGACGACGCATTTCTTCCTTGAGGAGCCCGACAGCATTTGTAAGAGCATCCCCTCGTAATGAGTTGGAACACACTAATTCTGCAAAATTATCTGTTTTATGCTGAGGTGTTGATTTGACACCACGCATTTCATAAAGTTTAACTGGAATACCACGCTCTGCGATTTGGTAAGCTGCTTCCGAACCTGCTAAACCAGCACCGATAACATTGATATAAGATTGAGACATGACACTAATACCTCTTTGGGTGGAACCTAAGTTCATATCAAAACAAGCTACTGGACTGTTTGACACCCACAAATCTTTCTAAATTATTACTTGGTTCATTATACCAAAAAGCTAAGTAAAAAGACAGACAGGAGAATTCCTGAATGTCTTTCAAAAATTATTCTTTATTGAAACTGAAAGATTTAAAAGCATACCGATTACTTTTGTCTTTGTAAGTTATGCTAAAGCCTACTTCTGTATTTCTAGGCAAGTTTTCAATTTCAACTATTTGAGCAAGTAAATATTGAAAATCAGAATCAGTCCAATTGTCAATATCCTCATTAGCTAATTGTAGATTTTGTTTTCGTACCTGTTCAATATCAGTTTTTATATAAATACTAAAGGTCGAACGATTATCAGCAACCCTTTTTAAAAGTAGATCTCGATTGCGAACAAGCACATCTTCATCTAGACTGTTGACTCTACTTGGGTCTAAGTCCTCGATTAAGGGAGTTAGTTCTTCTACATCCGTCTTCAAAATTGCCTCTCTTTTTTCTTGCTCTTTAAGACGAGTATTAGGGTTACCACTGTATTCTTCTTTTGGAACTATAGAATAATAGGAGTCAAAAGATTTCAATTCAACTGAGTTTTTAATATAAAGCTTCTTAAGCTGATTATCCTTTAAATATGTAGAAGTCAAACTATCACTTTGAAGTATCCTATTGTAAGCTTCCTTAAGTCGGTCATAGTTATCATCATTAGAAACATACTCCATTTCTAAACGATAGACTATTTTCTTGGAAAAACCAAAGAAAATTTTCTTTTCAACTTCTTTAAGTCGCGTATTGTATCTAAGGACTGGAGTCTTCTCAACATAGTCTTTTTCAAAATCCACATAGACATCAACAAATTGTTCCGTTCCTTTAATGTAAATTGGAGATCCCTGATAACCAAAGGTATCAGCTGTCGAGTATCCTTCTGCTTCTAACCCTGCAGCTTCTACTACGGAACGGATGTTTGAAATAGCTGTTTTAGCTAAATCACGATCAACTTTGTTACATGCTGACAAAATAAATAATGCGAGAATAGGAAACAGTAAACCAATTACTTTCTTCAACACTTTGCTTTTCATTACCCCTCCAATTAAGCATTCGTAGTAAAATACTTATGATTGTTATTTCTATTTCGGGAAGAAGGCAAACTTCCCTGTTTAGTCATCCGATTGATTCTCTTCCCATTCATGATAAGATGCATAGAGCTGGCTTTTGTTCCACTGATATATTTTAGCGACTTCCTTAATGGCTTGATTTTTCTTAACACCTTCTTGGATACGATTTTGTATTTCAGAGAATAAATCTTCTTCATCCTTATCTTCTACTTCTTGACTAGCACCTTCTACGATGAGAAGGCACTCGCCCTTGAGCGGTGTTTCAGATATGCTTTCTAGTAACTCTGTAATATTCCCCCGTTGGTATTCTTCAAAAATTTTAGTCAATTCTCGAACTAAGACAACTGAACGATCACCGTAGACCTCTAGCATATTTTCCAGAGTATCAGCCACACGATGTGGAGATTCATAGAAAATCTGGGTCTCAAGATACTCTTTTTTTGATTCGAAAAATTGCTTTTGTTGTCCCGATTTTCGAGGTAAGAATCCATAAAAAATGTGGGGTTGTGGAGCTAAACCACTGGCAATCAAGGCAGAAATTCCTGCGCTAGCACCTGGAACAGTGACAACTGCTATATCTTCTTCAATTGCCGCCTTGACTAAATCATGACCTGGGTCAGAAATGCTAGGTAGACCAGCATCCGAGACCTGAGCAATATTTTGACCTTGTTTCAACCAACCAATCAAATCAGGAATCTTTTCCTTGGCATTATGCTCATGAAAACTGAATTGTTTAGTTGAAATATCGAAGTGCTTGAGCAATAGACCAGTATTACGAGTATCCTCGGCAGCAATCCAGTCCACTTCTTTCAAAGTCTGAATAGCACGAAAGGTCATATCCTCTAGATTCCCAATCGGAGTTGCGACGAGATATAACTTACCGTAAGGTGACTGCCCTTTAAAACTTTTTTGAATCTGCATGCTTACTCCCTAAACAACAATTCATCACAAAACATACATTCTGCATCTTGTTCACGACGTTGGCCATAAAAGTCGCGACACACATGAAAACCGTCGTCATAGATTCGGCTCACGTTTTCTCTAACATGCTTGGTCTTAGTTGGAGCTGTTTCTTCTTCCTCACTCAAGCGCTCTCTCAGTTTATCGTTTTCTAAGCGAAGAGCTGTATTCTCTTCTACAACACTCTTGAGATTTTTTTTGATGGCTTCGACATCTGCCAAGGTTGCCAACAACTGTTGAGAAAAATCATCTAAGGCATCAAATAATTCTTTCTTGTTCATGAACAGCCCTTTCTTTTTCTGTCTTCATGTTCATTTTATTGTAAAACTAGGTATTCCAAAGAATTCTGGAAAGACACATTTGCTTTCCACATTTTTCTGGCTTTGAGAAGGTTTTGCAATATTGTACGTGCTGCATTTTTTTGAATCTCTTGGCCTGCTAAAACTTCTAAAATTCTAAAAACTTGGTCTTGTTTTTCTTTGTCATCTGCTAAACTAGCTAATTTTGAGACCTGTAAATAAGATTCCTTTTTCCCAGCATCTAACCAAGAATAGAATCGTTCACTTTCTTCAACTAGAGTCCAAAAACTTGTTTGATTTGTCAGTTTTTCGGCTTCTGCTTGCGATTGACTAAATTCAGCTAAAAGCCTTGCTTTATTTTTGACCAATCCTGCTTGTTCAAGTTGATTCCTAAGGCTTTCGACTTGCTTCTTAAATTGGAAATTTTGAGTCCGGCTTCGGATAGTTGGTAACATCTGCTCTTGATCATTGGTTAAGAAGAAAATATAGGTTTCACTTTGCGGTTCTTCAATGACCTTTAGTAGTGAATTGGCGGCATTGGCATGCATTTTTTCTGCTTGTTCAATAATAAAAACCTGACGTTGATTTTCGATTCCTGATTGAGAAAACTGGCCAACTAATTCTCGGATTCGTTCTGTTTTAATGATTTGATTTACCGGACGAATAATAGTGACATCAGGAAATTCTTCCTGATCAATCAACTTACAATTTCGGCAAGACTCACAAGGTAAGACACCCTGCTTATCTGTACAAAATAGACTCTTAGACAGAAATAAGGCCATCTCCATGCTTCCGAAATACCCTGAAAAGAGATAGGCATGATTCAGCTGTCTTTGTTCTAAGATGTGAACAAAACGGTCAAATTGCTGTGGTTGACAAGCTTTTAATTGCTCTTGATTCATTCTGTCAGCCCCATTCTGTCAAACAAAACTTGTTTAGTATTTTCAACAACTTGATCTAGCGGTAAACTTGCATCGATTTTAGCAATGCGTTCACCATCTTTCTTAAGAAGAGAAAGATAGCCTTGACGAACTTTTCTGTGCAGGTCTAAACCTTCCAAATCTAAACGATTGACTTCGCGATCGCTATTTGCCGCGATTCTTTCAAGCCCCTTCTCCACTTCAACATCAAAATAAAGTGTCAAATCTGGTTTAAGACCATCTGTCGCAAATTGATTGAGCCAGTCAATAGCTTCAATATCCAAACCACGACCAAAGCCTTGATAAGCAACTGAACTATCAATAAAACGATCCATGATGACCAATTTTCCAGCTGCAAGTGCTGGCAAGACCTTCTCTACTAGGTGCTGTCTACGACTTGCAATATAGAGAAGCAACTCTGTCTTTGGATCCATCTGAGTATGACTAGGATCTAAAATGACTTCTCGAATCTTCTCACCAATCAAAACACCACCTGGCTCACGTGTTGTTAAAAACTCAATATTCTTTTCTTCTAACAAAGGAAGGATAGCTTCAAGCACACTCGTTTTACCAGCTCCCTCTGGCCCCTCTAAAGAGACTAAAAATCCTTTTGACATGACGAACTCATTTCTTTTTTTCTTCCTTCTATTCTATCAAAAAAACAGGCATTTGTGAAAAGCTTTTTAACCTAATAAAAATTTATTCTGAAAAACTAGGATATACATTCGTTAATAAATAAGATATTTATTTAATTAAGTTTCTATATTCCTAATCAACTATCATACTGTCTTATTTTGTCTTTGTGTAACTAGAAAAAAAGAACCTTGCATAGCAAGATTCTTTTAATGTCTGACTTAAATAATTGTTCTTCTGGGAACTAAATCGAATTAAGCTTCGATTTCTGTAACCATACCTGAACCAACAGTACGTCCACCCTCACGGATAGAGAATGTAGTACCTTGTTCTACGGCGATTGGGTGGATCAACTCAACGTCGATTGTCACGTTATCACCTGGCATTACCATTTCAGTACCTGCTGGAAGTTCGATTGAACCTGTAACGTCAGTAGTACGGAAGTAGAATTGTGGGCGGTAGTTGTTGAAGAATGGAGTGTGACGTCCACCTTCTTCTTTAGTAAGGATGTAAACTTCACCTTTGAATTTAGTGTGTGGATTGATTGAACCTGGTTTAGCGATAACTTGTCCACGTTCGATTTCGTCACGTTGAACACCACGAAGAAGGACACCTACGTTATCTCCTGCAAGACCTTCGTCAAGTTGTTTACGGAACATTTCAACACCAGTAACAACTGCTTTTGAAGTTTCTTCTTTAATACCAACGATTTCGATTTCGTCGTTGACACGAACAGTACCACGGTCGATACGTCCTGAAGCAACTGTACCACGTCCAGTGATTGAGAATACGTCCTCGACTGGAAGAAGCAATGGTTTGTCAGTGTCACGTTCTGGTTCTGGAATGTACTCATCAACAGTGTTCATCAATTCCATGATGATGTCTTCGTATTTAGAGTCACCTTCAAGAGCTTTAAGAGCTGAACCTTGGATAACTGGAAGATCGTCACCTGGGAAGTCGTATTCTGAAAGAAGGTCACGGATTTCCATTTCAACCAATTCAAGCAATTCTTCGTCGTCAACCAAGTCGATCTTGTTCATGAAGACGATAAGGTGTTTAACACCAACCTGACGTGAAAGAAGGATGTGCTCACGAGTTTGTGGCATTGGTCCGTCAGTTGAAGCTACTACAAGGATAGCTCCATCCATTTGAGCGGCACCAGTGATCATGTTTTTAACGTAGTCCGCGTGTCCTGGAGCGTCGATGTGAGCATAGTGACGTTTTTCAGTTTCGTACTCAACGTGCGCAGTGTTGATAGTGATACCGCGTTCGCGTTCTTCTGGAGCAGCATCGATAGACGCATAGTCTTTAGGTTGGTTAACTGCTGAAGGCAAGCGACGTGCCAAAACAGTTGTGATAGCTGCAGTTAGGGTAGTTTTACCGTGGTCAACGTGTCCGATAGTACCAATGTTAACGTGTGGTTTACTACGATCGTATTTTTCTTTTGCCATTTGAGTAAAAGCCTCCAATAAAATATATTTTATAGATAGACAGTAGGCAATACAGTCTAACTTTCCTTACTATTTTATCAAATTTTAGCTAAATTGCAAGTGTTTTACAAAGTTTTTATTAATTATTCTTGTTCTTACTATAAGTTGTCGATTTATTGATAAAAAAAGAAACAGATGAATCCGTTTCTTTTTAAAATCTTTATTTTTCTACCACTTCTTGTACTTCTTTATGTTTTTCATAAAGTCGGACTAGGAATTTGGATATTTCTTTGAGAATTGAGTAGGTAGGAACGGCAACGATCATACCTACGACACCATAGATATTACTTGACAACAATAATAGCACGAGAATTGTAATCGGATGAACTTTCATGACTCCACCAACAATACGAGGGTATAGGATATTCCCATCTACTTGTTGGACAATCAGCATATAGATAACTGCTATAATCATCTTTTGAGGATCCGTAAACAGATTTGAAATAATCATCGGAATTAGTCCAATACTCGGTCCAACATAAGGAATCAAATTTGCTAAACCTGAGAAAATAGCAAATACTAATGCATATTTTAAGCCAATCACACTATAACCGATAAAAGCCAAACACCCGATAATGAATGCATCGATTGATACTCCACTTATGTAACGGGAAATAGTCTCATTCAAGTTTGTTATTAAGCCAGATATATTAAGTTTGTCTCGCTTTAAAATAGTTCTTTCTAGCATCGGTAAGAATTTATGACCATCTAAAAGGAAATAAATCAAGAAAACCGGTGTCATAATGATAATTAAAACAGTGCTTACCAAAGCTGAAAGGACACTTCCCACACTATTTGTCACACTATTCAAGATATTCTGTAAAATATCGATGTAGGAAAGATTTAATTGTTGGATTGTTTGTTGAATATCTAGCTCTTGAAAAGCAGGATATTTTGATAATTCTATTACTAAATCTTGGAGTCTACCATAAATACCTTGGCTAGAATTAATCAAACTACTCAACTGATTGATTAAAATCGGTAAAAGATATACTACACCTATCACCAGAGAACCAATGAGGACACAAAGGGTTAACAAAATCCCAATGATTCGATTAATGCGACATTCCTTCTCTAAAAAGATGACGATTGGATTTGTTAAGTAGTATAGAAATCCACCTAGTAAAAAGGGAATCATGATTGTATTTACGACACTTACAAACGGTGTAATAATAGCACCCATTTCTCTCCATAAGTAGAAAATTAAGGTAATTAATAATATCTCAGTGGTCCAGAAGAACAATTTATTTCTCCGAAACATAAGCCACCTCCTCTTTTTCCTATTTTACCATATTTCCAAAAAGATTGATAACCTTCATTATAAAAACAAGAATATTTTTTGTCTTTATGATAGAATACAATTACTATGAAGAAATTATTTTTAACATTACTAACACTTATTTCATTTGGTTCGGCTACTACTGTTTTTGCTCAGGATTTTGATGTCGCAGCAAAACACGCCATCGCTGTTGAAGCTAATACTGGTAAGATTTTATATGAAAAAGATGCCACTCAACCTGTAGAGATTGCCTCTATCAGTAAGTTGCTAACTGTTTACTTGGTCTATGAGGCCCTAGAACAAGGGAAAATCACTCTTTCCACTCCGGTAGAAATTTCAGATTATCCCTACCAGTTGACAACCAATTCTGCGGTAAGTAACGTTCCTATGGAAGCTCGTAACTATACTGTTGAAGAGTTGTTAGAAGCAACATTGGTTTCTAGTGCCAATAGTGCAGCTATCGCGTTGGCAGAAAAGGTTGCTGGATCAGAAAAAGACTTTGTTGATATGATGAAGGCTAAACTTCTTGAATGGGGGATTCAAGATGCTACCCTCGTCAATACAACTGGTCTAAATAATGAGACTCTTGGAGATAATATCTATCCCGGCTCTAAGAAAGATGATGAAAACAAACTGAGTGCCTATGATGTTGCGATCGTCGCTCGTAATCTTATCCTCAAGTATCCTCAGGTTTTAGAAATCACAAAGAAACCTTCTTCTACTTTTGCAGGGATGACTATTCATTCTACAAACTATATGTTAGAGGGATTACCTGCCTATCGTGGTGGTGTTGATGGCCTTAAAACTGGTACGACTGATAAAGCTGGAGCATCCTTCGTAGGTACGACTGTAGAAAAAGGCATGCGTATCATCACTGTTGTTTTAAACGCTGACAACCAAGATACCAAACCCTACGCTCGTTTCACAGCAACTTCAGCTCTTCTAGATTATATCTCATCCAATTTCGCTCTTCAAACAATAGTCAATCAAGGAGAAAGCTACCAAGATAGCAAATCTCCAGTTTATGACGGAAAGCAAGATACGGTTACAGCAGTTGCTAAAGAAGATATAAAAATTGTTCAGCGTCTCGGTAGTCGAGCACAGTCATCTGTTACTTACACACCTGATAGTACTGAGCATACTGCACCACTTGAAGCAGGTACAGTCGTTGGACATCTGACCTATGATGACAAGGACTTAGTTGGTCAAGGTTATATCACCACTGACAAACCAACCTTTGAAATGATTTCTGATAAAAATGTAGAGAAAGCCTTCTTCTTAAAAGTTTGGTGGAATCGCTTCATCCGATTCGTCAATGAAAAATTATAAAAAAATCGCGATAACTCGCGATTTTTCTTTATTCATTTTCAGCTACAATCGAATGCTTATAGCCATAAGTAAAGTAAGTAATAACTCCTACTACTAAGGCTAATACAAATGCTATCCAAGTTTCAAGATTGTATTGAAGCATAAAGGACAGACAAATCAGAATCGATAAGATTGGTAGAAAAGGAACCAAGGGCGTTTTAAATTCTCCCTCTTTGGGCATACCCTTATCTTTTCTCAATTTGATAATTCCATAGGCTAAGAGAATAAGATAGGCTAAGGTACAGATATTGAGAAAAGCTGCGATACTTGCCAAAGGGAAGATACCCGCTGCAATCGCTGAAACTCCACCTGTTAAAATGGTTGCATTCTTTGGAACGCGACTAGTCTTGGTTACTTGTTTGAAGCTTTGAGGCAATAGTCCATCGCGGGCCAAGCTATAAATCATTCGTGACAAGGCATAGGTCATTGAAATACATACCGTAATCAAGGTAAAAATTGCAACAAGTGAAACATAATTAGCTGCCCAACCAATACCGATACTTCTCAGCGCAAAAGCCACTGCATCATCAACATTGAGCTTGCTATAGTGAACGATACCTGTCAATATCAAGGTAACCATGGCATATAGAATAGTTACAATGATTAAGGATAAAACAATCCCACGTGGAATATTCTTTTGTGGATTTTGAATTTCATCAACTGCCATAGAAATGGACTCAAAACCTAAGAATCCAAAGAACATGAGTGAAGCACCTGCCATAATTCCAGTGCTTCCTCCATAAATCTGACCAAAACCAAATGGTGCAAAATCTGACCAATTTTCAGGTTTAATGTACCAAATACCAACTAGGATAAATAAGGCAAGAGCAGAAAATTTTAAAACAACAAGAATAGAATTAAAACGAAGAGCTGCTTTCGAATTAATGAGGACGACTGCTGTAACAAGCATAATTACTAAAATTGGCAAAAAATCAATATAAGTATCATGCTCAGGATTAAAAGTTCCATTCAAGGCTTGTGGCAAGGTAATTCCGTAATGACTAAGCAAACCCTTAAAATAGGCAGCCCAACCTGAAGCCACACCAGAGACTGCTGTCATAAATTCCATGATAGTTAGCCAACCAGCTATCCAAGCTGGAAATTCTCCCAAAACCACATATAAATAACTATATACCCCACCAGTTGCTGGAACACAAGAAGCAAATTCTGCAAAAAAGAGCGCCGATAAGGAAACACAGATAGCTGAAATTCCGATAGATACAACAAGGGCAGGACCCGCTAATGTTGCTGCAGCTGTTCCTGTAATAGTAAAGATACCTGTTCCTACCATGGCACCAATTCCCAAGAGAATTAAATCCCATAATTTTAAATGACGATGCATCTCTGTTTTACCTAGACTAACGTCCTTGGTTCTAAAAATATTCATCATTAATCTCCAATTTATAAGATTGTATTATTTTATCATATATAAGGATTTTTGTGAATATTTATTAGCATTTTCATCAAAAAAACTGAACAAATGTAATACATGCTCAGTTTTTATTCATAATGATTACTTATCAGTTCTTTAAATTTCGTAGTATGGGAAAGGACGGTCACTATCTAATGGACGATTTGATATTTCTTTTTCCAAAATAGCGCGCCAACCAGATACCAATTCTTCAAAAGTCAATTGAGCTTCAGGAGAAGCTGTTGTAAGCTTCCGTCCAAACCAAGCCATGGTTGCAGTTTCAAACTGAAGCATAGCGTACTGGATTACTGGTACATTTGCCTCTTCATAATTTTCATTTACTGCTTGGGCAACTTCTGATGCTTGTGGAAGAAGTTGATTGCTGATTTTATCTACAGCACTTGCGTCCATCTCTCGCCAAGAAAGTAATTGACCATCTACCTGATAAAAGAGCTCAAAGGTTTCTTGATTTTTCTTAAAATTGGTAAGAACAAAAGCACGTTCTACCGCATCGGGACCACCAACAGCCTTGACAGCGTTTATAAGGAGATTTTGTTCCATTTGTCTCCAATAATCATCTGCTTCTTCTGCTAGATCAATTGTGAAAGGTGGAACAATTTCCTCGGCAGAAATTTCGCCTTTATTCGCTTTCTCAATATTACCAAATAATTTTTTTAAGAATCCCATTTGCGTCTCCTTTTTGCCCTTATCCTACCGATCCTTCCATTTCATAGCTAATCAAGCGGTTAAGCTCAACTGCATACTCCATTGGAAGTTCTTTGGTGAAGGGCTCTACAAATCCCATGACAATCATCTCAGTTGCTTCAGTCTCTGACAAGCCACGACTCATAAGGTAATAGAGTTGTTCTTCTGAAATCTTAGATACCTTGGCTTCGTGCTCAAGTGCAACTTGCGAGTTGTGGATTTCATTAAATGGAATGGTATCTGACGCTGACAAGTCATCCATGATAATGGTGTCACACTCGATGTGAGAAACAGATTTCTTAGAGTTTTTATTAAAGGTTACTTGTCCACGGTAGTCTACCTTACCTCCACCTTTAGCGATTGATTTAGAGACAATAGACGAGCTCGTATGTGGAGCATTGTGGATCATTTTGGCACCAGTATCTTGGTGTTGCCCTGCATTGGCAAAGGCAATCGAAAGCATGGTACCACGCGCTCCTTCTCCATCTAGGTAAACAGATGGATATTTCATAGTCGTTTTGGCACCCAAGTTTCCATCAATCCACTCAACAGTCGCATCTTTCAAAGCTTTAGCACGTTTGGTTACCAAGTTATAAACGTTGTCAGACCAGTTTTGAATAGTCGTATAACGCATATAAGCTCCATCCAAAGCAAAGATTTCTACAATGGCGGCGTGCAAGCTGTTGCTTGAATAAGTTGGCGCTGTACATCCTTCTACGTAGTGGACGCTTGCTCCCTCATCAACGATAATCAAGGTACGTTCAAACTGTCCAGTATTTTCGTTATTGATACGGAAATAGGTTTGAAGCGGAATATCTACCTTGACTCCTTTAGGAACATAAATGAAGGTTCCGCCAGACCATACTGCTGAGTTGAGGGCAGCCAACTTGTTATCTGTCGGTGGTACTAACTTAGCAAAGTATTGCTTAAACAAGTCTGGGTATTCCTTGAGGGCAGAATCTGTATCTGTAAAGATAATTCCTAACTTCTCAAATTCTTCCTTCATGTTATGATAAACCACTTCTGACTCATACTGGGCAGAAGCTCCAGCTAGATAGGCACGCTCAGCTTCAGGAATCCCGATCCGTTCAAAGGTTTCTTTGATTTTTTCAGGAACATCATCCCAAGAACGGGCTGGTTTATCAGATGGTTTTTGGTAGTAGATCAAGTCATCAAAGTCAATCTCTGACAAGTCTGCTCCCCAAGTTTGCATGGGCATTTTTTTGAAGGTTTCATAAGATTTCAAACGGAATTCCAACATCCACTCAGGTTCTCCCTTAGCAGCTGATAGTTCACGAATGACATCTTCATTCAATCCTTTTCCTGTCGATAGGACAGGCTCTACATCGTCATGGAAACCAAATTTATATTCACCAAGATCAATTGGTTTTGGTTCTACTCTTTCTTCAGCCATAATATCCTTTCTTTCATTCTTTATTTCTAATGATTTATAAGACAAAGAAAGCTTGTCTTATTTGTTTTCTTGGTCTTCAATTGTTTTCTTAAGGGCATTCCAAGCTAGGGTTGCACACTTGATTCGTTGCGGAAATTTGGCAACTCCTGACAAGAAGGCTGCGTCTCCAAGACTATCTTGTTTGTCATCTTTTTGCCCTTGAACCATTTCAGAAAAAATGGTCGCAAGCTCTAGGATTTCTTGCTTGGTCTTCCCTAAAACGGCATCCGTCATCATACTAGCAGAGGCAGTTGAAATCGTACAACCTGAGTTTAGAAAAGCAATATCTTCCAAACGGTCCTCTGCGTCAAACTTGACAGAGAGGTTAATCACATCCCCGCAAGTTGGATTATTGAGGCTGATTTGCTCAGCGTCTTCTAACTTTCCTTGATGATGGGGATTTTTCGAATGGTCTGCTACCACTGCCATATAAAGGCTATCTAGTTTAGAAAGTGCCATTGAAAAACTCCTTTGTCTTTTGTAAGGCATCGACCAGCTTGTCACAATCTGCCTTGGTATTGTAGATATAAAAACTAGCGCGAGCTGTTGCAGGGACTTCCAAATACTGGAGCAATGGTTGGGCACAATGGTGACCCGCACGAACTGCTACTCCTTCATAATCCAGAGCTGTCGCAAGGTCGTGGGGATGAAGGTCACCTAGGTTAAAGGCAATGACACCTGAACGTTGAGCCAAATCTTGCGAACCGTAAATGGTCAATCCTTCAATTGCCTGTAATTTTGGATAGACGTATGCAATCAATTCTTGTTCATGAGCTTCAATGGCATCCATACCAATCTTTTCAAGATAATCCACGGCAGCTGCAAGTCCAATAGCACCTGCCATATTGGGAGTTCCAGCCTCGAATTTCCAAGGCAATTCCTTCCAGCTAGCAGATTGCTCATAGACGAAATCAATCATCTCGCCACCAAATTCAACTGGTGACATTTGCTCCAGATATTTTTCTTTACCGTAAAGGACACCAATACCAGTCGGACCAGCCATCTTGTGACCTGAAAAGGCGAAGAAGTCCACATCCAAGTCCTGGACATCAATCTTCATATGTGGTGTAGACTGAGCACCATCCACCACCATAATAGCTCCAACTTCATGAACCATTTGCGTGATTTCTTTGATAGGATTAACTACTCCAAGAACGTTTGATGCGTGAGCTAGGGAAACGAACTTGACCTTGTCCGTCAATCTAGAACGCAAGTCATCCATATCCAGAGCTCCATCTTTGAGATAGACATAAACAAGTTCTGCCCCAGTCTTTCGGCAAGCTTCCTGCCATGGAATAATATTGGAATGGTGTTCCATGACAGAAATCAAGACCTGGTCTCGCTCAGTCAAGATTTCCTCAGCGAAACGTGCCACCCAGTTGAGACTAGTTGTCGTACCTCTGGTAAAGAGCACTTCTTTTGTCGACTTAGCATTAATGAATTTGCGAATGGTTTCACGAGCAGCTTCATAAGATGCTGTTGCACGCTCTGCCAAGGTGTGAACACCTCGGTGGACATTGGCATTGTCCTGTTCATAGTAGCGGTTAATGGCTTCCAGAACAACTAGTGGTTTTTGTGTCGTCGCAGCATTATCCAAATAAACCAGAGGTTCGTCATTAACAATCTGATCTAAAATTGGAAAATCCTTGCGAATCACTTCTGCATCTAACATAGGCTTCCCCTTAGCGTTTTGACAATTTTTCTTCGATTGTCGCAATCATTTCATCACGAACTTCCTTGACAGGGATCTCAACAATAACGGATCCAAGGAAACCACGAACAACCAAACGTTCTGCAGTTGCTTTGTCCAGTCCACGGCTCATAAGGTAGTACATGTCTTCTGGATCAACTTGACCAATAGAAGCTGCGTGACCTGCAGTGACATCATTTTCATCAATCAAAAGAATTGGGTTGGCATCGGAACGCGCTTGGTCAGAAAGCATAAGAACACGGCTTTCTTGTTGGGCATCTGCTCCCTTAGCACCCTTAATAATGTGGCCAATACCATTGAAGGTCAAAGTTGCTTTTTCAAGAATTACTCCATGTTGAAGGATATTACCGATAGAGTTGCAACCATAGTTAGTTACTCGAGTATCAATCCCTTGCACCTGACGACCACTTGAAAGAGCTACGACCTTGAGGTCTGCATGGCTACCATTCCCAAGTAAGTCACTATCAAAGTCAGCAACAACATTTCCTTCGTTCATAACACCGATAGCCCAGTCAATGCTTGCATCGTTGCCTAATTTACCACGACGGCTAATGTAAGCAGTGACGTTTTCACCTAGACGGTCAATCGCAGCAAATTTCACTTGAGCACCAGAACGTGCAAGCACTTCAACAGTGATATTAGCAGTCGCCTTAGCACTACCCTCACCGAGTGATTCTAAACGTTCGAGGTAGCTGATTTTAGTGTTTTTACCTGCAATGATCAGAATATGCTTGTTAAATGGCACATCACAATCACTATCTTGATAGAAAATTCCTTCGATTGGTTCTGTGATTTCGACATTGTCTGGAATATAGAGAACAGCGCCACTATTAAAGTAAGCTGTGTGGTAGGCTGCCAATTTGTCATCGTCGTATTTTACTGATGACATGAAAAATTCTTCTACGAGTTCTGGAATTTCTTCTAAAGCCGAATGGAAGTCTGTAAAGACCACTCCTTGTTCAGCCAACTCAACTGGAATTTGCTCAAAAACTGTTTGAGTTCCAACCTGCACCAATTTCAAGTGATTATCTAAAGCAGTGAAATCAGGAACATTTAATGATGGTTCACTTTCTGTGATGGTACCATCACCAAGATTCCAACGGTGAAATTTTACACGCTCAATGACTGGCAATTCCAAACTCTCAATCTTATCAAAAGCTTTTTGACGGAGGTCTGACAACCAGCTTGGTTCAGCGTGCATTTCTGAAAAAAGTTTAATAGTTTCTTTAGTCATTTACTTCTCCTAAAAGATACGAGGGAATTACAATTCTTCCTTGTAGTCATAGCCAAGTTCTTCAGCTAGTTTCGCGTATCCTTCACGTTCCAAGCGTGCAGCCAATTCTGGACCACCAGAAAGAACAACACGACCTTCCATCATAACGTGTACCACATCTGGTGTGATATAGTTCAAAAGACGTTGGTAGTGAGTAATGATCATAGCACCAAAACCTTCACCACGCATAGCATTCACACCTTTAGAGACAACTTTAAGGGCATCAATGTCAAGACCTGAGTCAATCTCATCTAAGAGGGCAAAAGTTGGTTCCAACATCAAGAGTTGAAGAATTTCGTTACGTTTTTTCTCACCACCTGAGAAACCTTCGTTGAGGTAACGCTCTGCCATTTCTTCTTTCATGTTGAGCAATTCCATTTTTTCGTCTAACTTAGTGATAAATTCACGAACTGAAATCTTCTCATCATCTTCTTTACCAGCATTCATAGCTGCACGAAGAAACTCAGCATTGGTAATCCCAGGAATTTCTGACGGATATTGCATGGCAAGGAAAAGTCCCATACGCGCACGCTCATCCACTTCCAATTCAAGGATGTTTACACCGTCAAACAAGACTTCACCTTTAGTGACTTCATAGTTTGGGTTCCCCATAATAGCAGCTGAAAGAGTAGACTTACCGGTACCATTTGGTCCCATGATAGCTGCAATTTCTCCTGTTTTAAGAGTCAGATTGACCCCTTTTAAAATTTCTTTTCCTTCAATTTCAACGTGAAGATCTTTGACCTCTAATACTGACATGATTGTTCCTTTCTTTTCATCCTTTTTACTGTATTTACCTGAAATTTAACCTTTTTAAATCCCTAGAAAAACACAGTAAAATGTCAATAAATATACCTTAATAGTATAACAAAAAAAAGCCTAAAAGGCTTTGATTTTGTCTAGAAGCTAGGAGCTACTTCTTCCCTTGAAAATGATCATCTATAGCGCTCACAATTTTACCCATGATATAACTCACGCGAAAATTTCTCAAGATCAAAATAGCCCAAAGCAAGGCCACGATATACCGTTGCTCCATGATGGATTCATTAAAGAAATAAGTCTCAGCAGCAGTAAATAAGGCCATGATAATAAATTGTTGTCTGTTCATAGTCTTTTACCACCAATTCCTTTTAGTCTTCTGCTATAGTCACTTTATCTGCTAAAAATTCAAATCCTTGAGGAAGTATGGACTCTTCAATCTCTTCCTTCACGACTTGTTCTTGAGAACCTTTAGCTCTGCTTGAAAATGCAGCTCGAACTTCCTTCCATTCTTCCATAGAAATAGCAAGAATCTCTGGAGAAAATCCAGCGGCACGACTAAGAATATTACCAAACATGGTGTTAAGATTGTCTCGTTTCATGGTTTGACCAGCATTGAAATTCGATTCAAAAGCCAAAATCGCATGACGTTCATTAGCAGCAACTGGTTGAGAACCAGCTAAGAGTGCCTTATCTGGACCAGATAAGCTTTCAATGACTTCTCCCCAAGCATTCTGAAGACGGATTAAGTTTTGACGGGCTAAGTCTGGATTTTCTACTGCTTCTTGAAGAATAGACTGCACCTTATTTCGGTCTACACGATAGAATGACTTAGTGTTAGTCGGACGACTTGGTGTAGAAACAGTTTGTTTGGGATTAGAACCAACATTGGCAAGAGCTTGTTTCAATCGTGCAACTTCTTCTCGAAGAGAAGACAATTCCTCAGCCACCTCACCTGAAAGTTCTGGTTGAGAATCAATTTCTGCTAAACGAATAGTCATCATTTCGGCATAAATTTTAGGTTGTAGGCTAGCCTTAATATCAGCTAGACTTCTAGTAGCAAGACTAATCATCTCAAACAAGACATCCTGCGGAAGAGCTACGTTTCTCTCAAATGCATCACTATGATGTGTATTTTCTCCGCCTGCTTGAACAATTAAGATATCACGTAGATATTGCAGCAAATCGACTACAAAACGTGCCATGCTCTTTCCATTCTCAAAAATCAAATCAAGATTTTGAAGGGCTCCTGGTACATCCTTTTGAGCTAAAGCAGCTACGTAATAATCCAAGGCACTTAAACTAATGGTACCAGTGATTTCTTCTGAGACTGCAGTTGTCAATCTAGCTTCTTGGGTTAAGCTTAATGCCTGGTCTAGAATTGACAAGGCATCCCGCATCCCACCTTCAGCTCGTCGAGCAATAATTTCAACAGCTTCTGTTTCGTAATCAATCCCTTCTTTTTCTAAAATCTGGAAGATATGATCTCGAATATCCTGAGTCTTAATGGACTTGAACTCAAATCGTTGAACACGAGACAAAATAGTTGCAGGAATTTTATGAAGCTCAGTCGTTGCCAAAATAAAGACTACATTAGGAGTTGGTTCTTCCAGTGTTTTCAAAAGGGCATTAAAGGCACCTGTCGAAAGCATATGAACCTCATCAATGATATAAACCTTATACTGAGCTATACTTGGAGCATAAGTTGATTTATCACGAATATCACGAATTTCATCAACCCCATTATTAGAAGCAGCATCCATTTCGATAACGTCTTCTAAACTTCCATCCGTAACAGCTTGACAGATATAACAGTTATTACAAGGTTCTCCCCCTACTTGATTAGGGCAGTTCATAGCCTTAGCAAAAATCTTAGCCACACTAGTCTTACCAGTTCCACGAGGCCCTGAAAATAGGTAGGCGTGACTAATCTTATCCTGTTCTACAGCCTGTTTAAGAGTTCTAGCAACAACTTCCTGGCCCACTAGCTGTGAAAAATTTTGACTTCTATATTTTCGATAAAGCGCCTGATACATTATGCTTTCTCCTCAAACATTGAAAATTTCCATACTGTCTTATCTAGTAAAATGGACACAAACTCTTCTAAATAGCATTGATCAATTTCATCATAATCATCAACATGAGATGAGTCCAAATCTAATACACCCAAAAGCTGTCCATTTTTTACCATTGGAAGTACGATCTCGCTACGAGCACTACTATCACAAGAAATATAATTTGGATAAGTCTTGACATCGCCAACGATAACTGTTTGACGGCTAGCCGCTGACTCACCACAAACTCCTTTTCCGAGCGCAATTCTAACACATGAGACTCCACCCTGAAAAGGGCCTAAAATAAGCTCATTTCCGTCATATAAATAGAAACCTGCAAAGACAGTACGAGGAAAGTTCATTTTTAAGAGAGCACTGGCATTTGATAGATTAGCCAACACATTGGTCTCACCTTCTAAAAGACTAGAGAGTTGTTCATTTACAATTTGATAAATTGATTCTTTTTCGGAATGTAACATAAATCCATTATATCAAAAAATACTAGTTGAAAAAAGAAAAATCCCTTGTTTTACAACAAAGGATTTATAATTAGTTCTGATTGATTAAAGTTCGATGTCTCCGAACAAGTCAGCCATTGAGAATCCTGTTTGAGTTTCAGGAAGTTCAAAGTCACGTTTTTCTTGACGTTTTGGACGACGTGGACGTGGAGCACGTTTTTCTTCGTTTTGTCCTTCTTCTTGAGCTGGACGTTCTTCAAGAGCTTTGATAGAAAGTGAAACGCGTTCTGCATCAGCATTAACATCAAGAACTTTAACAGTAACTTCTTGACCAACTGTAAGAGCTTCTTTTGGATTTTCAATACGTTTGTGTGAAATTTGTGATACGTGAACAAGTCCATCGATACCTGGCAATACTTCAACAAATGCACCGAAGTCAGTCAAACGTTTAACTGTACCTTCTACAACGTCACCTTTAGCCAATTTTTGCTCAACGCCATCCCATGGTCCAGGTGTTGTTGCTTTAAGTGAAAGTGATACACGTCCTTCTTCTTCGTTAAGGTCAAGGATTTTAACTTCAACTTCTTCACCAACAGTTACAACTGATTTTGGTGAAACGTTACGTTCGTGTGACAATTCAGTCAAGTGAACCAATCCATCAACACCACCAAGGTCGATGAAAGCACCGAAGCTTGTGATACGAGCAACTTTACCAGTTACTACATCACCAGCAGCCAATTTACCGAAAACTTCTGCACGAGCTGCTGCAGTAGCTGCTTCGACAACTTCACGACGTGAAAGGATGAAGCGGTTTTCTTTAGGGTCAACTTCTTTGATTTTAGCTTCAAATTCTTGACCTACAAAACGCTCAGTGTTACGTACGAAACGAGTATCCAACATTGAAGCTGGGATAAATCCACGCAAACCTTCAAATTCTACTGAAAGTCCACCTTTAACAGCGCGAGTTCCTTTAACTGTAACAACTTCTTCTTCGCGTCCTACAAGTTTGTCCCATGCTTTGCGAGCTTCAAGGCGTTTTTTAGATACAAGGTATGTTACTGTATCAGTATCTTTACCAACTACTTGACGAAGTACAAGAACATCAAACACTTCACCTACTTTTACAAAGTCATTGATATCAGCATCGCGATCGTTTGTCAATTCGCGAAGAGTCAAGACACCTTCAACACCAGTTCCAGAGATTGCAACGTTAGCTTGATTAGCATCAACTGTCAATACTTCAGCACTAACAACATCACCAGGTTCAACTTGGCTAACGCTATTTAGCAAATCTTCAAATTCATTCATCTAAAAAATCCTCCAACAATCAAGTTTTTTAACTTGACATACTTATAATTTTTTTCCTAAGCACCCGCAACGACATGAACATCTCGAACGTCCTTCAATTATAAAAATAAAATACCCTAAGATATTTTTCTTTTTATCTTGAATTTATTACCTAAGAACTGGGGTAGCTGGATTCGAACCAACGCATGAGGGAGTCAAAGTCCCTTGCCTTACCGCTTGGCTATACCCCAATAATATAAAATAGGCGAGTGATGGGGATCGAACCCACGCATGCCAGAGCCACAATCTGGTGTGTTAACCACTTCACCACACCCGCCATACTATTAAACACGGGCAGTAGGAATTGAACCCACACTGAAGGTTTTGGAGACCTTAGTTCTACCTTTAAACTATGCCCGTAGAGGATGGAAGGGGAGGGATTCGAACCCCCGAACCCGAAGGAGCGGATTTACAGTCCGCCGCGTTTAGCCTCTTCGCTATCTCTCCGACAATCAACGAAAACTATTATATCATGAAAATTTGCAAAAAACAAGCATTATTTTGCTAAATTATAGTTCTCAATCAATATTTCCACAGCTTTTTCAAGATTTTTGTAAAAACTATCGACATTTCCATTCTTTATGATTGCAAATTGGTCATCTAGTTCGGCAATTTCACCGATTAACTTTTTACCAATCATTAAAGTATAACCATCGTACTTATCTTTTCCAACTACTACTTTAGCATCTGATAATTGAATCTCAATTTTTTTGTCTTTTTTACTCATACCATACCTCTTTTCACTTTTTCTATTTTACAAGAAATTCCCTAATCTAGCAAGAAAAAACTCTCTATCACGCTTATCTTGACAAAGAGTTTAATGAATAAAATAAGGAATTTTTTAATTTGAAATTTGAATTATTAGTGAGTCGTCCCTCCGACTAATTTCAAATCTTTATCTTTATGGTCCACGATAGCACCAATCGCAGCTTCGATTCCTTTAACAATATCAACTAAATTCATAGATGCAGTATTAGGCTTATTTATCACCTGTTCTGTCATATAGGGAATATGCATAAAGCCTGCTCTCACATTTGGAAACTTTTTATCCGCTAAATAGAGAGCCTGATACATCAAATGGTTGCAAACAAAGGTTCCAGCTGTATTGGATACTGTAGCTGGTAGTCCGTCCTCTTTTATGGCTTGTACCATTGCTTTGATAGGGAGCGTACTAAAATAAGCAGCTTCTCCATCTAGGCGAATAGGTGTGTCAATCGGTTGATTTCCTTGGTTATCTGGAATCCTTGCATCATCTTGATTGATGGCAACTCGTTCAGGAGTTAAACTAGTTCTACCTCCTGCTTGTCCGATGCAAAGCACCACATTTGGTTGATAACGGACAATTTCTGCTTCTAAAACCTCTGCTGATTGATAAAAGACTGTTGGAATCTCTACCCAGCGTATCTCCGCTCCATGAATTACAGACGGCAATGATTTAACTGCTTCCAGAGCTGGGTTGACCTTTTCACCACCGAAAGGATCAAAACCTGTAACTAATATTTTCATTTTATTTCCTTTGCTAAAACGCTAAATAGTACATTAAAAATACATGTAGGATTATCATGATAACAGCCACTCCTACTTGCGCTTTGATAACGCCATTGGGATCTTTCATCTCCAAAAGTGCTGCCGGTAATGCATTAAAGTTAGCAGCCATTGGAGTCAGTAAGGTCCCACAGCAACCTGCTGTCATTGCTAGGGCAGCGGCTACGATTGGATCAGCTCCCAAGGAAAATACAAAGGGAACACCAATCCCGACAGTAATAACAGTGAAAGCAGCAAAGACATTCCCCATTATCATGGAAAATAGAACCATCCCAAGGACATAAGCTAATACACCCATAAAACGACTGCCCGAAGGAACTATACCGCTTATCAAGTGAGAAATCAAGTCTCCAACTCCAGCTACAGTAAAAATAGCGCCTAAAGCTCCTAAAAGTTGAGGAACAATACCACTAGTTGAGACTTGCTGAACCATGCGATTGTTTTCTACTAACAAGCTTTTAGGATGACTTTTAGTAATTAATAAGAGAGAGATGGTTGCGAAAAATGCCGCAAGGCTGATAGCAATCTTACTAAACTCAGGAATTACTTTTGCTAACACTAAAGCAATCAAAGCCATCAACATGACTGGAATAAAAATTTTATTCTTTAGTCGTTTAGCTTCAAAGTTTGCCTTGACTTCATCCAGAGACGGCAAGGTTCCGATGCGAACCTGTTTAAAAAGAGTCAGTAGAGCTAAGAGCACTACGATTACTCCAATATAGAGAGACGGTAGATAGGAACCACCAATAAAACTGATGCCCAATAAAGCCCAAAACCCAGCTGTTCCATATCGAACTGGGTTTGTTTTGTCTTTATAGCTACAATAGGCCGTATGAAGGAATTGACAACCAATCACAATATAGGTCAACTCTAATAACTGTCTTGCTAGATTGGTCATTCTTGCTTTCCTTTACTAACCTTTTTTGCTAGCAGTTTTTTATCAAATAGGTAATTGTAAATCCCTACTACAAGAAGGGCTACCCCAGCAACTATAAGAGAAGCTGATGCGATGCCTGCATAATTACTTTCGTAACCCAATTGGTCCAGAGTGCCCCCAACTAAGAGGACACCACCTGCACCAACGAAAGTATTCTGAGCAAAGAAATTTGCAAAATTATCATTTGCTGCTGCACGCGCTTTTAGCGCTTCGCTTTCCTGCTCTGTTAATTTTCTACCTAATTGTAACTCTGCTGCTGCCTGTCCCATGGGTTGAACCAAGGGTCTCACAAACTGCGGATGTCCTCCGATACGAATGGCAAAAAAGCTGTCAAGTTCCCGAAAAAAGAAATAAACGGTATAAAAACTTCCTACGGTCAGTCCTTTAATCTTTTGAATCAAGTCAATCGAACGTTGCTTGAGGCCAAAAGTTTCAGATAAACCAACCAAGGGCAAGGTTACCATAAAAATCGTAAGAACTCGTTGATTGCTAAATTCTCTTCCTAAAATTTCCAAGAACTCAACAAGAGAAACTCCAGAAACTAGAGCTGTAACTAAACTAGCTAAGACTACCGTTGCGATGGTATCTAATTTATAGATAAAACCAACCACAATGATAACTATCCCTATTAGTTTAATCCATTCCATATAGGCCCCTTTATTCCAAAAATACTAGTCTGTTTTATTTGACATGACTTTCTAGTTCTTTTTGGTATTTACTGTTTGATTCCAATTTTTCTTTTTGCCATTTTTCAAGAGCTGCTTGATATTCTTTAGCAGATACAATTTCTTTTTGCAATTTCATTCCCTTGAAGATATATGGATCACCCTTAATTCCTACTTGTGAGTATGGTTTAGAGAAAGGAACAACGTTGCTGACAACTGGTGAACCACCTGATGAAGCGGTTGGCATCAAGAGAGAGCTATCAGTGAGCCATGCTTGAGCTTTAGCATATTTTTCATATCTCTTATCCAAATCGTTTGTCTCAGAAACTGCATCATCCAAGAGTTTCTTATATTCGTCCAGACCAAGTTGAGCTACTACTTCCTTGTCTTTACCTTTCGTAATACCAAGGTGTTTCATAGCAGAACCAGTCTTAGGATCCATGATATTAAGATAACTTGCTGGGTCTTGGTAGCTTGGAGCCCATCCAGTACTGTTCAAGTCATAGTCTTTTTGAGCTGGAACACGCGCTTGCGATGTAATACTTTCCTTTTCGTTATCGGTCATTTGGAGAACATCGATCACGACATTTTCAGAACCAAGAGTCGACTCGATTGATTGTTTGAAGGAATTGCTTTGTTGAACGGCAATTGTATCTGTCTGTTCAACTGGAACATCCAAGTGAATTGGGAAGGTTACACCTTTTGCTTCCAATTCTTTCTTAGCTTTCTCGAATGAAGCCTTAGCTTTGTCAGGATTGTAGATAGTATCTTTTCCGTCTACAAGCTCAACGCCTTTCCATTGTTCTCCATAGTTGACCAATTCTGCTTGAGCGATATCACCAAAGTTTTTACCGCCAGATTGTACAAAGTTATCTGGAACTAGACTGTTACGAATAATCTTGTCCGCACCATCTTCACCATTGAGCTGTGCAGCATAAGAATGACGGTTGAAGGCAAAGTTAATTGCTTGACGGAAGTCCTTGTTCAACATCGCTTCTTTTGTAGAAGTTTTCTGTTCTTCACTTGTTTTCGCAGTCTTATTGTAAGATTGACGTTTTACGTTAAAGGTAAAGTAATAACTAGTTGAATCCTGTGGACTGTATGTGATTTTATCTCCGTATTGTTCCAATGTAGAAGCAAAGTTTGAGCTACTTGGGAAGATACGAGCTGTTGTATAAACACCTGAAGAGAAACTACGGATTAATGATTCTTGGTCTGAACCATCATAGTAGGTCAATTTTACTTTCTCAATTTTAACCTTCTCTTTATCCCAATAATTTGGGTTCTTTTCGTATTCGATTAACGATTTTGAAGTCAATGTCTTCAGGATATACGGACCGTTATAAAGGATTCCAGATGGACTTACTGCTCCGTAGTTCTTACCTGAAGCTTTGAGGAATTCCTCGTTTACCGGCAACATAGTTGCTGAAGTTACTTTCGAATTCCAGAAACTTTCAGGTGCATTAAGAGTATACTGGACTGTGTAGTCATCCAATGCCTTGACCCCAACTGTAGAGAAGTCATTAGTCTCACCAGTCATATATTCATTCAAGCCCTTAATGGAGTTTTGAATAAGAGTGACACCGTCTGATTTACCATCTGCTACGTGTTTTAGTCCAGTAACAAAGTCATGCGCTGTTACTTCAGCGTATTCTTCACCCTCTGAGGTATACCATTTAACTCCTTTACGAAGTTTATAAGTATAAGTCAAACCGTCTTGTGAGACAGTCCAATCCTCAGCTAGTGAAGGAACCAAATTCCCATATTCATCGTTTTCCAACAATCCATCAACAACGTTACCAATAATATCCGTTGTTGAAGTACGAGTTGCAATACTGTAGTCCAAAGATGATGGGTCTACTCCATATACATAAGAGAAAGTTGTAGGAGCATCTGCTTCCTTGTCAGCTTTACCACAAGCCACAAGAAGAACTGCTGTACTCAGGACAACTCCTGCTGTTAACATCCACTTTTTCGTTTTCATAAAGATCTCCTATAATAATTTTTAATCTACTTTTACAATCCAGCCTTCTGGTGCTTCAATATCACCAAACTGGATACCTGTCAATTCATCGTATAGTTTACGAGTCACTGGACCAACCTCTGTTTCACTGTAGAAAACATGGAAATCATCACCGTGTTGGATTCCCCCAATAGGTGAGATTACTGCTGCTGTTCCACAGGCACCTGCTTCTACAAATCGATCAAGGCTGTCAATTGGTACATCTCCCTCAACAGGCTTCAAGCCCAAACGATGCTCTGCCAAGTAAAGTAATGAGTACTTGGTAATAGATGGTAAGATTGATGGACTCAATGGCGTTACAAACTCATTATCAGCTGTAATTCCAAAGAAGTTTGCTGAACCAACTTCTTCAATCTTAGTGTGGGTTGATGGGTCTAGATAAATAACATCTGAAAAATGACGGGATTTAGCCATTTTTCCTGGCAAAAGACTAGCGGCATAGTTACCACCGACCTTGGCAGCTCCTGTTCCATTTGGCGCAGCACGGTCATACTCATCTTGAATCAAGAAGTTTGTTGGAACCAACCCACCCTTGAAATAGTTTCCAACTGGCATAGCAAAGATAGTGAAAATATACTCCTCGGCTGGTTTTACCCCGATGATATCTCCGACACCAATCAAGAGCGGACGAAGGTAAAGGGTTCCACCAGTTCCATAAGGTGGTACGTATTCTTCATTAGCACGAACAACTGCTTTACAAGCCTCTAAAAACATTTCTGTTGGCACTTGAGGCATCAAGAGACGATCACAGGTACGTTGGAGACGTTTAGCATTTTCATCTGGACGGAAGAGTTGAATACTGCCATCCTTTGTACGATAGGCTTTCAATCCTTCAAATGCTTGCTGTCCATAGTGAAGACTTGGAGATGATTCTGAAATATGCAAGGTTGCATCTTCTGTTAATTCTCCTTGAGTCCATTGTCCATTTTTAAAATAAGCGATATAACGATAAGGTAGTTTCATATAGGAAAAACCGAGATTTTCCCAATCGATCGTAACTGTCATGACAATCTCCTTTATTCTAATCAAGCTTTGTGTTCTATTCTACACTATTCTCCTAAAAATTCAAGTATTATTTGTAATTTTCTGAAAATTTTGCTTATAAAAAATCAGTCACTAGGACTGATTTTTAATTTTCTTTATCTTCTTTAAAGACTTCTTTTAGGTAGGCATCAAAAACTTCTTCATCAGAAATAGTATCTGAGATAAAGCTTCCATTACTTGTACGCTCTGATAGATTCAAATCTTGTAGGATTGCTTCGTAAATCATTCCATTATTTGATTGAATGACAAGCGTTTGTTCGCCATCTTCTACTTCTGTACTAAAGAGATCTCCGATAAATCCTTGTTCTGAGACAGCACCGGCCAAGAAGACGCGATGTGGTTTACTCTTCAATTCTCTCAGAACTTGAAGACCACGCTTAGCGCGACTAGTTGCTGGAATTTCCTCTGTTGATACACGTTTCAAGCTTCCACGTTGGGTTAACAGATAGAAAGATGAAGTATTGCAGATAAAGGCAACTTGAAGCTCATCATCTGCTTTCAGATTCATAGCTTTAACACCTGCAGCCTTGGCTCCAACAACTGGAACCTCTTCGATATTAAAGCGAAGGGCATATCCATTTTTACTAATCAACAAAACATCATCCAATTTAATCGGAGCTACTGCTACAATCTGGTCACTATCGTCTTTCAACTTAGCATACTTGACAGACTTAGAGCGATAGGTTCTCCATGGAGAGAATTCTTTGCGTTCTACCCGTTTGATTTGTCCAAGGCGAGTCGCTGCAAAGTAGGTTGTCGCATCGTCAAACTGATCCACAACTTCAACATAGAGCACTTCTTCATTGGTTTCAAAGTTTGTAATCGTTTGGCTCAAGTGCTCCCCGATATCCTTCCAACGGATATCTGCCAACTCATGGACAGGGCGGTAAATGACATTCCCTAGGGTTGTAAATATCAAGAGATGTTGAGTTGTTTTGACAGATTGGACGAATAGCAATCGGTCATCATCCCGTTTACCAATTTCTTCTAAGGTCGAAGCTGCGAAAGAACGAGGACTAGTACGCTTAATGTAACCTGCCTTAGTCACGCTGACGTATGTATCTTCTTCAGCGATCAGACTAGCTGTATCAATCTCAATGACTTTAGCTGTATCTTCTAAAGTACTCAAACGTGGTGTCGCAAACTTCTTCTTGACCTCACGAAGTTCTTTTTTCATGAGATTGTACATAGTTCGTTCATCGCCGATGATAGCCGCAAGCATAGCAATCTTTTCACGAAGTTCTGCTTCTTCTTCCTGCAAGACAACAACGTCAGTATTGGTCAAACGATACAGTTGCAAGGTAACGATAGCTTCTGCCTGTTCTTCCGTAAATTCATAGCTGACCTTGAGGTTTTCCTTAGCGTCAGCCTTGTTCTCAGAAGCGCGGATAAGGGCAATAACCTCATCCAAAATCGAGATAACGCGAATCAAACCTTCCACGATATGGAGACGTTTCTCAGCCTTTTCCTTGTCAAAGCGAGAACGCGCCAAGATAACTTCACGACGGTGGGCAATATAGCTAGACAAGATTGGCACAATCCCAACCTGGCGTGGTGTGAAATTGTCAATCGCAACCATGTTGAAGTTGTAGTTGATTTGTAGGTCAGTATACTTGAAAAGGTAGTTGAGAACAAGCTCAGTGTTCGCATCTTTCTTGAGTTCGATAGCAATACGAAGACCATCACGGTCAGACTCATCACGAACCTCAGCGATACCTGCCACCTTGTTATTGACACGGACTTCATCGATTTTCTTGACCAAGTTAGCCTTATTGATTTCATAAGGAATCTCAGTGATAACGATTTGTTCCTTACCACCTTTTAGCTTCTCAATTTCAGTCTTAGAACGAACAACCACGCGCCCTTTACCAGTTTCATAGGCCTTTTTGATTTCATCACGGCCTTGGATAATCGCTCCTGTAGGGAAATCTGGCCCAGGCAAGAATTCCATCAACTTATCTACCTTGGCAGTCGGATGATCAATCATGTAGACTGTAGCATCGATAACTTCAGCCAAATTATGTGGTGGAATATCAGTGGCATAACCAGCTGAAATACCTGTAGAACCATTGACTAAAAGGTTTGGAAAGGCTGCTGGCAAGACTGTTGGCTCTTTTTCGGTATCGTCAAAGTTCCAAGCAAAAGGAACTGTCTTTTTCTCGATATCCTGAAGAAGGTAGCCAGCAATCTCAGACAAACGTGCCTCAGTATAACGCATAGCCGCAGGTGGATCTCCGTCCATGGAACCGTTATTCCCGTGCATTTCAACCAGAATCTCACGGTTTTTCCAGTCCTGAGACATACGGACCATGGCATCATAGATAGAAGAATCTCCGTGTGGATGGAAATTCCCCATGATGTTACCGACAGACTTGGCCGACTTACGGTAGCTCTTGTCAAAAGTATTGCCATCCTTATTCATAGAATAAAGAATACGGCGCTGAACCGGCTTCAATCCATCACGAATATCTGGCAAAGCCCGGTCTTGAATGATATATTTGGAGTAGCGACCAAAGCGCTCTCCCATGATGTCCTCCAAGGACATATTTTGGATATTACTCATATAGGATACAAAGCCCGTAAAATGCAAAGTGAAAATAGGAAATTTTTACCGTGAGCGATGCTCACAAGAGAATTTATCTTTTTCACACAGCATTTGGGGCGTGTTCAACTCCTTTCAAAAAATGTAGAGTAGATTTTATAGAAAAGGATTTCAGTTACTTTATAGAACCAAACTATCCTCTCTGTATTTTAAAGTTTTGAATTGTGTTCTTTATTTTCTTAGTGATTTAGAAGTTTTTCCTTAGCATATCTCATCATCCTATCAGCCACTTCTTTTTCATACTTGAATCCCATCTTTTGAGCAAGACTTTGAGCTTCTTGATGGAAAAGTTGCATGGTAGCAAATAAAGACTGAGTGATTTTGTCTAAACTTGATAAATCAAGAAGAGCAGAGAACTCCTTCTCTTTCTCTGTATGTAAATACTGGAAAAGATACTTGTAGTTCTTACCGATGTCGACTACTCCTCTATCACTTGCGACCTGCCAAGCTAAGATTTTCAAGAGTTCTTGCTGACAAATACCGTAGAGATGGTCAGTCGCATAGATGACTTGCTTACGACAAATTCCTTTGACCACGTAGGCTGACACCCACCAAAATTCATTGCATGATGCTGTAAATTCCTCTTCGGAGGGAGGAGCGATCCAGTAGCGCTTAGGATTAGGCAGATACGCTTCAAATAAACCTTTTTCGTCTTCTAAAACTATGAAGCCTGCCTCACTATCCACCCACTCCTGCATGTGTTCTATTGGGCAGAGGGTTAAATCAATTCGATTGCCATCTTCAAAGAGCATGAGGTAGAGACGTCGATGTCCTAGGATATTATGTTGCTCAATGTTACGTGTACCAAACTGGTGCAACCAAGCAAGATCTCTTGTTAGAGTGTCTAAGTCGTCCACAACATAGACTACGTCGTAATCCTGAAACTCATCTTTTGGTGCTTTTGTATCAGTACGTGAACCAGATAGTGCCACAGCATCAATCTGTAACTTTTTAGCTGTTTCTAAAATCAGTTCAAGTATTTCCTGATCAGTTCTCATGTGGTTCTTCCTCAGTGGTCTCTATGTTCTGAATAACAGCATCTTCATTTCTTTGCTGAAGAAGCTTCTGAACTCTTTTTCTTTCAAGCTCTCCGACTATAAATTGAATGATAGAACTAATTCCAAAAAATGGTAGCAGCAACATAATTCCCATTTCTTCCGTCAGCATTAAAAATAGGAAATTAATAACTGAAAATATTTCTAAAAACCAGGCATTTAGCCTAAGAAGTTTTGAGTAACTACTAGGATAATGTTTGAGATGTTTATTGCTCTTATAAATAGCTGTGAATCCAAAAGCTAAGCTAGCTGGTGTGAAAATAAAAATGTCAAAAGTATAGAATAGCAAACCTGCATAAGGATTGGATCTAAAAGGATTATCAAATAAAAAGACACAGGCGGTTACTATAGCTAATAGTAAGAATTCAAGAAAGCGAATTTTCTCAGGTTTTCCTTGTTTAGCTGTTATAAACATAACTGCACCTATAGCTAAAACTATCGCAAGAAAAGGAGTATGATACAATAAACTTATCATGATGTATACCTCTTTTAGAGAGCTAAAATTAAGAAATATAGACGATTTTTCAGATCAATCCTTGAGACTGACGCCATTTATCATAGGTTTCAATGTCTATTTTGACCATATTCATACAAAGTCCTACAACAGCCATATCATCCAAGTAGCCTGCTAACGGAATAAAATCTGGAATAATGTCAATTGGGGAAAGGAAATAAATAAGTGCGCTTAAAACGGCTAAAATAGTTCCATAAGGAACCGTTGTGTATTTCCCTTGAGCATAATTTTTCACTAAAGAAATCATGACTGGGATCATTGTAAATTTTTTACCAACAAATGGCATCTCTTTAATTTTTTGCTCCAAACGGTACAAAAAATCATCTAATTCATCTTTATCGTTTAATAGGGCCTCAGATTGCGCATAGCCACTTTCAAGAGCTTCTTTAACTTGCTCTTCACTTAGATTTTCAGACATATCTTGTCCTCCATTTGTATTTATATCCTAATTTTAAAACACAGTCGCTTCTTCCAGCGTAAACTTGACATTATCTTCAATCCACTTACGACGTGGTTCGACCTTATCACCCATGAGGACATTGACGCGACGTTCTGCGCGTGCTAGGTCTTCAATCGTAACACGTATGAGGGTACGAGTTTCTGGGTTCATGGTTGTTTCCCAAAGTTGGTCCGCATTCATCTCACCAAGCCCCTTGTAGCGTTGAAGGGTAGCACCTTTACCGAATTGCTTACGAAGTTCTTCTAGTTCGCCATCCGTCCAAGCGTATGCCACTTCTTCTTTCTTGCCCTTACCTTTGGACATCTTGTAAAGAGGCGGAAGGGCGATATAGACATGGCCTGCCTCGACTAGTGGACGCATGTAGCGATAAAAGAAGGTTAAGAGAAGGGTTTGAATGTGGGCACCATCGGTGTCCGCATCGGTCATGATAATGATTTTGTCATAGTTAGCATCTTCAAGGGAGAAATCTGCCCCAACACCAGCACCAATGGTATAAATCATAGTGTTGATTTCTTCGTTTTTGAGGATATCTGCCATCTTGGCCTTGGCTGTATTGATGACCTTACCACGAAGAGGCAAAATAGCCTGAAACTTGCGATCACGACCTTGTTTGGCAGAGCCACCGGCAGAATCACCCTCGACTAGGTAGAGTTCATTCTTAGCTGGATTTTTAGACTGGGCTGGCGTTAATTTACCAGAAAGCAATCCCTTATCTTTTTTGTTTTTCTTGCCATTTCGGCTCTCATCACGCGCTTTACGTGCTGCTTCACGAGCGTCACGAGCCTTGATAGCTTTACGAATCAGATTTGAAGCTAGTTCCCCATTTTCCATGAGGAAGAAGGTCAGTTTTTCAGCAACAATACTATCAACGATTGGACGAGCTAGTGGACTTCCTAGTTTGTCCTTAGTCTGTCCTTCAAACTGAAGATGTTCCTCCGGAACCAAGATAGAAAGAACGGCCGCCAATCCTTCACGGTAATCTGAACCTTCAAGATTTTTATCTTTTTCTTTGAGGAGACCCGTCTTACGTGCATAATCATTCATAACCTTGGTAATGGCTGACTTGAGTCCTGTCTCATGTGTTCCACCGTCTTTGGTACGGACGTTATTGACAAAGGACAAGATATTATCTGAAAATCCATCATTATACTGGAGGGCTACTTCTACTTGGAAACCATTGTCTTCGCCTTCAAAGTAAAGGACTGGTGTCAAAGTTTCCTTGTCTTCATTAAGATAAGAAACAAAGTCTTGTACCCCGTTCTCATAATGGAATTCGATTGCTTCATCTGTTCGCTTGTCCGTTAATGACAAAGTTACATTCTTCAAGAGAAAAGCTGACTCATTGAG
Organism: Streptococcus pseudopneumoniae; assembly: GCF_001074155.1. Classification (GTDB taxonomy): domain Bacteria; phylum Bacillota; class Bacilli; order Lactobacillales; family Streptococcaceae; genus Streptococcus; species Streptococcus pseudopneumoniae_A. The sequence continues at coordinate 54,569 of NZ_JUUZ01000031.1, forward strand.
ACGCTCTGAAATGGTATTGTACTTGAAGTCTGTCGTAGAAAAGATACTAGCATCTGGCATGAAGGTCACTTTGGTACCTGTTTTTGACTTAGGTGCCGTTCCAACCTTTTCAAGAGTTGTTACTGGCTTACCTCCATTTTCAAAACGTTGTCTATAAACTGCTCCATCACGAGTAATTTCTACCTCTAACCGACTAGAGAGGGCATTAACGACAGAAGATCCAACCCCGTGGAGACCTCCTGATGTCTTATAACCACCCTGACCGAATTTCCCTCCGGCGTGAAGGATGGTAAAGATAACCTCAACCGTTGGAATTCCCATAGCGTGCATTCCAGTTGGCATCCCACGTCCGTGGTCTTGAACCGTTAAACTTCCGTCTTTATTGATGGTCACATCGATGCGGTCACCAAATCCAGACAAGGCTTCATCGACAGCATTATCGACGATTTCCCAGACAAGGTGATGGAGACCAGCACCATCGGTCGATCCGATATACATCCCTGGACGTTTTCGGACCGCATCCAACCCTTCTAGCACCTGAATGGCGTCATCATTATAATTGTTAATATTGATTTCCTTTTTTGACACAAGGAACCTCCTATTCGTTCATCTTTACTATTTTACAGGTTTTCTAGGGATTTTGCAAAATTTTTCTAGTTAAAAAGCCTATTCCAAAGTCTTTTTTAGCAAAAACATCACCTAGTTATACCAAAAAAAGAAACCAAGACAAAATCTTAGTTTTCTTTTCCTTTAATTTGGTTTGTAGCCACATCTTCACCAAACCATTTCTTGCTTATTTCTTGGAATTTACCTTCTTGATAGAGCTCTACAAAAGCTTTATTCAAATTTGCTAACAAGTTCTTATCAGCTGGTCTCACACCAACTGCAAAAGACTCACTCTCAAAACCAGCAGGAAATATCTCATACTGGTCTAAAATCCCTTCAGTTTCAAGATAATAATTGGCGTAAACACGGTCAATTAAAAGGGCATCAATCCGATCATTTTGTAAGTCAATCAAGGCTTCGTTAAAACTCTGATATTGGTTGGCTTTTTGATCTTTTACGATATTTTTTAAGAGTTCTGGTTGGGCTTCGAAATCTATATAACCAGAAGATCCTGCCTGGGCACCCAAAACCTTGCCTGTCATATCAGACACTGATTGTATATTCTGAGATTTCTTAGAAACTAGAACCTGCTGATTCTCCATATAAGGAATGGTAAAAGCAACCTTCTCACGGCGTTCATCTGTTGCGGAATATCCATTCCAGATAGCATCAATGGTACCGTTTTGAAGTTCGGTTTCCTTCATGTCCCAATCAATGGGTTGAAACTGTACCTTGAAACCAAGTTTCTCAGAAACAGCCTGTGCTAAATCAATGTCAAATCCAGCATATTGCCCATTCTTTTCTTCAAAGCCCATGGGAACAAAGGTATTGTCAAACCCGATAGTAATTGTTCCCTGTTCTTGGTATTTGTCCCAATTATCGACTTTGGGATCGCTAGCTTTTTGTGTGCATCCTACCAGGAAAAAAGCCAGAAAGAACACCAAAACAAGGCTGATTTTCTTTCGATTCATAGATACCTCCTACTTAGGCTCTACTTTGAGAATCTGGTCAGCAATATTCTCTGCAAACTGGAGATCGTGAGTCACAACAATCTGAGTCATGCCTAATTCTCGATTTTGTAGAATCAGTTTTTCAACCTCGAGACGCAACTCAGGGTCAAGGGCCGAAGTTGGTTCGTCACACCCAATCACTTCAGGATCTATCATCATAGCGCGTGCTAAGGCAACCCGTTGCTTTTGACCGCCAGATAATGAGTATGGATAGGCATCTGCATGAGCTTCGAGTCCTAGACGAGTTAATAAGTCGACCGCCTTCTTCTTGGCATCTGCTTCAGACATTCCCATAGTTTTGATGGGTGACAAAATCAAGTTCTCCATAACGGATAAGTGAGGAAAAAGCTGAAAATCTTGAAACACAAAACCTAACAAGTGGCGCTTTTCAAGTTCATCCAAAGGTAAGGATTCTCCATTATAAAAAATCTCACCTGAATCAATGGTTTCAAGTCCAGCCAACATTCTGAGCAAGGTAGTCTTCCCACCACCAGAAGGTCCAACAATAGCCAAAATCTGCTTTTCAGGAATTGTTAAATTGAAATTGGATAAAATTTCTTTTTTTCCAAATTTTTTGCTGATATTTTTTAACTCTAACATGGATAACCTCCTATCTATAGTAGCTAAACTTTTTCTCAAGTTTCTTAGCTATAATCGTAACAATACCAATCATGAGAAGATAGATGGCTCCTGCTAGAAACATTGGAATCAAGCTCGCATCACGATTGGCTGCAGTACGACTAGCTAGGATTAAATCTGAAATACCGAGTGCATAGACCAAAGAAGTATCTTTAACCAAACTCATAACCTCGTTAAATACACTTGGTAAAACAATCTTAGTGACCTGAGGCAAGATAATATAGCGGACGGTATCGATAGGTTTGAATTTCAAAACCTTAGCTGCTTCATATTGTCCTTGAGGAATCGTTGCAATCCCTCCACGGAATATTTCTGCAAAATAGGCTGCATAATTAAGCGTGAAAGCAATAATCGCTGCTGGTACCCGATCAAGTCGAATCCCGATACTTGGAAGAACATAATAAATAAAAATCAACTGCAAGAGCAATGGTGTACCACGCATCACCCAGATATAAACATCAATCATGTAATGGAGGGGTTTCCAATGGACCTGTAAGCAAAAGGCAACCAAAATACCTAAAGGAATTGAAAAGAGTAAGACCAGTGCAAATACTTGTAAAGTCATTGTCGCACCGCTCAATAAACTAGGTAATATCTCAAATAAGTAAGACATACTCCACCTCCTAAAAATAATTGTTCCTATTATAGCATAAATAAACATAAAATCAAGTTTTTCAGAAATTTTCATGAATTTTTAAAACTTTATCCTTTATTTTTGAATAAAAATGGTACTCATGATAAACTTATCAACTTTGATAAAGTATCAGATGTCACAGCTAGTAAATAGATTCAGTTCCGTTTCTCTCCTAATTCATGGTATAATAGAAACATGATGACAATAGTATTATTAATTTTAGCTTATTTATTGGGTTCAATTCCTTCAGGTTTGTGGATTGGACAAATATTCTTTAACATCAATCTAAGAGAACATGGATCTGGTAATACTGGAACGACCAATACCTTCCGAATCTTAGGCAAAAAAGCTGGAATGGCAACCTTTGTAATTGATTTCTTTAAAGGTACTTTGGCCACTCTACTTCCACTAATCTTCCATGTGCAGGGAGTTTCACCAATCGTCTTTGGGCTTTTAGCAGTCATCGGCCACACCTTCCCTATCTTTGCCAAATTTAAGGGTGGTAAGGCTGTTGCAACCAGTGCTGGAGTTATTTTTGGTTTTGCTCCTCTCTTTTGCCTTTACCTTGCAGTCATTTTCTTTGGAATCCTTTATCTGGGAAGTATGATTTCCCTCTCTAGTATTTCAGCTGCTATTGCTGCGATTATTGGCGTCCTTCTGTTTCCTCTCTTTGGTTTTATTTTAACTAGTTATGACCTACTTTTTACTGTGATTATTATTGGTCTTGCAAGTCTAGTAATTGTACGCCACAAGGACAATATCAAACGTATCCAAAATAAAACAGAAAATCTCATTCCTTGGGGACTTAACCTAACGCACCAAGAACCAAAAAAATAAAACGTCAGTTGAAACTGACGTTTTTTTATGTTATTTAGACTTGATATAGTTGATACCATCTGCCTTCGGCGCAACAGCTTTACCAAAGAAGGCCGCTAGAACGACAATGGTCAAGAGATATGGTGCGATTTGCAAGTAAACGGCTGGAACTCCTTGCAAGAAAGGAAGCTGAGAACCGATAACTGCCAAACTTTGTGATAGCCCAAAGAAAAGACTTGAAAGCATAGCACCAACAGGATTCCATTTACCAAAGATCATGGCTGCAAGAGCGATAAATCCAGGTCCTACGATAGTTGTAACTGAGAAGTTGACGGAGATTGACTGAGCGTAAATAGCTCCACCGATTCCTCCAAGGAAGCCTGAAATCACAACTCCAAGATATCTCATCTTGTAGACATTGATACCCAAAGTATCTGCTGCTTGTGGGTGTTCACCAACTGAACGAAGGCGAAGTCCAAAGCGAGTCTTAAAGAGGATAAACCAAGCTAGGAATGAGAAAGCAATTGCTAGGTAACCTAGTAGACTAGTTGACTTGAAGAAGATATCTCCGATAACAGGGATATTAGCTAATACCGGGAAGTCAAAACGACCAAAAGTTTGTGTTAAGTTATCCGTTTGTCCCTTATTATAAAGTACCTTCACCAAGAAAACTGCCAAGGCTGGCGCCATCAAGTTAAGTACAGTACCACTGACAACATGGTCTGCACGGAAATGAACTGTAGCTACTGCATGAATGATCGAGAAGATAGCTCCGACTAATCCACCAACTAGAAGAGCTAACCAAGGAGTTAATGCTCCCAAATCTTGAGCAAATTCAAGGTTAAAAACAACTCCAGAAAAGGCACCCATGACCATGATTCCTTCAAGACCAACGTTAACAACTCCAGCACGTTCTGAGAAAACTCCTCCGATACTTGTGAAAATAAGTGGTGCTGCATAAATCAACATCGAAGAAACCATAAGGGTTAACATTGTTGTAATCGACATCCTTATTTACCTCCTTTAAGTTGTTTTCTTGGTTTGACAAAGCGTTCGATGATGTAGTGAACGCTGACAAAGAAGATAATTGAGGCTGTAACGATACTTACAAGCTCAGATGGTACTTGTGCAGCATTCATACCAGGGGCTCCAACTTGAAGAACACTGAAAAGGAAGGCTGCAAATAGAATTCCAACTGGTGAGTTTGAAGCAAGTAGGCTTACTGCCATACCGTTAAATCCGATTGCCAATGATGAACCTTGAACATAAACGTTTTGGAAGGTACCAAGTCCTTCTACTGCGCCACCAAGTCCTGCAAGGGCACCAGAAATAATCATTGATAGAATAATGGTGCGTTTTGCAGAAATACCTGCATATTCAGAAGCATTTGGATTGAGTCCAACTGCACGAATTTCAAAACCAAGAGTTGTTTTCTTAAGCAAGAACCAGATAACCGCTACTGCTATGATGGCAAAGAAAATCCCAATGTTCATACGAGAGTTTCCAGTTAACTCAGCAAGCCATGGTGTCTGATAAGTTGCATTTGCACTTACTCGAATGGATGAGTCAGTACTTTGCATGATTTCTTTAGGGAAGTGATGAATAAAGGCATTGCCCACATAAAGAACAATGTAGTTCATCATGATGGTTACAATAACTTCAGATGTCCCAAGGTAGGCTCTTAAGATACCAGGAATAGCACCAACGACCCCTCCTGCAACTAAGGCAATTACAATCGTCGCAAGAATCATTAATGGTCGTGGCAAATCTGGGAAAGAGAGAGCGAACCAGCCACTCATAACCCAACCTGCGAGAGCTTGTCCTGGAAGACCAACGTTAAAGAAACCAGCACGGCTTGCAACTGCAAATCCGAGGGCAATCAGAATTAAAGGTCCCATAGCACGGAAGATTTCACCGATTCCACGAACACTACCAAATGCTGTGTAGAATAGTTCTTCATAACCCCAGATAGCATCGTAGCCAAAAATCCACATGACGATGGCTCCGAGTAGAATTCCTAAAATAACAGAAATCAAAGGAACCGAAATTTGTTGTAATTTTTTAGACATCACTCTTCTCCTTTTCCAATTCACCACCAGCCATCAAGACACCAAGCTCTTGCTTGTTGGTTGTTTCTGGTGTTACAATCCCTTGAATCTTACCATCGTGGATAACGGCAATTCTATCAGAGATATTTAGAATCTCATCCAGTTCAAAGCTGACTACAAGGACAGCTTTACCATTATCACGTTCTTGAATCAAGCGTTTGTGAATGTACTCAATAGCACCGACATCCAGACCACGAGTAGGTTGGCTGACGATTAGGAGATCAGGATTTCGATCGACTTCTCGAGCGATAATTGCTTTTTGTTGATTTCCTCCAGAAAGAGCTGATGCTGGAACAATCTCACTAGCAGCACGCACATCGAATTCTTGCATTAACTGTTTAGCGTACCCGATGATATTGGTGTAATTTAAGATTCCCTTCTTGCTAAGAGGTTCCTTATAGTAGGTTTGAAGAGCGATATTTTCAGAAATCATCATTTCTAAAACTAAACCATCACGGTGGCGGTCTTCTGGAACGTGTCCTACACTCATTTCTGTAATTTGACGAGGGTGTAAACCTACGATAGACTGGCCTTTCAACTCCACACTACCAGACTCAATCTTACGGAGTCCAGTGATAGCTTGGACCAATTCTGACTGTCCATTACCATCAATCCCAGCAATCCCGACAATCTCACCAGCTCGAACATCGAGTGAGAGATTTTTAACAGCAGGGACACCACGGTTTTCGTTTACTACTAGGTCTTTAATAGACAGAACAACTTCTTTTGGTTGAGCTTCCTGTTTCTCAGTTTTAAAGGAAACAGAACGTCCTACCATCATCTCAGCTAAGTCAGCGTTAGTCGCACCAGCAATCTCGACTGTTTCGATAGATTTACCACGACGGATAACTGTAACACGGTCAGATACAGCACGAATCTCATCCAACTTATGGGTAATCAAGATAATTGATTTACCTTCTTTAACCAAGTTCTTCATAATAGCCATCAATTCATCAATTTCTGATGGCGTCAAAACAGCAGTAGGTTCGTCAAAGATAAGAATATCTGCTCCACGATAAAGTGTCTTCAAGATTTCAACACGTTGTTGAGCCCCAACAGAGATGTCTGCAACTTTGGCAGAAGGATTCACAGCAAGGCCATAACGTTCAGACAACTCATTGATTTCTCGAGTTGCACGAGCAATATCTAGCACACCATTTTTGGTCAATTCACTCCCCAAAATGATATTTTCAGCAACGGTGAAAGCTTCTACCAACATAAAGTGTTGGTGGACCATCCCAATCCCTAAGCTAGCTGCTTTTGATGGCGAATCTAGTTTTACAACTTGACCGTTGACCACAATTTCACCACTAGTTGGTTCTAAAAGCCCCGCTAGCATGTTCATAAGAGTGGACTTACCAGCTCCATTTTCTCCTAAAAGTGCATGAATTTCACCTTTACGAAGTTCAAGGTTAATCTTGTCGTTAGCGACAAATTCACCAAAAACTTTGGTAATTTCATGCATTTCAATGACATTTTCGTGTGCCATGTGCTCTTCCTTTCAGAATTATATTTTGTTTCAATAAAACCTGCTAAAGAAACTTAGCAAGCTCTATTGAGACAAAACCATTTGTCTCAATTCTTAAAGAAGCGGCCACTGGCCGCTTCCTAAGAAATGACTTCCATCAATTATTTTTCAGGAACTTTGATGCTACCATCAAGGATTTTAGCTTTTGCATCTTCAACAGCTTTTTTACCTTCTTCAGAAAGGTTTGTCACTGCCAAGTCAACACCTTTATCCTTCAATGAGTAAACGATAACTTGACCACCAGGGAATTCACCTTTTTCAGCCTTGTTTGAGATATCTTGAACTGTTGTTCCAACTTGTTTCAATGTAGAAGCAAGCACGAAGTTAGCTTCTTTACCGTCTTTAGAAGTGTATTTACCTTCATCAACTTGGTCACGGTCTACACCGATAACCCAAACTTTTTCGTTTTCATTTTTACTTTCGTTCAATGATTTAGCTTCAGAGAAGACACCTGCTCCAGTACCACCTGCTGCTTGGTAGATAACGTCTGCACCTGCAGCGTATTGAGCTGCAGCGATTGTTTTACCTTTAGCCGCATCACCAAATGATCCAGCATAGTCTACTTGTACCTTGATAGATGGGTCAACTGACTCAACACCAGCTTTAAAACCAGCTGCGAAACGAGAAATAACTTCAGATTCCATACCACCTACAAAACCAACTTGTTTAGTTTTTGTAGTTTTAGCAGCTGCAACACCTGCAAGGTAAGCTGCTTCGTTGTCTGCGAAAGTAACGCTAGCAACGTTCTTTTGATCTTTAATTACATCGTCAATCAAAACATAGTTTTTATCTGAATGTTCTTTTGCTGCTTCTTCAACAGCGTTGTGAAGGGCAAAACCAACACCGAAAATCAAGTTGTAGCTTCCAGCTGCTTGGTTCAAGTTGTTAGCGTAGTCAGCTTCACTTGTTGATTGGAAGTAAGTGTAACCATTGTCTTTTGAAAGGTTGTGTTCTTTACCCCAAGCTTGAAGACCTTCCCAAGCTGATTGGTTAAATGATTTATCATCAACACCACCAGTATCTGTAACGATAGCTGCTTTAGTCTTCACATCAGAAGAAGATGAAGCTGCGTTACGAGAAGAGCGATTACCACATGCAGCAAGTCCAAATGCTGCTACTGCAACTAGACCAAGGCCTAGCCATTGTTTCTTGTTCATTACTGAACCTCCTAAATAAGATGCGCAACTAAGTTGCAAGTATGGATTGATTGGTCACAAGGACCTTGCCACTCAGAGAGTGACACAGACTATTGCAAGTCTGTAAAAGAATATGGAAGTAATTCCCCGACCGTCATCTCGACCGTCGATTTATCTTTGGCGACTAGAGTCACCTTTAGATCTGGTTTAAAAAATTCGACCATAACTTGGCGACAAGCACCGCAAGGCGAAATTGGTTTCTCAGTTTGACCATAAACAATCAATTCTGAAAAGTCTCGTTGTCCTTCAGAAATCGCCTTAAAGATTGCTGTTCTTTCGCCACAGTTGGTCAAGGGGTAGCTAGCATTTTCAATGTTAACCCCTGTATAGATACTTCCGTCCTTGGCTACCAAAACAGCGCCAATCGGAAAATGTGAGTAGGGAACGTAAGCTTTTTTACTAGTTTCAATCGCTAATTCAATCAACTCAGTAGTCGCCATCAGCTAATTCTCCTTTTAAGATTGCAACACCAGAAGATGTTCCAATACGAGTAGCTCCTGCTTCAACAAAGGCAACTGCATCTGCATAAGAACGAGCTCCACCAGCTGCTTTGACCCCCATATCAGGACCAACTGTCTGACGCATTAATTGAACATCTGGCAAAGTTGCTCCACCTGTTGAGAAACCTGTAGAAGTCTTGACAAAGTCTGCACCAGCTTTTTGAGCAAGTTGGCAAGCCAGAACTTTTTCTTCATCCGTTAACAAACAAGCTTCAATAATAACCTTAACAAGTTTGTCACCGCTAGCCTCAACAACTGCTCGAATATCTGATTCGACCAAGTCAGCATTCCCAGACTTAAGCGCTCCAACATTGATAACCATATCAATCTCATCAGCACCATTTTGGATGGCTTCTTTGGTTTCATAGGCTTTGACAGCTGAAGTTGTAGCTCCAAGAGGAAAACCTACAACTGTACAAACCTTGACATCAGTATCTGTTAGACCTGCTTTTACATGCGAAACCCAGCAAGGATTCACACAAACACTGGCAAAATCGTACTCTCTTGCTTCAGATAGCAAACGATCGATTTGTTGTTCGGTTGCATCTTGCTTTAAAAGCGTATGATCAATGTATTTATTTAATTTCATTTCGGATTTTCCTTAAATTAGGAGATAATTTCGATGATTTCACGCATTTTTAGCGTTTCATCACTTATTTTAATTTTAACATATTTTTGGAAATCTGTAACTAGTTCCGGAGAAATTTTGCCATTTGCATATACTTTTGCGACAATTTCACCTTTTTTGACTGATTCTCCAACTTTCTTCTCAAAAACAATTCCTGTCTCATAATCAAGAGCATCTGTTTTGACTGCACGACCAGCACCTAATCTCATAGCGAAAAGACCGAACTCCATGGCTGGAAGTTCTGCGATAATACCATCCTCTTGAGCAGGAATATCAATTACATGGTCAACTTTTACTGGACGATAGAGGTCCTCTAGGTTTCCACCCTGAGCTAGAACCATCTCTTCAAATTTCTTGAGTGCCTGCCCATTTTCAAGATGTTGCCTTACTTCCTCGACTGTTTTTTCAACATTTGCCAGAGAAAGCATAATCTGGGCTAACTCACAGATAAAGTGACTAATATCCTCGCGTCCTTTACCCTGAAGAATTTCTAGTGCTTCTAGAATTTCCAAGCGATTCCCAATGGCACGTCCCAAAGGTTGACTCATATCCGTAATGACTGCTACTGTCTTACGCCCCACAGCTTTCCCGAGATTCACCATGGTTTGAGCCAGTTCACGCGCCTCGTCGACTGTTTTCATAAAGGCACCTTCACCGACAGTAACATCAAGCAAAATAGCATCCGCTCCAGCTGCAATCTTTTTACTCATGACAGAACTAGCAATCAAGGGAATGGTATCAACTGTTGCTGTCACATCACGAAGGGCGTAAAGAAGTTTATCAGCCTTAACTAGTTGATCAGACTGTCCAATAACTGAAACCCCGATATCCTGAACCTGTTTGATAAATTCATCCTGACTGCGTTCGACTTGAAAACCTTTGATAGATTCTAATTTATCAATTGTTCCACCTGTGTGCCCCAGACCCCTACCACTCATCTTAGCAACTGGAACATCAAAACTAGCGACTAATGGAGCTAAAATCAAGGTAACCTTATCTCCTACTCCCCCAGTGGAGTGTTTATCGACCTTGATACCATCTATAGCAGATAAATCAAATTCCTGACCTGTCTTGACCATATTCATAGTCAAATCGGAAATCTCACGTGTGTTCATGCCTTTAAAATAAACAGCCATAGCAAAAGCAGACATTTGATAATCTGGAATAGTTCCAGCTACATAACCTTCTACCAGCCATTGCATTTCACTTGAGGTTAGTTCTTGACCGTCTCTTTTTTTCTGGATTAGATCTACTGCTCTCATTCTTTCACACTTCTAAGGATATAATATCCCTTGTCTTTCTTCACGACCTCACAATTACCAAAGACTTCTTCCATCTTGTTTTTGGCACTAGGAGCTCCTTGTTTTTTCTGGATGACAATGGTCAAATCTCCACCATCAACAAGATAATCAATACTTTTCTCGATGATTTCATGAACGACCTGCTTACCTGCACGAATGGGCGGATTCGAAATGACATGATCGAATTGACCTTCTACCTGCTCATAAATATTGGACTGGAAGATAGTCGCTTGAACATTGTTTTTTACTGCATTTTGCTGGGCTAAATCCAGGGCACGGTTATTGATATCCACCATAGTCGCTTGGGCACCATAAGCCTTAACCAAAGACAAGCCTATTGGACCGTAGCCACAACCAACATCAAGGATTTTTTCATCTTTTTCGACATCCAGACATCTTAACAACAGCTGACTTCCGAAATCAATCATTTTTTTACTAAAGACACCAGCATCTGTCAAAAAGGTCATTTTTTGCCCAAGTAGCTCAACTCTAAGTTCATGAACATCATGGGCTGCATCTGGGTTTTCTGCATAATACATTTTACTCATAGGATTATTTTACCATAAAATTTAGATATTTTAAATCGTTTACACGGTCTATACCAACTAAGGCCCTAAGAAGAGATAACCTAGGAACATACTAATAAAAAATGAAAATAGACAAGCTAGACCAATCAATATCAGCCACCATTTTCTTGTTAAAATGGCGAGAATCAAGTAAATAAAACCAATAATTGGTAGCAAGAATAACAAGACAAAGGCAGACCAACTATAGGTTTGACTTCCTAAACTCACAGTAAACTCAATCAATGTTGGAGACAACCACAAAATCACAACCAGTAAGCTAGTCAGTTTTAGTATTTTATCACTTATTTCTAGTCTCATAACATCACCTCTTTTGATGTTTATTCTACCTCTATTCTAACAAAGAAAGCGCTTTTTCTCAAATGATTCAGATGTCTTTCTTTGTAAATTATGGTATACTGAGGTATCAAACGAGGAAATTTTATGACCAACGAATTTTTACATTATGAAAAAATCAGCCGAGGAACTTGGCAATCATTACATCGTAAGACAACACCTCCTTTAACCGAGGAGGAATTAGATTCTATTAAGAGTTTCAATGACCAGATCAGTCTCCAAGATGTAACAGATATTTACCTGCCGCTTGCTCATCTGATTCAAATCTACAAACGCTCCAAAGAAGACCTAGCCTTTTCAAAAGGGATTTTCCTCCAAAGGGAGAGTAAAAATCAGCCATTTATTATCGGAATTTCAGGTAGTGTCGCTGTTGGCAAATCAACTACTAGCCGACTCTTACAAATTTTGCTTTCCCGTATTTTTCCAGAAGCAAGTGTTGAATTAGTGACAACTGATGGCTTTCTGTATCCTAACAGCATCTTAAATGAGCGAAACATCCTAAACCGAAAAGGTTTCCCTGAGAGTTATGATATGGAAAGCTTGCTCGATTTCCTTGATCAACTTAAAAACGGTCAGGATGTAGATATCCCCGTTTATTCTCACGAAATCTACGATATCGTACCTGATAAAACACAAAGAGTCCAAGCAGCGGATTTTGTCATCGTAGAAGGTATCAACGTCTTTCAAACACCACATAACAGCCGTCTTTATATTACAGACTTCTTTGATTTTTCAATCTATGTAGACGCTGCAGTTGAGGATATCGAGAGTTGGTATTTGGACCGTTTCTTGAAACTTCTTAGCTTTGCACAAGATGATCCAAACAACTATTACTATCGTTTCACCCAGCAACCAATTAGTGAAGTCAAAGATTTTGCCCATCAGGTTTGGACAAGTATTAATTTGACCAATCTACAAAACTACATCGAACCGACAAGAAATCGGGCTGAAGTCATTCTTCATAAATCTAAAAATCATGAAATTGATGAAATTTATTTAAAAAAGTGATTTCCCCTTGTCAAAATAATAGTTTTCAGATATAATGGTATAGTTAGTAAATATGGAGGTAAGAACATTGGCAAACATTAAATCAGCTATCAAACGCGCTGAATTGAACGTTAAACAAAACGAAAAGAACTCAGCTCAAAAATCAGCTATGCGTACTGCTATCAAAGCTTTTGAAGCAAACCCATCTGAAGAACTTTACCGTGCTGCTAGCTCAGCCATCGATAAAGCAGAAACTAAAGGTTTGATCCACAAGAATAAAGCTAACCGTGATAAAGCACGTCTTGCAGCTAAACTAGGTTAATCTTTAACTGGATACAAAATGAGCTCTTCGGAGCTTTTTTTGTACACATTTTTCTGGAGGTTATCATGAAAATTGCTATTATAGGATATTCAGGATCAGGTAAATCTACTCTAGCAGAAAACCTATCTCGCCACTACTCCATACCCAAACTTCATATGGACACTCTTCAATTTCAGCCTGGGTGGCAAGATAGCGATCGCGATTGGATGTTAAAGGAAATGAAGACTTTCCTATCTAAACATGAGGATTGGGTTATCGACGGCAACTATACATGGTGTAGCTACGAGGAAAGAATGGAGCAAGCTGATCAGATTATCTTTTTAAACTTCTCAGCATGGAATTGTTTAGCAAGAGCCTTTAAACGCTATCTAAGATACAGAGGAAAAGTTAGAGAAAGTATGGCAGACGGTTGTCCTGAACGTTTTGACTGGGAGTTTATCCGCTGGATTCTTTGGGATGGACGAACAAAAAATGCTAAGGTAAGATACCAAAAATTAAGTGATACCTACCCTGAAAAGATCCATATTCTCCATTCTCAAGCAGAGATTGATTGTTTCTTACAATCTCTTAAAAAATAGACGATAGAGTAACATTCCATTAAGGTCAGTATGGACTGAATGACTAAAAAAGGAAGATTTTCATCCAGAAAATCTTCCTTTTTTGTGTTCTCTTTTATTCTGCAATTAAAGTCTCTAGACCAACCTTCATCATATCAGTGAAGGTGTTTTGACGTTCTTCTGCTGTAGTGTCCTCTTCTGGATTAACCAAGCTATCAGAAATCGTCATAATAGCTAAAGCATCGACATGGTGTTGAGCAGCAAGATAGTAAAGAGCTGCTGCTTCCATTTCGACAGCCTTCACACCCCATTTACCAAGCTCGATATTCTTTTCACCATAGTTTGAATAGAAAACGTCTGATGACAAGACATTTCCAACGTGAGTAGTCATACCAAGGCCTTTGGCAATGTGGTAAGCCTTATCTAGCAAGTCAAAACTTGCAATTTGTGGGAAATCGTATTGAGGCCAATCGTTGCGGATGATGTTTGAGTTGGTTGCGGCAGCTTGCGCTAAGACCAATTCACGGACATGAACATCCTCATTCAAAGATCCAGCCGTTCCCACACGGATCAATTTCTTTACTCCGTAGTCGACAATCAACTCGCGCGCATAAATAGAGATGGATGGCATCCCCATTCCTGTTCCCATAACAGATACACGGTGACCTTTGTAAGTACCTGTGTAACCAAACATGTTACGGACTTCGTTAAAGCAAACAGCATCTTCAAGAAAATTCTCAGCGATAAATTTCGCACGAAGAGGATCTCCAGGAAGAAGAATTTTATCAGCAATTTCACCTTGCTTAGCAGCAATATGGATAGACATAATATAAGATACCAAACCCGTCAAAAAGCGAAGGGAAAATAGGAGTTGGGCGCAGTGAGCGATGCTCGCTAGACCAACTATCTTTTTCCCACTGCTTTTAGGGTGGGTTCAATTCCTTTCTTTCTTAATTTTTATGATTTAGAGGAGAGTAAACAGTATTCAGTTCAGCTAATACGGTAAACCCATCCTTTCTTTTTTTATTGAGTAATTAGAAAAGTTTTCCGCTTGTGTTCAAATCTGAACACATGCTCATCCTTTCTTTATTAAATGATATTGATTATAAGTCAAAAATATATTTTGAATTAGAAAAACTAGAGTATTCTTATTAAGTTTTTTTTGTCCTTGTCTTTGGTCGTAAGTATTTCTCCCAAGGGATTCGGTCCAGCATTTTAGCAAAACCAAATGCCAAGTAAGCAGTTACCAAAAGAAAAGGTATAGCCTCTAATGATTGACCAGTGAACCCCATTACCAATCCAGTTGCAGACAGGGGTGCCTTCAAGGTCACAGCTAAAAAGCAAACCGAACCTAATAGCAAGACTGCTGGTTGGTTGCCACCTCCGAGAATCATAGTCAGGAGTGCAGCTCCTGCTATCCCCAAGGCAAAAGATGGGGTCAAGGTACCGCCATAGGCACCTGCCCAAAGGGTGACTAAAACGACCAAGGCTTTCAAGACAAATAAGAGGATTACCATCTTGGCATTACTGCCGTTTAAAATCTCCTGAGCCATCATACGTCCATTACCAAGTAGATGAGGCAAATGGCTAGCCAATCCAACAAGGAAAAGAAATGTTACAGGCAGAGTATAGAGTATCCGTTTGTCCTTTATTCTCTTTAAAGAAACTTGTTTGTTGAAGCGACTAAAAAGCCAAGCGAGTGGAGTCAGGAAAAGAACTAATAGGGGAACAAAACACATATCACCTAGTGGCCAAGTCATGGCTGGAATCTGGTAGAGAGCATGATCTGAAACAACAAATCCTGCTGTAAAGGCTGATACATATGTAGTCAGACCGACCAAGAAAAAACGTTTGACAGATAAATCAATTCCCAAGGTTTCAAAAACGAAAAACACACTCGTTAATGGAACCTGATAGACAGCCGCTAAACCCGCACCAGCTCCACAGGCAATGAGAAAAGATTGGTCCTTCACGGAGAGAGAAAAAATATTGGCAATAGGTCTTGCAAATAAAGCTCCAATCTCTCGCGGCGCAGCTTCCTTACCCATAGGCGCTCCTCCTCCAACTGCAACAATCTGCCAAATTGAATGAACTAGCTGTTTTAAAAAATGAAGTTTGTATTGTGATGTTTCATCTTTCATCTGCGCTTTGATGGAAAAGATCTTTGCTTTTCTTTGCAAGAAATACCAGACCAAGGCAGAACTAACGCCCACGATGATTAAACTGAAGCCTATTCGTGATGAGGCAACACCATCTGTCAAGAATCCAGTGGTATGCTCTATCTGACCAAAAGCAATCCCTTCAACCAGCTCTAAAAGATAATGGAGCAGAATTCCGAATATGCCTGAAACTAGCCCTAGCATGATGACCGCTAGAACTAATTTGAGGTTATATGGGATTTTCTGAAGACTACTCCTCAACTCTTGTAACATGATTACAATTCAGCAAGAATCGCTTTCAGCAATCCTTTGAAGTCGCCTTTGACGCGTTCTGTCACTTCCACAACTTCTTCGTGGTTGAGCTCTTCTTGGAAACCAGCCGCAAAGTTGGTAATACATGAAATACCAAGAACTTTCAAGCCTGAGTGGGCTGCCACAATAACTTCAGGAACAGTTGACATACCGACAGCATCTGCACCAAGAGTCTTATAGGCACGGATTTCAGCTGGTGTTTCATAAGTTGGACCAGTTACACCGATATAAACACCATC
This sequence comes from Streptococcus pseudopneumoniae, assembly GCF_001074155.1. GTDB lineage: Bacteria > Bacillota > Bacilli > Lactobacillales > Streptococcaceae > Streptococcus > Streptococcus pseudopneumoniae_A. The sequence continues at coordinate 71,031 of NZ_JUUZ01000031.1, forward strand.
ATCCAACTTGATGCCCAATTTGTCAGCAACTTTATGAGCAGTCCCGCGGTATTCAGGTGTATAAGCTTTCGACATATCAGGGAAACGTGGACCAAAGTCATCCAAGTTTTCACCGATCAATGGGTTTTGACCAGTCATGTTGATGTGGTCAGTGATAGCCATCAAGGTACCAGGACCGAAGCCGATACCACCAGCAGCGTTGGTGACAAGCACCCCTTCACATCCCAACACTTTCATGACACGAACTGGGAAAGTCACCACTTCTAGTGGGTTTCCTTCGTAGAAGTGGAAACGTCCTTGAAGGGCCAAAACTTTACGTCCAGCAAGATCACCATAAACCAATTTACCAGCATGGCCGACAACCGTCGAACGACCCCAGTTTGGAATGTCAGCGTAGTCTACTACGACTGGATTTTCGATTTCTTCAGCTAATTCTCCAAGTCCTGATCCAAGAATCAAGCCGAACTCTGGGGCTTCAACTCCCTTTTCTTTCAAGAAAGCAGCTGTTTCATTGATTTTTGCTAATAATGTCATTATCTATCTCCTTCTTATTGTTTTAAAAAATGACCAATTTTGTCAAAGGTATTAGCGTTACGAATGGTAATATTGCCATAGAAAGGCATCTTCAGTAGTTGTTTGTGATAGGCTGTTTTAGCATAAGTCTCTTCTGACAATTTGCCCCAAAAGATTCCTAGTTTCCCAAAATGGAGCACTTCTTCTCCTAGCTTCAAAGCGAGGAACTTCTCTTCTACGAATTTCCTATCCAAGCCCTCAGTGTAAAAGAGTACATCCTTTCGAGCCATCTCATGGTTCCACCAATCGGGAAGATTTCTGAGCTCCTCTTCATAGTCTTCAAGACTTAACAAGGAAAAACTCTGAATAAATGGATAATGTCTTTCAAAGAATCCCTTTAAATCCTCAACTAACTGAATCCTAGCCATATTTGTGTCAAAGAAAATATTGCCACTATTGATGTAGTTTTCAACACTCTCTAATCCCAACTCCGTCAATTCTTGACGCAACTGAGCCATGACTACCTTGTTCTTTCCACCGACATTAATGCCTCTAACAAGTAGAGCGTAACGAATCATCTTAAACTAATTTATCTAAGAAACTTTCACCAATCATGGCAGTTTCAACGCCAAAGTTATCCGCAATTGTTGCTGAGATGTCAGCGAAGTGTCCAACTGGAATTAATCCATTGCCTTTAAAGGATGGACTGTATGCCAAAAGTGGAATATATTCACGAGTATGGTCAGTACCAGCATAGGTTGGATCATTTCCGTGGTCAGCAGTAATCAAAAGAAGATCGTCTTCTCTCATTGCTGCCATAATTTCTGGCAAGCGCTCATCAAACTCATGCAAACAATCACGATAGCCGTGTGGATCACGACGGTGTCCATAAAGGGCATCGAAGTCTACTAAGTTTGTAAATGAGAAGCCATGTTTGAAGTCTTCTGATTTCATAGCCTTGATCAAGTTGTCAATACCGTGGCTGTTTGATTTGTTGTGGCCCATATCGTGGTTGATACCTGCACCGTTGAAGATATCGTTAATCTTACCAACTGCATATGTATCGATACCAGCTTCGTTCAATTTGTCCAAAACAGTTGGGGCAAATGGAGATACAGCCAAGTCACGACGGTTAGCCGTACGAGTGAAGTTTCCAGGCTCACCAACATAAGGACGAGCAATGATACGTCCTAGAAGAGCTGGGCGCTCAAGGGTAATTGAACGAGCGTATTCACAGATACGGTAGAGTTCATCCAAAGGAATGATATCTTCGTGAGCTGCGATTTGAAGAACTGGGTCAGCTGATGTATAGATAATCAACTCGCCAGTTTCCATTTGGCGTGGTCCAAAGTCATCGATGACAGCTGTTCCTGAGTATGGTTTGTTGGCTTCACGAATAACCTTACGTCCTGAAAATTCTTCGATTTTAGTAAGGATTTCCTCTGGGAATCCATTCCAGAAAGTATCGAACGGTTCAGTGATATTGAGCCCCATGATTTCCCAGTGACCAGTCATGGTATCTTTACCTAGAGATACCTCTTCAAGCTTAGTCGCATAACCTGTTGGATTGCTCTCAGCTGGAACTGTCTTCAATGGTGTTTCGCGAGGGATGTTCCCAAGACCAAGTTTTGCCATATTTGGTACATTCAAACCTACTGATTTTGAAATGTGCCCAAGCGTGTCTGATGCACCATCAGGAACACCAGCGTTGACAAAGTTATGAGCATCTGGTGCTGCACCGATTCCTACAGAATCTAATACTACCAAGTGAATACGATTAAATTTTGGCATAGTGTGTCTCCTTTTTATTTTGATTATTTTGCTTTTGTTGAAGTTAAAATCTGAACGCCCTCTTGTCCAGCAACGATGACCTTATCCACCATTTGGTTAAACAACCCATGCTCGACGACACCAACGACATGATCCAATTCTTGTCCCAGAGCAATTGGGTCTTCAATCACTTCCAAGGCCAAATCGATGATAAAGTTTTGCATATCCGTCACAAAACGTTGACCATCCTTTTCGCGGAAGCTCGGATTATAGCCAGCTCGCTCAAATCGACGGAAGACCTGTTCGGCACCATATTGAACAACCTCTACTGGTAATTTAAAGTCACCGAGTTTCTCTACTAGCTTACTTTCATCAACTACCCAGATATATTCTTTAGATGGAGTTGCGACAACCTTTTCCATGAGAAGGGCCCCACCACCGCCTTTGATGCCGTTAAACTGACTGTCTACTTCATCTGCACCATCAACTGTCAGGTCTACAAAGTCCACTTGATCAATAGACTTAAGAGGAATATTGAGTCCTTCTGCCTGCTTGCTGGTTACACTAGAAGTCGTTACAGCTGTAATCTGTAAGCCCTCTTCCTTGATACGACGACCTATTTCTTCTACGAAATAGTAGGCAGTTGAGCCTGTTCCAAGCCCGACAACCATACCATCTTTGACGAACTCGGCAGCTTTAATCCCTGCCATTTTTTTCAGATTTTCCACTTATACACCTCCAAATAGAGCTACTTCTATTATATCATGAATACGCTTCAAATTCATCCTTACACTAGAAAAACCCGAACAATTTATGTCGGGTTTTGTGATGTTTACTTAACCATATCAGGGTCATAGTCGTAAAATCCAGTATCCAAGAAACGATTTTTAGGATGGAGCTTGCGAACTTCTTCATCGAGCAAGAAGGCCTGGTCATGAGTAAAGTTACCTTCTTGAATTAAATTGCGCGCTTGAATAAAGAGTTTTGCGATTTCTACAAAGTTTTGGCCAGGTGTATAAAGACCCTCAAGTTTCCAATGAGTGAATCCATGCTCTACTAGTTCTGTCAATTTGGTCATCAAATCAAGATCATTATTAGCAAAGATATGAGTCCCATGATTGTCTTCAAAAATAGAATAATGGCTCTCTGGGTCACTTGGCTCAGCCAAGAACAAGTCACGTTGACGAGATTTTTCATCATCAATCTGTGTGAAATTATAGTAGTTTTGCAAGAGTGGACGCTTCGAATGGTGGATGACACTAGCACCGTATACCAAGACCTCAGCAGGAATTTCTAAAATTTCAGGCATCTTGAAGAGTTCTGCAGATGGGATTTCACGCGCCAAAACTGCTTCTGACGCTCCTGCTTTTTGTCCCCAGAAGTTAATCTGACGACTGCTTGTGACCATGGTTGAGGCATCGTAGATGGTTTTAAAAGAATAGCCATCACGGTTAACCACATAAAAGACACCTGCGTCTCCAACTGTGATATAGTCCGTTTTGATTTCTTCTAAAAAGTCCAAGAAGGGCTTGATACGGTCCATCATGTCTTGGTGCATAAGAGCATTGACCGCAACGATTAATTCCTTACCGGCATCATGAACAATTTTTGCGATTTCACGCAATTCTTCATGACTAAAGGTAGTAGGCAAACGAAGACCAAAATCTTTCTCGCCAACATAAATGCGGTCGACACCAGCTTCAAGTAGCTGTTTCACTTGTTCAATACTTTCAGCAGTTGCTGTAATGATAATCTTTTCCATAGAGAAAATTATACCACATTTCCAAAAAATCAGCTATATAGAAAAGTGGGTCTTGTTAGTCCAAATTTTTAAAAAAAAGTGAACCGTATCAATAACAGTTCACTTTTTAGATTTATGCTTGTGTCTTTTCAACAAGTCGTCCGTCATTCATCACATAAATACGGTCAACCTTATCTAGTAAGCGAGTATCATGTGTAATCATGATAACACCCCTACCTTGCTCATGGGCAATTGAAGCCAGCATATCCGTCACTTGATAAGCACGTTGTGTATCCAAGCTAGCAGTCGGTTCGTCTGCAAGCACAATACTAGGATTATTATAAAGGGCTCTAGCAATTGCAGCTCGTTGGCGTTCACCACCAGAGAGAGCTTTGGGATAGTGATTTTGAACCTTTTCCAAGTCCAACAAACTAAATAACTCTTGTCTATCACTTTTTTCTGATTTCTTTTTATCCAAACGGTCAATTAAATCTAATTGCTCCTTAACCGTTAAAAAGGGAATCAGATTTGAAGCCTGGAGGATAAAACCAAATTCTCTGAAGCGCAAATCCGTTTTTTCTTTTTCAGATAAATGACCAGTCTCTTTTCCCTTCACCAGAATCTTTCCACTTGAAGCCTCCTGAAGTTGGCCTAGAGTCGTTAAAAAGGTTGTTTTACCTGATCCAGAAGGACCAACAATCGCTACAAACTCCCCAGCGTTTAGCTGAAAATTGGTCTCATGGAGAGCTGTAACTTTCATATTGCCTTCGCCATAAGTTTTTGTCACTTGAATCATCTTAATTAATGTCGTCATATCATCCTCCTTATCATTCTGCAATCGCTGTAATTGGATCTACTTTAAGTAGACGCGGAAGCGAAATGACGCCACCTAGTAGTGCCATCAAGCAAATGACCAGGCTTAACACAAAGTATGCCAACCAACTAGGGTAGAAAAAGAAGGTTGCAGGTAAGACTAAAATGACAGCCCAAATGGCTAATAGAGCCAAGCCTATACCCAAACCAGATAAGAGAAAGATTTGACAGAAAAGGGACCATACGATGGATTTTATCTGAATCCCTTGCGCTCGCATAATTCCATAGAGGCCTAATTTTTGAATAGTAATGATGTAGATAAAAATTCCTACAATCAGACCTGTAATGACAATCATAGCTAGAATCATTCCTGAGAATACATTGACCTGAGGGGTATAGCCAGGAATTTTCGAAATCATTTTTTGAATAGAAATCTGCTTCAAACCATCGCCAGTCACTTCTACATCATTTTGCAATACCAATGCAGAGATCGGACGATTGGCTTTTGTTGTTCCTTGTAAATTCCAATACGTTGTTAAACTTGTAAAGACAACAGGTTCCGTGAAAAATTTATTTCCTTTGGTCAAACCTACAATCTTAAAACTTGTCTCACTTCCGTTGAGTTGAATAGCGTCCCCGAGTTTGATGCCGTAATTCTCAAAAGACTGATCCACTACCACTTCTTGGTCATTTTCCGGGTAACGTCCTTCAATCAAGGTTGGCGAGATAAAACTGTCCCACTCTTGACCAAAAATAGAGACATTCATCTTGTCACTACTATTAACAAGGTTTGTCACCGCAAACATGTAGCTTAGGGGAACAGCATCCGTAGACACTTTATCTTTGTAGTCTTTTTCTGGTATAAAGGATGCAGTCAAATTATCATTTGCATAATCGGATAGCACAACTCCTGTTGCTTGCCAATTATCAATAGCAGCCCTGTTATTTCGAACAAGTCCGAGAGCCAAACTGGTCATAAAAAAGACCATAAAAGCAATAAGAAAAATGGTTGTTAGAATTAAACTGTAACGCAGTTTATTCTGTAACATTTCTTTGATAGCAAGATACATGCCAATCTCCTTTAAGTATTCTGTTGTCGAGGGAACAAATCTCCTCTTTACCATATCACTAAAGATAGAAAACTATCTCGTCATGAACAACTAGAATCAATTTAAAAGAATCCTGTCCTTACTTCAAAATTGAATTTATTTGCATCTGTGTATGATTTTTATTCGTTTCATGCATCAAATTTTTCCTCATATAAGTTAAAAAAATGATAAATTTTAAACGGTTTACTCATCCTATCACTTTCCCATCAGCATGTCAAGAAAACCGAAATTGGCCTTGATAACAGATTTTATGCAATTTGTAACAATCCTGTAATAATTCTCTCTTTAAAAAATGATAAAATAGTAATGTACTGTTAAGGAGAGAAATATGCCCGCAAGAAAACTACACCCGTATGAGTTAGAACAAGAAAGTATAAAAATTGCTCAGTTTCAAGATTATGTTCCAGAAAATACTTCTGTTGCTAGTGTAAAGGAAGTCCTATTTTTTGTTAACATTGCTTGCTTCTGTGTCTTTTTAGCTATCTTTAGCTTTATGTTCTTATCGCTTAAATTGAACACTGTTTTATCATTTGCTTTGGCTATCGGCCTCAGTCTTGTAGCTTTACAATTTCAGCGCACTTTTATCAAGAAAAAATTCAAATAAAAACCTTCGATGAATCGAAGGTTTTTTTATTTATTCTTTCGTTTTGATGGTGTTGTGATAGCTATCTTGACTTCAAAAATTGTTCCGTTAGGTTTGTTATCTTTCACACTGATAGAGCCTTTTAAGGCATCGACGATCTGCTTAGCTAAAGATAAGCCTAAACCGAAACCACCCTTTTGCCGTGTACGTGCCTTATCCACGCGATAAAAACGATCAAAAATTTTCTTTTTATCGGCTGCAGAAATACCGATTCCATTATCAGCTACCGTTAGATAGAGGCTTCGTTCTTTCGTTGAAATCTCAAAATATATATCTCCTTCTTCTTCTGTATACTTGACCGCATTGTCAAACAGAATGGTCATCAATTGCTTGAGAAGGAGTTTATCTGTGATAATGGTGCGATGAACACGATTTTGGAAACGAAAGACACGATTATTCTCGGATGAAATCATCTCATAGTTAGTAAAGGTTGTATTAAAGAAGTCAGGTTCTACTTCGCCAAACTCTGGCTTGATTCCATCATCCCTACGCGCTAGATTGAGAAGGTTAGTCGTTAGAAACTTCATATTTCGAACTTCTTCCAAACTAGAAGCGATACTCTCACTTGACTCCATAATAGTCGCCTCTGGTTTTCTAAAAAGAGTTTCCAGACGGTTCTGAAGAACTGCTAAGGGAGTACGTAATTCATGACTGGCATTTTCCACAAAGCTTTTCTGCTTTTGCATACTTTCAAGTAAGGGTTTAACACTGACACGTGCAAGATAGAGACTGGCTAAGATAGATAGAATCCAAAAACTTGCCATCACCACCACGATTAACTGCTCGTGGTTTTGACTAATTTGCTCTAGTTGGCTTGTGTTAATCAGGATAGCAGCATACTTAATATTAGTCGAAACAGAATCAATTTTTATTTCTGTCAGTACAACGCGATAAATCTCATCCTGACCGTAGCTATTGACAACATGAAGTTGGCGGATATGATTTAAATCCTTTTTATTGAAAGTTATTCTGTCTAATCCTAAAAAGCGATTGCCAGTCACTAATTGATTCAAATTTGAATCTAGCAAAATCACTTCAGTATTGGAACTCACATTTGGTTTTTTATCAGATGCTGGAGCGACATTGCCACTATCTAAATCCTTAACGTCTTCAGTTGCACGATTGACGGCCAATTGAATAATGTCCTGAGGATTGTTGCTGAGAGATAGCAGTTTCTCATCCACTGATGTGTAGAGACTGGAGTGCATAACCTGCAAGATAATCAAGGTCATGGCAGAGAAAATTAGGGTGAAAACACCAAAATTACGGATAAAGTAGCTAAAATCTTCTGCGTACCAATTCTTTTTTAATTTCTTAAACATGTTTTAAAATATACCCAACACTACGCAAAGTTTGGAGATTTTCAGCAAAGGCTGAACCTTTCAATTTCTTACGAACTTTTGATACATAAACTTCTACAACGGAAATGGTTGTGTCACTGTCAAATCCCCATAAACGGTCAAAAATTTGTGTTTTTGGTAAGATAACATTTTGATTTTGGAGGAAATAAACCAGAAGCTCAAATTCTTTACCCAATAGTTCCACAACAGTATCATTGACTTTAACCTCATTTGTAGATAAATTGACAGTCAAATCACCATAAGAAAGAATATTTTCGTTGAACTTACCAGAACGTTTGAGCAGAGCCTGGATACGCATCTTGAGTTCTTCTAGGTAGAATGGTTTTGTTAGATAATCATCTGCCCCAAGCTCAAATCCATGACCTTTGTCATCGAGACTTTCCTTGGCTGTCATGATGAGAACAGGAGTCGAGACACCTTTTTCACGTAGTTCTTTTAAGACTTGGAAACCATTTTTTTCTGGTAACATCAAGTCCAATAGAATCAAGTCATAGACACCACTTTCAGCCTCATAAAGACCTTCTTCTCCATCAAAAACCTGCATGACATCCGCAAAATCATCCAAAAAATCAAAGACTGAATTTGACAGACCTAGGTCATCTTCCACTAATAGAATTTTGATCATCAAAAATTCCTCCTTATTATAACCATTATAGCAAAAATATCTTAAAAAAAACTCAACTTTCCTTGTTTTTCTATGAGAAAGTTGAGTTTTTATATACTAATTAGTCAAAAAGTTTTTAAGCCTTGCCATATTGTGCAACAACTGCTTCAACCGCTGCTTTTTCACGCTTAATCAATTCAACGCGTGCTGCGATTTCCTTGATTCCCATACCGATGTTACGGCTAAGGGCAAGGTCAGAAAGTTGTGGCTCAAAGAATTCCTTGTATTCCGCCAAGCGTTGCTCTGTCTTGAATACATGGGCAGGAAGGATAACAAAGCTATCAAAGCTCATATCTCCTCCAAGAGCTGCCTTAATCCAAGCCCAGTTTTCACGCGCCCAATCCCAAACAGTTTCTTGGGTAGCTTGGTGTCCAAGGAATTGGAGATACCATGCTGAAAGGTCTTGTGGTTTCACGACAAATTTGTCCTTCCAAGTTGCAAGAAGAGTTTGGATGTTTTCTGCATCTGTACTGTATGCAAGCGCAGCTGCTAATTGACGTTTGAAAACTGCATCTGTTGCATGAGTGTATAGGTCTAGGTAAGTCGCCACCAAGTCCTTAGTCTCATTGTGTTTGATCTCATTGATAAGGACTTGAGAACGAATGGCTGCTGGAAGTCCTGCAAGATTGTCTTTATGGGCTGCAAAGATTTGACTTGCTACCTGACTAGCTTCTTCATCATTTGAGCGAATCATCATAGAAATGGTCAATTGACGAACCAACTCATCCTCATCTGATTCTCCGTCTTTCGCTTCAAAACCAAGTCGCTCATAGTTGTGACAAGCCAATTTAGCAACCAGAGTGTTAAAGGCTTTCTCAACTTCTGTCCCTTCATCGATAAAGCGCTCAAGGGCAGAAATAACTTGAGAAACTGCAGCAACAACCAGGTAAGACTCTTCCTTAGCAAGTTTATCAAGTACTGGCAACAAGTCTGCATATGATACATGTCCTGCTTCAGCAAGCAAACGACGTTCTTGGACGATTTGAAGCTTACTTGTGTTATCAAGTTCAACTAATTCTGAAAGGATAGCATCCAGTAATTCACCTTGATAGTCAGTAATGTAGTGGGCAGTATTTTCAGTGTTGAGACGAAGAGCTGTTTTGTTTTCAGCAAGAAGAGCTGCATAACCTGGAATTTCGATGCTTTCAGTTTCGAGTGTATCTGGCAAACCTTTCCAGTTACTGTTAAGGGGTACTACCCAAAGACGGTTCTTGTCTTCATGCTCACCGATGAAGAATTGTTTTTGTGAGATCTTCAAAACATCATTTTCAACTGTAGCAGTCAAAACTGGATAACCAGGTTGCTCCAACCAAGAATCCATAAATGCTGCTACATCACGGCCTGATGCTTGCCCAAGGGCATTCCAAAGGTCACGACCAATAGTGTTTCCGTATTGGTGTTTTTCAAAGTAAGCGTGCAAGCCTTTAGCAAAATCAGCATCTCCTAGCCAACGACGAAGCATGTGCATGAGACGGCTTCCTTTAGCATAAACGATTGCAGAGTCAAAGAGTGTATTGATTTCATCTGGGTGTTTGACTTCGACGTGAACAGACTGAACACCATCAGTTGCATCACGTTTAAGTGCGGCTGGCACTCCACTTGTTTGGAAATCTTCAAAGATATTCCAGCTTGGCTCAATGGCATCCACACAGACGTATTCCATCATGTTGGCGAAGCTTTCGTTGAGCCAGAGGTCATCCCACCATTTCATAGTTACAAGGTTACCGAACCATTGGTGAGCAAGCTCGTGGGCAATGACGAGGGCTACTTGTTGACGGCTGGCAAAGGTAGAGTTCTCATCCACAACCAAGTAGACTTCACGGTAGGTTACGAGACCCCAGTTTTCCATAGCACCAGCTGAGAAGTCAGGAAGGGCGATATGAAGAGATTGAGGGATTGGATACTTGACTCCGTAGTAGTCTTCGTAAAATTCGATAGAACGAACAGCGATGTCTAGTGAGAAATCAAGGTTTGAAAGTGGATGGGCTTTGGTTGAGTAGACACCTACCAGCGTACCATTTTTAGTTGTAGCAGTTACTCCTTGCAAATCACCAGCTACGAAAGCTAGTAAGTAAGAAGACATACGAGGTGTAGTTTCAAACTTCCAGATGCCAGTTTCTTTGCGGTTTTCAACGTCAATCTCAGGCATGTTTGACAAGGCAAGTTCGCCTTCTGCTTGGTCAAAACGAAGAGCTAGATCAAAGGTTGCTTTCGCTTCTGGTTCATCCACACATGGGAAGGCTTCGCGGGCAAAGTGGCTTTCAAACTGAGTCGACAAGACTTCCTTCTTAACACCATCAACTGTGTAGTATGATGGATAGATTCCTGTCATGTTGTCTGTGATTTTACCTGAAAAAGCAATAACCAATTCAACCAAACCTGCTTCTGCAAGTTCGATATGAAGAGCTTCGTTTTCGTTATCAACTGTAAATGGACGAGCTTGACCTGCTACTTCAACTGAAGCAATTTCCAAATCTTTTTGGTGAAGGGAAATACGGTCAATTTTAGCTTGACCGGTAATGGTTACTTTTCCTGAAAACGTCTTGGTCTCACGACTCAAGCCTAAAAATAAATCATAATGTTCAGGAACAAATTTTTCGATATAATGTTCTACTGCTTGCATCATATTCTCCTATTCTAAATTTATGAGCAAATGCTCTAGTTCAAACAAACCTATTTTATCATATTTTTAAATAGAAAGAAGGATTGAAATGATTTTTACAATATTTTCATCTCACATAACTCTATAGATATTTTATAAAAATTGTTAAGTCGTATTATTTGACCGCTTAATATGTTAGTGCTAAAATTGTCTTGTTTGGTATATCAACTATAAAAACTATAAAAAGGAGGATCAATGAAAAAGCTATTTTTTGCTGTTTTTTCTGCATTTGCGGCTCTTGCACTTCTAATTTCTATCGGTGCATATAGAACGCAAGCAAAAGAATTAACCAGCCAAGTGAAAATTTCTCAAGTGACAACTGAAGGCGAAAAGATTTCATATCACTGGGAAATTGACGGTGGCGTAGAAGTCGGTGATACATTCACAATTTCTATGCCAGAGGACGTTAAGTTTGCTTCTTCCGCTTTTAGCTCAATGAAAAACGCTAGTGGCGAAGAAATTGCAACAGGAAAAGTATCAGATGACGGTAAGACTCTGACTATTACCTTTGTAAAAGGAGGAAATAAAGGGGCTGAAGGAAACGTATCATTCTGGTATAAATGGGATGGAGATAACACCACTGGTCAAGACCAAGAACGCTCCATTAAAATCGGTTCAGAATCTGCAATTGTCAGACGTTCTGGACAAGGTCCAGTACCAGTCCTACTTCCGATTAAGAAGTATAATTCTGGTGGTACAGATAACACTAACTTGCAACATGCTCAAAAAATTTGGGGACCTACAGGAATTCCAGACTGGAGAGATACCCTAGAAGTAACTGATAAGACTACTGATGGTTTCTTGTTCTGGCACATCTCAGTAAACAATGCTGTTGACAAGAAAGAAGCTGCTTCAAGCATCGTCTTTACTGACCAAATGCCTAACCTTCCTGCACTTGACTATAGCCGTATTAAATCTGCTAAAGGTCAAGATGTGTCTCAATACTTCAAAGGTGGAACATACCTTCCAGCATCATTTGACTTGAAAGTCAATGGTAAAACTCTAGTTGTTAACGGAGTATCAATGTCTGGTCTTGCATTAGAACCATACATCGAGTGGACAGAACATGGATTTAAACTTGATTTGACTAAGGTTAGCGACCAATTTAAAGTTGCATCTACAGACGAAATTACCCTATCATACCAAACACTTCTACAACATGCTGATCAAATTAAGAGCGTAACAAATGTTGCTTCTCTTACAAGTGATCAACACAAAACAGCTGTAACCAAAGAAAACACTTGGGTTAACAAAGCTGCTTCAGCAGATGCACAAGTCTACAATAGTGACGTAACAACTTCAACAACGACTACATCTACTACTACAACTACTGAGTCTACGACTTCATCCACTACAACTACGACTCCTGAGTCTACAACTTCATCTACTACAACTACGACTCCTGAGTCTACA
>NZ_JUUZ01000032.1 GCF_001074155.1 Streptococcus pseudopneumoniae
CGGGATTCGAACCCGTGTTACCGCCGTGAAAAGGCGGTGTCTTAACCCCTTGACCAACGGACCGTGAGCTTTTCAACTCTTTCTATTATACCTACTTTTACAATCTTGTCAACTAGTTTTTTAAAAATTAGTTGACAGGATTCTAGATAGACAAGTAGATAAGTAACTGATATTACAATTCAGCAATTTGATTCAAGTTTACTTCTGCTACTGTATCATTACCAAACATTGAAATAATCATTTTCACTTTGTTATTATCAATTTCAGTAATTTTTCCTGTGTAATCAGCAAAGGCACCGTCAATGATTCGAACTGTTTGACCAACTTCAACATTGATATCGAATTCTTGAACCGTTTGTCCCATTGATACCAAGATATCTCTGATTTCTTGTTCCAAAAGCGGAGTTGGTTTAGATCTGTTTCCGTGTGAGCCAACAAATCCCGTAACGTTTGGTGTATTACGAACCACAAACCAAGCTTCATCGGTCATAACCATTTCTACAAGGACATATCCTGGGAAGCGATTTTCTTCAACTTCTTTTCTCTTCCCATTTTTTTCAACTTGCACAGTTTGAGTTGGAATTTCCACACGTAGGATATTATCCAACATATTATATGTTTGTGCACGTTGCAAGAGATTTTCTTTTACTTTATTTTCATAACCAGAATATGTTTGTAGGACAAACCATCCTTTATCAAAACTATCCATCTTTTTTCCTTTCTTAATGGTAAACTTCTTTCAGCCTATTTATACTATCTTAAAAAATGTTAATGAATCGGATTAATCCGCTAACGATTAACTGGTCAAAAATATAAATGATGACAACAAAGAAGGCAGTGTATTCCATGATAGATTTGAAATCTACCCAACTTTGTTTTCGAGTTGGCCAAGTTGTATCTTTAAGAAGTGTAAAGATATCCTTAATAAAACCCATTCTTATCTCCTATCTCGTTTCTCGATGTGTTGTGTATTTACCACAATGTTTACAAAATTTATTTACTTCTAAGCGAGTCGGTTTTGGATTCCCACTAATTTTAATTGAGTAGTTTCTTGAACCACAAACCGCACAGGCTAAACTTGCTTTTTTAAGTGCCATAGCGCCTCCATCTTATCTATTATAACAAGAATCCCTGTCTTTGACAAGTTAAATTGCACTCTGCATTTTCCTATTTTTAAAATAAAAAAGCCTAGGAATAATCCTAGACTCTATTTTACATTATTTACCAAGGTAGTATTCAGAAACTACGTTCAATTTTTCATCAAATTCGAATACCAATGGTGGGAAGTTAGGAATTTCCACATCCATGATTTCGTCGTCTGACAATTGTTTGATGTGTTTTACAAGGGCACGAATTGAGTTGCCGTGTGCACCTACGAATACGTTTTTACCATCTTTAAGAGCTGGAGCGATTTTGTCTTCCCAGAATGGAAGGGCACGTTCCAAAGTCACTTTCAAGTTTTCAGCATCTGGAATTACTGAGTCATCAAGTGAAGCGTAACGACGGTCAGTATGAGCTGAGTGCTCATCATCACGATCCATTGCTGGAGGCAATACATCGTATGAACGACGCCAGATGTGAACTTGCTCATCACCAAATTGTTCAGCAGCTTCAGCTTTGTTTTTACCAGTCAAACCACCATAGTGACGTTCGTTCAAGCGCCATGATTTTTCAACTGGAACCCAAAGTTGGTCAGATGCTTCAAGTGCAAGGTTAGTTGTTTTGATTGCACGTTTCAATACTGAAGTGTAAGCTTGGTCAAATTCAATACCAGCTTCTTTGATCAATTTACCAGCATCGATAGCTTGTTGAGTACCTTTTTCAGAAAGATCTACGTCAGCCCATCCTGTGAAAAGGTTAGCTTTGTTCCATTCAGACTCACCGTGGCGAGCGAAAACCAATTTTACCATTAGTTGGATTCTCCTTTTATTTTTCGAGGTTGCCCTCGTTTATCTATTCTATTTTACACAATTTTTCACAAAAAAGCTAGTTAAAATCAACGAAAAAGAGAAGAGCTCATGGACTCTTCCCTAAAAAATAATTTATTCTTCAATTCTAAATTGTTTCAAGCTTGCTAGGTACAAAGCTCCACCAATGACAAGGACGATTCCACCAATCCACCCAAGGAAAGGAATCAAGGCAACTACAGATCCGACGATAAATAGAATCGATGGTGCTAGTGAAATACGATTGTCATCCTTATAGTAGACAAGTGAGAGGATTCCAAGAATGAGGGTTGCAATTTTCACTAAAGAGAAAACAATGAAAATAATGCCCAAAATTAGCCCTGCAGCATCTTCGTCTTCAGAAATGGCTGCAAGAAATACCATAAAAATTGGTAAGAAAGCTAAAATAGCTCCTGCAATAATACCAATAAAGCCATCTACTTGTGCTAGTGTTTTTGTCTTCATAAATATCTCCTTTTATTTTAATAAGGTATATTATACCATATTTTTATTAAAGTTTTTATTTTTTAAAAAAATACAGGAATTTCTCCTGTATTTTGTTAGATTATTTAGCTTCAAATCCTTCTGTTACTGCATCCGCAAAGTTTTCTTCGACGATGCTTGCACAGTGATTACAGATGGTTGCATGGTAGCTACGTTCTGCTGTACTTGGATCGATACGACGGCAACGATCACAAACTTCACCAGCCGCACGCTCAACTGTGAAGGCTACATCTTCAAAGTCAACTGCACCTTCTGGAGCTGTACCTTCAGCGATTGACAATTTAGAGACGATCAAGAGTTGGGCTACATTGCTATCAACAGCTCCAAGAAGAGTTTTCACCACTTCATTTGGATAAACTGTCAAGTGAGCTTCAAGTGATTTACCAATCACTTTTTCATTACGAGCTTCTTCCAAGGCTTTTTGAGCTTGTCCACGGAAGTCCATGAAGGCTGACCATGTATCCAAGATTTCCTCTTGATTAGCAAATGTTTGAGCTTCAGGTAATTCTGACAATTGAACAAAGTCTTCTGTTTCAAACTCGAGATATGACCAGATTTCCTCTGCTGTGTGAGGAAGGATTGGTGTCAAAAGTTTGGTAATTTTCACAAGGATATCATAGAAGACTGTTTGCATTTGACGGCGTTCAAGTGACTTAGCCCCTTCAATGTAAACAACATCTTTGGCAAAGTCAAGATAGAAAGCAGACAAATCAACGTTGATAAAGTTCACTAGTGCTTTATAGATTGTCAAGAATTCGAAGTTTGCATAAGCGTCACGAATAGTCTTAACAAGTTGGTTAAAGCGGATCGTCATGTACTTATCAACAGAACGAAGTTCTTCGTAAGCGACTGCATCCTCAGCTGGGTTAAAGTCAGATGTGTTAGCAATCAAGAAACGAAGGGTGTTACGGATCTTACGGTAAGTTTCAGAAACTTGACTCAAGATATCCATAGAGATACGTACGTCGTTGCTTGAATCAACACTTGTTACCCAGAGACGCAAGATTTCCGCACCAAATTGTTTTTCAACATCACTTGGAGCAATGGTATTTCCAAGAGATTTCGACATCTTCTCACCTTTACCATCTAATGTGAAACCTTGAGACAAGATTTGTTTGTATGGTGCAACGCCATGGTTAGCTACAGAGGTGATGAGTGATGAGTTGAACCAACCTCGGTATTGGTCTGAACCTTCAAGATAAAGATCTGCTGGATATTTGAGTTCTGGACGGTTAACCACGACACCGTTCCATGATGAACCTGAGTCAAACCAAACGTCCATGATGTCTGTTTCTTTCTTGAACTCGCCATTTGGTGAACCTGGATGGGTAAATCCTTCTGGCAAGAGGTCTTTAGCATCACGTTCCCACCAGATGATCGAACCATGTTCTTCAAAGAGTTGCGCTACATGCTCGATGGTTTCAGCTGTCATGATTGGGGTTCCGTCTTCTGCGTAGAAAATTGGAAGAGGAACTCCCCAAGCACGTTGACGAGAGATAACCCAGTCACCACGGTCACGAATCATGTTGTAAAGACGGACTTTACCCCATTCTGAGTGGAACTTGACTTTTTCAATTTCGTCCAAGATTTCTTGGCGGAATTTTGATACAGAAGCAAACCATTGTGGCACGGCACGCCAGATGATTGGTTTTTTCGTACGCCAGTCAAATGGGTAGGAGTGAGAGATTTCTTCTTGAGCAAGAAGTAAATCACCAAGTTTTTCAATAACCGTTGGCACAACCTTGTCATAGAATTGACCTTCGAACTCTGCACCTGCATTGGCCATCATGATCCCGCGTTCGTTAACTGTCACAGCAACTTCAAGACCATTAGCCACACCAACATTGTAGTCGTCCTCACCAAAACCAGGGGCTGTATGGACGATACCAGTACCAGAATCTGTTGTAACGTGGTCACCAAGGATAACGAGTTCATCTACTGCTGTATCCCATGGGTGCTCTGTCACAATTTGGTTCAATTCTGAACCACGATAAGTTGCCAAAACTTGAACATCCGACCAACCGAATTTCTCAGACAAACTGTTCAACAATTCTGAAGCAACCACAAACTTACGAGCTTCACCAGCAGGTTGAACCAAAACGTAATCAATATCCGCACCAACAGTCAAACCACGAGAAGCCGTGATTGTGAATGGAGTTGTTGTCCAAACGACGATGTAAGTATCTGTATCAAGGACACCTTTACCATCTTTTACCTTGTTGGCATAGTAAAGGGACGTAGAAACCAAGTCATGGTATTCGATTTCCGCTTCAGCAAGAGCTGACTCAGATGACCAAGACCAGTAAACAGGCTTCGCTCCACGGTAGATATAGCCTTTATTAGCCATTTCACCGAAGACACGGATTTGCGCTGCTTCATAGTCAGGAGTTAGTGTTACATATGGATTTTCCCAGTCACCAGAAACACCCAAACGTTTAAAGTCTTCGCGTTGTTTATCTACTTGAGACAGAGCGTATTCACGGCAAAGTTTCAAGTATTCAACAAGGTCCATCTCTTTGCGTTTAACCCCTTGTTTTGCCAAAACTTGCTCAATTGGCAGACCATGAGTATCCCAACCTGGGATGTAAGGTGCATAAAAGCCTGACATAGACTTAGAACGAACAATGATATCTTTCGAAATCTTGTTCATAGCATGTCCTACGTGGATGTTCCCGTTGGCATACGGAGGACCATCATGAAGCGTGAAATGCGGTTTTCCTTCATTTAACTCTTGACGACGTTGATAGAGTTTCGCTTCCTCCCATTCCTTTTGCCAAACTGGCTCTTTGGTCGGAAGACCGGCACGCATTGGAAATTCTGTTTTCCCAAGATTTAAAGTTTCTTTTAGTTTCATGTTTACTCCTTTAATGTAAATTGACAATATAAAAACCACGACTCGCAAAAAGGACGAAAATCGTGGTACCACCTTTGTTCGGAAAAAGACCTAGTCTCTTTCCCTCTTTTCCCGTAACGTGGGCAACGTCAAATCTTACTATTTTCAGATTTGATACTAAGAGAGGATAAATTTACCAACAGGGATTGTAGGACTTCCACCATCTCCTACTCGCTAGAAATTTGATTGATAAATTCTTGTTCTCTAATGAGATTCTTATAAAATTAGAACTGATTCTTGTTGAGTGTCAGCATCATCTTGAGGTCCTTCCTCATGTGCTGGCTCTACAGGAGTTTTAGCAGCTGGCTGAACTTCAACTTCAGTTGACTCTTCAGCAGCTTGTTCAGCCTCTAACAATTCTTTGTTAGCTGCTTCAATACGCGCTTGAAGTTCTGCAACTTCTTCTGGAGAAAATTGACGAGTCATGTCAATTGGTTCTTCATCATGATATGAAGATACATCTTCACCTAGAACCTCTTGGACGACTTCCTTGAATGCTTCGTCGCTAGTTTGAAGATAAGTTGCAGTCGGACGCAAAATTTCTTCCCAATCTGATGAATCAACAATAGCCAACTGACTTTCGATTGTTGATTTCAAACGTTGGTGGAAGACGCGACTCTTGTTCTTCAACTCTTCAGTTTCCACAGCAACTTTTTTAGCATTATCTGTAGCTTGTCGCAAAATTTCATTGGCTTTATATTTAGCTTCATCAAGTAAACGTTGAGCATCTTGCTCAGCCTGCTTAATGATGTTATTAGAGCGGTCATTCGCAGCTTGTTTTACACGTTCAGCTGTATCTTGAGCAATCAAAACTGACTGACTCAATGAATCTTTGATTTCGTCAAAATAAGATAGACGCTCTTCTAAATTTTTAATGTGCTGTTCTTTTTCATGATTACTACGAACCAAATCTTCATAGTCACGAACAACAATATCTAAAAATTCATCAACTTCTTCACGGTTAAAACCTCTAAACTGAACACCAAAGGTTTTATCCTTAATTTCTAACGATGTAATTGGCATATTTTTCCTCACTTATTTAATAAAAAATAGAATCATGAATTGCTTCTGGTTCTTGCTCGTTTGTTACTGTTCTTTTAGGAATATCAGTCGTATAGTCGGAAAGACGTTCTTCTAGTTTTTTGATGTAGAGTTCAGTTTCCTCTTTGTTTCGGATTAATTCCTCTAATTCAAAATAAATCTTATCTAGAAATAGGTCAACTTCTTCCTGATCGTAGCCTCTGAATTTTCTTGAGAATTCTTTATCAGTAATTTCTTGTGGTGTAATCGACATGTTTATTCTCACTTGCTTAATAGTAGCTGGACTGTTAATTTTTTCTTATCCTTTTTGGTTTGACCGTTTTCTTTAAGTAAGATAATTCGACCAAAGCGTCTGACGCTGATTAAATCACCAATTTTTACCGGATAGTCCGATTTTTCAACTATATGATAGTTGACTTGAACCAACTTTTTTTCAACCATGGCCGAAGTTTGGGAACGAGATAATTTCAATATGCTAGATAAGAAGGTATCCAGACGAAGACTTGAAACCAAGACTTCTTTTTCTTGATAGTCATCTTTGGATTCTATCATATCTGAAAAAGGACGTTCTACTAAACTTACAGGCAACTTGGAAATCTTTTGAATTCCATCTTGGAAAAGAGTGGTAAATCTTCGATCGACAATAATTTGGGCTTTATCTTCTGTCACCAGAATGTCTCCGAATAACTTACGGTCAATACCTAATCGATTGAGAACTGTACCCAATATCTTTGAATGGGTCAGTTGCTGAAACTTGCTGGGATACACGATCTCAAGCAAGGTCATTTCAAAATCTTCCAAACTTGGCGTGAAGTAATCGGGCGCTAAAATAACCCTAGCGTATTCCGAAGAGATATAACTCGTACTAGAGAAGACTTTTATCCCTCTATTATTTCCTAAAGTTTCCAAGATAAATACTTGGTGAGGATTTATAAAAGGAGATAAAATCGGTGCATAGTGCTCCTCGACTTGATTCAACCATTCCAAGCCCTTATCGATGAATGGAATATCCTCCGTTGCGAAATGTTGGTAAAGTTCCTTGCTCATAATATGACTAGCAAATTGATAAGATAGCGACTAATCATGCGCAAGAGAATTAGAGCTATCCAAACAGAGAAATCCAAACCTGCGATTTGAAGAGGTAGACGTTTTAGAGGTTCAAGAATTGGTTTACACAAAGTCTCTAAAAACTTCCCCAACTGGGTGTTATAGGCATTTGGAAACCATGATAATAGAGCAAAAGCTACAAGTATCAGTGAATAGATATCTGTAGCATTTTGGATAAAACGAATTATTAGAAACATTAACGTACTCTATTTCTCTTCATGTCGAAGTCATACTCTTCGCTTTGAGTTTCTTCTGGCAAACGAATATCTTCAATGTTTACCACAACACCAACAGGTGTCAAAAGATACATTGTGTTCGCTACTTTTCTTAACTCACCAGCAAGGACATGACGTGCTCCATCCAAGTAATCCAAACAACGACGAGCTTGAACTTCTGTCATATATTGGAAGTCAATCAAGATACTTTCATTTCCAGCCAACAAATCAACAATATCTGTTGCATCTTCGTAACGGCGTGGGTAACGAACATCGATGGTTACTTTTTCAGTAGAGTGATGACTTTCAATTGCTAGTTGTTGCTGACGGGCATGAAGTTTTGTAATATTTTTCTCTTTTGCTCCGACTGAAGAAGAATCTTGAGCAGCAGCTTGCTGTGGCAATTCTCTTTTTTGAGGAACCGAAGCTAGTGAACGTTCAGGTTGTGCAGCTACAACTTCTGAAGCAACTTCATCTCCATCTTCTGTAAAGTAATCTATAAATTTATCAAATTTATCTTTTAATGACATGATTATTTCCTATTTAAAAAATGCTGTACCAATTCGAACAAAAGTTGAGCCACACTGAATCGCTTCTTTATAGTCACGGCTCATTCCCATACTTAGTTCTGTCATTGGCATATTGGGGAATTGTTGTTCACGAATGTATTGTTGCAACTCTTGCGTTTCTTTAAAGATTTTTTGCAACTCTTCTGTTTGGGCCTCAAAGGGAGCCATGGTCATGAGACCAACATACTCGATTTGATCCAAGCTAGACAAGTCGGGCAAGACTGTCAATAGTTCTTCTTTTGAAAAACCATGCTTGCTTTCCTCTCCAGAAATATTGACCTGCAAAAAACATTTAACTGTTCGATCGGCACGTTTTTGAATCTCTTGGGCTAATTTCAAAGAATCTAAAGCGTGAAAATAATCAACAAAAGGAATAACATCCTTGACTTTTCTTCTTTGTAAGCTACCAATCAAGTGCCAAGTAACATCTTTATCACTTAAAGCATGATACTTTTCAAGAAATTTGTCAACACGGTTTTCACCGATGTGTTTGACTCCTTGGTCAATCAAATTTGCTGCAGTTGCAATATCAACATATTTTGTTACGGCAATTACAGAAACCGAACCGTCTTCACGGCCGGTTTCTTGAATTGCTTTTGTAACCTGTTGAAATACCTGATTTGTATTTTCTTTTAAATCCATCTCTATTAACGGTTTTTAAAGAATGGTGGTGTTTCCAACTCATCTTCGTCAGAAGATGGTGCTTCAAAACGCTCAACTGGTGATACGACTGACTCACCTTGACGAACAATTGAATCACGTCTCAAGTCCCAATCACCAAAAGCTGATGCTTTAGGCGCTTCAGTGTGACGTTGTGAAGGAGTTGGAAGTTCAGCTGTTTCTGCCAAATCAAAATGACGGTCATAAGTGCGTGTATGTCCAGATTTTACTGGTTCACGGAATGACGCTTGTCTTGGTTGTGGCGCTACAACTTTTTCGACTGCATCTTGACGAACTCCAGTAGCAACAACAGTTACACGGATTTCATCTTTCATTGTTTCATCAATAGAAGTACCGAGCCAGATATTTACGCCATGTCCAGCAGCTTGATTGACGATTTCAGAAGCTTCTTCCGCTTCAATCAAAGTCATATCCAAACCACCAGTTACGTTAACGATAACATCTTCTGCTCCATCAATAGTTGTTTCAAGAAGTGGTGAGTAGATAGCTTTACGAGCTGCTTCGATAACACGCTCTTCTCCGCTACCGATACCGATACCCATAAGGGCATTTCCTTTGTTTGCCATTACTGTCTTCACGTCTGCGAAGTCCAAGTTGATCAAACCAGGATTTGTAATCAAATCTGTAATTCCTTGAACACCTTGACGAAGAACATTATCTGCTTCAGACAAAGCTTCAAGAAGTGGAGTTTTCTTGTCAACAATTTCTAATAAGTTGTTGTTTGAGATAATCAAGAGAGTATCAACATGTTCACGAAGTTCGTTGATTCCTTGGACTGCGAATTGACCACGTTTGCTTCCTTCGAAACCGAATGGACGTGTCACAACACCTACAGTCAAAGCACCTAAACCTTTAGCGATACGAGCGATAACTGGTGCAGCACCTGTACCAGAGCCACCACCCATACCAGCAGTGATGAAGACCATATCTGCACCACTGATAGCTTCAGTAATTACTTCTTCGCTTTCTTCAGCAGCCTTACGGCCAACTTCAGGCTGTCCTCCAGCACCAAGTCCGCGAGTTAATTTTGGACCAAGTTGGATAACTGTTTCAGCTTTTGTACTGCTCAAGGCTTGTACATCTGTGTTGGCTGCGATGAACTCAACACCTGAAACGCCTTCGTCAACCATGCGGTTAATGGCGTTTCCACCGCCACCACCGACACCAATTACTTTAATTACTGCACCTTGTGCTGCTGCTGTATCAAATGAAAATGTCATATTTTATTCCTCTATCCTATTCATCAAACATGCTTCCGATTAAGCTACGGAATCGCTCAGTTAATTTTGGTTTCTCTTCTGATTGATTTGGAGTTGTTGAGTCAGCAGCATAAGTTGGTTCTGCTGATTCAGTTGAAGTTGTACCAAACACTGAACGTTGAGAAGCTGCAGGTTTTTCCTGACTTGAAGTTCTGAAGTCAATTGGTTGTTGACGCAAAACTTGATCTCCTCTGATAGCTCTTTGAGCCAAAACATTAATTTCTGTAAGGCTTCCAGCAAATTCAGACAAACTAATTACATGAGCAAATGCAGGATTGCGGATACCCACTTGGTTTGGAACATAAAGTTTCACACGAACTCCAAGTACTTCCTGGGCAAGCTCAACGACACCCGGCAGAATAGCATTTCCACCAATCAGAGCAATACCACCTGGCAAGTCCAACAAATGTCTTCTTTCCAAATCTTGTTTGATTTGTTCAAAGATATGTTTCAATCTAGCTGAAATAATTTGAGCCAAGTATTCTTCTGTAACTTCAACAGGTTCTACTTCACCAATCACTTCAACTTGGAAAGTTTCTTTGCTTGCAAGTTGCGGATAAGCTTCACCGTAGTTAAGTTTCAAACCTTCTGCAATCTTCTTAGAAGTTTTAAGAACTTTTGAAATGTCTTTAGTGACGTAATCGCCACCTTCTTGGTAAACATTTGTGTATTGTAGTTCTTGATTACGGATAGTAGCAACACTTGTTTGGCCACCACCCATATCGATAACAGTCGCTCCAAACTCACGTTCGCCTTCGTTAAGAACAGAGTTTACAATTGCAAGCGGTGAAATAATCACGTTATCGACTTGAACTCCAACACGTTCTACAGTTTTACGAAGGTTGTGAAGAATGGTTCTTGGACCTGTATAGAGAAGTCCACGCATTTCCAAACGAACACCCATCATACCTCGAGGGTCACGAATCCCTTGGAAACCATCCACCACAAATTCTTCTGGCACAAACGTAATCACTTCACGATCAGGTGTCATGCTCTTTGTCAAAGCAGATTTGACAACATTCTCAACATCTTGATCTGTAATTTCTTTTGTATCTGATGTTACAGGAATCATTCCCTGAGTTGGTTCCACTTGCAACAAGTTTGCTGGAAGTCCAACATTTACTGATTTGATTGAAATCCCTGCTTTTTCTTCTGCTTGAGAAATAGCAGATTTGATAGCCGTTGCTGCGGCCTCGATGTCAACGATAATCCCATCCTTGACACCTTTACTTTTGGCGTTACTAACACCGATTACATTTACTTCACCATCTACAAGCTCAGCAACTAACACTTTAATTGAGCTTGTTCCAATATCTAAGCCTGTAAAAAAACCATTTCTAGTCATTACATTGCGTCCTCTCTATCTTCCAAGTTTCACACTTTGATTTTTTAACAGCTACAAGAAGGCATAGCTATTCACAGAATATTATATCACAAAAATCCGATTCGTGCCTAATTTTTTGTGATTTTATCGAAGGTTTTTCATTAAATTTATTTTAATATTCCATTACAAGTTCATCTTTTTTATTTTTTCTATGAAAAACAGTGTTAAAATGTCAGAAAAGCTGAAAAATGGCTATGAAAATTCCTATCATTTCCAATACTTATTTATCTATTTGCAATTATTTTCCTATTCATTTTCAAGGAAAGGATGATATCAAAATACACTCGGCTATACGCTCCCCTTTTTGCATGATATTATCGTTCATTTTTATCTTCCTAAAAAAGAAAAAAGAAGCTAGAAACTAGCTTCTTTTTATGAAAATTCTTTCTCTACTACCTCAAGAGCACGCTCAATGACCACATGCATGTCGTAGTATTTATAGTCTGCTAGGCGGCCACAGAAGATGACCTTGTCATTTTTGGCTGCTTCTTCTTGATACTTAGCAAACATAGCGTTGTTCTTTTCATCGTTGATTGGGTAATATGGTTCGTCTCCACGTTTCCAATCAGCAGGGTACTCACGAGTGATAACCGTCTTCGGTTGAGTACCATACTCGAAATGCTTGTGTTCGATGATACGAGTATAAGGAATCTCACGTTCTGTATAGTTGACCACAGCATTCCCTTGATAATTTTCTTCATCCAAGACTTCGTGCTCGAATCGAAGGCTGCGGTATTCTAACTCCCCATGTTTATAGTCAAAGTACTGGTCAATCATCCCTGTAAAGACAACTTTTTCCGCTGAGCTTTCCAGCTCTTCACGATTAGCAAAGAAATCAACCCCAAGTTCTACTTCTACATCACCCAGCATGTTTTCAATGATGACGTTGTAGCCACCGATTGGAATCCCTTGGTAACGGTCGTTAAAGTAGTTGTTATCAAAGGTCAAACGCACCGGAAGGCGCTTGATGATAAATGGAGGAAGGTCTGTTGCAGAACGTCCCCATTGCTTTTCTGTATAGCCCTTGATCAATTTTTCATAGATATCCGGACCAATCAACTTGATTGCTTGTTCTTCCAAGTTCTTAGGCTCAATATCTTTCATGTCAGCTGTTTGCTCTGCAATCTTGTCCTTAACTTCTTGTGGTGTCTTAGTTCCCCACATAGCGTAGAAGGTATTCATGTTGAATGGAAGATTGTAGAGGCTGCCCTTGTAGTTAGCTACTGGTGAGTTGATATAGTTATTGAATTCAGCGAACTGGTTCACATAGTCCCACACTTTTTTATTAGAAGTATGGAAAATGTGGGCACCATACTTGTGGACATTGATGTCTTCAACATTTTCGCAGTAGATATTTCCACCGATGTGATCACGTTTGTCAATCACTTTTACTTTTTTTCCACGTTTTGTAGCTTCATGTGCAAAGATTGCTCCAGACAAACCTGCACCAACGATAAGATAGTCGTACATAGTTAACTCCATTATTTCTTAATAATTTGTTTTAATTCTTTTACATCTACCACTTTCAGAGATAAAATTGCAAAAAGATAAATGATTCCGCCAAGCACTGCAAAAACTAGAACATTTAGGGTTGGCGAAAAATATATAACTGTTTTTGAACCTAGCAAAATGCCATACATGATAGCTGATGCTAGAATAATTTTTGTCATAGATCCAATAATTGGAACTTCTTTTAGGTATCTGCGGGTAAAGTACAATTGAATCGCCCACACTAGCGCCTCTGTCAAGACAGAGACAATGGCTGCTCCGATATAACCAAGTTTAGGAAGGAATAATAAGTTTAATCCTACACTGATAATTGCAGGAGCCGTCGTTGAAATCATGAATTCTTTATTTCGGTTATGAGGGATCAATATCTGAATTCCCATAATGTTGGTCCAGCCGATGAAGAACATACGGAAGATCATAATTGCAATTGCATAGCGTGCATCCTGAAAATCTTGACCAAGGAAAAATTGAACAAAATCATCATTGACAATCAAGATTCCTGCCATCATTGGAAAAATGACTAAATTATAAATGAGGAAGGACATTTCATGCATCTTATTGACTGCCTTATGATCACCTGTCGCTAACAAATGAGCGACACGTGGCAACATAACGCTTCCCAAGGAAGTTACCAAGGTCAGAAGGATATTTACCAACTTTAGAGCCTGGTCATAAATCCCTACATCCTTTGTAGAAGCTAAAGCTCCTAGCATGGTACGATCTAGCGTTACATACAAGGAAATCGCTACTTGTGGAAGGAACAATAAGATGACGGGTTTCAAATGATGCCTAGCATATTCTATGTCAAAATGAGGTCTACCGATAAACTCTCGAGCAGGCAACCACATACTTAGCTGCCCCAAAAGCTCAAATATGGTTAGTAAAAAAACATAGAGATATAGGTCGTTTGCAGATTTGACAAAGAGAAAGATAGAGGTAACTCCAACGATTTTAACCGTGATGTTTCGAACAGTAATCTTTCGAAAATCCTCCAACCCTTGAAAGAGCCAGGAGATGTCTAAACCTTTAGAAACTAAACTCAAGCCTAGAATGTAGGCTACCGGATTTTGCATAAAGGGAAGAGCCATACAAAGAAGGCCATACAAGGTTAGAGAAAGAATAGTTGCACCTAATTGCAGGGAGTAGATTCCCCAAAAGTTTTTTTCGATTTCCTTGCGATGCCCTGAAATGACCTTGGTTCCATAGTTAGCAACTCCTAGTGTCGCTAATAGAATAAAGTAGGTGACAATGGAATTAAAATAACCATAAGTTCCTAAATCATCCGAAGAAAAGACCCGTGTCACATAGGGAGTTGTAATAATCGGGAGTATAATCACCAACAATTGATAAGAAAGATTGTAGGCGTAGTTTTTTAATACTTTCATGTCAATCCGTCCTATTTATAATCAATCCGTAAAATTAGAAATTGTGACCGAACAGACTTATAATGGGCCATTATTCTAAAAGCTTCTATCATATTTCCTCTTTCCTACAATTTTTTGATATTTGTTGCAAATTAAATTGGTTTTATGCACGATACTATCGTAGCAACAAATACAATTTAGGGCTAAACATAAAAATAAGGTATTTTAGTTTTACTTTCCATGATAGCTTACTATTTTTTAGCAACTCACTCATTTCGACTTTCAACAACTCTTTATCTTTTGAAAAATCTTTTAAACCTGAGTCAGCTTTTGCCCCAATCACTACAAAACCACCTAATAATTTTTTAGCTTGCAAAGCTTGCTTTAATTCCGGGCTCTGAATGTACTCTCTTTTAACAACTTCCTCATTTTTTGCAACAGCTTTAAAGAAATCATATCTTTTTTCAGTAAATGTTGAACGAACTATACTCCCTTCCCTACGATAGTAATTGTAGGTTTCAAGCGGGCTTATCACGATTCTTTCAGCCAAGGCAAGGTGTTCTCCTACAACATAAAAATCCTCATAGATTTTCCCAACTGGAAAAGGGACGCGTTCCAATATGCTTTTTTTATAAAGTTTAGCACAGGCAGAAACCGTTGCAACTTTGTCGTCCAACATTAGTTCCAAGGCCTTCTCCTTTGTAATCACACTCAAGCTTTCATAGTCTGACTGTTTAAGATGATGAGAACTATAATCATCATACTTTGAAGTTGCTTTGACCTTTGTTGAAATCAAGTCTGCTTGATGTATTTCTTGTATTTTTACTATTAATTCAAACGTATAGTCTTCAAGGTAATCATCTGGATCTAAAAAGAAAATCCAATCTGAGTTGGCTTTTGTAACTCCAAAGTTACGCGCATCAGATAAGCCTCCATTTTCCTTGTGAAAAACATGGATATTTTCATATTCTCGAGCGTAATCTTCACACAATCGAGGAGAATCATCTGTTGAACCGTCATTGACGAGGATCACTTCAAAATTTTGATAGGTTTGTTTCAGCAGGCTATCTATCGCATAGTGCAAATAGTCGGCAATGTTATATACCGGAACAACGATGCTAATAAACATCCTAAACCCCTCTCTCTTTTTCTTTCTTTTTAGAGTATTTCTTCAAAATTGGATTAAGTATTAAGGCCATTGCAAACTTGGTCTTATAGTTCAAATAAGACAATCTGTCAAATTTTTTCGTAGGAATATAGTCATATGCACTTTTCTCAATTTTGCTATATAGTTCTTTCAAGAGTGTTTCGGAATCATTAACCATCCAAGACAAATCAACCTGCAAACTGATGAGATAATCTAAGGTTTCAGAAACTACTCGGTTTAAAACGGGGTCACTTTCAATTTTTGTAAAATAATCTAGAACTGAATTTGTAACAGTCAAATGGTGACGGACATTACGCTTCATACTCTCGATATTCATACTTTGCTCTGGTCTACCTATGTAGTATTGATAAATATCATAATTCCAATAACTGAAACTATGAACATATTCCAAAGGAAAAAGTGTGTATTGAATATCAACATAAAATGTTTTTTCACTTAAACGAATCTTGTTTTCCGACAAGATTGATGTCTTATAAGTAACCGAGTGCATCGGGATGCGAACATCCGGAATTCCCATGTATTTTTTGCCAATTTCATACTTGTCTACGAAGTCATTTCGTACTGTAGTATTGTTATAGACATGCTGCTCTGTAAAGTCTGTAATCACCATATCCACATCAACAGTTTCAAGAGTATCTAAAAACTTCTCAAATTCTGATGGAATAACCCAGTCATCTCCATCAATCACTTTAAAAAATTTTCCCTTTGCTTCTTGAATACCGCGATTGATAGTTGAACCATGACCACCGTTTTCTTTTGTAATTACACGGCCATCCAGCAACGAATCTTGGGCTAATATTTCTTCTGCTACTTTAGCAGTATCGTCTGTACTTCCATCGTTAACAACCAATACTTCAAATTTATTTTTATAATCTGATTGCACTTGTTGGAAAGACTCCAGTCCTTTTGAAACGTAGTCCTGAATATTATAACTAGGCATTACAATTGTTAACAAACAATCCTTCATCATATCTCCTAAATCGTCTCAATTAGTTCAATCCACTGCTTGAGAATTTTATCTTTATCGAATTTATCCATATTGTCTTTTGCATGTTCTGAGAAAGACTGTCTCAAAACTTCATTTTCCATCAGTTCAAGCAATTTTTGGCTCAACTTGTCCGTATCATAACACTCAACCAGATAGCCATTAACTCCATCTTCAACAATTTCGTTCGGTCCTGTCGGACAACTAAAGCTAACTATAGGAAGATTGTATTGTTGTGTTTCCAGCAGAACTAGAGGTAGACCTTCGTAGCGAGAAGTCATGACATAAATCCCTTTATCTCCATAAATCAAATCCTGATTTATTTCGAGTCCTTTTATGACTAACTTATCCTGTAAATCATTTTCGTTGATTAAATCTCTGATTTTGTCCACTTCATCTTGATTTCCGGAACCATAGATTTCCCAAATCCAGTCAGACCTTTTCGCTAACACTTTTTTCGCGACTTGAACAAGATAATCATATCCTTTTTGATAGTCAAAACGGCCAACCGTCACAATTTTAGTTGATTTTT
Source organism: Streptococcus pseudopneumoniae (assembly GCF_001074155.1). Taxonomy (GTDB): domain Bacteria; phylum Bacillota; class Bacilli; order Lactobacillales; family Streptococcaceae; genus Streptococcus; species Streptococcus pseudopneumoniae_A. The sequence goes on from NZ_JUUZ01000032.1 coordinate 17,158, forward strand.
TATTGTAAGATACATCTGAAAGAGCAGCCTCTTTCCAATTATAGATGTAGCAAACTTTTTCCTCAGGAACGCCGTATTTTTTTATATAATTTTCACGGTCCTCTTGAGTAAGAGTAATAATCTTATCTGCTAACTTAGTCCCAACATATCTTTGGATTTTCTGAGAAAATTCTCTATTATCCGTAATTGAATTGGTATGATCACACAAAACTACTTTAGTTTGACTTCCTATTCCTGCCAATGATAAAAATACATTAGCAGAAATCCCTATCCCAAAGGCAACCTCTATTTCATTATCTATGAAATATTTTTTTAACATTTTTGAGATTTTTAGAATATTCTTAGACAAACGTACTCTATGGTCAAAAAAATTAGAGTATTTTACTTTCGAATTGATTTTAAAGAATAAATCCGATTGCTTTGTTGTAATCCCAATCAAATGAACTTCATACTTTTTTGTAAGTTCGTTTGCCAAAGATACAGCAACTCGTTCACCGCCACCAGAATCATCCAAAATCCATTTCACAATACATATTTTTTTTGCCAATTTTTATCCTACCCTTCACTCTGCCTCACTTACTGATATGAGTTCTATATTATGTGCTACTCTATCTTCTGCTGGTGGTAATTTCATATAATCACCGTAGATTTCGCTCAAATATTCCTTGTACTTTGTCGGACAATTTATCATTGTATCCTCAAACGTAAGAGAAACAGGTTCTTTAAAATACTCTCTCGAAACTATTTCTCGCTCCCTGTATCTACCTAAAACATTACCGACGTAACTAGAGGTTTTGAAATCATATTTCTGAATAACTTTATGAAGATTGTCTACCAATGTATCCTTGGGAAGTGCTTTCTGGATTCTTAGTACTTTCGACATTTTAACGATAAGATTCTCTATAGTTCCACGATCTTTATCTTCAAGCTGGTCTAAAACTGATATTTTACAAAGCATTCTTTGAAACAATACTCTAAAACTATGTAATTTAGCTGCAAGAATTTCTTTTTCTGGATAACCATCTAGAGGAAATATGTCAATAAATGCGTTGCTTTCAGCATTCGCCATTTTAACAATAACATTCTTATCTACCAACTGAGTTATATCAAGATTCAACGGATTATTAACTATTTTTAAATTGCTTGGTAATAAATTTAGAGCTATCTTTTTGAACTTTTCGTAATCCTCTCTGGGCATACCGATATCAATATCATCATCCCAAGGTATGAAACCATTATGACGTACCGCTCCTAGCAAGGTCCCACCCAGAGCATAGTAGGTTAGGTTATTTTCTTCGCAAATATTAATAAATTCTTTCAAAATAGATAAAATCTTATCTTGAATGATTTTGATATCCGACATACTTTCCTCCTAAGTAAAAGGCAAATCTGAAAAGAATTGAAAAATGTTCTTTAAAAGGAGATCCGTTTTACTATAATCGATAAAATTAAAAGGGAAATTCTTATTATAGAAAAAACCTGTGATAAATGCTATTGCAACAATACTAATCTCTATTCCATAAGTAATACTACGATTCGATAAAATTTTCAACTGTGCTCGATATGTAAACAATATAAATGAAGAAATTACAATCATTGGTAAGAGTAAAAAAAGATTCCTATCATATATATTTCTAAACGGTACAGACCCCATTGATAACAATGTTAAATAATAGGTCATCTTAACAAAACATAATTTCCAATCATCAATCCCTTTAATAGTTCTACTCAAAATAAAATATTGAATTAAAAACAAAACCATTAGAACCACACCAATATATAATCTCATTGTTAGAGTAGTATTAAAGAGCTCTGCATATGATGCGTTATCAGAATAGGTATCAATTTTTCTAATAAAAAATTGAAAGAAGCTAATACCAGTCCACTCTGAAATTATTGGTGTTAATTTTATTATGATTGGAAAACCTAATAAAACAAGCAAACTCTTACCTACCGTAATCTTTTTTAGGTAGAAAAAAATTAATCTCAGAGCAACAAAATAAACAACAGACAAATGAATACTTATTGGAACTAAGTACCATAGCATCATCCAATACTTTGTAAAATTATATTTCGACTCCGAATACATAATTAACATTATCAGAGAAATTGCCATACAAAATCTCATGCCACTAGTGGTGTATCTATAGTTATTTAACAACAAAACTGTAATTAGAATCAGAATATAAGTTAACTTAGAGTAGTTTTTATAGGACTTAAATAAATCAACAACAACATAACCAAAGCTGAAATATGTCACAAACGCTGAAATAAAACTAAGCAAACTATAGTGATGAGTATTTCTAACCAAATACATCAAGGATGTAAATACTGGAACAGAACCATAATCATATCTACCAATTCTAAATCCTGATGCAAAAGCTTGAAACATTGAAATAATGCTATCAAAATTAGTCAGCACTTGTGTTGCTCTAAAATGGAATGCTCCATCATCTAACGGATGAGGGATATACCGCAAAGCTATTATAGAAATCGATAAACACACAAACACTAAATAAGTTACCGAAAACCTTCTGTCGTTTACTATTCCTACCATACTTAAAAACAAAGATAAAACAGGGAAAACTAAAAAAATAAAAAAAGTAAGTAATAATAAAATCATAATCTAAAAACTCTGTCCATATTTTTTCCCGAAGAATTTTGCTTGTAGGAAGGATTTTCCTTTTTGAATCAAGTCAATTTTCTCCATATAGATAAACGGTATCTCTTTTACCCGCAAATCTTGTTTTGACAACCAAACATTGAACAAGCGTTCACTAATACGACCAAATAATCTAGCATCAAAAGCAGAATAGTCTGTAATGTCCAACCTTCTATAGAGTTCATCGATAATCGGGAACAACCATTCACAATAGGCTGCTACATTTTCTTTGGACATGATAAACATATTGAACATATAACCACTGCGCTGTTTCATGACCTGATCAAAAGCATCGATATATTCCGGCCTCAACTCGCTAACAATCTGGCGTGTTACGTCTAAATGATTGGCATCGTGCGTATGTGCATAGTGTGAGTATAGCGTTTCAATGTAGTATTTCCGTTTTTTTGGAAGGATTACATCACTTTCTGCCAACAAATCTTGCAGTTCTGCTTTAGACAGGATAATATCATTCATATCAATCGTTTCACTATATGAGTGACGTTTTGCCGTGAAATAGCGACGATAGTGTACCAAACCAAGATAGTCACATTCTAAATTTTTCCACGCCCAATAAAGTCCAGTTAATTCGCAATAATAGGGGTTCAAACTTGAAATATTGTCTCCTTCATTATCACATTGGTATCCTAACTTCTCTTTTCCTTCACTACCAACATGGATAGGTAGGTAAAGATCAGTATCAGCAGGCATGGTAAATTGCTTGTGTGTTGCCACGATAATTTTATAATTCTTTGTCATTTTAACCCCCTTCATTTAGATTGAACTGTTTGCGCTAAAAAAGAAATCAAACACTAGCATCCTAGTTTCACAGAGTTCACCTAAGAAACTAGTTGACTCTTTTGCCATGCCTCTATTAGAGCACTCAGATTATATAACTCCGGAAGCATATTTCACCATTTTAAAATGGTGAAACACCCTTTCCAAATTCTAAAACATGACTACCAGTATTTGATTTCGTATCATTTTGATTTCGTATCATTTTCATTTCGAACTCATCAATAGATTATAAAATCCTAAAAAACATATCTGTTCTTTAATGAGCCCCTTTTCCTAGCAAAACTTGCTTAATGGTTAATAAAAATATCTTTACATCCAATTTGAAAGATTGATTTCTAGGATAGTATAATTCCACCTCGCAACGTTCAGGATAATAGACTTCACTCCTCCCAGAAACTTGCCACATACCTGTTATCCCTGGTTTCACTGAAAGCAGAAGTTTCTGTTCCTCTTCGGAATATTCTTCTAATTCCTTATCAAGGATTGGCCTAGGTCCTATAAAACTCATCTCACCACGCAAAACATTTATAAACTGAGGAAATTCATCAATACTCGTTTTTCTGATGAAATTCCCAATAATCGTTAAGCGTGGATCTTCGTTGGGAGGTAATTTGTAGCTATTGTCAATATATTTTTGATGTAGCTCTTTATTGGCCAAGAGAATTTCTTCAGCATTTTCAACCATTGAACGAAACTTAATAATTTTAAATTTTTTTCCATTCAAGCCTACTCGATACTGAGTAAAGAAAATGCTACCCTTATATCCTTTTGCTTTATATATGATGAAAATAATCAAGGAAGCTGGAAAAGCTAATACAACGGTTCCAACCACTCCAATAAAAAAGTCTGCAAGTTGCTTAAAACTTTTGTATAAGACTTCACTAATCTCCACTTAAACTTCACCTACTTTTCATATAATCTTCTTTTTAATATTTACTTTTTCTTATTTTTCCCATAGGAACCATAGTTCCCATATGATCCGTAAGAACCATATTTTTCAAGCTGAATATTAAATTTATTCAGAATAACTCCTAAGAATGGTGTTCCTGTTTGCTCTAACTGATCTTTCGCTTTTTGAACTTCTCTCCGTTTTGTTGCAGAAGCTTCAGTCACCAGGATAGAGGCATCACATTTTTGTACGATAATGGCCGCATCAATGACAACTCCAATAGGAGCAGTATCCACAATGATATAGTCAAAGTATTTACGTAAAGTCTCAATCATTGATTCGAATTTTTCACTTTGAAGAAGGGCAGTCGGATTTGGTGAAATAGCTCCTGATTGAATGACAAACAAGTTTTCTACGTTTGTTTCACACAAACCATGAGATAAATCTTTAGTCCCTGATAAGTAGTCTGTCAAACCTGTAATTTTTTCTCGAGATTTGAAGACACCTGACATGACTGAATTACGAATATCCGCATCGATAAGGAGCGTCTTATAGCCTGCACGCGCGAAAGCCCAAGCTATATTGGTTGAAGTGGTTGATTTCCCTTCTCCAGGTCGAACTGAAGAAATAGCAATCACTTTGAGACCATCTCCACTCAACTGGATATTGGTCCGTAATGCGTTATAATACTCCTCAGCTTTTTTTACAGAGTTTAATCGTTGTTCTGATAATTCTAACTTTGCCATGTTTACTCCCTTACTTTAATTTCTCTAGATTTGGAATAACTCCCAAAAGTGAGAGATGCATTACTTCTTCAATATCCTCTGGACGTTTCACTCGATCATCCATTAATTCAACTAAAAGCACGATAACCGTGACGAATCCTACACCTGCTATAGTGGCCATCATTGTATTGCGACGAATGTTTGGTGAAGATGGTGATGTCGCTGGTCTTGCTTCCTCAAGTGTGGTTACATCCGACACTCTTGTTACAGAAATGATTTTCTGAGCAGCTACTTCTCTAAGTGCATTGGCGATACGACTCGCTTCCTCAGGTTTCCCATCTCGAACTGAGATTGATACGATACGCGTATCTGCAGGAACTGTTACTGAGACTTTTCTCCCAAGAGTTTTGGCATCCATCGTTAAGCTTTGATCAGCCACCACTTTTTCAAGAACATCCTGAGAAAGAATGATCTCACGGTAGTCTTTTACCAAGTATGAGCCCGCCTGCAAGTCTTGGTTCGTCAAACCTGGCTTATCCCCCTGGTTACGATTGACAACGTAGATGCGAGTGGTACTAGCGTACTGTGGCTTAATCACAAACGAGCTATAAGCGAAGGCTGTCACGCCTGCTACTAGTGCAACTAAGGTGATGACAAATTTTCGTTTCCAAAGCACTTTTACTAATTGCAGTACATCAATTTCAAATTTATCTTGTTCTTTCATCATTTCTCCTAAATAAGTTGATCATTTATAATGTTTGATGGGTTTGTTTCAAAAAGTTCACGAGCTTTTTCTGCTCCATATTTTTTAGCAATGAGTTCATAAGCTTCTCTCATATAAGGTGGACGATTATCCAGGTTATGCATATCGCTAGCCACTACATGGACTAAGTCCTTGTCCAAGAAATACCTAGCACGTTTTTTCATAAACTTGTAGGTGTCACCAAATAGTCGCGGCTTTAAGACACTCGAACTATTAATCTGCATATAGCAACCCATATTGATGAGTTCCCTTACCTTTTTATCATCATTTTCTAAAGCGTGATAACGCTCAATATGAGCAACCACAGGCGTAATCCCTAACATGAGAACTTTTGTCAAGGCGCTATGAATATCTCTGTAGGGAGTATTCATACTAAATTCAATCAAGGCAAAGCGTGTGTCATTAAGCCTTGGAATTAAATCTTTTTCTAACTTTTCCAAAGCATCGCCAGAAAAATAAATCTCAGCCCCATATACTACAGTCAAATCCGGAGCGATTTCTTGAGCCATCTGTTTGACTTCACTAAAATTAGCTGCAATTTTTTCTTCAGGCGTTTCAAACATCCCTTTTCGACGATGAGAGGTTGAAACAACGGTTCGAACACCTTGTGCATAGGCTTCCTCGAGCAGAGCCTTGCTCTCAGTTCGATTTTTAGGCCCATCGTCAACATCGAAAACAATATGCGAATGAATGTCAATCATCTTATTTTCCTTCCATGGTATCTTTAATGGCCACCTTAACAGTCTCCAAGCTGGTTGGGTCGATTTCTAACATGTAAAGATTGCTATCTGGCATAGCGTAAGACGGGAGACCCATTCGACCAGTTCCTTTCAGATCTTGATTGGTTACTGTATATTTCCCTCCGCTTGCCAACTGAGTATTGACAAGACTTACCATTGTTTCTGGTGGCATATTGGTCTGAACTGAATCTTGCAAACCTTGAATAATGCCATCGTAGTTTTTTAAGGCTTCTGCCGAAGTCATCTTCTGAATAATGGCTGTAATGACTTTTTGTTGATTACGACCGCGATCTCCATCACCATTTGTCAAAGAGTAACGTTCACGGACAAAACCTAAAGCCAATTCTGAATCAAGGTGAATATTTCCAACCGGGTAGTTCTTGCCGTTTGTATGAGCAGTAAACTCTTGGTCATTATATACGTCAACGCCTCCAAGAAGGTCAATCAACTTCAAGAAAGAGGTGAAATTAAGTCGAGCATAATAGTTCAAGTCGATACCATAAAGATTTTCTAAGGTATGGATAGAAGCATCTACGCCATAGATACCCGCATGCGTCAACTTATCGTTTTGGTTGTTTCCACCATCTGCAATAGGGACATAGGCATCTCGAGGAGTTGTCGTCAAGAGAATCTTCTTGGTATCCTGATTAACTGTCATGATAATATTGACATCTGAGCGCGAAACAGAACTGATAGGACCATAGGTATCAATCCCGCTGATGTAGACATTGAAAGAATTTCCTGTAGCTACCTTAGGTGCTTCCACTTTCTTAGTCAAGTCCTTGGTATAGATTTTCTTGATCTTTTTAGCGTGGTCGGGATATTCCTGCTCAATCAGATTTTCAAAAACACCATTTAAGACGATTGCTTTGGTTTCTCCATCTAACAAACTCTTATAGGTTGCTAGGTAAGACGAAGCTTCCTCAACTGTCAATTCCTTGCTTTGAGTTGTTTTAATGTCATCTATCAATTTTTGAATATTCTCAGCATCTGTTCCTGTTGGAGCAGTTACACTAGAAAGTTGAGAAACGTTATTAATCTCACTGTCTGCTAGCACTGCCACACTCATAGAGTAGCTTGAATAATTTGAAGTTGCATTAAATTGATTGGCAAGCCCAACAAATCGATTGACAGCTACTAATGCTACCGAACTAAATAAGACTGAGACTAGCAGTATTATCAAGGTAAAAATTTTAGCTTTTCGATTTACTATCAGCAACAGAGACAATAACGCGATAAGAACTAAAACCACTGCCAAGATAATATTAAAATAGCTGACCGCTAAAATCTGATATTTAAAAATCAAAAACAATAAAAAAGAAGCTAGAACAGCATAAATTAGCAACAAACTTACATTTAAACTTTGCTGAAATTTACCAGATTGACTTTTTTTTATACGTCTATTTTTCATGGAATACCTCTTCAAAACATTTTAGTTTAATTATATCATAAATTGCCTCTCAAGACCATCAACACCAATCAAGAAAGCGCTCGCTTTTGGGAAGTGTTTTCGTTTTTTATATTTACTATAGTTTTTGCTACTTTTTGTGTTCCCAAAATACAACTATAATAAAAAATAGAGCTCTAAAAAGCTCTATTTTTTTATTATTTAACGTGACTTTCGAATTCTTTTTGATTCTTTTCGACTGAGTTTTTACGTTCTTGTTCCCATTTGGCTTTAGCTTCGTCAAATTGAGTAGTTGTTACGACTTCGGTTTGCAATTTCATGTACTTATAGTTACTTCCAGTACCTTTGATTCCGACAAGTGAGTAAGCTCGTGTAAATGGCGTCACACGTGTTACTGAAGCACCACCACCGTTTGAATTTACAGGGAGCAATAGCGAACTATCAATCAGCCAAGCTTGTGCGTCTGCATAATTTTCATAACGTTTGGCTACATCTGTATTTTCTGCATCTGCCGCTTTCAATTTTTGAGTATATTGGTCCAGTCCGATATTTGTAATCTTATCAGTATCCTTGCTTGGATCAAGTCCTAAAATCTTGAGATAGAATCCATCCTCAGCGTTGAAAGGATTGAGATAAGTCGATGGATCTTGGTAGTCTGCAGACCAACCATCCAAGTTCAAGTCATAGTCATGATCAGCTGTGATTGGCGCTTGGAATGTCGCATTGGCATAATCTTCTGTTGAAATTTGAACGACATCAATCACTACATTTTCTGCCCCAAGAGTTGATTCGACAGATTGTTTAAGCGAATGAATCTTTGGAAGCAAGGTTTTGTTAACTTGGTCTACAGGCAAGTCCAAATGAATTGGGAAGGTCACACCTTGTGCTTCTAATTCTTTTTTAGCCTCTGCAAACTGAGCTTGTGCTTTTTCTTTATTGAAGTAGCCGTCCTGGGCGTCTTCAAGATTCATATTCGACCACTGTGTACCATAGTTTACCAACTTAGATGAAACTGTCTCACCAAAAGTCTTGTCACCTACTTGCACGAAAGTTGGTGGCACAAGTGTGTTACGAAGAGTGTTTTTAGCTGCTTCTTCTCCATTAGACTGAGCCGAATAAGCTGTACGGTCAATTGCAAAGTTGATTGCTTGACGGAAATTTTTATTTAAAATCGCAGCTTGGGTAGCTTGTTTTTGCTCATCACTAGTCTTAGCTGTATGATTGTATGTTTGGCGATTAACGTTAAAATTATAGTACCAAGAAGTCGCATCCTGCAAGCTATAGACGATGTTGTCCTTGTATTTTTCCTTTGTCTTAGCAAAGTTTGAACTATTTGGGTAGACACCAGCAGACGAGTAGGCTCCGCTTTCGAAATTACGGATCGTCATATCTTGGTCAGAACCATCAACATAAGCCAACTTAACTCTTTCAATCGTCACTTTTTCTTGGTCATAGTAATGAGGGTTTTTCATGTACTCGAGTGATGATTTTGATGTGAATTCTTTTAACAAATAAGGACCACTGTAGAGAATGCTATCTGGTTTCAATTCCCCAAATTCTTTACCTTTAGAAGTCAAGAACTCTTCATTGACAGGGAACAAGATACTATTGGTAGTCTTAGAGTTCCAGAATGGTTCTGGACGTGTCAAAGTATATTGGACAGTGTAATCATCTACAGCTTTCACACCAACATTTGAAAAGTCAGTGTTTGCGCCTGTCACATAATCATCTAATCCCTTGATTGAGTTCTGAATCAAATCGAGAGCTTGACTCTTGTTATCAGCTGCATACTTGATACCTGTGACGAAATCTTGTGCTTTAATTGGGGCATACTCCTCCCCGTCAGCAGTGAACCATTTTGCATCTTGACGAAGTTTATAAGTGTAAGTCAATCCATCCTTTGAAACACTCCAATCTTCTGCAAGAGCAGGAATGAGATTTCCATAATTGTCATTTTCAAGCAAACCATCTACCAAGTTGGTTACAACAGCGGTATTATCACCAGAGTAATCCAACAGGTAGTTGAAGGTTGTTGGATCGGCACCAAATGTTGACGAGTAGGTTTTAACATCTGATGCTGACTTCCCACACGCTGTCAATAAGATCGCCGCGGCAAGCGTCAACCCCGCTCCAATCAGTCGTTTTTTGAGTTTCATGATTCATTTTCTCCTTAAATGTTAGGTTTTATGACATAAGCCTATTTTATCAAATTTCACACTAAAAGTAAAGTTATTTAATTATTTGCCCTCTCGTCAGTATATGAAAAAAAGAAAGAAATCCCGCATAAAATCAGGATTTCCTTCATCGCTGTTTAAGATTATTTAACGTGGTTCGCTAACTCTTTTTGATATTTAGCGTTTGTTTCAAGTTTCTCTTTTTGCCATTTCTTAAGAGCTTCTTCGTATTCTTTAGTGGTCACAATATCATTCTGCAACTCTAAACCTTTAAATACAAACGGATCTCCCTTGATACCAACTTGAGAGTAGGCTTTCGAAAATGGTACTGTACGACTCACTGTAGGAGAACCTCCTGAAGATGCTACAGGAATGAGAAGTGAACTATCAGATACCCAAGCCTGTGCTTTAGCATATTTTTCATATCGTTTGTTAAGGTCTGTTGTTTCTGATGCTGCATCATCCAAGAGTTTCTTGTACTCATCAAGTCCAACTTGAGCCATGACTTCTGGATCTTTACCTTTTGTGATACCCAAGTGTTTAAGGGCAGAACCCTTCTTAGCATCCAAGATATTTAGATAGGTAGCTGGATCTTGATAGTCTGGTCCCCAACCAGTTCCGTTCAAGTCATAGTCTTTTTGAGAAGGAACCTTAGCTTGAGAAGTAATACTCATTTTCTCATTATCTGTCATTTGAAGCACATCGATAACGACATTTTCAGTTCCAAGCGCTGCTTCGACAGATTGTTTGAGGGAGTTGGTTTGTTGAACAGCAATAACATCTGTTTGTTCAACTGGAATATCCAAATGGATTGGGAAGGTTACGCCTTTAGCTTGCAATTCTGACTTGGCTTTTTCAAAGGCAGCTTTTGCTTTTGTTGGATTGTAAATAGTGTCTTTACCATCTGTCAAAGCTACATCTTTCCACTGGTCTCCGTATGTTACTAATTGTTCTTGAGCCAATTCACCGAAGGTCTTTTCACCAACCTGAACATAGTCATAAGGTACAAGACTGGTACGGATAATCTTGTCCGCTCCTTCTTCACCATTCATCTGAGCAGAGTAAGAATGACGGTCAAGAGCAAAATTGATTGCCTGACGGAAGTTTTTGTTGAGAAGCGCTTCTTTTGTAGAAGTTTTTTGTGCTTCATCTGTCTTTGCAGTTTTATTGTAAGACTGACGATTCACGTTGAAAGTAAAGTAATAGCTGGTCGCTTCTTGCGGACTATAGACAATCTTATCCCCGTACTCTTGCTTAGTTGAATCAAAGTTTGAACTTGTTGGGAAGAGACGAGCTGTTGTATAGGCTCCTGATGAGAAACTACGAATCAATGATTCTTGGTCAGATCCATCGTAGAAAGTAAGTTTGACGTGGTCAATCTTAACATTGTCTTTATCCCAATAATTTGGATTTTTTTCGTACTCGATCACTGATTTTGAAGTGAAGTTCTTCAAAATATATGGTCCATTATAGAGAATCCCTGAAGGTGTCGCTGCACCATAATCTTTACCTTGAGAATTCAGAAATTCTTCATTAACAGGGAGCATAGTCGCTGTTGTTACCTTAGAATTCCAGAAGCTTTCTGGTTGGTTCAATGTGTATTGAACAGTGTAGTCATCAATTGCTTTAACTCCAACTGTTGAGAAGTCATTGCTTTCACCACTGACGTATTCTGCCAAACCTTTGATAGAATCTTGGATCAGACTTAAGCCATCTGACTTACCATCAGCAGCATGTTTCAAACCAGTCACAAAGTCTTGAGCCTTGACCTCGGCGTACTCCTCACCTTCAGAAGTATACCATTTGACACCTTTACGTAGTTTGTAAGTATAGGTCAAACCGTCTTGTGAAACCGACCAGTCTTCAGCAAGAGATGGAATCAAGTTTCCGTATTTGTCATTTTCCAAGAGTCCGTCGACCAAGTTAGCAATGACGTCTGATGTTGAACTCTTACTAGTAACGCTATAGTCCAATGTTGATGGATCAATGGCATATACGTATGAAAATGTTGTAGGAGCATCTGCTTTTTTCTCTGTCTTTCCACAAGCCGCTAAAAGAAGAGCTGCACTCATCGTTATCCCTGCTACTGCGAGCAACTTTTTCGATTTCATCGGTATTCTCCTTTAAAATACTATTTTTCACCATTATACCCTATTTTTTTATAAAAGCAAGGGCTTTTATGCAATTTTTTAGAAAATTCAAACTAATATTTTTTTAAGAAATTTCTACACTTATTTTAGAAAAAACTCAAGCATCTTGGATACTTGAGTTTTTTAGGTTTAATTGGCCAATTCGACACAGAATGCATCCCAAGGAGCCAAGAGTTGTTTCTCTAAAGCATCTTCTACTGAGGTATTTTCAATCAAGATAGACTTGACTGGCTCTTCTACTGTAAACTCTTGCTGTTGGTTGGATAAATTGGCTATCACTAGGAAACGACGGTCTCCTTCTTTACGGATATAAGCAAAGACTTTTTCAGCCGTTTCTAGCAGTTCAAAGTCAGCACGAATCAACCAGCTATTTTCCTTACGAAGTTTTACCAATTTTTGATAGGTATAGAAGATAGAATCTGGATTTGCTAAAGCCTCTTCTACATTAATCTTCGCATAGTTTGGATTGACTCCTAACCATGGTTTCGCGCTTGAAAATCCTGCGTAGTCTGTCGTGTCCCATTGCATTGGCGTACGAGCATTATCGCGTCCAATCACACGAATGCTATCCATAATTTGCTCTAGCGGTACACCTTGTTCTAGCGCTTCTTTGGCATAGTTGAGGGATTCAATATCTTCTACTTGCTCCAAGTTTTCAAATGGGAAATTGGTCATGCCGATTTCTTCGCCTTGATAAATATAGGGTGTTCCTCTCATAAGATGAAGCAAGATTGCATACGCTTTAGCAGATTTTTCGCGGTATTCTCGGTCATTTCCCCAGATAGAAACGATTCGTGGAAGGTCATGGTTATTCCAGAAAAGGGAATTCCAGCCATCCTCAACTCCTAACTCTGTCTGCCACTTGTTGAAAATCTCTTTTAATTTCCCTACATTTAGCTCTTTTTGGTAGTGCCACTTAGGTTGTCCTTCCTGATACTGAAGACAGATATGTTCAAATTGGAAGACCATAGACAACTCTTGACCTTCTGGATTCGAATATTTCTTGGCCTCTTCTGGATTTGCTCCCCAAGTTTCCCCTACTGTCAAAAGGTCTTTGCCGCCGAAAGTAGCCTGATTCATTTCCTTGAGGTAGGGATGAAGCATGGGACCATTGTTGACAACCTTCTGGTCAGGTATCTTCCCAATCATGTCAATAACGTCCATACGGAATCCACCAATCCCTTTATCAATCCAGAAATTCATCATCTCATAGATTTTATGGCGGAGCTCTTCGTTTTCCCAGTTGAGGTCTGGTTGTTTCTTACTGAAAAAGTGCAGATAATATTGACCAGACTTTTCATCGTATTCCCATGCAGAACCACTAAAAGTAGAGGTTAAATCATTGGGTTTATCTCGCCAAATATAGTAATCACGTTCGGGACTTTGGGGGTTTTCACGCGCTTCAATAAACCAAGCATGCTCATCGGATGTATGATTGACAACCAAGTCCATGATGATTCGAATATCTCTTTTTTTGGCTTCGGCGATTAGCTGGTCCATGTCTTCCATGGTTCCAAAGATAGAAGCGATGTCTTGATAATTGGCAATATCATAGCCATTGTCATCCATAGGGCTATCATAAACTGGTGAAAGCCAAATTGCTGTAATTCCAAGCTTAGCTAGATAATCTAACTTGCTAGTAATTCCAGGTAAATCACCAATCCCATCTCCATTACTATCCTTGAAGCTTTTAGGGTAGACTTGATAGACAACTGCATTATGCCACCATTCTTCTTGCATATTTTCACCTCTTTTAAATTCACTTTACTCCATCATAGACTTTTTTTCCTGTTTATGCAAGCGTTTGCTTTGTCTTTTTTTCTTACTTTTGTGACTCTCTAGTTTCTTATCTTCTATTTTTTTTATATAATAGAAGTCAGAGGTAAAAAAATGAAAAAACAAGCTTTTAGTTCTGAACAATATTTGAATCTGCAACGCGACCATATCTTGGAACGCATCAACCAATTTGACGGCAAACTCTACTTGGAGTTTGGTGGCAAAATGCTAGAAGATTTCCACGCTGCTCGTGTCCTTCCTGGATATGAACCAGATAATAAAATCAAACTCTTACAAGAATTGAAGGAGCAAGTTGAGGTTGTTATCGCTATTAACGCTAGTAATATCGAGCACTCAAAAGCTCGTGGAGACTTGGGCATTTCTTATGACCAAGAAGTGCTTCGTTTGATCGATAAATTCAATGAACTCGGTATCTTTGTTGGTTCAGTTGTCATTACTCAATATGCAGGCCAACCGGCAGCTGATGCCTTCCGTAATCAATTAGAGAAAAATGGGATCGACTCTTATCTTCACTACCCTATCAAGGGGTATCCGACAGATATGGATCACATCATCTCTCCTGAAGGTATGGGGAAAAACGACTATATCAAAACTAGTCGTAACTTGATTGTTGTGACTGCTCCTGGGCCTGGTTCAGGTAAGTTGGCAACTTGTATGTCTAACATGTACCACGACCAACTGAATGGTATCAAATCTGGTTATGCTAAGTTTGAAACCTTCCCAGTTTGGAATCTACCTCTCCATCATCCAGTTAACCTGGCTTATGAGGCTGCTACTGCAGACCTTGACGATGTCAATATGATTGACCCATTCCATCTCCAAACTTATGGAGAAACTACTGTCAACTACAATCGTGATATCGAAATTTTCCCTGTTCTCAAGCGTATGCTCGAACGTATCTTGGGTGAATCTCCTTATGCCTCTCCAACTGACATGGGTGTAAATATGGTTGGTTTTGCAATCACTGATAACGATGCTGCAATTGAAGCATCGAAACAAGAGATTATCCGTCGCTACTACCAAACAGTTCTCGACTTCAAGGCTGAAAAAGTTGCTGAGTCTGCTGTCAAGAAAATCGAACTTCTCATGAATGATCTCGGCATCACGCCAGCTGACCGCAAGGTTGCTGTTGCCGCTCGACAAAAAGCTGAAGAAACAGACGGGCCTGCTCTAGCACTTGAGTTACCTTCTGGTGAAATTGTCACTGGTAAGAACTCGGAACTCTTCGGTCCAACAGCAGCTGCTGTGATTAATGCTATCAAAAAGTCAGCAAACATCGATGCTGAAACAAAATTAATTGAACCAGAAGTGGTGAAACCGATTCAAGGTTTGAAAATCAATCACTTAGGTAGTCGCAATCCACGTCTTCATTCTAACGAAATTCTCATCGCTCTTGCAATCACAGCTATGCAGAATCCTGATGCAGACCGTGCTATGAAAGAACTCGGGAACCTCAAAGGAAGCGAAGCTCATTCTACTATTATCTTAACGGATGAAGACAAGAACGTTCTCCGTAAATTGGGAATTAACGTAACCTTTGATCCATACTACCAATACGATCGTTTATATCGTAAGTAGATTGAAGACTAGTAAGAACTTCTTATCAAGTATCACCCCTCTTCGATAGACTTCGAATCTCTCTTAAGGGGTGACTTTCTTTTATGCTAGAATTCTGACAATCTCCAATTATCTTCTTTTCTAATTATTCTAACATTACTTCGGGAGTTTATTAAAAATGAGAGAATTACTCAGTCAAAAAGAGCAAAGGCAATTAACGATTTTAGAATATTTGTTTGAAAATCCTGATTGGATTTACCTAGATGATTTATCTAAAACCATTGGACACAACGCTCGCATCATTAAAAGTGATATCAAAGAATTACGTGAAATCTTTCCTGATTTTGATATTCGACACTCAACTGCGGGGATTATGATGGTGAATACGAAAAATAATGGCATCGAGCGAATTTACCAATATTTTTTACAGACGTCTGAGTATTTTCAAATTTTAAAAGCATTTTTCCTTTTGGACAGCCCCTTTACCTATGAGCATCTTGCCGAATCTCTGGATATTTCCCTTCCTTCTTTGAGAAAGAAAATTGCGGATATCAATAAGACACTTGATGGAACTTACCGCTTCAAGCTCAAGGTAACCCCAATCTCTATTATTGGAAATGAAAAAGATATTCGATTTTTCTTCTCCCAATTTTTCCACGAAGCTTATAATTTTCTGGACTGGCCATTTGAGGAGGTTAAGGAAGAAAATATAAATGATTTTGTCTCTTTCTTCATCAATTTGGCGAAATTCCCTGCAAAATATCAAAATCTTTACCAAATCAGAACGCAGGCTACAGTCGATTTGCACCGAATGAAGAGAGGATATTTCGTTCAGTTATCAAAACAAAACATTTCCTGGTTAAATCCTATTTTCGACCAACTACCCGATTTTCAGCATCAGTTACAAGAATTGGCCCAAGGACTTAACATTGATATCAATCCGGAAAATCTCTATCAAATCTTCAGTCCATTTGCTGAACCTAGTCTCTTCTTCACAGTCGAAGACTTTCTAGCTGCTCGTCAATCTGACGAAAAAGTTAATTTGTCCTATCATGCTGCACGAGACATTCTGGACAACTTAACTCGAAAATTTGGCGTCCAATTTTCAAATACGGATACTTTAATTTGGAACTTGCACAATACTGCCTTACTCGAGCGAAGAGAAATCAACTCCGAATCGATCATTTCACAAAATAAAGACTATACACTTGGAAAGATTAAAAAATTCTTCCCTAATTTTTATGAAGCAACAGTCTTTGAAATGATGCGCTATAAGAATATTATGGGACAAAAGGAGAAGATACCTGCTCTTTCTCACCTGATCTACACCCTGTTCACTCACGCTGAAGGACTTACAGATCAATTATTTGAACATAAAAAGAAAGTCAAAGTCTTAGTTCTCAGTGAGTATGACTTTGCTCATCCAGAATTCTTGATATCTCTCTACGAATTCCATACTTCAAATAACATCCAGTATGAAACTTGGGATAAAGAAACCCTAAATATCGAAGAAATTAGGCAAAGTGACTATGACGCTATTATCACTAATTTTGATATTAAAGAAATCGATAATAAGCGAATCATGAACATTAGCCGACTATCTATTCTGCAAGTTGTCAACGAACTCAATAAGATTTCTATGCAAGATTTATAATTTTAAAAACCTCCTAGAAAGAATCTAGGAGGTTTTTAGTAATCTATGTTTTTCTACAGAATCATGAACCAAACACATTATTCAAAATCAACAGTCTTATTCTTAATCACAAGCTTAGTATGAGCTGTTATATATTGTCGGTCAAGGGTTGTTGTAACTTCCCCTTCACCATTTATAATATGCCAAGCTCCATCTTTATGAACAACCATAGCAACTTCTTGTTTGTTTTTATCTTCATTCTTAACAGCCAAGGCATAGGCGTCATCGACCCCTTCTAGCAAGAGTTCTTTGTTGCTACTGAGTGTCAGTAGATAATAGGCTCCGTCTCGAACACCAATATCGTATTGTTGATTCACAAATATGGTTTTGTCGTAGCTAGGTCTTGGTTCAGAAGTCCCTGATCCATTTCCAAGAATACTTTTAAAAGTACTTTTTTGTTTTTCTGACTCTGCCTGTTCTTGAGATTTGATAAATTCCTGAACTGCAGCAATCTTTTCACTCTCTTGTTTCTTTGAAGCTCTCATTTGATGAATAATGACAGTCCGAATCAAAAACGAACTTGCTAACAAGAGTCCTATGATAGATGAAATTTTCCCCTTTTTCATTTCCGCCCCAATCTCCTTATACTTCACTATTAACTACTTTTCTATAGTATAACAAGATTTTTATAGGTTGACAAGAAATGTTAGAATTCAGTAACAGGACTTCCTTATTCTACCGTTACAGACTTAGCAAGGTTCCGTGGTTTATCCACATCGAGTCCACGGTGTAGAGTTGCAAAGTAAGCGACTAGTTGTGTTGGTACGACCATTGAGATTGGTGAGAGGTAAGGGTGTACGGTCGTAAGAACGATATCGTCTGTATCTTTGGCAACATTTTCTTCTGCGATGGTGAGGACCTTAGCGCCACGCGCTGCCACTTCTTGGATATTTCCGCGAGTGTGGTTGGCAAGAACTGGGTCTGATAAGAGGGCCAAAACAGGTGTTCCATCTTCAATCAAGGCAATGGTTCCGTGCTTGAGCTCTCCAGCCGCAAAACCTTCACATTGGATGTAAGAAATCTCTTTGAGCTTGAGACTGGCTTCCATGGCTACATAGTAATCTTGACCACGTCCGATGTAAAAGGCGTTGCGTGTTGTTTCAAGAAGGTCACGAACCTTAGCGTCAATCAATTCTTTCTCTGAAAGAGTTGATTCGATAGACTGAGCCACGATAGACAACTCATGAACCAAGTCAAAGGCTTGAGCTTTTTCGTTGCCATTTGCTTCACCAACCGCTTTTGCAAGGAAGGCAAGGGCTGCGATTTGGGCTGTATAGGCCTTGGTTGAAGCTACGGCAATTTCAGGACCTGCATGAAGCAACATAGTATGATTGGCTTCACGTGACAGAGTTGATCCTGGCACGTTTGTCACTGTCAAGCTTGGAATTCCCATTTCATTGGCCTTGACCAAAACTTGACGGCTATCAGCTGTTTCACCAGACTGGCTGATAAAGATGAAAAGAGGTTTCTTGCTGAGAAGCGGCATATCGTAACCCCACTCAGAGGAGATTCCGAGTTCAACTGGCGTATCTGTCAATTCTTCCAACATTTTCTTAGAAGCAAATCCTGCGTGGTAAGAAGTTCCAGCTGCAAGGATGTAGATACGATCTGCCTCTTGAACAGCCTTGATGATAGCTGGATCTACCACTACTTGACCAGCCTCATCTGTGTAAGCTTGGATCAACTTACGCATAACTGTTGGTTGCTCGTCGATTTCCTTGAGCATGTAGTAAGGATAAGTTCCCTTACCGATATCAGACAAGTCAAGCTCGGCAGTATAGCTAGCACGCTCACGGCTGTTACCATCATAGTCTTGCACTTCAACACTATCAGCTTTCACAATCACCAATTCTTGATCATGGATTTCCATGTATTGGTTGGTTTCACGAATCATAGCCATGGCGTCTGAGCAGACCATGTTATAGCCTTCTCCAAGGCCAATCAAGAGAGGTGATTTATTCTTGGCCACATAGATGACATCTGGATTTTCAGAGTCGATCAAGGCAAAGGCATAAGAACCACGGATGATATGAAGAGCTTTTTTGAAGGCTTCAAGTACTGACAAGCCGTCTTCTTCTGCAAATTTTCCAATCAAGTGAACGGCGATTTCTGTATCCGTTTGTCCCTTGAAGTTGTGTTCTGAAAGGTATTCTTCCTTAATTTCAAGATAATTTTCGATCACCCCATTGTGGACCAAGACAAAACGTCCTGTCTCAGAGAGATGTGGGTGAGCATTATCTTCTGTTGGTTTCCCATGAGTGGCCCAACGAGTATGTCCGATACCAGTTGTTCCCTCAACCCCAGCTGTCTTAGCAGACAATTCTGCGATACGTCCAACAGCCTTGACTAAATGGCTCTCAGCACCACCTAGAACAAAAATCCCCGCAGAATCATAACCACGGTATTCGAGTTTTTCAAGTCCTTGAATCAAAATGTCAGTTGCATTTGTGTTTCCAACAACACCAACAATTCCACACATAGTATATACGACACAGACCAGCTGTGCTTTCTCCTTAAAATTGGTATAGTCTAATTTTCTGTTTTTATAATCAGCGAAAACAGTATATACTTGTTTCTTTTACTTGTCAAGAATAAAAATTGGTATAGTTCAATTGCTTTTAAACAGCAAACAAAAAATCATTCAAGAAACAGCTCTTGAACGGCTGGAAATTATAGTTGTTTTCAGTGTTATTATTGCAACAAATATATCTAAGATAAGAATTTTTACTAATGATTTCGCCCCAGTCCAAGATAGGTATAGGTTCGAGTGCGTGGACAATCTTTTCCCATCTTCACTCTAAAATAAAACCGATGTTCCCTTCCGTCCTTGGCATTTTCCTTGTTCAAGACAAAGTAGTTCTTTTGATTGATGGCCATGGTTCGCAGAATGTCATCAATCAAGAAAGTCAAGGGTACATTCATGGCAGAGTATTTTTGGAAATCTTCCTCAAAACGAATATAGTCATCTGAAAAATAATCCATCTGCAATTTGTTTTCATATAACTCTTTTCTAGTCATCAACTTCCTCCTGACAAAGTTGGATTGTGAGAATGTCATCTATCCTTATTAATCGATAGCCTTCATCCGTTCTAATAGAGATTTCTTGAGGAGATAATTCTCTTACTTCACCCAATATCGTGCTTTTATGATTTTTCTCCTTGATCATAAAAGAGCCTTTTAGTCGTCCAACGTAGAGCTGGGAAAGTAGCAACAACTTCTCGACTGGATTCCAATCTGTTGATAAATCGACACGATTTTTTTCTGCACTGAGGGAACTCGTATGCTCTGACAGGAAAAAACCCATCCATTTCTGCATCCCTGGATCTTGATAGTCCCTCGCGGATTGGAAGGGCAAATAAGAACGATCAATCATTTCAATCCATCTAATCCTCCAGCAGAATGTCCTCCAATCAGCTTACTTCTGGCAATACTTCTAGAAGCATCCTCTAAGGATGTCGCCTTCAAAAGGGAAGTAAAGCCGAATTGTTCTCGAATGGAATCAATAGCAGTCTGGAGCCTTTCTTCTTTTTCTAGCTTGTCAACATCATCAAAAAGGGAAATCAAACCAAAGGATTCGTCCACAAATCCTGAATAACTGACGGCAACACTCCTGACAGCCCCAGAAGTATATTTGCTATGGAATAATTTCAGTACATAACTGACTAAAAGACCGGTATTATTGGTCGGCTCCACCTTCATCTGGGTATGGATGGAGCATTTTTGTTCCTGCTTAGAAAAGCCAAGATGAATAGACACAACTGTCGTCTTCTTTCTGGCCCGTCGAAGCCTGATAGCCACCTGCTCAGCCATCTCTCGAAGGATAATTTCGATATCTCGCTGCTTGACATAATCTCTCGGTAAAATTTGCGAATTGCCTAAGCCGTGAGATTTGGTTTTATAGGGCTTGTGAACATTACTCTCGTCTATTCCATTGGCATGGAACCACAAGCAAAGTCCAGCTTGGCCAAGTTCTTTCTTCAGGACATCAGGATTGCTATTGGCTAATTCCTTAATCGAATAGATTTCCAAGCTATTCAAGCGCTTCTCCATCCGATGCCCAATCCCCCAAAAGTCGGTCATCTTTGGAATGGACCAGACCTTATTTTCCACGTCCTGGTAAGACCAATTGGCTCGCATAGTCGGTGTGTGCTTGGCTTCATTATCCAAGGCCAACTTAGCAAGCAGGGGATTGGCATTCGACATACCGACTGTCGAGTAAATCCCGGTCTGTCGCCAGATATCTCGCTGGATACGAGCCGAAAGCATGTCCAGCTTATCTTTACGAGAAATCTGCTGATCTGGGATAAAATAATTGAGCGAACTGGTTAGATCAATAAAGCCTTCATCAATTGAATAAGGATAAATATCATCTGGACTGCCATAATTCTGGAAAATGCGCTGAATTTCCATGTTGACTGCGATATACTTATCCATCCGAGGAGGGACAATGACGGTCACCCGAGCCCAATCTTCGATAAATTTCACATAGTCTGGATCTGTCCGTAAGCCTTGTTTTTTGGCATTATAGTAGGAAAATTTACGCGTCTTGATATCAAAGGGGAGGTCATAGGCACGGCCTACATTTGTTTTCCCAAAAACCTTTTTAAACATAGGCGAGGAGGCAAGAATAAGCCCAACAGAATTATCCGCCCGGCTCATGACACAAAGGGAGGTTTTGAGGGGATGGAGCCCTCTTTCTACACACTCAACACTAGCATAAAAGGACTTCATATCGACAAAGGCAATATCACTTTTGGGCTCTCTGGAATAATCAAAGTAGCCCATAGGCTATCCCTCCATGGGTACGAAATTGCCCACGATAATACCCACAATCCGCGGATCTTCTTCGTAAGAAATATGAATATCCTTGTATTTAGGATTGATGGAGACCAAACGCAGACCATCTTCTTCTCGATAGACCCGTTTGATATAGGTCTGGTTATTGCAAACAACTGCATAGACAGCACCGTCATAATCAAATCCGGTCTCTCGAATCAGGGCTACTGATCCATTTTGATATTTGGGTTCCATAGAATCCCCTGATACCCAGGAAGCAAAATCGTGAGCTAGTTCCTCATTAAAGTAAACCGTGTCAAAGTTTCGATCATCATAAACTGAAGCACCAATCCCAGCTGACATGCGTTCGTAGACATGATACTCGTAGAGTTTTTCTGAAATAACAGTCACCTTCTTGGCTTGTTCTTCTTGAGCCAAGTCGCGAGCATAGACCACCACCTTCTCTTTCCCTTGATTGGAAAGGCTGTTATAGAGACGGACAATTTCGATTTGAGTAAAATAGCCTTTTGGTACTTTTAAAATCTCTTCTAGCTGTTTAACTTTTTCTTCGGAAGGCTCCTTGACTCCACGTTCCCAAGCCGAATAAGCCTGAAAACTAATGCCAAGCTTCTCTGCAATTTCTTTCTGTGTTAGCTTTAACTCTTTTCTCCGAGCCTTGAGTTTTTCTGGTTGGTACATATTTTACCTCCTAGTCTGATGCTTTCGTTGCAGGTTGACTTTATTTTTAAAAATTCAACCATTTTGGTTTATTTTTATTATATAAAAAAAGCAGACGACTGTCTAGTGGGAATGTTGAGGTATAACGAATATAATTATCTAGTAATACAAAAAAGAACGCCCCCAAAAGTTAGATTTTTTCTGTCTAACTTTTGGGGGGCAGTTCAATTTAGATGATTTTTTATTTTTCCTATTTTTACCTATGGTTTTATCCACTACAAAAAATTATAGAGCCCACAAACTCTAGTCACACATTTGAACTAGTGTTTTACATTGCCTTGATTAACAAGGTTACAAAATCTTTCATAATTACATTTTTTATTTATAGAAAAATATTAGTAATAAATTATGCAAATTCAATCTAATCACCATAAGTTTGCTCCCATTTTTTCATTTCTTCAACGATACTTCTTAGGGCAATACCTTTTTTTGTCACTTTATATTCAACCTGTGGAGGCGATGTCGGTAAAACTTTTCTTGATAAAATACCTTCTTTCTCGAAATCATGTAACCGTTGAGCTAATATTCTCGGATTAATACCTTCTACACTACGCAAAAGACTACCATAATGTATATTACCATCAATAATTTCAGATAAAATCTCAAGAGTAAATTTACCTTTTAGTAAATTCAAGACCCTTCTTGCTGGACAAATTGTTTTTTTCAAAGGTTGCATCTTGCAAGTCTCCATTCGTTTCCTCCTTTTTTGATAGTTACTATACTTTTTTTCCCTTCTTGTTTCAGAAATAATTACATGATAAGCTAATTATATCACTTGAAAGTGGAAATTACTATGAATATTATAACTAAGTTTGACCGTATCAAAGATATTCTCTGTCGCGCTGGTGGAAGATACCTTGGTACTGGATATACTCAAGTAAAATATTTTCAGAAAGTTAAATGTATTGCTTTTGATTGATAAATAAAAATTGGTTTGATGAAATAACGGAGGAAGCTTGATGAAAAAAACAAATACAAAAGCGCCAGCTTATCTACTTTTTATTCTTTCGCTAGGATACATTATGGCGGTCCTAGATACAACCGGAGTGGTTCTTGCTGTTCCTCATATCGAAACAGCTATGAGCGTCTCATTAGAGCAATCCATTTGGATTATTAATGCCTATACACTAGCTTTAGGGTCTTTGCTCCTACTTTCAGGAAATTTAACAACAAAATATGGTGCTAAACGAATTTTATTAATTGGAATGACAATTTTTACACTTGCCTCGTTAGGGTGCTCTGTTTCACCAAATATTGAAACATTAATTATAATTAGATTCATTCAAGGTTTCGGTGCTTCTTTGTTCATGCCAAGTTCATTAGCACTTTTATTCATTTCATACCCCGATTCTACTAAAAGAGCACGTATGTTAGGAATCTGGACAGCAATTATTTCTGTTGCAACCGGTACTGGTTCTTTTATTGGTGGACTAATTATTAACTACTTCGGATGGAGGGGTATTTTCTTAGTCAATATTCCATTTGGAATTTTGACAGTAATTTCAATATTACTTCTCGTGAAAAATAATATTGCCAATCTAAAGACCAGAATTGATATCTTTAGTAATATATTTCTGGTTACAACTATCGGAAGTCTAGTTATTTACCTTGTTGAAGGGAATCAATATGGTTATAGTAACTCAAATCTTTTATTGTTTCTTCTCATATTTATATTATTTGCTATTGGTTTAGTAGTCCACGATAAAAAAAGTAAAGCACCTATTGTTCCCCACCAACTATTAAAAAATGCTAAGTTTATTGTCTCTAATCTATTAGGTTTAGTAGTTAACATTTCACTATATGGCATTGTTTTGGTGCTAGGACTCTATTTTCAAACTTATTTAAACCTTTCCTCAATGGTTTCTGGACTCCTCATTCTACCAGGAATGATTGTCTTAATTATTGGTAATTTATTTTACGCACGTGCTGTAAAACGATTTTCCGTGGGAAGCCTCGCTACTGTCTCAATTATTTTTGCCATTGTAGGAGCAGCAGGAATTTTTGGAATTGGAGTTCTTTTTCATGAAATTCAACTATACATCCTAATTCCTTTATTTTCTTTAATGAGTCTAGGTATCGGAGTGTTAACTCCAGCAACTACAACCATTCTTATGGAAGCTGCTGGTCAAGAATTATCTGGAATTGCTGGTGCAACTCTAAACGCTAACAAACAGATTGGTGGACTTTTTGGTACAACAATTATGGGGATTGTAACTACTAATTTATCCCATGATTGGAATATAGTCATCGTTGTCGCATTTTTGGTTAACGTGATAATGTATATTGCTACTTGGTTAATTGCCAGTCGTTACCTTTATGGAAAAGAATAAAAAGTAGACGAATGTCTAGTGGAAAAATCTATTTTTAAACCCTACTTGCTTCATCTTCATAAAATGATCACAACTCACAAATAAAGAAGAAAACCATCTCAAATTTTGATGAGATGGTTAATCATTTAGTCTACTTTATAAAAAACTTGTTCTGAGCTAGTTGGAGCAGCTTGACCTGCAATAAGTCTATTTTTAGTTAAATCAGTATCTAACCCATCCATAATAAGTCCAGCAGGATAAATACTCATTCCATACCCTGAGATACCATCTCTAATGCTGAATTCAATCGTTCCATGGCTCCCTATGCGCACTTTTTCAATATTTCCACTGTTTACTAGTCCATTTTTATCGAATGTAAACTCTTGCCCTAGTCCATTTCTCCAAGTTCCAACTAGAGTAGAGAAATCTCCATTTTGAATGGCTTGCTCATCTATTTTTTGTGATTTAGCATTCGTTTGCTCTTCTTGTGTCGAAAGCTTTTCCTCCGTAGTCGTAACACTATCTTGGGTAGTCGATAAACTAGTGGTTGTTGAACTAGTCGTAGCCGTACTAGTAGTAGAAACCTGTTCTGTTGTAGCATTTACTGCTTCTACATCTTGCTTCTTATGATTAAAGAGGAAGAGAGAACTTATCAGCACTACCAGGATTAAGGAACATAATAAAATCAACAGCCAGTTGATGCCTTTTCCTATTTTCATCTATAACTCCTTTAAATTATTCTTTTTTAATTATATCATACTAAACTGATACTAGGAAGAAATTGTATAAGACAAAGACTAGTGGTGAGAATTTTGGGGTGAACTCTCTATTGAGGATTAAAAAAGAACACCCCAAAAAGGTGCTCTTTGTAAGTATAGTCATTCTTTCGAAGAACGTTTACTAATTTGAAATGCTTTACGAGCTTTCTTAAGACCTGGTTGGAAACACTTCTATTTGAACACGTTTCAAGATGCGCTTAAAATCAATGTTTTCTCACGTTTTCAGAAAGAACAATTTCATCTAATTTGAATAACTTTCATTTGAATGGTGTGAATTTTACACTAAAAATACACGAATTGAGCTAGATTTTACCAAAAAGTTCACACCATTGATTCAATTATTTTTTGTTACGTACGTTTTTCTTAGATGATAGACTTCCTAATGTATTTCTTATAGCATTTGAACAAACCTCTGTTAAAGGTTCTCCTATTGCCTCCTTGTAATTAAATCCTAATAGTTGCATAGTCTTTAAAGTATCCTTATTAAGTAGAGCAACCAATTGTTTCATTGAATCTTCTTTCCCATCTTCAACATTAGTAAATGAAGATAGAAGAGAAATAACCCGTTCTAAAGTGTTGTGCAAATACTCAATATCTTTATCATCAATATGTACTTTTTCATATTCTTCTTTATATGCCTGAGCAATTCTGATTGCCTGTTCTCGTTCCGAAAGTAACTCATTTACAATTTCATCATAAGTATTTCGTAATTTATCGGCGTTACGTTCTTCCTTTAATGATTGAATTTTACTATTCACTAGTGTTGTTGTTCCCTTAAATGTTAGAGTTCCCAATTCAATCCCTGCTTTTACTAAAGCTTCTGTAATATATGGCTCCATGCTATACCTCTGTTATTTCTTTTTATAATAAAACCATTTTATCATAAATCTACATTAAACATAATACATCTTATAATCTCTATCCCTTTAGGTAAAAATACCGATTTTATGGTATAATAAAGGTAACATTATATAAGGAGATGTGACATGACTCTTGATGTAAATAAAGAAGAATTAACAATTTTAGGGATTCCTTTTGATAATTTTTCAGATTTCGATACCGTCTGGTATGCTATTGGATCATCAATGATTGAAAATTATGAACCTACTGTTCAAGATGTGATTGATTTAAAAACTTATGTTGTCAATAGACGAAAGGAATTGAATATTGGTTAAAAATCAATACGAAGGCTATAAGTACATTGACCCTAATCACCAATATACCTATCCAAATTCTACAGTCTTAATCAACAAACAAAATGTTACAAATATTGAAGAAGCCTACCGAAATGAACACTTATTCGTTACTAAAAGACTTGCAGACTTGCGCTTGAAAGCCATTGAAGTCTATTCCATGAGTAATATTTTAGCCATTCATAACTATTTGTTTCAAGACGTTTATGCCTGGTCAGGACAATATCGCAAGGTGAATATCTCTAAAAGTGGTAATCCTTTTATGTCGATACAGTCGTTTAATGCTGCAGAAACTTATATAAATCATCTCATTCATTCCTATCATCAAACTGCCAACTCAAAAGATGAAATCATTAAACATTTAGCAAAAATTCTTGATAATCTTAATTATTTCCATCCCTTTCGAGAAGGAAATGGACGAACTCAACGAGAAGTTATTCGTTCCTTAGCACTATTAAAAGGGTATTCTGCACAAATACGAGTGGAACAAGATGATGAAGTTTACAACCTTTATATGGACGGAACTGTCTATGGAGACTTAGGGAAGCTAGAAGAATTATTTGGTAAAATATTAAAAGAAATATAGATTGTAATACTTGATAATTACAGAGGTGAAATAGGGATTCACTACACGTCAATAGATGTGAGAACCCTTGATTTTAAGCGATTCTTGAAATTCTAAATTTCACTACATTGCAATATAAATCAACCGAATCACTACCTTTTTTGAAATAAGAATAATGATTCGGATATGTAAAAGAAGAGGAGCTTTATTGTGAAGCTCCTCTTTTTTTATTTGTTCTTTTACTTACAAATCGTAAGACCTGGTTTGGAAAGTATGGATTTCAGTTGGACTAAAAACAGCGTAATATCAAGGATTTTCTGAACGAAATCTACTTATTCATTTCATAAAATTTGAATCAATATTGTTTTAATAGGGGAATAGTTTAGGTCTGTAAGCATTAAAATAATACACCTAACTTTGGTCACCGTTTTCTAGTTATTCACTCTTTTTTCAGATAGTGTTTTTAAAATTATGATGTAAAATGCCGCAATCAAAACACTATACATCATAATCGGAGGATAGAGAATTAAGGATAGAATCAATCCCACTCCTTTAATTATTAGGTCAGGTATCAATAACTTTCTATATTGTGCGGTAGCTTCAAGTAATTCTTTCTGATCTATATTGGGTTTATCAATTACTTTATGTAAAAACCAGTTTGCTACCGTTGAAACAATAACGATCAGTCCATAAAAGAGCTGTGCCGTATGATTCATGAAATGACTACTAACTATTCCAGTAGCGTAGGGCATAAATGAAACAAAAAATAAAAGAAACAAATTCCACCAAACAATTTGTTGAGAAATTTTCTCAACCTTTTCCCATAATGTGTTTAGCGCCATCCATAACGATCCCAACCAGAAAAAAGAAAGAAAATAAGCAAAGAAATTTTGCCGTAAATCCCAAAAAGCTTGAAGACTTGGTGTCGTTGGTTTTTCTAATTCTAAGATTAGGATAGTCATTATAATTGCTAGAACCGCATCTGTCAATGCAATTAATCTATCTTTCTTCATCAGATTACGTCGCCTTTCATTTTGTAGCATTCTATCTCATCGTATAATATTTATTAATCTTAAATATTGGATAGTCACTTCATATTTTGAGTACAAACAAGATACACTAAAAAGCATGTATCTGTCATATTTTATTTAACTTTAGAAATATTCATCCATCTAATCAATAAATATATCATATTTCACAATAAATGACTACTATCAAAGATACATTTTCTTTCAAATTCCTCCCTTTTCAACTTGGCTAACTTGACCTGCATTACCTAGGTCGCTTTGCTTTAAATTATACTTTTTTCTTAAACATTTGATACGAGTAGGTATTCTTGTGAGTAATTTTCATCAAAAAATTTCATAGATAAGTCCTATATATAATCACGGTAAAGTAGTAAAAATAGTTGTTATCCTAGTTGATTAAAAAAGTCTTTGATTTCCTCATCTTTTATAAAATAATATATAATTTTCCCCTCTCTTCTAGTATCCAAGATGTTTTGATTGGCTAGTTTACGAAGATGGTGGGAGGCAGATGCCATACTGAGATTTAGTAAACAGGCTATATCACAGACACAGAGTTCTTCAACAGCAAGGAGATAAAAGATGATATTTATCTGTTTATTATCGGTAAACTTTGATAAAATACGAAGTGATTTTTGGACTTTTTCCTTTTCAAGGTAGTTCGTTGCGGTTGTAACATTTTGTTGATTTATAATATTCACTTGGCATATACTATCTTTTTTCATAATTTTTTCTCCTAGCCGAACACAGTCCTTAGTATGTTAAAGCTGTTGTTTTCAATCAGGATATACATCCCCAATCCTAAATAAACAACGGCAATAAACCATCTGCTATATTTTTCCAAAGTTTCTCCAACAGAAGGGACTTGTGCCAATTTTTGGGCAGAAAAAACCAAGAGATAAATCATGACTAGAAAAGTAAGTAAAGCCACTATCAAATTCGCTAAATTTAAGGTAATAAAATATGGGACAAAAACACCAATATTGTCAGCACCACAACTTGCAAAAGTAATCATAGCGACTAGAAAAATCAGGTTTTTATCATCTTTGCGCAAACCATCTTTTGCAATAGCTTCTCCATCAGAATCTCCTAAAAGCAAAACTTTGAGTCCTAGGAAAATTGGAATCAAACCGAGCAAACCTAAAATCTCTTTACTAGGAATATAATTTAAGACAAATGCAAAAAGTAAACTTAGCAATATTAGACTAACAGAGCCTAGAAATTGTCCTAAATAGATGTTAATAATGTCTTTTCTGCTTTTTCTTTTGGCAAAAAATAACATTAGGATAATAAGTAAGTCTACGGCTGTCCCAGAATACAGGATTATTGAAGTAACAACATTTTGAACCATAAAACACCTCATTCAAATATATTTTTGAATGTATTCTAACATTAAACTTTGTAGATGTCAACTTCAGCTCCATCAAAATATAGATAAGAAGGTAGTGTACCAAACATTAAAAAGCCCTGCCATCGAAATGATAGCAGGGCTTAACTTCAATATCCAGATGATATATTTATCTAAAAAAGGTAGAGAAAAAGGTAGAGATTGGAATAACAGAAGAAATTCAGCAATCACAGTTGCTATCACTATATTTTAATCACTCACACTAGTAAATAAATCTTCCCACTGAGTGATAGATGCTGGTAGGATTAACTTATACTTCTCATAAAAATCTAATAAATCGTTGTTCCCTATCCTAACTACATTTTCAATCTTATCTAAATTTATCACTCTCGGAGCATATAAATATACTAGATAACCTTCATCTACATATTGTTTAAATTCTAAAGCATCAAGTTCCTTTGCCTTCTTGCCTTTCACTTGAACTACTGCTTTTCTAGGATTATCAATTTCTCTAGAAATCATTTCACATTCAATTTTTATAGTTGTTGACTTCTTCGCAATTGAATTAGAAAGGACATAATAGTTTTCCTTAATTTGAAGATATGAGATGACAAGTTCTTCTAAATCAAATTCAGGCAGATTATCTAAGATACCTCCACTATAGGTTGTTATCTCAAAATAATTCTTTTTCGAAAATTTATTAAATATCAATTTTGAGTATTCTATTATACTTTTATCCCGTATTCTCTCGACGGTACCACCAAGAGGTCTGTTAAACGATGATTTTATCTGTCCAGGGACTTGCATTCCCACATTAAATGCATCAACTGGGATGACTGATCCAATATCCAAATGAGTATCGCAAACTACTATAGCTGGAGATTTTACTTTACAAATCCAGTAATTTCCACTTAAATCTCGTGTCCAGAATAAATCATCTATCTGAGTATCCTTAAAAACATTTATTGCTGGATTTGCTCTACCTCTTTCTTTTTTTATTCGTCTATAGTACTCATTAAAGTCATCTTTCCTGATCTCGCTACTTAAACGACTCCAACCAAGTGCAAGATACTGCGCAGAATTATTTAAACAGAAGTCAATTAACTCTTGCCTAATGATATCATTTCTTTTTAAGTGTATTCTTGCAACATAATCCATTCAAATTAGCCTCTCTTACTTTTTTCTTTCAAGATTATTTCGACTCCCGCTTGATGTAAAATATCATATCTAGCACGACTTATATCTGATTCATCGATTAAATTAAGAAGATTATCAATTTCTTTTCTTCCTTCTTCACTTAACTTTTGCTTTATTTCAACTAAATTTTTTTGTAGTCTAAAAAACAATTGAATAGCTACTTCGTAATCTTTTTTCTCTTGTAATTCTTGCTGCTTAGCTAAAATTTCTTTTTCTTTCTCTTCATTTTTCTTCTTATTTTTTTCAGCCATATCAAGAAGCTTTTCATAATCCACTTTGTGATTCTCAAAGTCATCTTTGACTGATTCCATAAATTTAGGTGTGATTCGAATACGATTATAGGCATTTTTGACTAAGGAAGTGATTTTATCCCAATAAGGTACTTCTGAGTCTTCTCGGAACATTAATATTTCTCTATCCGTTATGACAATTTTCTTTTTTTCATCAATGAAATATCCTTTTTCTTTGTAATTATTTAAATCAGAAATATACTTGTCTAATCTCCACTGTTTGACAATTTTTTTGCCATTGTCAGATAAATCATCATCGACTACATATCTGTATAACCAATCAGGAAAATTAACATCACCTATTGTCCATCTTTGCTTCTCATCTGAGTATACTTTATTTCTTAATTCTCTGTCAGGAAATTTAACTTTATTATAAACGTACTTAATAATCTCATCACCCTCTTGAATGTATTCGTTCCAATACTTGTCATACTTAGCGTAGGGGCTAAATGGTCGAGTTCTATATATAACTCTACTCATTTCATCTTCTCCTTTAATTTATATAATTCACAGTATTCTTTTCTAACAGACAAAAATTTATCTTATTCGCTCTCAAACTTCTAGTCAATGTAATTTTCTTGCATTCTCTTAATAAGAGTTTTTACATCATCAATTAACGATTGAGGAGACAAAACCGTTAGAGCATCCGCTTGACTCAACAACCACCTCTTCAGCCCTGGTGTATCTTGACTCACAAACTCAATAATATTGCCATTTGAGGTTTTTTCAATAATTGTTGCTAATGGAAATTGATCAACAACAATCGCTGGATCATTGACGAATAGAACTCTGATATTTAACTCTTTTCCTATGAATGGATCTACTCGTTTATTACGGATTTCTCCATCGCGAAATTTTCTTCCATAAGAGAGAGAAGGTTTTTCTTTTTTAGATTCTTTCCAACTGAGTATTCTATCTAATTTTAAAGTCATATAAGAATCAAATAGTAAATTATAGGCTACTATGTAAAAATAATGAGTATCATAGTAAAGAGAAACCGGAAAAATTGTATGTCTCTTTTCAGTATTATAAGGAGATTGATAATCAATGTCTAAGACCAACTCCTTACGAATCATTTCAGACCATTCCCAAACCTTATCAATACGGTTTTGTGTATCTGACAGCGGTGCATAATTTAGCAACTCACTTGCAATAATACTGGAAACTTCTTTTTGCTCATCTTTTGAAATAAGTGCCAATAAACTATCAAGCAATGACTTGTTTTCTTCTTTATTTAAAGAACGATTTTCTAGTAAAATCTTTGAAATTACAAGAATATCCTTTTTATTAAATAAAGATTTTCCTTTTAGATATCTAGTATGGTGCCTCGTATCGTAGGCAAGTTCTGCTGCAACCATCGGTTGTGTATCTAAGAAACCCGACAAGAGAGAAAAATCTCGTTGTATAGTCTTTTCACTAACACCAAATTCATCTGCAAGCTGAGCCTTAGCTAAATGCGCGCCAGACTGTAATCGTAAAAATATAGTTAATAAGCGTTCTTGGTCGTTCATATAATCCTAAATCCTTTAACAATATTATAACATTTCCAATGACTTAGATTCAATCAATTTCCTAGTTCAAATCTTCTACCGATACAACTATTGGACAAGTACCTAATCTTTCTTTTAAAGTCTATTATAGGTTACTTCTACCTTCCGAATCCTATCAACGATATTGATTTTGATGATTTTGCTTCAATAGCTACAATAGCCTTATTGATATCTGTCAATGTAATTTGATTTAAAAAGGTATCATCTTCTAACTGATTCTTATCACCTTCAATCACTCGTTGTGCTTGACTGAAGACAATCTCATCTACTAATTTTCGAACGTATCTAGCATTTCCAAAGTTTTTACAATTGACAACTTCTGAAAAATGCTGACGTAGTACCATCTTACAATCATCAGTTAATTGATAATATCTCTTATTTATCATCAATTCCAAAATAGCAATTAGTTGTTCAATTGTATAATCCAAAAATTTTATTTCTCTAGAAATTCTAGAGGAAAGTCCCGGGTTAGTTTCAATGAATTGGGCCATCAATTCTTCATACCCAGCAAAAATAACCAACACCTCATCCCGACGATTTTCCATTTCTTGTATAAGCGCTGAAATAGCTTCATGTCCAAAATCTCTCTCACTACTAGGGATAAGACTATAAGCCTCATCTATAAAGAGTACTCCTCCCCTTGCATCATCAAAAGCTTTTCTTACTTTTGGAGCAGTTTGGCCAACATATTCACCAACAAGATCCGTTCGACCTACTTCTACTAACTTATTCTCTTGAATTATCTTGTTATTGTATAAAATTTTTGTATAAAGCCTAGCCACTATAGTTTTCCCAGTCCCAGGATTTCCGGAAAAAACGAGATGACGATTTAATATTTCATTACTATATCCATGAGCCTGACGCAACGCAGAAACTTGATTATAAGCTAACTGCTGGTTTAGAACTATTTTCACTTCTTCTAAACCAATTAATTCACTCAACTTTTTCTCCGCACTTTCTTCATCTTCAACCGAAGATTCATTTTGGAGAATAAATCCATCCAGATTTAATTCGTTTTTATCTGAAGGATCATAATTATTTTGTACTGCAAATTCAACAAGCTCTTGAACAAAAAGTCGAACTTCTTTAGCATCCTTTAGTACTTTATTTTCTTCTATTAATCGCTCAAAATCTTCATTACTCAATTGAACACCTTTTTTGTTTAGCATCTGAAGCCCGATTTTTTTAAGCTCTGCTTCATCATATTGCGGAAAATTCACAATTGATACTTTACTAAAATCTTCAAGTAACTCTTTTTTTATAAATTCTGCCTCTTGGACAGTTCTCGTAATAATGATGTTAATTGAATGCCCCTTCTTTTGTCTAAATGTATCGTAAACATCTGATTTTGTTCTTGGCCTTGCTGAAAGATAATCAACTAATACTGGGACATCTTTTTCGCCTATCTTAGGAATAAAAAAATTGTTACAATTTACAAATATTGCATTCATTCCAAAAAGAGACATCAGAAATTTGATAGCAAACTTACGGCCAGATCCCCTCTCACCATTAAAAATATAAAAGTATTGCTGTTGTTCATTATTATTTATTTTTTCTTGAAATGAAAGATATGTAATTAGTTCTTGAACAGCCTTCTTAAAATCAGTGAGGCCATAAATGTTTTTCAATTCATCCAATTTTTCAAAATTAGGCTTTAGATAATGAGACATGGTCTCTTTATTGGCACTTAATAAGAATTTTACTAGTTCTCTTCTATCGCTTGTTTCAAGTTTCTTTATAAAATTACTTTCTGTTAGAGTTTTAACTTTTTTTAATGTAAACTCATGATCAAAAAAATCCTTTATTTTCCCCATGATTTCTTGATCATTGTAATTTTCTTTAGAAATAAGGTAATAAGCGTCATCCTCTTTAAATAGTAATAAACGATTAGTCTTAATAAAATCTTCTGTTTGAGTTTTTAAGAAATCATCAGGATTCTTAAACTCAACTTGATAATAATTCATTTAATTTCACCTCTTTTTATTGATAATTTAAGTTTACAAAAAAGAGTGGACAAATTATGTCCACTCAATTGTTGTTACAAAAAATTTTTCAAAAATGTAGAAAATCTCTATACCTCCTCTGTATCTTCAGAACCACACCATCGACACTTTTTGAAGTTATCTGTTTCATCGACATCATAACTATAGTACCCTAGACATTCATTACAGTAACGATCAACTTCCATATTATCCTCCTTCTATACTTTAAAATTTACACTTAACTAATATCATTTATCGAATAAATAACATCTTTACGTTCAACAACAATATTACATGCTACCCCCTCTTTCTTTAGTTTATCCAATAACTTTTGATTTGGATTTATAGCTGTTGGATGACCAGTCATTTGAAGCATCGTAAAGTCACCTGTCGTATCCCCATAAGAATAAGAATTATCTAAATCAAAAGGCAGTCTCTCTAGAATTTTCTTTTTAGAATCAGCATCCCACATTGGAATTACTTCTCCACTATACTTGTTGCCATCATTTAAGTATTGAGATGCAAACCATAAATCAGCTCCTAATTTTTCCGCCATTTTTTCAACTAGAAAATCCGGGGAACCAGAAATAAAGATAATCTTATGTCCCTGTTCTTTGTGCCATTTAATACGATCGCGTGTAAAACGATAGAGCTTCTTACTTTCTTTTTCAATCACTTTTTTAGCCACAAACTCAACATCTAGAATATCCTTATTAGATATATATTTTGTATACAATTTCGATGCTGTATACAGATAATCATCGTAGTCTAGTTCTCGATTTTGCCAAGCATTTTTATGAGGTTTTAGTTCCATCTCTACTGATATTGGAAAAACATCATATGCAATACACTTCTCCATATGATGAAGAAGAAGTGAATCTCTAAAAATAGTCCCATCAATATCAAAAATTGCTGCAATTTCTCGACTCATTTATTCTCCTAACTCTCTAGCCATTATCTAATTTTTCTTATTTGACTGCGATTCTAAATTCTCTTTCAATAATTGAAAATCTACAAATTCTCCCAATCGACAATAATCACAATCATCCTTACCACAACCACCAGTAAAATCAGCTACATTTACTTTATCATAGAATTCTTGAATCTGAGTACGAACTATATCCATATCCTCTTTTGTAACATTTACAGTATGGATGGAGTAGCCTTCTTTTGCATCATCATCATCTAGGAAAATATATTGCGTTTCAATTCGTTTACCAGTAGTATCTATTTCAGAAAAATTTTCTAATAAAATATTATAGAAGACGGCTTGGCGCCAATAATCACGTCCAACTGCGAGTTCTTCAACACCTCTCTGAGCAGAACCTGTCTTATAATCTACTACTCGAATCAGATCATCGTCAAATTCTAACTTATCTATAATCCCATTAATTGAGTACTTATCTCCTAATTTGACACGAAGTTCTTTCTCTAAACAGACATTCTTCCCTTTTAAACTGTTAGGAATATAATGTTTAAAAAGATTGGTTAGTAAGCGATGCCCATATTCTTTTAATTCTTCAACGGACATTGTATCTACGATTTCCTCTTGATGTGAGTGCAATGAATTATCGTAGTATTCAATTGCTTTCCCCAATTGTAAATCTACTTTATAGATTTGTTCCATAGTTTCGTGAATTGCAGTACCAAACACAGGACCAGTTGGGGCATGCTTAACTGTTACTTTTGCAGCCTTTTCTTTTGTTCCTGCAGATAGTCCAGCTGGTTGAGATAGCTGTAAAACATCATCAAAATATAAACTCTTCGGACAACTTAAGAAACGATTCAATTTGCTAACGCTTAAACTCTTATAATTTCCCTGTGTTTGTTGATAGGTCGCAACTTCTAAAGCCTCAGTATTATCAAATTTAGGTGCTCTATTATCGAATACTTGGAGGCAGTAGTCGCAAGGGTAATTGTTTCTGTCATCTTTCATCTGTCCACATCCACAATAAAAATTACCTTGTTTAATTTTCATAATAGACTCTTTAATCTGTTCAAGTACTGTATCAACATCACTTTGAGTAATTCGCATATCTTCGGTTTCAGAAAAACCGTCTTCACTAGTTGAATCCTCAACGAAAACATATTTAACTAGTATCTCTTTGCCAGAAATATCGATACCATCGATACCAGCATTTGTAACGAGGATATAGTAGAATACAGCTTGGCGCCAGTAGTTACCACCGAGAGGTTCTTTTTCACTCGGAGCAACTAATTTCTTTTTAGCATTTTCAGCTTTACCTGTTTTATAGTCAATTAATCGTACAACACCTTCTTCACACTCTATTTTATCAATTTTTCCATTTAACTCAATATCAGATACTTCTGATAGATCAACTTTGGTGTTCAAAATATCACCTAGCTTAATTCCTTTGATATGCTGCTCAACTGCAATTACACCATCTTTGAGATAACCAGGTTTTTTGTAGAGATTTTCAATAATCTTTTTACCTCTAAAATAAGCATCCCTCTTTACTCTATCTGAAGATAGTTGATAAGATTTAGATTTAAAGAT
The DNA here is from genome assembly GCF_001074155.1 of Streptococcus pseudopneumoniae. Lineage (GTDB taxonomy): Bacteria > Bacillota > Bacilli > Lactobacillales > Streptococcaceae > Streptococcus > Streptococcus pseudopneumoniae_A. The sequence goes on from NZ_JUUZ01000032.1 coordinate 54,784, forward strand.
TTTCTTAAATAATAATAATTTTAAAGCTTTTTCTGAAGAACGAACTGTTTTTGCTGTTAGTTTTGAACTTTGCGAATCATCCATAGAAATATATATTTTTTCTAAGACTTCGTGAATGATGCTTCCAAATAGCAAGGTTTCGTTTGTTTCAGATGGTAATTTTAATCCCTCATTGAAATAAAAACTCAAAGGACATTTAAGGAAATCACTCAATGTACTAACACTTAAACTTAATTCACCTAGAATCGCACGTAGAACAGTATCAGGAAATTTTGGTACTACTACTTTTTCTACAGATTGACAATCTTCAAAAGATTCTGTTACCTCTACCGAATCAATAAAATTCTCAAATTCACTAATAAAGTGGGTTTTATCGAAATCATCAGAATAAGAGAGATGGAGAACCTTCTTTGCCCGAGTCATTGCAACATAAAATAGGCGACGATTCTCCTCTTCTTTCAGTTGAGATTCATTCTTAGCTTTTCCATTTAAGCTTGGTGGATAAGAGAATCTACCCGAATTATTTTCACCTCCTGGCCAATTTGTATTCTTTTGTTTTCCATCATTACATTTCATCATAAATACATGTTCAAACTCTAGACCTTTAGAACCATGAGCTGTCATTAATTGAACACAGTTACTTGGAGAACCCGAGATATCTTTAATGGGTAGACTAATCTTCATTTCTTGTAAAGACGATAATTGATTCAAAAATCCTTTTACATTTAATTTAAGGTGGAGGAGACATTCCGTTAACATTAACTCGTAAAGTGTATTTAAAGTAGAAACCAAGTGATATTTTTCTTTTGATTTCATGATATAGTCATCAATCCCTAAAGATTTTAAGAGTTCGCTAAGGATATACATAGGTGATAAGTATTTTTCCGATTTACTAATCTTTTTACGAATCGATTCTAATTTCTTATCAATTTCTGCTATTGAGGGAATAGAAATTTTTTCATCATTCTTGAGATTCCGTATTTTTGCGATTTCTGAGACTTCCACCTCAAAGAAATCAAAATATAAAATTTTTCGAAGTTCTCTAACATTTCTTGATGGTTGGCAAATATATTTTAAAATAGCTAGTATTTTTTTGAAGAAGGAATCTTTAAATAAATTCTTCTCTTCTTTTTTCATTTGAACGAAAATACCATTATCACGAAGAATCTTCGCAAACTTTTCTCCATAGGAATTTCTTCCATAGATGACTCCTATCTCCTTAGGAGACACACCTGAATGAATCAACTCTTTAATCTCGTTCAACACACCAAACATCTCAGCTTCTGCATTTGGGTAAGATTTCAAGATTGGCAATTGATAATCATAATCTTTGTTAGCGCCAGCTGCAACAAGAAGCTTCTCTTCTCTTGGCTTATGACTGATTAGTTGTCTAGAAGCATCAATGATAGCTTGGGAAGAACGATAATTCTCTTCAAGGATTATTTTCGTAGGTTGATACTCCTCTTCAAAAACTTGAATATTATCCGCACTTACTCCTTGGAAACGATAAATACTTTGATCATCGTCTCCTACAACAAAAATATTTAGTTTCTCTTTCTCTTTCACTTTTACTAATAATTTTATGAGTTCATACTGAATAACTGAAGTATCCTGAAATTCATCCACAAATAAATATTTTATAGAATTAGATACACTTTCTTGGAATTTCTTATTTTTATTCAACTCTTTAATGGTCCATAGAATCATATCATCAAAATCGAAATAATTATGGTCGCTAATAGCATCACTGTATTTTTTAGCAATCTCAACTCCAGCAAGTAACTTTTGCATTTTTTGTTGTTCTTCATCATATTCTGGTTTAAAATCACCTAAATTTTTACCATTCCTTGCTTGTGAATATTTAAATTCTTTATAAAATTTATCACCCTGTTCAGATGAATCAATCTTTTTAAAATATTCATTTATCTCATTTTCAAATTTATCTTTATCCAGATTCTCACGTTTCTTTTTTGCATAGAGTTCTAAAATCTGTTCAATAGAAGAATAACGATCCCCAGAATTTTTATATAAAGGGTTACCTTTTGTGACATGCTTATCCATAATCTCTTTTAGTATTTCATACCTTGCTGCTTCTGTAATAACTGTTGGTTCTTCACCAAATAATTCAGGATTTGATAAAATCAACTCACTACAAAAAGCGTGAATAGTCGATACTCTAACGTTACGCCCTTTTTCACCGATTAATCCTTCAAGACGATCCAACATTTCAGATGCACCCGCATCTGTATATGTTAAACAGACAATCTCTTCTGGATGTGCCTTATCTTTAGTCAAGATATTTGCTACACGACGAGAAAGAATCTGAGTTTTACCTGTACCAGGACCAGCAATAACCATCACCGGTCCTTCCAAAGTATCAACTGCTTTTTTCTGTTTCTCATTCAGTTTTTGATATTCTTGTTCATAAATATCTTTAAAATCCTTTAATACCATCTGTTCTCCTTGCTTATCTAAAATCATCACCTTTTATGATAATTATAGCATACTAACCCTTCTGTTTATATTCGTTTTCAAATTCAAAAACCGTAATTTTGCCTACTTAGTGTTCATCATTTAACAACTTTTTTAAAAAATTTTTAGCAGGATCTTCTAAATACAAAACATGTGAATACTCCTTCTCTTCGAATGTCCAAGCAAGATATTTTCCGCTTATCATTGCTTTTAGATCGTCTAATGACATAGATAGGGTTTCTGCAGAATAATACTTATCATGAAATACCTCTACTTCAATTTCATTATTTAGCCACTGAAAGTCTGCTTCATAATTTCCGTTATCTCTTTTCATAATATAACTTCCTCCATTATAAACAAAAGGGCGGACAATATTTGTCCACCCTATCTATTTTTTATAATTTTTTCTGGAGATTAGACAGCTATTATAAGTAAAAATTCATGTACATTATACCAAATGATACACAAACCCTTGATACTATTGTCTTTAAGTCGTAATGTACACTCTCTCAAAAATGTACTACAATCTTGAAATGTACTTTATTTTAAGAGCGAATAAAGTATTTTTTTATTAGTATTTGACAATTTTTTAGTTATCAGACATGCGTATACGAGAATTATTTTAAAAGCCGGAAAAATTACTAAATAATGTTGATATTGTTTCTTCTTTATGATATATTTGCATCATTAAAGAAAAGAAATGTGATAAAGCAATTTTATTAATCCAAAAAGCAAATATGATTGGTTAATAAGGTTGTTTTAGATAAAGATAATATGAGGTTTTCTAGAACTGAATATATCTCGGCGATTTTAAAAGCCTTGAATACTGAAATTATCACTGTAATTGATAGTAAAGAAAAAATAAGAATGGAATAAATCATGCAACTAAACAAAAATGTCATGCTTGGTATTTTAATTGGTGTTATATTGTTACTGTTTTCGCAAGCGCTTATCGCAAACATTACAACACCAAAAGTAAAAATCGACGAAAATGTCGAATATACCAGTTTCCCCCCTAAAGAACATTACAAAATAGAAAATCTCACTGATAATGTCATCATCGGAAAATATTACTCTCCTGATGACTACTATTTCGTAGTTTACAACAAAGCTAAAAATAAAGGTGAAAACCGTATTGTCAAATATGATGTTTGGAAAAGCAAAGAACTCGGAGCACAATTTGAAAAAGGAGACGAAAAATAATGAGAGCAATGAAACTATTAATTTATTCAACTTTCGCCTTCATGCTCTATGTCCTTTTGGGCACGACTTTTGCCACTATCTTATACCCGGTACCAGAGACAAAAACTGTAACTGTTGAAAAAATAAAAGAAACCATTTATTATTTCACGCCAGAAGATCATATGATCACAAGTAAGTTTTATAATAGCGACGGTTATTTCTTAGTAGTTTACAACGAAAAATCAAAAGACTTTGATATCGAAAAGGTTAAAGAAGGAATTTGGAAAAACAAAGATATTAAAAAACAAAGATATTAATCGATATTATTAAAGAGCCTGAGACAAAATAGTTCTCCGGCTCTTTTGTATCAGTAATATATTTTAAAATACTTTATTATAATTTAAATCTATACAGTTTAGACTTGTTTTTTATCATTTGAGAGTTTCCATAGTGATTATATAATTTCCTCTGATATGATATAACTATGAAAAATACAAAAGAAAATAACATTCGAAAAGCCTTATGGCATATTGAACGACATTGTAACTATATAGAGAATAATTACTCTAGCAACGATATACAAACTGAACTATTCCATTTAAAAGCAAGTGTTGACACATTACTTCGAGTTTTTAATAATGAAAAACCCTATCCAAATTTGGATAGGGAGGAAGTGTATTGAAGAAGCAAAACTAAAAATCATAATCCTTGACTTATCAAAGTTAAGTTTCCGAAAAATAAGTATTTTCCCGAAACTTATTAAAATAAAATCTATACTTCCGAGAATAACTCATATATTCTATATTATTTATATAAATTGTTATAAATAAGAACAATCAAATATTAAAAGGTTTTTCATTTTCAGATAACTCTACTAGTATATTATCTCCATGGATAAATTCCTTGCCTGATATTTTCTCTTTCAAAACTGCAACTATATATTGGCACTCAATACCACTGACAATATCAGCTATTGCCTTAAAAGCTTGATAGTCGATTGTTTCAATTACATCATGTATTACAAAATTCGGAACATTTTTGTTAATTTTTTTAGCAAATTTTTGATATGCTAAGTCAAATGCTGTAATAATCGACTTTCGAGTACCCGTACTCAATACTCCATTCACATGATTAATACCAAAAGGGAACGCTCCATCTGTTTTGTATAACATGAAAGACTGACCATTAGTTTTTCTACTAAAATCTGAAAAAAATTCATTGAATATTGAAACTGTTTCATATGAAAACTCTGAACTTTCTTCTAAAGTTCTTAGCTCTTCTTTTAACCTATGTAAACTTTTTGACAAAAAATAATAGGTTTCACTGATATTTTTATTTTTACCTAACTCTTCTAAATTGTTAGATAAATCATTTTTTAAAACTGTATATTCTTCAATTTTATTATCTTCCACCAACATCGCAATATTTTTATAACTAGAAAATAGCCTATTTTTATTTATCTCCAATTGTATTATTTGACACTCTTTTTTCTCAAGTTGATAGTTAAAATAATTCAACTTATTTTCTACTAATTCAGTATTAAATTTAATTAAATCCTTAAACTCTTTGTCTAATTTGTCAGTTAGACATGAAACCTCCTTATAAAGCGTCTCTAATATCTCTTCACTTACTAAGTTATTCCTATCAATTTCAGTCCTTTCAATAATGTCTTTAATACGTTCTTTCTGAAAATATAATTTATCCAAATTATCTTTTATTTGAGCATATTCAATCCTTATTTCGGAAATTCTATTTTCATTTTCCTTAAATTTTTGGGAATCGATTAAAATATCAATTTGATAATTTATCTCTTCTACTCTTTTCTCTAGCAAATTAATCTTTTGTGTAATTATATCAATTGAATCAAAATTACTAGATTTCATATAATTTTTTAATTCTTTATCTTTTTCTCCTATTTCATCTTTATAAACTAAAATATCATTTGCAAGTTTTTGTTCTTGTAAGTTAAATAAATAAGAATAAACATTATTATAAACTTTATCGGATGTACGTGTGAGAAATTTCAAAAACTTATCATTATCAGCTTTTTGATCAATTCTAACAAACATTTTTATAAGTTGTCTAAATGTAGGTTTATCTTGGCAATTTGAAAAGAAAATAAAATTTAAATGTCTAGTATAGTCGCTAAAACTAACAGATTCCCCATTAATATAGCGTTTTCCCTTTGGAAATAAATCAACAGCTAGTTCTTGACAATCTGTGTAATCGGTAAAGGATTTTGCTACTTCCAATACTACTTGAACCTTACTACCAATAATATAATTCTTTAACTTTTTATTTGATTTTTTTGTTTCTTCATTAAAATAAATGTATTTACGTTCCCTTGCCCCTAAAGCAATATCTATCAATTTTAAGATAGTAGTTTTTCCAACACTGTTACTCTTTTCCTGATTTTTTCCAGCATCTACAATTAAGTTTAAGCCTAGTTTAAAATTTATTTCCCTAATTATTTTTTCTGAGGGACTTGTTTCTTTTAAAGTTAATCTTCTAATATACATCTAATTACACCCCTTTGAGAAACTTCAACTTTATTTAAAAGATACAAAACATCGAGTGATAGTAACAATTTTGTAAAATCGATAGATTCATTATATTCTTTATGGATTTCTTCTAACAAATCATCGATGTTAAGGTTGCCTTCCTTTAATATTGATAGAATGCATCCAGATAAATAATAAATCGTGTCTTTTGGTTTTAAATCTCTTTCAATTATTAAACCGTCATTCATTTTAGTCTACTACCTCCAATATTTTACACTTAGTAAAAGCATATAACATAATTAAATAGATCGCATAGTCAACTTGTTCATCATATAAATTAGTAGGGTTAACCAAATCTTCATTACAAATCTCTTCTTTTAATTTATTGAATATCTGTTCAAGAATAAAATCTCCATCGATTTTATCATTTGGTTTTACTTTCAAATACAACGATCTCATTTTTTTCATTATACAAGTTGGATCTGGGATAGTTTTTAAAACATTTTCAATAGAATCATATCCTTCCGAATATTCATCGAAAATTTCAATATACTTTTTTACATTATTATATTCAAACTTTTGGATCCAGTCAGAATTTTTTCGTATTGAGTAGTCACTTTCCTCGATATTAATATTTGAAATTCTTATACATATTTCTCTTAATAAGGATCTTGGAATATTACGATTAGTAATATTATCTATTTTATTTACGTTAACTGTATTACCATCCCCTGAAATGCTTATTCCATTTTCTCCTGAACTTACACTTGTATTCAAAACCATTATCGTCCACCATTAATAGTATTGCTATCTCCAACAACACTTATCCCACTTTCTCCTGAACTTGCTTTTCTATTAGTGAATACCTCAATTTTTGATTGCTTACTCTTAAAATTTAACTCAGTATTTATATTCTTTTCAATTTCTTTTACCTTTTTAACTGAATTAACTGATGCAACGAAAGCTATAATTGATAAAAGTGATGCTATAATTCCTAAAAAGTTATTTAAATTATCCATTAATTTCAACCCCTATATCTATTTTTTTATTTATATTTTAACATATTTTTCTATATATGATTATATTTTTCTGCGGTAGTATATCGAGTAATTACCTAATGAAATCAAAATTAATAATTCATATCTTCTAGATTAGTATTTATATTTTTTGAATCATTAAAGTTGCTTAAATACTAAGTGTTTTTAACTATAAAATGTTAAAATATAATAGACTACTAGAAAAAGTTGTTTAATAATAAAAATCTCGGGAGAAATACAGATGGCATATCCTCAATTTATAGATAACTCTAGAAAAAAATTATCTGATGTACTAAATGAAATTGCACCAAATTACTCTGTACTTCGAATAGCAACTGGATATTGGGATCTAGCTGGTACTATTGAACTAATTGACGATTTCGAGCAATATTCAAAAATTCAATTATTGATTGGTAAAGAGCCTATTGCTCACAGGCTGCAAACACAATATAACATTGATATAAATGCCCCTGAGAACCTATTCCCAGAATCTGATATAACTCATGATCTACAAGAATATGGAAAAGGAGGAGATAATGCGGAAATACTCGAACAACTCCGCATGACTGCCAAAAAACTTGTAAATCTAATTGAAAATAACAAACTTGAAGTAAAAATATATAGAGAACCAAGGCTTCATGCTAAAGCTTATATATTCGGAGAACTAGGAGATGCTGACTCAGTTGGTATCATTGGTTCTTCAAATTTTACAAAGGCAGGACTAACCTCCAATGCAGAGTTAAATTTTCTTACAGAAAACTACCAAATTGTTGAATTCAAACCAACCAGTGATAAACAACAAAATGGACATATAGTATGGTTTGATGAACTATGGAAAGATGCTGAAGATTGGACAGGGGAGTTCAGTAACATCATTGTGGATAGTCCGGTTGGAGATAAAACCTATGGTGCTTATGATGTTTATATCAAAACTCTTATGGAAGTTTTCCCTGAGGAACTACAGCCCGTAGATCCTTTTGACAAAGATATCGAAGATATCCTTCATCCATTCCAAAATCAAAACGCACTTGATCTAAGACGGAAATTGTCACGTTATGGTGTTGCAATGCTTTCAGACTCTGTCGGTCTAGGAAAGACCATCACAGCCGCTGCTATCATTAAACAATATATCGAGGATGGAAACGACAATATTTGTATAATACCCCCGGCATCACTTAAACAACAATGGATTGATGAGTTAGAAGGAGAAAGATGGAATCTTCGTGAAGGAAAAGATTTCAGATTGATCTCTCAACAAGACTCTGGAAAAATACAGAAACAAATTGATTATTTTAAACACCATAAAAACTCTCGAAATACTATTGACTTGTTCGTAGTTGATGAGGCTCACAATTTGAGAAATCAAGGAAGTACTCGCTATCAAAAAATTTTACAACTATTTCAAGAAAATCCTCAATCAAGAGTTCTTTTACTTACTGCTACACCTATTAATAACTCTTTGATTGATTTTGCAAATCAAATACAACTAGGGGCAAAAGGTGATCTGGTTTCTATAAATGTCCCGTATAAAAGTAATAAAGGTAAAACTCTTGAATATATTGACTTCTTTGAAGCATTAAAGCGAATTCAATCAGAAGCAACTCGTGCTGAAAAACGTGGAGAAGAATTTGATTGGGATTTCCATAAAAATACTATCATCGCCGGAATAAGGCATTATCTTGTTAGATCAACAAGACAAGGTGTTGTCAAAAATCAACAAATGAATTCTACAAATGGACGAAGTAATCCTTTCCCGACGTCAACAATTGAACAGTTTCCCTATACTTATCTCAATGAGGATAACGAATTTATCCAACAAGTCTTAGACGAAGTACAAGATACTACTTTCGAAGCTCTTTCTCCTGTATCTCTAAACCTAAATTTAATTGGGGAATTAACACAGCGTACTTCTCATCCACTTGATTTATATAAGAAAATTCATAAAGAGCAACAATCAGGAATTAATATTTCTGAAAAGTATGACCTATCAGTAAACTCGAATAGTAATGCTATATTTTCTAATAAAGATGAAGCTTCAAATATTATCCCAACATTATTTAAAGTGATAAACTTCCTGGGATTTGCACCTTACAAACCCGATTCCTATTCTCATAATATTTACAATAAAACAATTAATGAAATTCGTGCATTGGATTTAAAAGGAAACGAGGCTAATCAATTAAGAACTCAACTTGCTGTTCACAATATGCTACATGTCACTTGGTTAAAACGTTTGGAATCATCTATAGCCACTCTACTAAGATCTGTGCTGAATTATCAAGATAGAATTGCTTTGTTTGAAAAATGGTTGGATCGGGGATATATTGTTAGTCTGACTGATGCTGCAACTCTTGATAGTGAATATGGCGAAGATATTGATAAGGCTTTCGAAGATTATGATAAATACTTGTCAGATTTAGATGAGGCTATGTCTCAAGGTAACGAACAAGATATTAAAAAACGTGGTGTCGAAAGAAAAGAAGCAGATGAAAAACTATTTAATATTCCTCAATTAAAAAAAGATCTCCAACGAGATAAAGAAATATGTAAATTCTTAACTACTGTATTAACAAGATTAAGTAAAAAAGATCATGATAGAAAACTAAATGCATTTGCAGATAAAATAGTGGAACGATTGGAAGAAAATAAATATGGAAAAAAACTATTAGTTTTTAGTTTCTTTTCTGATACAATTGATTATCTGAAAGAACGCCTTCCACAAATACTGGAAAACAGAATCCCTGACTTCTCGAAACGTGCAGAGTTTATTTCAGGTAATAGTGGCTCTGTTGAAGAAATTACTAAACGCTTTTCTCCAATTAGTAAAAAATCAAAAGTTAAGAAACAGAGTGAACTCGATTTTCTATTTGCTACTGATGTACTTTCAGAAGGTCAAAACCTACAAGATGCTGGTTTTTTAGTAAATTATGACTTACATTGGAATCCTGTAAGAATGATCCAAAGAAATGGTCGAATTAATCGTTTAGGTTCAACTTATGAAAACATACTAATTGCAAATATGAAGCCTCATGAAGATTTAGAATTCTATCTTAAGTTAATTAGACGTCTAGAACACAAAATTGCAACAATCAACTTTACCGTTGGTAACGATCAAAGTATATTAGGTGAAAGTGAAAATCCAATAGAATTTCATGAAATATTGGAATCTGATAACATTTTTGATGATGATACCGACAAAGCTTCAAAAGCAATGGAACAATTTGAAAATACCGAAGATATATTAGATTGGGTTGATAATTATTCCACTGAATTACGGAAATTTATTGATGCTCACAAAGAAGATGGAGAAATTAAAAGAATTCAAAGTATCCCTGAAGGAAAATGGAATTACCTTCCGAAATCAACTGAAAATTTTGAGAATCCAGACTATGTTATCGGATTATATAGGGCCAAAGGCAAAATCTCTGCTACTGGTGCACTGATAAAAGATATTGGTTTCGTAAGCATCGAAAAAAGTTCAGAAAAAAGAGGGCCATTCAGCTCGCTTCAAGCAAAATATATTCAAGAAAAGGATGCTTTGAAACAAATTCAAACGACTCCCCAAGATAATAAACGTATGATAGATAAAATACCGGTAGATAGATCAGAATATATCAAAAAAGGCAGTACTGAAATTAGTGTGCAATTTGAATCAGCTAATCCGGTTTATAGTATAAAGCAACAAGGGATGCAAGCTCTTGAAATTTTAAAAACTTATTTTGATTCAAGTTACAATCTTGTTGGAATTATTGAAAAAGGAATACGTTATTCAAATGATAAACGAACTTTTGAACAAATTGTTCGAGAAGTAAATAAACAAAACAAAGAAAATGGTAAATTAACACCACGAGTAATCAAGAATTTTGAGAACTTGCTAACTAAGCTTTTACAAGCTGAATCGGACGAAAAAAGAATAGAGAAAGTCGAAGGTGTATTATTCTATGCAAAACCATAATGGCATTCATACAATAGACAAATTAGTCAAACAATTATCGAATGAAAAGGACGAGTGGATATCCCTCGCTATAGCAATTGACTTAGCTGATGAAATAATGAGATGGATCCTTCCAAATCAAGATAGATGGACTAGTATGTTGAAACACAATAGTCAGAATACTGGAAATCTCCCCTCTCCTCTTCCAATGGATGTTTTCCATAATCAAAAACAAAGAACATGGTTTCGTGAACACCCAGAATCTAATTCTGCACGTTCGGCCTTTCAACACTTCAAACAGGATGATTGTGTAGTTGAAAGTAAGTTATTCTGGTTTAGTGAAAATGCAACTAAACAAAAGATTTCAGCTTCAACAGAATTCACATCTAACTGGGAGGACTCTGATTTAACAAGAACTCCAAGCAACAAGATTGGAATCGATTTTTTCCTGACATCTGATGCTAATTCTCTCCTAATTGTGCTTTCAAATAGAAAAAAACTTCGTGTTATGGAGTTACATGATCATTTGAGTAATACTCAAAAACAAATTTTTGAACACAATCTATTTAACGTAGTAGATTATGATGATTTAAAAATTAAGGATGATCAAGGTCTCGAACCTCAACAGACTATTCATAAAACACTATGGGATGCGTTGCAATTAAAAGAGGTTAATAAACAATTCTATTCAATCATTGCAAAATTCTTTGATGACCTTGTTAAAACAATAGAAAATCAAGGAAAGAACTCAGAAGACGCAAAACAATTTTCTTCTAGACTCTTAGGGAGAATGCTTTTCATTTGGTTCTTACGAAAAATGAATATCATTCACGAAGAATTCGGATATTTTGATATTGATGGTTTATCCGCTACTGAGTACTATGATAAGAAAATAAAGCTTCTATTTTTTAGCACTTTAAATACTGATATTTCCGATCGTAAACACCTAGATTATATAACACCATATTTAAATGGTGGCCTATTTGAACCCAAGGAAAATGATTTTATTCACGAAACTATCAATTTCCCTCAAGATTATTTTAAAAATCTTTTTGATAGATTTAACGAGTTCAATTTTACTACTGATGAATCTAGTGCTGACTTTGAAGTAATTGCAGTCGATCCTGAAATGTTAGGACAAGTATTTGAAAATCTATTGGCTACTCAAAATGAAGATACTGGACAGAGTGCAAGGAAATCAAGTGGAGCATTCTACACTCCGAGAGATATTGTAGCATTTATTTGTAAAGAATCTTTAAGAGAATATTTGTATAACAAGGTGGGAAATAGAGCCTTCAATCAAGGAATAGACTTACTAATTGACTATTCAGATGCTGAATTTTTAGCTAGAAAAAGTACTTCTGGTGCTGATTTATGGGGAGTTAATAGTAAAAATATAACAAAAACTATCCTTGAAGCATTAGATAACTATAAGGTATTAGATCCCGCTTGTGGTTCTGGTGCTTTCCCAATGGGAATGATTCAACTCCTTGTTAGAACATACGAAAGATTGCTAAAATCCTATGATGCATACGAACTTAAACTTTCAATTATTGAAAACAACATCTTTGGAGTAGATATCGAACCGATGGCAATTGAAATTTCCCGCCTAAGAGCTTGGCTTTCAGTGATTATTGACGAACCCGATAAAAGTAATATCAAGCCTTTACCTAACCTGGATTTCAAGTTTGTTTGTGCAAATAGTTTAATTTCTTTATCAAAAGATGATGAGACTCTTTTTGACGATCACGATTTAGATGTAAAACTCTCTGATATTCGACAAAAATATTTTAATGCACGTGTAAAAAGTTCTAAAGAAAACTGGCAAAGGAAATATTATGAGTTAACAAAAGGAAAAATACAACTTGGTGAATCTGTCCGTTCTGAACAATTGAAGTCCTTTGATCCTTTCATTGTAAAGAGACCAGCAAGCTTTTTTGACAGTTATTTTATGTTTGGAGTTCACAAATTTGATGCAATTATTGGAAATCCTCCCTACGTTGGAACCAAAAAGCGGAGTACAGCTGATAAAAAAGCTCTAGAAAATGAATTTGGATTTGCAGATGATCTATACAGCCACTTCTTCTTCAAAGGAATTGAACTACTTGAAGAAGGAGGAAGTCTTACATATATCACTTCTAAATCTTTTTGGACGATTCAATCAAAGAAAAATTTAAGGGATTTACTACTCTCTAACACAATAAATTATATCTTTGACACTGCTAATCCATTTGAATCAGCGATGGTAGATACTTCGATTACATCCGTTAATAAGAAAAAATATGAGTTAGAAAACACTATTATGTTTATTGACGGAAGTACAAATCTATTAGAACCTATATATTTTGAAGTTGAACAATCTACTTATGTGAATACTCAAAATACTGTTATTTTTAAACCAACTAAGCACAACCTAAAAATTTATCAATTATATAGTGATAAGATTAAAGAACTAAATAATATGTGGTGGGATAAAATTTCTACCAGTAGCAAAATTGAACAGAATAAAAAAGAACTCAATGAATATCGAAGCAATTTAAAACCTGGAGACATCGCTTTATTAGGCTGTTTATCAGTAGGAGGTGTTGGTTTACAAACTGGTAATAATGGTAAGTATATTGCTGTTAGAAAATCAACTAAATGGGCTGAAAATATTCTAAAAACACGCCCTAAAAAATTAAAAGATGCGATTAATAGATATAACATTACACCTAATGACTTAAATGGTTATTCAGATCCGAACCAGCTATTGATTGATTTGGATGAATATCAAATCGCTGAACTCTTTGATTCAATAAAAGAAAAGTATGGCCGTGATGTCTTCGGTCAAGGATATCTTTATCGAATTATAGAGGACAATGAAATTACTGATGTAGATTCCCTCACTGATGACGAAAAATTACATGGAATTTCTACCGAAAAAAATTATTACGTTCCATATGACAAAGGAGATAAAGACGGAAACAGATGGTACCTAGAAACACCATTTGCCATTGCGTGGTCAAAAGAAAACGTAAGCTATCTGAAAACTGATCCTCGGGCAAGATATCAAGGATATTCCTACTTTTTTAAAGAAGGTTTCTGTTGGTCTGATATAAATACTACGTATTTGAAATGTCGCTTGAAACAAAAAAGTATTAATGATGTTAAAAGTATGAGTTTATATGGGTTGTCTCAGAAAGTTCCTGAATACTATATCATAAGTGTCATTAATTCCCGATTCATGAGTCATTATGTCGATGACTTCGTAAATAATACTCAGACTTTCCAAATAAATGATGCACGTCAACTTCCAATAGTTGTACCTTCAGAAGAAAAACTTCAAGAGTTACTACCACTCTTCCAGGAAGCGATTCAAATAAAGAAATCTGGAAATCCTGTCCAAGAAGACAATTATAAAGAATTAGAACTAATCGAAAATAAGATTGAAGATGTTATTCTTGAAATATATCAAATAAAATAGGTGTAAATATTTTAAAAGAGAGAACGTATTTCGTCCTCTCTTTTCTTATATATAAAACTATAATTTTAATTATTAAAACTAATTCCATTAATATACAAAAACAAAATAATACCATAGACCACTTATATTATTAGGTTTCCTTGAATATATAGCAATTGCTTGAAGATTGAAAATAACTAGGTGAGCTAAATGGCACTAAAATGTATTTTAAAATTTTAGTGTACTAGAATTATTGTTTCTACTTCATAGAGTTATGCTCATAACATCAATAGTAATTGTAATTCTGCTTTTTTTCTCGCTTCTAGTTCTGATAATTTTGTACTATCCCAAGCATATGCTATTGATTTCCCTTTGTTATAGATCAACCAAATTTTTAAATTATTAATACTTTCCCTCAGCTCGCTCCAATTATTTTGATCAATTAACTCTGGCAGTTCTTGACTAGTCACAAAATTTGTTTGTTTCATCTTCTTTTCTATTCTTGCTAACAGAGGTGGTTGATACTGATTGAATTCAACAATCAAAGTTTCTTTTATTCGATGGAAATATTGATGTAGAGAAGTGTTATGACCGTCTAGATATTCTTCTACCGCTTGCTTAATAGCTGACTCATCGTCTAGTTCATAGTGCCTTAACAAGCCGATTAAACGAAAATAAAGTGCCTGTTTTGATACTTCTAAATCCTCTTTGAGTTTTTGAAAAGAATCACAGGAATAGTAAATTTTGGACAAAAGAACAATATCAGGCATAAGTATAATAGCTGAAAAGATATTGGCTTCTCGTTCTGAGACGGATTCCTGGTTATCTACAGATTCTGTAAAATAAGATCCATCATGTTTTAAAATAAAATGTCCTAGTTCGTGACATAAGGTGAAGTGGCGCTTAGTTACAGGATTGTCTTTCTCATAGGAAAAACTTGTACCAAGTTCATCAATCACAGTCAAACCTTCAATCTTATGGTTTGAAAAATGATGACTAATAACTTGTATATTATTTTCACGAATACAATAGTCAAAATAATAGTGGAACTTATAGTTCAGTGTCGAAATTTCTTCCTCTTTAATAAAAGAATAGAGGGCTTGTTTTGTGATTTCACTTACTCTTGAATACAATTCATCCAACGAACAGCACCTCCCTTAATTCATAACTTACAAAACTAAACCGAAAAGGTTGAGTTTATTATATAAAAAAAGTAGACAAATGTCTACTATGATGTCAACCATTACTTAATTTATAATGATGTCTCTAACTTACGTAAATCTTCTAGCTCAGTTTTAAATTCTGATTCAATTTTTTCTAATTCATTAATCATTTCACCATTATTTTCTTGAATTGTACTTTTTAGTTCTGACATTATGGTTAATTCTGTATTTAAATTTACTTTTTCCAATATAAGTCTGCTTGTTCATTTCGTTTTTAAACTCTTTCCTGATTAAGTTCATAGTACTTGTAGCAATTGACATTATAATTAAAAAGAAAACCATACATAGGAAAAAGATTTTAAACCAATTAGACCATCGGTATAAGGTTTCAAAAATTTTATACATCCAGTCATTTTGCTTTAATGGTTCAAAAAAAGATAATTGTATTTGTTCTAAAAAAACAAATGCAGCATATTCAGAAATATAAATAGAATTAAAAAGAATTTTCATAAATGCTGCCTTTTTTGTTAGCAATTTATTAGCACTGTTATTTTCAAATTCAGGCTCTATAAATTTAATTACGCCATCAATGACAGAATTAATACCTATACCTATAGCAATCGTATAAAATAATTTTATCGAATCCGATAAAATATTTTGATTAGTAACGCTAATAATCAATATAGGAAGCCCCAAAAATAATACAGCCAAAAGATTAGTAAATGCACTAAATGGCTCGTTTTTCCACATATCTTTTACATCTTTAATAAAAATATACGTGCAATAGATAAAATACCCTAAGAAATAAAGAACTGTGATAAGAATATATAAGTAATTTTGAGAGAACCAAAATCCACTAATAAGGAGAGACACAAATCCCAAGGTAAGCTTTAAAATTAGAATATCAGAATTTTTTGTATGCACTTTATTACTTTTTTTCCCCAAAACAAAAACCTCTTCTAAAATATAAACAAGGAACTATTCGTTCTCAAATAGAATCAATTAGTTTTCCTAAAAACCTTCTTCCGTTCTTCCATAAACTCAATTAACTCTTTTTTAAAGATTTCCTTTTCTTCTTCAGTCAATCCTTTTGAATTCATACGGAAAAGCAATTCAATATTGTCTAATTCATCTGATTTTTCTTCTGAGTTTCCGACTAGATAATCAACGGACACATTTAAAACTTGTGCTATCTTAACAAGATTTTTCTGTGTTGGTTTTTTGATTCCACGTTCCCATGAAGCATAAGCAGGTTGAGAAATTCCTAGTTCTTCAGCAACATCAACTTGAGTTAAATGAGCTTGTTTTCTAAGATCTTTTAATCGTTCCGAAAATTCCATTCTATTCCTCTTAAAATTTTTAAAGAATTTTTCAAAAATCTATTGACAATTATAACCAATGGTTATATAATGTAAATATAGCTGATAGTTATATGGGTTGTAAAAATAATAATGCCTAACTTCAGCATCACGATCTTTGAAAATTTAATAAAAAGTGCGTCTGACAACCAGAGGACTGATTGCCAAAACTACACTAAACTTCGTACCTTTATTGTAAATGTTTTGGAAAGAAAAGTCAAGTCTGTTTATGGTTGAAGTGAAGATATAAAACATTTTGTGGGCTTCCACGCATTTCGGACTTTCGCACTTTTCCGTATAGTAAAGTGAACTGGCTTCGCCAAAGGGCGTAAGAGAATCCATAGGTATGATAGTGACTACCTTTTGAGATTGGCTGGGAAAGCGATGGTAATTTACGCAAAGCACCTTGCTAAACGTTGCCACCGTGAAGGTGCAATCCTTCAACCAAATAACTTTTCTTTACTGCTGTCTATCTACCCAGATAGACTCACTCTCAAGCTACTAAGTCATCTCTTATTTCTTAGTAGCTTTTTTACTTTCACAATAAAGGAGAAAACTATGACAAACTTTTTTCGCATCACAATGTAAAAGACTCTACAATAATTATATCTTCACTGATAGAATTTTTCGTTCATCTGAGAAACTACAAGCTCAACTTTATTCTAAAACTCTCAGTGATTTAAATACATTAGCTAAAAAATCAATAGCTACTGGATTTCCTCAAAGTGAAGTACAATTTTTTACTAGAACGTTTAAACGTAAACTTTTTATTCATTATTATTCAAGAGTGAAGCAATTAGCTTAGCTCTTTTAATTTTACAATCAGAAAGGAAAATACTTATGATCCCAGAAACACTAAAAATGAAACCAGAATTTATCGGCCCAGCTTACTATGAAAAATTGGGAAATGCCCCACGCTTTGTCTTCGGAAAAGAAGGTAAATATCAACGTCATATTCTAAACAGTGAAACACATGGTTCCTTCCATGTTATCACACCTGCTTCTACCACAGTCTTTCCAGAAGATACTCTTGTAGAAGTTGTTAATCCTATCTTCCTATCAGATACTTCTCTGAATGGAAATTCCGTTGCACCTGCACTTAATGTTTTTGCTGAAAAACTAGTATTGAAAAAATAATTACATAAAGGAGAAAATTAAATGGCTAAAATTGGATTAAACTACGGAGAAAAACTACAAATTGCTGATAAAACTTATCGTGTCATCACTGATGGTTTAGACGTCCCGGCAGTCCTTGGAAAATTGACTTTCAGGGGTATTGAAGGACCTGATATTATCTTTGAAGAGGATCGTTCACAAAGAAACCCTGACGGTTCATTTGCCCAAATTAATACTGGAGAAGTCCGTGGTATTGTTGTCGCGATTCATTCTTCTGTACAACATCAGACACTCTTCTTTACTATTGCAGATATGTCCGAATCTGAAATTGAAGAACTTGGCCTAAAATATCGTGAAGAAATTGAACTAGAAGTTATAGTCATTACGCATACTCACGTAAATCGAAATGATATCTTCAAATTATTTGCTTCTAAAATTAAGAAGAAAACAGGAGGTACACCATCCAAGGAAAATAAATCTGTAGAACATAAAAAGCAAGACTAGGAGGTAAGACATTATGAGACTCTTTACCTATCGAGGACAAAGAGTTCGAATCATTCACCGAAAAATTAAGGGAATCACTTGGTTAATTCTGTGGTTTCCTTTTTTATTTGCTATTAGCCTTTATACTTACATTCACCTAGAAGAATTAAAAATCAATCCCCTGCCACAAGCTTATTTTATAGGCGCTATATTCTTTAGTTCTTCTATTCTTGCTTGGTTCATTAATCAGCTTTGTTACGAGAAACTACTCTTCTTTCAAAAAATGAATAGCTTACGTATTTTATCTCGGTTTTTATTGGAGAATAATCTCTACCTATCCAAAAAAATTAAACGAGAAAATAAGATTAGCGAAAAGATTGAACTTCCCCAAGTATATCTAAAACAATCACCATATAGAATTGAAATTAGCTTCATCTTAGAAGGGAATAAATTTCAGGATCGTTTCTTAAACCTTGGTTCCACTCTTGAAGTAATGTTTAATGGAGATTTTCGAAATAAGACTTTCGATAAACGCTTTATCAAATATGAAATTGCCATCAATCGTATTGATAGTCGTATTTCTATCGATAATGTTTCAGTCAAAGGTTCGAAACTACAACTCATGAAAGATGTGACTTGGGACTTTATTGAAGAACCTCATCTTCTCATTGGCGGTGGAACTGGTGGAGGGAAAACTGTTGTCCTCATGACTATCATCTATGCACTCGCTAAAATTGGGTTTATTGATATTTGTGATCCCAAAAACTCTGACTTAGCTGGTTTAAAAAAGATACCAGTCTTTCATAACCGAGTTTATACTAGTAAAGAGGATATCATTAACTGTTTTAAAGAAAATGTAGAGTTTATGGAAAAACGCTATAAACTGATGTCTTCCTCCCATAAGTTTCAAGCTGGTAAGAACTTTACGCACTATGATATGAAACCAAAGTTCATTCTAGTAGACGAATGGGCTGCTCTCATGGCAAAAATAGACCGTGATTATAGTCAACAAGGTGAACTCATGGAATATCTTTCTCAACTCGTCCTAGAAGGCCGTCAAGCTGGCGTATTCATCATTTTTGCAATGCAACGGCCTGATGGTGAATTTATCAAAACAGCTCTTAGAGACAACTTTATGAAGCGTCTCTCCGTCGGTCATTTAGAATCAACAGGATATGACATGATGTTTGGGGATGCAAATAAATCAAAAGAGTTTAAAAAACTTGATGAAATCAACGGAATCCGTGTCAAAGGTCGAGGCTATATTGCTAACAACGGTGATTTAGCGGGCGAATTTTTCTCACCTTATGTTCCACTTGATCAAGGTTTCTCCTTCTATAATGCTTACTCAAAAATACCAGTTATCGAATTTGAAGGAGAAGAATTCTCTGTCTTTAAAGAATTCACATCACAAACTCAAACTGAAAAAGGGACTCCGGAGTCTGATACTACTCGTCGCACTCTTAAAGATTTTTCTGATGAGCAAAATTTAAAAATGACAACACTACGGAAAATAATCTATCTATTAGAGGAAGAAGGAATGACTTTTGAACGTTCCGACTCCGCTATTTTAGTAGAACCTTTCCAAGAAAAAATCCTTCTTGAAATACTCTCACAATTTGAAGAGGACGGACGTAAATCCTATCCAAAAGCTGTTGAAGCGATTATTAATCATCATGGGCTAGGACAAGGGCAAGGGCAAGCCTGACCACAGGTCAGGCGCAGACCGTAGACCGACGTTCCTAGTCCATGATGAAACTTCAACCCCCGGTTTCTAACAGGGGGGTTACATTTGGCAAAAATGCCACATCCACCCCTCTTCATTCCTTATGGGAGTTGAGTTTACAGATTTCAAGAAGTGTGTCACTTTCGTCAAAAAAGTGTGTCACTCCAAAAAAGGAGGTATATTCATGAATGGATAAAATCAGCCCATTCAATCTTAAAAAATTTCGTCAAGAAACTGGGATGAGTCAAAAACAATTTGCAGAAGCTATTGATCTTCCAACTAGAACCTACCGTTCTTATGAATCTGGAGAAAGAGGTTTAACTATCGAAAAGTTCCGAAATCTCAAAGAGAAATTGGGATTTCATAAAGAATATGAAGAAAATAGACTGCGTGCTAGAATTGACTATGTAAGAATTTCATTCCCATCCCTACGAGATCTAGAAAGCTTTTGTAATAACTTTCTCTATTGTCATCTCACTGAATTCACAGAACAAGAAACACGGCTCATGAATTACACCCATCTCTGGCAACGAGGAAATATTTGGATCTTTGATTTCTTTGATAAAATCGAAACAAAGGACTTTCAAGCTTGCCTTCAATTATCTGGTCAAGGTTGCCGTGAGATGGAAGTTCTTTTAGAACATAAAGGAGTAACCTGGCAGACATTCTTTCAAAATCTACTTTATGGTTATGAGGATTGCCGCATTAAACGACTAGATATCGCTCTAGATGAGCTCTACAAGGGGTTCGGGAGAGAGCATGAACAAATACATCTCCCTGAATTAATAGAACGTTTATACGCAAAAGAAATCATCCTAAAGTCACTTAAAAAATGGAATGTGACTGGTGGAGGTTCTTTTACAAATAATGAAGACATGGAAGCAAATCACGGACTATCTATTTATTTTGGTTCCCGTCAAAGCCAACTCTACTTCAACTTCTATGAAAAACGCTACGAACTTGCTCAACAAGAAAACATCTCCTTGGAAGAATCCTTGGAGATTTTTGGCATCTGGAATCGTTATGAAATTCGCTTTTCCGACCAAAAAGCACAGGGTACAATTGAGAAATATGTCAATGGAGTGGATCTTGGAGAAATTGCCCGTGGTGTCGTTAATAAAGAAATTCAAGTCTATAATGGCACTAATCAATTCGGAGCTTATAAACCAGACGAAAAATGGCAAAAACTTTTTGGAGGCGTTGAACCTTTAAAACTATCAACAAGTCCACAACCTTACAGTTTTGAGCGCACCATTCGCTGGCTAACTCATCAGGTATCGAACTCCTTAGCGCTCGTGAATGAAGCTGATAAAATCATGCAGACGGAATACATGAAAATGATTCAAAACAGCGGAGAAATCACAGACCGAGGGAATGCAATGCTAAATCTTATTAAAGCAAATAAACAATACGAAACATAGAAAGGAATTATCCATGGAATATAAAGTAGAATTAAGCTCACTTGAAAGCTTTAAAGCATGGGCTGGTGCTCTAAATACATTAAACACCGTTCGAGAGCGAGGAGGAATGGATGACTTAACCACTATCTGTGAAGAAATTTTCTGCGGAGATATCCCAACCGAAGTACAAATTAATGACTGGCTCTGGTTTGACTCTGACTTTATCTACCAAGCATTAGGTTATGAAGACCTATTAGACAACTAATGTTTAAGAAAATATATAGAGAAGATTTTTTTCTATTACCTGATCAAGAATTTTGGACATTCTATATCCTTTTACGAAAAGGAAAAGATTATTACTATGAATGTGCTGCAAAATCTAGAGAAGAATCTCCTAACTCAAAAGGATTTTATACATACGACCATGCACTATTCACAATAGATGGTGAGTTAATTAATTTCAACTTAAACATGCGCCCTTCTCTCATAACCTATATTCAAAAAACCATTAAGGTCAATCAAGAAATATTTAGAAAGGAAATAATTATGGCTACAAAAACACAATTTGAAAAGAAGGTCTGTCAACTTTCCTATGAATTTGGGGAATTACTCAAGAAAAAGGATCACAACCAGGCTTGGACAAAAGCTGGTGAGTTAAATGCTCTCCTCAAAAAAGAAGAAGTTAAGGAACTAAAACAAGATCTAGTAGAGCAGCTACAAAATGAATTGCGAGGCTACTACTTCATCAACGGGGAGATTGAAAAAGCCAATAAACGGCTTTATGCAAAAGGTTCAAAATTTATTGAATTAGCTAATATTTAAAAGGAGTGTCTATGAATAAATCAAAGAACTACCTACTAAGAATTAGAGATTATCTCTCAAATTTTGAAAAGAAAGAGAAGAAAGGAAAGCCACCAAAATTAAAAATTGTAAATAAAAAGACTGTAAACATAGCTATGATCGGAGGAATTTTTTTCCTCCTTTTTATTGGACTAATGGGTTCTTTCCGAGCTATTACTCTTTCAAATCAAGTCACTTCTCTACAAGAAAGTATTAAAAACATAGACATCTCTTCAAATCAAACTAAAATAGAGCCCGTTCAATACAACTATCAACTCCAATACTACCTGAATGACTATGTTTATGCTTATTTTACTCTTTCTCAAGATACCGATAAGCAACAAGAGCAAGTTAAGCGATTAGAAAACTTCTACAACTTTGTTCCTGATATCAAATCACAAGGTCAAATTCGAAACCCAAGTGAACTGGTCTCATCTCAATTATTGACGGTAGAAGATAATATTGCCAAGTATAAGATTAAATACAAAGAAAAGATTAATAATGAGAATCCCAAAGAATACCAGATAGGTTTCAACATACCTTTTGGAAGAAAAGATGGAAAATTCTTTATTTCCGGACTACCTTGGTTCTCTGCTCTAACATCTTATCAAGCTGGACATTTTAACGAAGAAGAAAAACTAAAATTATCTGCGACAGATCAATTCTCTGACTCAGAACATAAGAAGGTAGAGAAATTTCTTACTATTTTCTTTACAAACTATACTAGCAATCAAGATAATTTAAATTTAATTGCTCCAGATATTACTGTCGTATCTAATACAAAATTTAAAACTATCGACTATATCTATCTTAAAAATGAAGGAGAATCCCTCATTGCTTATGTGCAAGCGACTTTTGAAGTTGGAGGAAGTACTCATTCAGAAAACTTTACTTTTACCCTCACAGAAAAAGAACAGACATACTATGTCAAAAAATTAGAACACACCATTCCATTAAATTATGCAAACGATAAAGAATAGGAGAAACATATGAATACTGGAAATCTACGAACATTTCTTCAAGGTGATGCCGTTTGGATCTTAGGAGCAATTGCTGTTCTATTAGCCATTAAAGCTTGGCGCAATAGTTCTTGGATTCAACTTCTTTCCGTACTAGGATTTTATGCCGTCATCGTCTCCTTGACCAAAGGACAAGATATCTTGAAAGCTTTTGGTTGGTTCCTTAGACTTTTCGGAATCGAAACAGGTCTTTAATCATGAATGAAGAAAAACTATACGACTACAGCAAGGGGCTCAACGCCCCTTATTGGATTCAAGAAATAAAAACGAAGCAAGGTACACGAATTTGGTATTTCGCAACACCAATGCAGTTATCTTTTTTTATTGTCTTCATCTTCATTTTTGTGATGATGTTGCTTTTTGGAGGATTTATTTTGATTCCAATCGCACAATTCACACACTCTATTTCACTACTACTCTATTGGTATATTCCTTATAAATTAGCTAAATTTTATACCGAATATGAACCTCACGGTAAGAAAATGCATGTCTTCATTGGAGACTATATCATTTATCTTTTTGATTTTAAATTAAACAAAAAAGCAATCTACCACGAAGATCGAATAAACCCAATAGACGAAATAGTTTTTGAAAAAACAAATTTATAGAAAAGGAGGATTTATGAGTATTATCTTAACTTACCCAATTAAAGCAACCAACAAAAATTTAGCACTCAAAAAAGATCAATCAGTTGTTGCTTACTATCGCATTCCTAACACTCCCATCACCATTACGGATGAATATAAAAAAGAGAAACACAAGATAACAGTTTCTCAAATCATGAAGAAACTAAAGAAAAATAAGCACTTTGAGATTTCACTAATCCCAAAAGATTACCTCTTAGAAGAGAAATTGCGAGACTTTTCTGAAGCTCTAGCGAATGATAGTCGGAAACTTGGAGAAGAACTTCTTCTCTATACCGTTGATAGACTAACTGATGAGATGGAAATCCCCTATCAGTACGATTGGATTGCGGGAATCAAGTTACGTAAACAAAACAATGGTGCAACCCTAAAAGAATTAGCTCTTGAAAACTTCACTGTATTCTCTGAGAAAATTGCTAATGGATTTGGATATGAATTCAAAACAGATCTGGATTGGTTTGAAGATTATAAAAGCGATGAAGAAACTGTCTTTCAAGCTTTATCTACTCTTCGTGCTAAACGTCTCACCAATGAAGAATTATTCTATTATCAGCGCATGCAATACCTTCGCTATATCCCTCACTATAAGAAAGAAGTTCTTGCTAATCGTTCTCAATTCAATATTACAGATACTCTAATCAAAGTTCTTAAAGGTGGTTTCCTCAAACTCGAAAGTCCTTATGGTTCGTCCTTTGTTACTATCCTTCCAATTGGGAAATATCCTGTGCAATTCAATGGTTTTCATTTAGGAGAGTTTGTCCAACGATTGAACTTCCCTGTAGAGCTACGAATAAAGGCAGAATTCATTGATTCTAACAAAATAAAAGGGAAAATGGGGCGCTCTAACACTCGCTTTAGAAACATCATGGAAGAGGCAGAAAACACCGATACTGTCCAACAAGATGAAATTATTATGGGCTCCATTTCCCTAAAGGATCTCATGAAAAAGGTGGGTAACAAGGAAGAAATCGTCGAATACGGAGCTTACCTTGTAGTTTCAGCCTCAAGCGTAAATCAACTCCGTCAAAGAAGACAAGTTATTCTAAATTACTTCGATGATATGGGTGTTGAAATTAGCGAAGCTTCACAGGATGCCCCTTACCTCTTTCAAGCACTTCTTTATGGAGAATCTCTTCAGAAAAAAACACGGACATGGACACATATGGTCACATGCAGAGGTTTCTCTGAACTTATGCCCTTTACAAGCACTTCCTCAGGAAATCGTATTGGCTGGTATATTGGCCGTGTAGATAACTGGATTGGACGCTGGGATAACATCGAAAAGGCTATCGATTCTTCAAAGAATATCGTCCTCTATAATGCCACTGTCGGAAATAAAGAAGATATCGCTGGTAAGATCACTAAAAACCCACATATCATCATTACAGGGGCAACAGGACAAGGAAAATCTTTCCTTGCTCAGATTATCTTTTTGAGTGTTGCTCTACAAAATGTCAAAACACTCTATATCGATCCAAAACGTGAACTTAGAAATCATTATCACGAAGTGATTAATTCTCCTCATTTTTCCGAACTATACCCGGAACGAAAAAGACAGATTGAAAACTTCAATTTTGTAACTCTCGACAGTTCTCTCCGTTCTAATCATGGGGTGTTAGATCCAATTATAGTTCTTGAGAAAGAACAATCCGTAGAAGTTTCTAAAAATATGCTCGAGTTTCTTTTACAAGCTGTTGATGATGTATCAATGGACCAGAAAACAGCAATCACAGAAGCAATCAATGCAATCGTAGAACGTAGAGCAGCAGGTGAAAAAGTAGGATTCAAACACGTTTTAGAATCTCTAAGAAACTCCTCATCTTCTGAAATTGCTTCGGTTGGAAGGTATCTAACATCAATAGTGACTAATTCTATTTTAGAATTAGCTTTTTCTGACGGAACAACCCAAGGCCTTGACTATGACTCACGAGTTACTATTTTAGAAGTCAACAATCTCAAACTCCCTAAAGATGACTCCACAAAAATCTCCGACCATGAGCGTAATTCCATAGCTCTCATGTTTGCGCTCGGTGCTTTCTGTACTCACTTTGGAGAACGAAATGAAAATGAAGATACAATTGAGTTCTTCGATGAAGCTTGGATTCTAATGAAATCCGCAGAAGGAAAAGCTGTAATTAAAAATATGCGCCGTATTGGACGATCTAAAAATAATACTTTAGCACTGATTACACAATCTGTTCATGATGCAGAAAACGATGATGATACAACTGGTTTCGGAACAATCTTTGCATTCTATGAAAAATCAGAGCGAGAAGATATTCTAAAACATGTAAATCTCGAAGTTACTGAAAACAATCTAGAGTGGATTGATAATATGATTTCTGGTCAATGTCTTTATTATGATGTCTACGGAAATCTTAATATGATTTCAATTCACAATCTATTTGAAGATATCGATATGCTTTTGAAACCAATGAAAGCCACTGTATCTTCAAGTCTCGAAAACAAATACGCTAGTTAGGAGGTGAATCTATGCAAGAGGCTTTTGACAAGCTCAAGGGAGTGGATATCTTCTCTCTTAAATCCTACATGGAACCAACAGGCTATGCTTCTTTTAATGGTGCTTGGGTTCTCATCAATGAACTTTTTGTCAATCTCTTCTTTTTCATCCTCAATGCTGTTGTTGGCTTTTTCTCTTTGTTCATCCGAATCCTTGAAAGTATCGATCTTTACAGCTCATATAAAACTTATGTTTTTAACGGTGCAAAGAGTCTATGGAATGGTTTTACTGGTTCAACAAAAGGGAATGTCACTGATCAATCATTAGTTGCATTACTTCTTTTGATACTTGGTTTTTATCTCTTCTACCAGTACTTCTTTTCTAAAGGCTCGTTTGCTAAAACTCTTCTTCATGTTTGTCTAGTCATTCTACTAGGATTTGGTTACTTTGGTACAATTGCTGGAACTTCCGGCGGACTTTATCTTCTTGACACCATCAATAATGTCTCGAAAGATGTCAAACAAAAAATTGTGAGTATCAAGGTGGACTATGCAAAAGACAAATCGGTAAAAGTCGGTGAGTCTATGGCCGATAGCTATATAGCTGAAACTTCATATAAAGCCTATCTTTTTGTAAATACTGGCCAAGAGAACGGGAAATATAAAAACAGTCAAAATGGGAAAGAAGAAGATTTCGATGATAGTAAGGTGCTTGGAACTAGTGATAGTAAAGGAAATTTCACTGCTGTTAAAACAAAAGAACGTTCTCAATATCTGGACGAATTAGGGAATGGTGCTAATGAGGATGGCGAAAAGAATCGTTGGGTATCTGCAATGCCAGATTTTATCTTTATACGCACATTCTATGTCATCTTTAAAGTATTAGAAGCATTCGTCTTAGCACTACCAATCATTGTTATTCAAATACTAAATATCATCGCACAAATTCTAGTGCTAACAATGATTCTCATATTCCCAATCGTTCTTCTAATTTCTTTTATACCTCGTATGCAAGATCTGATTTTTGGGGTTCTTAAAGTTATGTTAGGTGGTTTAGCCTTTCCAGTAATCTCTAGTTTATTAATCTTGTTAATTTTCTACATTGAAAAAATTGTAGAAAATATGATTATCACTAGTTTTGATACTATTTTGAAGAATCTGCCATCCTTAGTTCTACTCGGTCTAGTCTTTAAATTATTAGTTTCAGTAGTCGCAAAAGGTGTCATCTACTTCCTAATCTGGAAATACAAAGCAGAATTAATTCAATTTATCCTTGGTTCTAAAGCTAGAATGGTAACATCTGATATTGGTAATAAAGTCGAGAATGGCGTCACTAAAACAAAAGAAATTACGTCTCAGATTCCAACTCAAAGCTTGAAGACAGCTCAACACCTTGGAAACTTTACTCTAGCTGGTGCGGGGTTTGCTAGTGGAATGGTAATGAATAGCAAGAGTCACTTCCAAAATATTGGCTCCTATTTTACACAAAGAGATTCAAATCCATCTATAGAGAATTCGCAGCCTGAAATAACTGAAAATCCAATTACACCGAACCCTTCTGAAACAACTGAATCTCAAATAGAAATCATTCATAAAAATATTCAAAATCCGGTGGTTCATTCCACTATCCAGCAAGCAGCAACTCCTACACAGAATGATGAATTTCAAACTCTGAAGGAAGAAAGAGTTTCACCTTTCAAGCAGCATCGGATCAATAATATTGAACAGCAATTAGAAAAATATAAAGATTCTCAATCAATGTATAAAGCACAAGGTTCAAATGCTTTCACTCGTGCTTATCGTAAAACAATGACACCAGATAATAAATTGAAAGCAAATATCGAACGACGAAATCGATTGACTCAACGACTAAATCAACTGCGAGGAGAATTAAATGAACATTAAAATACGATCAAGAACTGCCTTCCCAAAAATACTTGAAGAAACACTTTACCAAGCTTATAGAGAAGGAAAACGATCTGTCGATTTCCTTCTTTTAATTCCCGTTTTAGAGGAAGAACAAGAACAAATTATTGAACAAGTTAAATCTCATTCTGTAGTTTTGGATGCTAAGTGGAGATTCGGAACTGTCTTATTTACGGCTTATATTAAACACTAAATTAGAAAGGAGATCCTATGAAAAAACTAAAATGGTATCTATTGTCTCACCTCATTCCATTATTTATTCCAGTCTTTGTAATTATAATCTTCATGGGAGTCATTGGGGGAAGTGCAAATAGCTCTTCCAAAACATCAAAAGATTTCAAATATGCTGAACACTGGTCAGATGGAGACCCATATACACACAATCTCCTTGTTCATCGTTATGGTATCAAGGCTGAACAATTAGACGGCTTTTTAGATACATTAGGAATCTCCTTTGACCGAAACCGTATTAATGGTAGAAAACTTTTAGAATGGGAAGCTAAGTCTAACTTAGATGTTCGTGGAATTGTAGCAATCGCATTAAATGAAAGTTCACTAGGAACGGCTGGTGTAGCACGAAATCCTGGTGCTAATATGTTTGGCTTTGGTGCATTTGACTCCAATCCAGACAACGCGAAGAACTTTAATGATGATATAGCAGTTGTTAGTTTAACTAAGCAAACAATTATTGGAAACAAAAACGAAACCTTTAAAATACAGGACGATAAAGCTCTCAAGTACGCGAATGGAACTCTTAATAGTTCTATAGATGGTGGAGTATATTTTACAGACACTAGCGGTTCCGGAAAACGGAGAGCAGAAACCATGCAAAAACTCGATCAGTATATAGATGAACATGGAGGAACTCCAACAGCTCCGAAGGAAACAAATGATACTGGAACAAGAATCAGCTCAAGCGAAATTCCATCAGGATATAGCATCACACAAACTATTGATACGACTAATTATATAGCTAGTAGTTATCCCTGGGGACAATGTACTTGGTTTGTTTTTAATAGAGCAAAGCAACTTGGAATTACATTTGACCCGTACATGGGGAATGGTAATCAATGGATGGAGAAATCTGGGTATTCAACCACGAAAACACCTACGGAACACTCCGCACTATCATTCTCATCAAGTCAAGCTGGGGCAGATCCAGTATACGGACACGTAGCATTTGTAGAGCAAGTTAAATCTGATGGTTCTATACTTATATCCGAATCGAATTTTAAGGGACTTGGAATAGTCAGCTATCGCACATTCGATGCAGAAACAGCTAAACAATTTACATATGTCTTAGGACATTAGAAAGGAGAAAATATGTTAGTACAATTACCTGACGAACAGACACAAGAAATTCAACAAATGATTGCAACTCTCTTGAAAAATGAAATCCATCACTTTAAAGAAGATATCGGGGCAGACAGTCCTTTTCTTAATAAAAAGCAAACTTGTAATTATCTGGGTGTATCTAATAATACTTTAGATATCTGGATTGCTATGGGACTCCCTTATATTAAAATTGGAAAATCAATTCGTTTTAACAAAGAAAGTATCAATCAGTGGATGACTCGATTAGAGATAAGCGCATAAGGAGGAAAAAATGGGCATTTCAAAAACAAAAAATGGATCCTATAGGCTTAGAGTATATATACCCGACGACGTCCAAGGAAAGCTGGGGATTGGAAAACGATTTGAAAAAAGATTCAAAACTCGCAGAGAAGCAAAGGAAGCAGAAATAAAGTTAGCGGTTGACATTGAAAATGCACGTTTAGGAAAGGCTTCTACTTTATCTCAAAGGAAAGGAGATATTCTATTCAAAGACTTTTATAAAGATATTTGGCTAGAACCTTATAAAGCAGGGCAAGCCACTGCTACCATTAAACCACCTACAGCAGTAACCATCTTTCAAACAGAAAATCTCTTTCGTTTGCAGATTCTTCCCGTTCTAGGTAATTATTCTATTGATCATCTCAATGAAAACAAACAACTAGTTTTGTCACTTCTTACCCCATTATCAAATTCTTATGCCAACTTTAAATCTATTAGAGGGTACGTCAATTCTGTCTTGGACTGGGCAGAAGAGCTTGAATATATTCAAGTCAATAAGGTAAAAAAGACAATCAGTAGAATTAAAGCTAATAAAAAACTAGCACTCAAAGAAAGTAAAAAGTTTGAAGACTTAACATTAAATGAGGAGGAACTTAAACAATGGCTACAAGCATTTGATGAAGATCTAAAAAATGATCGAATGGAATTAAAAGATTATGCTTTGTTCTATACGACATTCTTTTTATCAGATAGAAAATCAGAAACCTATGCTCTCCAATGGAAACATATCAATTTTGAAAAAAATGAAATTCTCATTGAACAAGCATTAGACAAATTCGGGAATCTGAAATCAACCAAAGGAAATAAAAAAACTCTATTTAAAGCACCTAAAGAACTAATGAATATCCTGACCGTTTGGAAAATAGAACAAAAAAAGCAACTAAAGCTGTTTGGAATCAAACAGAATGAAAAGCAATTCGTTTTTACATATAACAATAGAAAAAATGGTATTAACGTTCCACTTCATATTGATTATCTTAATCATCGAATGAATACTATTCGAAGAAGACATCCGGAACTTCCTCCAGCATCTCCTCACAAATTAAGACACACTGGAGCAACTTTGGCAAGACGAGCTGGAATATCATTAAATGCTATTTCAGAAGCACTTACTCATAGTGACATCCAAATAACGAAGACTTATGTCAATACTACTGAAACAGTAAATCAAACAGCAGGAGAAATAGCCTTTAGAAGTCTCAAAAAGCAATAGGGTGAACTTGGGGTGAATTTTGGGGTGAACTTTAGTTTTTTGAACAAAAAAAGACATCCAAGAGAAAATTCTTGAATGTCTGTAAACGTTGATATAATCGTGTTGATTAACGTTTTGAGAATTGTGAAGCTTTACGAGCTTTCTTAAGACCTGGTTTCTTACGTTCAACTTTACGTGAGTCACGTGTAAGAAGTCCTGCGCGTTTCAATGAATCGCGGAAGTCTGGGTCTACTTGAAGAAGGGCACGAGCGATACCGTGACGGATAGCTCCTGCTTGACCAGCGTATCCACCACCTACAACGTTAACGAAAACGTCGTATGAACCTACAGTTGAAGTAACTGCGAATGGTTGGTTGATGACCAAACGAAGGTCAGCGTGTGGGATGTACTCTTCAACATCTTTTTTGTTAACAGTGATTTTACCAGTTCCTGGAACAAGGCGAACGCGTGCAACAGCGTTTTTACGACGTCCAGTACCTGCATATTGTGCTTGTGACATACTTTATTGTTCCTTTCCTTAGATAAGTCCTGAAATATCAAGAACTTCTGGTTGTTGTGCAGCGTGAGTGTGCTCAGCTCCAACGAATACTTTCAATTTCATACCTTGAGCGCGGCCAAGAGTATTGTGTGGAAGCATACCTTTAACTGATTTCTCGATTAAACGAACTGCATTTTTAGAACGAAGTTCACCAGCAGAGATTGATTTCAATCCACCTGGGTGGTTTGAGTGAGTGTAGTAGATCTTATCAGATGCTTTTTTACCAGTCAATTTAACTTTTTCAGCATTGATAACGATTACGAAGTCACCTGTATCAGTGTGTGGTGTGAATGTTGGTTTGTTTTTTCCGCGAAGTACGCTAGCAACAACTGCTGAAAGGCGTCCAAGAGGTACATCAGTTGCGTCAACAACGTACCATTTGCGTTCTACTTGGCCTGGTTTAGCCATGAATGTAGTTTTGTTCATGATTTCTCCTATATGAATGTCGTTTTTGTTTACAGGGCGGATGTTCCGGTCCGCGGGGTATTTGAAAGGTTCCGGGGCCTTACAAATGGGGTAAACAATACCGCCTACTATTGTATCAAAATTCTCAGATAAAAGTCAAGCGGTTGGGAAAATATTTTTTCATTTTTGCCAGATTCGTAGTCTTCTTTCACCCTTCTCCTCAAGCATTGTCTGAAAAGCCTTAGAGACTAAGTAAATGGCACAAGTCAAGAACAACGTAACAACTAGATAATTGATCAAATGACCGTGGTTTCCAACCAATGGTGGTTTTGTCAAAAATCCATAATCTCCACCCGTCATTAGATTAACCACAAATATCACAGCATTAAGGGAAGTTGTGATGACTAGGATTCGTTTGAAATCTAATAAACTGGCATCGTAGTCCTTCAAAAGATAAATCAAGGAATTTCCAAGAAGGGCTAAATGTCCGAAAATAAAGGACAATATAGCGATGTGGGGGAAGGGATAGGGATCTGGCACTGGATAAACAAAGGCTGCCAAAGTCCCGAAGGTTCCCAGCACAGCAAAGTACTGTTTAACTCTAGAGACACCTGGTGTCAAAAGCACTACAAACATTGCTAAACGGCAATGATAAAAAGGCAGACTTTCTGTTAGAGGCATCTGATTAACCAAATACCAACCGTAGAGCAGAATTAACTGTACCGCCTGTAAAACCTGGAAAAATCGTTGACAAGCTTTTTTATCACCATAGCGATAAGCAAGGAATACAGTCACTGCCAATAATGTAAATAGACTTCCATACCAAAGAAGGTCAAATTGGGGTGGCTCCGTCGGCTGGGTTGTAAATAAAGCATCCCAAACATTCATATAATTTTCCTCATTTTCATATAAGCCACCTCTTACTTATCTCCATAGAGCCTAGCTTACATTTATTTCTTATATTTTTGTGTCCCAAAGAAGCTGATTCTTCGAGACAAATTAACTCTTAAAAATTTTTTCTTAATAGAATACCATTAGTCTTCTTGCAAACTTTCTACTAGCTTAGCTAGGTTCATAGAGTTGGAACCTTTAAGTAGAATTTGGTCATTTGCACCAAGACTCTCCTTGACTTGTTTGACCATGGCTTCAAACTGGTCTTCATCAGCTGTTTTCTTAAAGTAATAAACATGACCGATTGGGAACATTTGACTGGCTAGTTGGGCCAATTCCGCAATGTCTTCACCGTAGAAAATAACGGTATCAAGTACATCAGGTGATAGGCTCAAAATCATTTGATTATGAAGTTGAACAGACTGGCCTCCAAGTTCTTTCATATCCGCCAAAACTGCGATTTTCTTGCCACCTTCATTAGCTGGGATAGCAGAGAAAGTTTCTAAAATCAACTTCATGGCTGTTGGGTTGGCATTGTAGACATCTGATAGGATATCTGCACCGTTGGCAGCCTTTTTCCACTCGGTACGATTGCGAGTCAATTCAAGATCCTGGAAGGCTTGACCTATCTGCTCTTCAGTCACTCCTTCTTGCAGGGCAACGTAAGAAGCAATCATAGCATTAGTCGCATTGTACTTACCAGTTACTGGTAAATCAAGGGATTTCTCCAGGAAATTAGCCTTAAAACTCAAGCTATCCTTACGCTCAATCAATTCTGTAATTTCGAGTTCTGCACCCGGACCAAAACGAACTACTTTTTGGTCAGCAGGTAGATAATCCTCTACAATGGGATCAGCTGGCGCCAAGAGCAAGCTACCTTTCTCCATACCATCAGCAATCTGTAATTTACCTTTGGCAATCTCAGAACGATCCTTGAAGAAGGCCAAATGAGCCTCTCCGACCAGAGTCACAATAGCTGTTTTCGGATGAGCCAGTTCAGACAAAAGATGAATATCTCCCAAGTGATCCTGCCCCATCTCCAAGACCAATTTCTCAGTGTCATCTGGCATATGAAGAACTGTATAGGGTAAGCCAATCTCGTTATTGTAATTTCCTTGCGTTTTGTAGGTTTTGTAGCTTGTAGAAAGTAAATGAGCCAACATATCCTTGGTCGTTGTCTTCCCATTTGAACCTGTAACAGCAAAGACATCTACACCTGTTTTTTGAAGGTAATAGGCTGCAAGAGCTTGAAAGGCTGTCAAAACATCCTCTACTAAAATATAAGGATAACCTGCTACTTCTTTCTCTGACAAGGTTACAGCAGCGCCGTTTTCAAAAGCCGTCTCGATAAAGTCATGACCATCACGCGCCCCCTTGAGTGGCACAAATAGATCACCAGGCCCAATCAAACGACTATCAAACTCTGCCTTAACTAGTGGGCTGTCCGCATAGCTTGTCACATCATTTTTTGCACTGACAACACGCGCAACTTCGTGAATCGTAAGTTTCATGTTTACTCCTTTAAAAAGGGGCAGGGAGTCTTGCCCCGCCCTTATAGCTATCTTTACAATAGGTGCGCTTCACGCTTGTTAAAGCTCTCTTTAGCAAGCTCAACCAGACGCTCGATTAGTTCTGGATAGCTAATCCCCATATTGTCCCAGAGCAAGGGATACATAGACCATTGGGTAAATCCTGGCATGGTATTGAGCTCATTTAGGAAAACTTCTCCCTTATCTGTATAGAAGAAGTCACAACGAGACAATCCAAGTCCACCGATAGCACGGAAGGCAGCTTCTGCATTTTTACGCATGACTGCTACTACATCATCACTAATCTTGGCTGGAATATCTATCGTAATCTTGTTATCGATGTATTTTGCTTCGTAGTCATAGAAGGCTACGTCCTTGACAACTTCACCAGGCAGAGTGCTCTTGACATCATAGTTTCCTAAAAGTCCAACTTCGATTTCACGCGCATTGACGCCTTGCTCTACCAAGACACGACTATCATATTTAAAGGCGAGTTCAAGAGCTTGATGGAGTTCCTCTTTATTTTCAGACTTAGAAATACCAACACTAGAACCCATATTAGATGGTTTGGTAAAGACTGGATAAGTTAATTTTTCTTCAACTTCTGCGATCTTAGAAGCTAAGTCGTCCCCTTCAACAATGGCTACGTAAGGGACTTGGGCAATCCCAGCAGATTCCAAGACACGTTTAGTCGTGATTTTGTCCATAGCAAGGCTTGAAGATAAGATGTTGCAACCGACATAAGGCATTTTCAAGACTTCTAGGAAACCTTGAACGGAACCGTCTTCTCCCATAGGTCCATGAAGAACTGGAAAAACAACTGCGCCTTCTTCGTAGATGGCACTTGGAGCAATTTTCTTGTCCCAATCAATCGTTTCATTGGTCATGAGACGTTCATCTTGGCCAGGAGTTTGGGTAAATTCTTGGGTTTTGATAAAATCACCAGACTGGCTGATAAAGAAAGTTTTGACTTCAAAACGGTCATAGTTAACCGCACGCATGACACTCTCAGCTGACAATACAGACACTTCACGCTCTGCACTGCGTCCACCATATAATAGAATAATTGTTTGTTTCATATGATTGTCCTATTTCTACTAGAATACTCGCTTTTTAGTATATCACATTTGTTTATTTTTTTAAACTTGAATAGCACAAAAGAGACTGGATTAAAAATAAATCCAGTCTCTTGATTTCTTATATATCGTATCTACTAGCTAATTGCCTGTTCTATATCCTTACAGACTAAAGTTCTGTACGATTTTCAATAGCTCTTAGGAGCGTTACTTCGTCCGCATATTCGATATCAGCTCCTACTGCTAGACCTCGTGCTAGACGAGTAACCTTAATCCCCGCGGGTTTGAGTAGCCGAGAGATATACATGGAGGTCGCCTCACCATCTGCTGTTGCATTGGTGGCTACGATGACCTCAGAAACTTCACCATCCATGAGGCGAGTCATGAGACTTTTCAGGTTGATGTCATCTGGGCTAATCCCATTCATAGGGGAAATCAAGCCGTGTAAAACATGGTAAAGTCCGTGGTATTCTTGGATGTTTTCCATAGCAGCAACATCTCTGCTATCCTCCAGAACCAGAATCGTAGACTGGTCACGGCTAGGATCAGTACAGATAGAACAAGGATCATCATCTGTCAAACGCCCACAAATAGAGCAATAGGTCAATTCTCGCTTAGCTGCAAGAAGATTTTTTGCAAATTCATTGACGTCATCATCCGGCATTCCAATAGTATAAAAGGCTAGACGGGTTGCTGTCTTAATCCCAATACCAGGAAGTTTGGAATAACTGTCAATCAACTTAGCAATAGGTGTTGGATAAAGCATGGCTTCCTTTCTAGTTCATTGGATGGTGTTGGTTATATAAATTGATAATGTCGCGAGCAATTGCTGGCCCAACATTTTTGGTTAAATTGGTATTATGAGGAAAGACTACTGCAACTGCAATTTGAGGATTTTCTGTTGGAGCATAGGCCACGGCATTGGTATTATTAGCTTCTTGACCACCAGCTACATAGCTTTCACCTGTACCGGTCTTACCACTGATAGAAACAGTGGCGCCATCTGAAAACGCCCGTCCTGTCGTAAGGGGACTAGTTCCATGCGATACTTGGTAAAATCCTTGGTGCAAGATTGCCATATCTGATTCAGAAATATTGACCTTGTTGATTTCCTTGGTATCTATTGCTTGGATTAATTCCCCAAGGCCACCCTTATCATTGTTGTCGTATATTCCCTCGACAATATGTGGAGCTAGACGAACACCATTGTTAGCAATAGTTGCAACGTACTGGGCTAATTGCATCGGTGTGTAGTTATCAAACTGGCCAAAAGCATTAGTAATGAAATTGGCAAAGTTATACTCTTTGGGAACAAATCCAGTAGATTCATCTGGTAGGTCAATCCCAGTCGCAGAACCCAAACCATATTCACCAAAGGTTGAACGCAATTTCCCCATAGCAGACTCTAGATTGCTGGTGCCGACAAACATATTGGGTTGATAGGTCTGGCCCATGATTCCAAGAGCGGTTTGAACCATGTAAGCATTGGATGAATACTCCAAGGCTTCCACAGCTGTAATAGGAAAAGATCCATATGCCAATTTATACCAAGAATAAATTGGAGCTGAACCTTGGAAAACAATAGGCTGATCTGTTAAGGTTTGGTTTCCTGATAAAACACCATTTTCCCAACCTGAGCTGATGGTAGCGGCCTTAACAACCGAACCTGGGACAAAGACATTGGTTACCGTTCCCAAGGAATCAGGAGTCAACTCTCCCGTTTTCAGGTCATGTTTGAGTCCTGACATAGACAAAACAGCACCTGTTTTGGGGTTAAGGGCGACTGCATACACACCCTCAGAATACTTGGCTCCACCATTTCCTAGCTCGGAATTGAAATAACTTTTCAGCAAAGCATCCACGCTATCTTGGAAGGCCAAATCAATGGTCAGCTTGATATTGTTTCCTTTACTACCTTCCTCAATTGTATCCACACTTTCCATGTTGCCATATTTGTCCAGATGGATTTCTTTTACCGAGCGTTTTCCTTGTAAGGTCTCTTCATATTGCTTTTCCAAATAGGAGGTTCCAACACGGTCATTTAGAGAATAGCCCTTTTTAAGATAGGCTTCTGCTTCTTCCGCTGGGAGACCGGCTTTTTCACTAGAAACAGTTCCGACAATAGATGAAAGAGAAGTTTCTAAGACCTTTCGATCCCATGAGGTAGAGATAGAAATACCTGGCAATTCCTTTGAAGCAGAAGCAATTACAGCTACCTGTGTTTCACTCAAAGGATCTGTTTGAATATTTCCTGTAGCAAAATTTCCTACTGAATTGAGTTGGCTAAAGAGGTAGATTGCCTTCTTTTCATCCTCGGAATAGTCCATCTGATTCGCTGCAATACTCTCAGCAGCATTATTATAGAGTTCAGACTCAGAAAGTTGATTGCCATCTGAATCATACCGTTTATCTTTTGGAAGAGCTTCAACTGTTTTCTTATAAGCTTCGGCATCCGCCAAGTAGTAGTCTGCCATTTGTCGGTCCGTCAACTCTGGAGAGGTGACTGTGACATAGGTCAACAATTTTTTAGAAATATCCTTCAAATCAGCCGCAGTCATCTTATTGCTTCGTGTAAAGGAAACAACTTGTTTAACGGTATTTTGGACTAAAGGTTTCCCTGTTGCATCATAGATTTCTCCGCGAGCAGAACCCATGGTTACTCGAGTTTGGCTAGCAGAAGCGAGTTTGTTTTCATAAAAATCCTTATGAAGAACTTGCATATAAAGCAAACGACCAATAATTGCTAAAAAGAGCAAGATGACGATTGCAAATAACAAATTAAGCCGTGTCGGTATCGAGTGGCTATTGAATTTTCTCATACACATCAATCTCATTTCTAATCAAAATCACACTCTTCATTGTACCATAATTTAGGTAGAAAATTATGGAAAAAGAAAAGACTTTTCCTTTTTGGTCCAAAAATTATTTTCTATGATATAATGGAGGTAAGCGCTATTTTATTTGTTAGATTTGTCAAAGTAATTTTGGCAAATAGCTATAAAAGGAGTTCCATGAATAAGCAAGATATCTCTACGATTATCGACCTTCACTTTGAAGAAATGACCGATTTAGAGCAAGAAATTGCCCGCTATTTTCTGCAGGCAGATACCATAAATGATGACTTATCCTCTCAACAAGTCACGCAAAAACTTCATATTTCCCAGGCAGCGCTCACTCGTTTTGCCAAGAAGTGTGGTTTTAAGGGCTATCGAGAATTCATCTTCAAATATCAACAACAAAAAGACACTCTTTCTGCTCCTCAACAGGATATGAATCCTTTGACTCAACGAGTTCTCAGAAGTTATGCAAATGTGCGAGAAATTTCTCAAGGATTGATTGACGATGAGCAGTTGGAACGTGTAGCTCAGATGATTGAGCAATCAGAACGCGTGTATTTTTTCGGAACTGGGAGTTCTGGTCTAGTTGCACGTGAGATGAAGCTACGTTTTATGAGATTGGGTGTCGTCTGTGAAGCCTTAACAGATCCAGACGGTTTTGCCTGGACGACTAGTATCATTGATGAAAAATGTCTGGTCTTTGGTTTTTCCCTCTCAGGAACAACACCGTCCATCATCGATAGTTTATTAGATGCCCAGGATATGGGAGCTAAGACAGTTCTATTTACAAGTTCACCGAATAAGGATACTCAAGCCTTTACAGAAACTATTTTAGTCGCAGGTCAAAACCAAGCATCTTATATTCAACGAATTTCTGCTCAGATTCCAATGCTGATTATCATTGATTTACTCTACGCTTATTTCCTAGAGATTGATCGTGAAAGTAAAGAAAAAATCTTTAATAGCTATTGGGAGAATAATAGATTGAATGGTTATCGCAGAAACACAAGAAATAGAAAGCCCTGAAATTGAAAACAATTCAGGGTTTTCTATTTAAAATATTTTTCCCCACAAAAAGGAGTCCACTATGGGACTCCCTTTTTTAGTGTTTAAAACACTTTCTTTGATTTAGTCTCTGCTAATCCTTCATATCTTTTTTGAAGAAGAATAGCATCATTCCTGAAACAAGAGTGAGGGCAGGCAAGAGAGCTGAACTTACTTCTTCTCCTGTTGCCGGCAACTGTTTGCTAGCAGAATCTGCTACAGTTCCCTTCGCTTCTACTAAAGGCTTATCTTCTCCCATAGGTTGTGGAGCAGGAGTTTCTACATTTGCTGGTGCACTTGGTTGAGCTGCATCCTTGTACACTACCGCATAGACACCTAGGTGTGGAGCTACAAATTCAAGTGCTGAACCCTTCTGTTCAAACTTCACTTCCTGCAATTCTTGATTTGCATTCATAGCATAGACATTGGCTACATCAGACGCCACAGCAACTTGAATAAGGGCTGCACCTTTCAATTTAACAGGTTCGCCTTTCTCATTCTTCAATTGAATTTGATAAGCATCGAAACGGCGACCTTCCAAGACCTGGTCAGCAACCTTATCGACCTCTAGAACAGAACCACCATTGAGGTCCCCTTCTCGAGCAATCAGTTTCAAGTTTGTTGAAGAATCTTTCAAGACCTTCAATGTGCTATCAGTTGATGGACTTTCTTCCTTAGTTCCAACTTCGACGATGCGATCTTGGGCTTCCTCACGTTCAACCTTAACAACCTTACGGTTGTCACCATCGACTTCTACATAAGTCGTTACTTGTCCGTCTTTTCCTTCAGAAACAACTTGTTCCTTACCTTTAGCTAAATTAGCATTCTCACGGCGAACAGTCTTGAAGGCGATTGGTTCTTTCTCTACTTTTAGATTTGGTAGGTTAAAGTCCAGATTCATAACGCCTTCTGTCGGCATAGCAGTTCCTTCTTGAGTACCTACTTCAACGATGCGGTCTTGAGCTTCCTCACGTTCAACCTTAACAACCTTACGATCGCTGCCGTCAACTTCTACATAAGTCGTTACTTGTCCGTCTTTTCCTTCAGAAACGACTTGTTCCTTACCTTTAGCTAAGAGAGAATTTTCACGACGAATAGTGTTGAAGGCAATCGGATCTGTCGTTACTTCAAGGATTGGTTGAGTTACACTCAATTCTTTAACACCTTCAGTTGGAAGATTTGAATGTTTCACTTCCTCTTCTGGCTGTGTTGGTTCTTCTGGTCTCGCAGGCTCTTCTGGCTTACTTGGCTCCTCT
Source organism: Streptococcus pseudopneumoniae (assembly GCF_001074155.1). Taxonomy (GTDB): domain Bacteria; phylum Bacillota; class Bacilli; order Lactobacillales; family Streptococcaceae; genus Streptococcus; species Streptococcus pseudopneumoniae_A. Next base: position 95,890 of record NZ_JUUZ01000032.1, read on the forward strand.
GGTCTCGCAGGCTCTTCTGGAGCTGGTTCCTCTTTTGGTGTCGCCTGAAGATTGTTGATAGATGTCAAAGCGTCTTGCAAGGCCTTATCTACTGCATCCTGAGTTTTGGCTTCTTCAATAGCAGCTAAGGCTTGTTCTGCTAGTTCAACTAGTTTCTTCTTAGCTTCCTTGTCATCACCCAACTCAGCTGTTTTACTTTTAATGGCTTCGGACAAGCTTGCCATAGCTTTATCGTAGTCAAGCTTAGGCTCTACTGGTTTGCTTGGTACCTCTGGCTGTGTTGGTTCTTCTGGTTTTGCTGGCTCTTCTGGCTTGCTTGGCTCCTCTGGTTTTGCTGGTTCCTCTGGTTTTGCTGGTTCCTCTGGTTGTGTTGGTTCTTCTGGAGCTGGATCCTCTTTTGGAGTTGCTTGAAGCTTATTGATGTATACCAACGCATCTTGCAAGGCTTTTTCAACAGCATCTTGAGTCTTAGCTTCTTGGATAGCCACAAGAGCTTGTTCTCCAAGTTCAACTAGTTTTTCCTGAGCAGCTACATCATCGGCAAGTTCTGTTGCTTTTTTCTCGATAGCTTCAGTCAAATCTGCAATCGCCTTATGGTAGTCAACTTTAGACTCTTCTGGTTTTGATGGCTCCTCTGGCTGTGCCGGTTCTTCTGGAGCTGGATCCTCTTTTGGAGTCGCTTGAAGCTGATTGATAGATGCCAAAGCTGCTTGCAAGGCCTTATCTACTGCATCCTGAGTCTTAGCTTCTTGGATGGCTGCCAAGGCTTGCTCTGTTAA
>NZ_JUUZ01000033.1 GCF_001074155.1 Streptococcus pseudopneumoniae
ATGACACTATTAGATGTAAAACACGTTCAAAAGATTTATAAAACTCGCTTTCAAGGCAACCAAGTAGAGGCCCTGAAAGATATTCACTTTACCGTTGAAAAAGGCGACTACGTTGCTATCATGGGTGAGTCTGGATCTGGTAAATCGACTCTACTCAATATTCTTGCTATGCTTGACAAGCCAACGCGTGGCCAGGTCTTCCTAAATGGAACTGACACAGCTACCATTAAAAATTCTGAAGCATCAAGCTTCCGTCGTGAAAAGTTAGGCTTTGTCTTCCAAGACTTCAATTTGTTAGATACGCTTTCTGTTAAAGACAATATCTTACTCCCTTTGGTATTGTCTAGAAAGCCTATTACAGAAATGATGAAAAAATTGGTCGTAACGGCTGAAAATCTTGGCATCAATCAATTGCAGGAGAAGTACCCTTATGAAATCTCTGGAGGGCAAAAACAAAGGGTAGCAGTTGCACGGGCTATCATCACAGAACCAGAAATTCTTCTTGCGGACGAGCCAACAGGTGCCCTAGACTCTAAATCATCTGCAGCCCTCCTTGATATCTTTGATCAGATCAACGAGCAAGGGCAAACCATTCTCATGGTGACCCACTCAACAGCTGCGGCCAGCCGTGCAAAACGTGTTCTTTTCATCAAGGACGGTATTCTCTATAATCAAATCTACCGTGGTGAAAAGACGGATCGTCAGATGTTCCAAGAAATCTCTGACACCTTGACTGTTATGGCAAGTGAGGTGAACTAGTATGTTTCGATTAACCAATAAGTTGGCCATATCCAACTTAATTAAAAACCGCAAACTCTATTATCCGTTTGCTTTGGCTGTCATTTTGGCAGTCACTATCAGCTATCTCTTTTACTCTCTAACCTTCAATCCCAAGATTGCGGAAATCCGTGGAGGATCCACCATTCAAGCTACTCTAGGATTTGGAATGTTTGTCGTCACCCTTGCGTCAGCCATTATCGTCCTTTATGCCAATAGTTTTGTTATGAAAAACCGCTCCAAGGAGTTGGGGATTTATGGTATGTTGGGCTTGGAAAAGCGTCATCTGATCAGTATGACCTTTAAAGAGTTGGTGCTATTTGGAATTCTAACTGTTGGAGCAGGTATCGGTATTGGAGCCTTGTTTGACAAGTTGATTTTCGCCTTCTTACTTAAACTGATGAAATTGAAGGTTGAGTTGGTCGCTACCTTCCAGATGAAAGTTGTCATTACAGTACTTGTTGTCTTTGGTTTGATTTTCCTAGGCCTCATGTTTCTGAATGCCCTTCGAATCGCCCGTATGGATGCTCTGCAACTATCTCGTGAAAAAGTAAAAGGGGAGAAGAAGGGACGTTTCTTAGTCCTTCAAACTTTACTAGGGCTAATTGCACTAGGTAGTGGCTACTATCTAGCACAAAGCGTAAAAGATCCAGTTTCAGCGACTGTTACTTTCTTTATAGCCGTCCTGTTGGTAATTGTTGCGACCTACCTCTTATTCAATGCGGGTATTACAGTTTTCTTACACTTACTCAAGAAAAACAAGCGTTATTACTACCAACCAAATAACCTCATCTCTGTTTCTAACCTTATCTTCCGTATGAAGAAAAACGCCGTCGGTTTAGCAACCATTACCATCCTTTCCACCATGGTTTTGGTTACTATGTCAGCAGCAACCAGTATCTACAACGGTTCTGAAAATATAAAAAATATCATGTATCCTCATGATTTCGATGTTAAGGCTAAGGGAAATAATATTGAAGTTGAGAATTTAGACCAACTATTGACTCAATATGCCAGTGAAAAGAACTTGACGATTAGCAATAAAGACGTTCTTAGCTATGCTAGCTTTGGCCTTTCTAGTCAAGATGGAACTAAATTAACCATCATGACTAAAGAACAAATCACGGAATTACCTAAGACAGTTTTTCTAGTATTTGATCAAAAAGACTATGAAAAAATGACTGGACAAAAGCTAAATCTTACTGGTAATGAAGTAGGTCTTTGGGCTAAAAATAACCAACTAAAAGGTCAGAAATCATTTAGTCTTAACAGTCAGGAGTATAGTATCAAGCAAGAAATCCAGCAAGATTTTTTAGCTAACCATGTTTCCAATCTCTATATCCTTTTAGTTTCAGATTTTAACTACCTAGTTGTACCAGATCTTCAAAGCTTTTTGGATCAGTACCAAGATTCTGCTGTCTACCCTCAGTTTTATGGTGGTATGGATGTCACCGCAAGTCTAGAGGAACAGTTAAAACTAGCTGATGATTTTGATGCGTATGTAAATAATTTTAGCCATAATCTCAAGAGTGAAGATGCTATGGTTTACGGGGGTAATGGTTCAAGTGATGCAATTGCCCAAATGAATGTTCTCTATGGAGGTGTCCTCTTTATTGGTATTTTCCTCTCTATCATCTTTATGATAGGTACTGTACTGGTTATCTACTATAAACAAATCTCAGAAGGTTATGAAGACCGTGAACGCTTTGTCATCCTGCAAAAGGTTGGTTTGGATCAAAAACAAATCAAGCAAACCATTAACAAGCAGGTTTTGACTGTCTTCTTCCTCCCTGTAATCTTTGCCTTCCTACACCTTGCTTTTGCCTATCACATGTTGAGTTTGATTCTCAAGGCTATTGGTGGTGTGGATACAGCTATGATGTTAAGTGTAACACTTTCCATTTGTAGTATCTTTGCCCTCATCTACGTACTTATCTTTATGATTACTTCAAGAAGTTATCGCAAGATTGTTCAAATATAATAAGAAGTGTTTGTCAAGGAATCATAGTATTAACCCCAACGAATATTTTGGGAACGTTAAAGTTCACGATAAAAAAGATTATAGATAGACATTTCAAGAAAAAATCTTGAAACGATGTTCGCTTAAATGCATATTGGGATTATTATGGATTCTAAAAATAATTTATGAAAACAAGAGTCCCAATGAAAAGATATGGTAAGTGCTTATGAAATTAAAATTATGTATCATTGGATTCTTCTTTTGTTTGATTGCTGCAATTGGTCTGGTCACTATTAGCGATACCGAAACGCCCATACCTTTACCAATTGATGGTGCTTTTTCTATTCAAGGGAAAAGCAATCTTTCTAATAACGAAATTTACGAAATGATTCGTGACCTATCAAAAACGGAAAAAGTTACCATTTACAAGCCGATTGTTCAGAGTTCGGGTCAGTTGAAGTATGTAAATTTCGATGATGCAAACAATGAACAGTTAAAGTCAGTACCGATAATAGGGATGTATTACACCCTTGGGGAAATGGATGTAGACAGTTTGAAACCACTTACGATGACAGGACTACAAACAGTCTATATGGCTTATCCTTGGTATATAGGAGGAATCTTACAATTTACTGGAACTTTAAGAATACTGTTAATGGGGTCCATTTACTTAACTTTATTAGTTGTTTTATTTGTTGTTAGGACGAGGCAGATCAAAGAAGGAGTGATACGACGTTCTTTGGGCTTGCCTGTATACGACCTTAGAAGAGAGTATGGCATTTCTCTTATTTTTGAACTGATTATGATGGCTTTATTGATGATTTCTTACAGTTCTTTTTTGGGAAATGGTTTCTTAACCTATAGTTCTAAGTTATTTTTCTCTCTGCTTATAACGAATTTTATACTATTTCAAATCATTGATCTCATCACCTTTGTTTTATTTTGGTTGACGATTCAGATTGAAAAGCCCATTGAAATTATCAAAAACAAGGCGAAAAACAAGCTTATTTTTGTCGTATGGCTTGCCATTATTTCGATTATTATCGTTGTATCAGGAATTTTTTTACAAGAAACAAAGAGTAGCCAATCCAGTATTAACATACAGATACAGAATTTAGTACCATGGGACACAGTAAAAGACTGGAGAAGGATTGAGTTCCTTGGAATTGAAAATAACTCTGCTAAAAATGGAGAAGTAAGTGATTCGGATGGTCAGTATCTACAGATAGCTGCTTCCTTAAAAAACTTAGATTATTTATATATAGAACGATCCTCGGCCTATGTTCCAGATACATCTCATGCTTTAGAAGACTTTTCTAAACAATTAGAAAATGATGGAATAACGAACCCAGAAATAAATAAAGATCTGATTTATATCAATCAAACAGGTGCTAACCTACAAAATAAAGTGAATGGAACAAACTATCATCTTTTAGATAATAAGATAGCAACTATCTATATTCCTGAAAAATGGAAAGAAAACCAGAAATCTATTGAGAATACAGTTGTAGCAGAACAATTTATTGGAACAAACTATACAAAAGAAGAACTTGCAGTACAAATAATTCCTGATGGTGAAAAAATTTTTTATTTCAATGAGGATGCTGATATCGATCATAAAAATAAAGATATTTTTCCAATGGCAAGTGTAGCAGATAGCAAAGATAACATTGTTGTTGTGTTAGATACAGACAAAATGATCGAAAACAACAAGTTTTCTTTGGCTAGTAATATACTATATAAATCTCTTTTTAGTCCTGAAGCGGTAAAAAAAATAAATGAGATGACTACCCAGTTGAATGTTTCAATGAATCCAGTAGATGTTTACCAAATTGTGAAGTTGAAGATCCAATCCTTAGAGCACCAAATTCTACTGTCACAAATCTTGCAGAAGATAATTTACAGTATTGTCTTTATACTCATTTATCAATATGTCCAACTTTATATTGCCCTAAAACAGAATGAATATGTGAAAAAAATCATTTTGGGTCTGTCAAAAACATATATAGCAATTTCAAGTCTCAAGTACTTTATGATGACTATTACAATGGTTATTCTATTTACATTTCTTATGACAGGGCAAATAGAGCTGCTATATATTGGTCTTGCTTCTCTGCTGGTTTTGATGTTGTCAATAATCATGAGTTTTAGAAAATTATCTGAAAGCTATACTAAAATTTTAAAAGGAGATGAAACATGACAATTGACCTTTTGAACGTTTCAAAAAGTTTCGGCTCAAAAAAGATCTTTACAGACTTAAATTTAAGATTTGAATCTGGAAAAAGCTATGCATTGATTGGAGGTTCTGGCTCTGGTAAGAGTACTCTTCTTAATATTATAGGAAGATTAGAAAAAATTGATAGTGGGAATGTTTTAGTTGATGAACAGGATATTTGGAAGATAAAAGAAAGAACCTTCTTTAAAAATACTGTTGGATATGTATTTCAGAATTATTCTTTAATAGAGAACAAAACAGTATATGATAATTTGAAACTTATCACTAAAGACAAAAAAATAATAACTGATGTACTTGAAAAAGTAGGACTGTCGAGCGACTATTTACATCAAAAAATATATGAATTGTCTGGAGGGCAGGCTCAACGTGTAGCTATTGCCAGAATGTTAATGAAACCACGTAAAATTATCTTAGCAGATGAACCTACAGGAGCTTTAGATGGTGAGATTGGAAAAGAAATTATTCGTTTATTATTAAATGAAAGAGATGAAGACAAATATGTTATTATAGCAACTCATGATCCAGCTGTCTATAACAAAGTTGATGTGATCATTGATATGAAAGATATAGGGGATAATGTATGAAAAAGATAATTTATATTGCTTTGATCTTTGTAGCTGGGCTACTTGGTATTTTCTTCTTTGGAAAACAAATGATCATAAAAGAAAATACTAATAAACCAACACTGGAGTTAACAGTTTATACGGTTTCTTCTAGTGATACAGAAAAATGGAATAAAGTGAAAGAAGTAGAAACAGAAGAAGCTACATACTTCATAACTGTAAAAGAAGTAGCGTCTTCAGAAGAAGTATTTTCAAACATCATTGCAAATGGAGCTGCTATGGGGTTCGGAGTTCGTGAAGAAGAAGTGAAGCGATTTAATAATAATTTAGGAGACACTATAGAGGACTCTAAGCATAATAAACTCATTGAAATAGAATTTTTTACTTTTTCTGATGCTGACGAGGGATTTGTAGTAGCAAATTTTGACTATGGTAAAGAAGAGTTGAATTCTCAGAAAAAAGATATAAAAGAGTTCTATAAAAAATTATATGAATCTTTTAAAGAAAAAAGTAAGTGATTGCGATTTATTTGCCTGTTTTGATAGAAAAAAGTCAATTTTTAATTCTAATATCTTATCTTGATAATCGCGCTTTTTAGTTGATAAAACTTACAAATAGTCCTGAAGAAGACAATGACATTCATTTTACTTATTTGCATCGTGTGTATACAAAGTTAGGTCCATCGCATCATCAATTTATGTTTATCAATAATTGAGCAGTTGTTGCATCATTTGATTTTTCAGAGGACCAGTGCAGTTTTTTCTTACAGAATACCTTTCTCATGCCATGGTTTATAATTAATACTCTTCGAAAATCAAATTCAAACTGCTTTAGCGTCGCCTTGATGTACTCAAGTACAGCCTGTGGCTAATTTCCTAGTTTGCTATTTGATTTTCATTGAGTATTAGAGGCAAATAGGCCATTTAAACAGAGTTAGGATTCACCTTCACGACTATAAATCTAGCAAAATTGGCCAGTAGTTTAGACTCTAAAAGGCTACTATTCAAAAACCACACAGTATTTCTTTCGGCTTGATGCTATTCAAGCTTGAAATCACTGTGTGGTTTTATTTTTAATCTAGTTTTTGCTCAGCATCAATTTTTATCTTAAATACTAAACAACTGACCCAATAGATAGGTCACTCCCATGGTTAAAAGACCGATACAAAGGTTACGAATCATAGCTGTTTTAGTTGGGGCTTTCCCAAGTTTGGCACTGGTATAACCTGTAATCAATAGAGAAATCGCAACGATAAAAACAGTAGCAGGGATTCGATAGTCATTTGGAAAGATGGTAATGGAAAGCATTGGTGGTAAACTACCAAGAACAAAAGCGATGAAGCTAGATGCTGCAGCATGCCAAGGATTGGTAAACTCTTCATACTCGATTCCGTATTTTTCCTCAACTAAGGCTTTAAGTGGATTTTTAAGAAAAGCTTTATTGACTAAAAGTTGAGCTGAAGTTTCACACTCACCATTTTGAAGATAAGCAGCATATAGAGATTTCTTTGCAGCCTCGATATCCTTATCCAAAAGTAATTGCTCACGAGCTACTGCGGCTTCTTCGGTGTCTTTTTGAGTAGATACTGAAACATATTCACCTCCAGCCATAGAGAAGGCACCCGCTAAGATGGCAGCCAAACCTGAAAGAAAGATTATCCAAATATTACTGGTTGCACTGGCAACGCCGATAACAACTCCAGCGATGGAAATGATCCCGTCATTGGCTCCGAGCACACCAGCACGTAAAATGTTTAAACGACCAGCGAAGTTTGAATCAATTTCATGTGTAATTTCTGACATAGTCTTCTCCTTTTTATCCATTATAAAGTATAGGAGAAGTAAAAACAAACTTTTTAAACTTTCTGAAAAAAGTTCTACAATTTTAATAATAGCCATAGCTATTACTTATGCCAATATATAACAAAGTTGTATTTGTAACTGACTGCCATAGATGATACAATTAAACTAATGAAATCTTTGGAGGTCTGATTATGACTCGTGAATTTAAATTTGAAACTCTTCAATTGCATGCAGGGCAAGTGGTAGATGCTACTACCAAGTCTCGTGCTGTACCAATTTACCAAACAACATCTTTTGTATTTGAAGATACACAGGAGGGTGCAGACCTTTTTGCACTTCAAAAAGCTGGAAATATCTATACTCGTATTACCAATCCAACAACTTCAGCCTTTGAAGAGCGTATTGCAGCTCTTGAAGGCGGAGTAGGTGCACTTGCCACAGCTTCTGGAATGGCAGCTCTTACTTATACTATCCTTGGACTTGCTCATGCAGGTGATCATGTTGTTGCAGCTTCAACTATCTACGGTGGGACCTTTAACCTTTTGAAAGAAACCCTTCCTCGATACGGAATCACCACAACTTTTGTTGATATTGATAATCTAGAAGAAGTAGAGGCAGCGATTAAAGACAATACCAAACTTGTTTTGATTGAAACTTTGGGTAATCCAGTTATCAACATTCCTGATATTGAAAAAATAGCTGAAATTGCTCACAAACATCGGATTCCTTTAGTTTCTGATAATACTTTTGCAACGCCTTATCTTATCAATGTCTTTTCACACGGTGTAGATATCTCAGTTCACTCGGCAACTAAATTTATCGGTGGACACGGTACAACTATTGGCGGTATCATTGTTGATAGCGGTAAGTTTGACTGGGCTGCTTCAGGGAAATTCCCTCAATTAGTCGATGAAGATCCAAGCTACCACAATATCAGCTATACTCGTGATGTTGGTGCTGCAGCCTTTATCGTTGCTGCTCGCGTGCAATTGCTTCGCGATATGGGAGCTGCCCTTTCACCATTTAACTCATTCTTGCTCCTACAAGGTCTTGAGACACTATCTCTCCGTGTTGAACGTCATGTTCAAAATGCTGAGAAAATCGTTGATTTCCTTGTGAACCATCCAAAAGTTGAAAAAGTCAATTATCCAAAATTAGCTGATAGCCCTTACCATGCCTTGGCGGAGAAATATTTACCAAAAGGTGTTGGTTCAATCTTTACCTTCTACGTTAAAGGCGGAGAAGCAGAAGCTCGTAAGGTGATTGATAGCTTAGAAATCTTTTCAAACCTTGCAAACGTAGCAGATGCCAAATCATTGGTCGTTCATCCAGCAACTACAACTCATTCTCAATTGTCTGACTCTGATCTAGAAGCAGCAGGAGTAACTAAAAATCAAATCCGTCTATCAATTGGACTAGAAAATGTCGATGATTTGATTGAAGATTTACGACTAGCTCTTGAAAAAATCTAAAAATAACTTATATTTATCAAATTAAGCATCCTTCTCACGAATAATAAAGTGAGGAGGATTTTTATGTATAGTATTTTATTTCAAGAAGATTCGCTTTTACCAAGAGAGAGACTAGTCAGAGAAGGAGTAGAAGCACTCAGCAACCAAGAATTACTGGCAATATTACTAAGGACAGGCACAAAACAGGCCAATGTTTTTGAAATAGCACAGAAGGTCTTAAATCAGCTGACTTGTTTAACTGACCTCAAAAGAATGAGTCTACAGGAATTGCAGACTCTATCGGGTATTGGACGTGTAAAGGCTATCGAATTACAAGCCGTTATGGAATTAGGCTACCGTATCCATAAAAGGGAAACGGTGGAAAAGGAGAGTATTCTTAGCAGTCGTAAATTAGCTAAAAAGATGCAGTCTGAGCTTGGAGATAAAAAACAAGAGCACCTAGTGGCGCTCTATCTGAATACTCAAAATCAAATCATTCACCAGCAGACTATTTTTATCGGGTCTGCCACGAGAAGCATTGCTGAACCGAGAGAAATTCTCCACTACGCTTTGAAGCATATGGCAACATCTGTGATTCTGGTTCATAATCATCCATCAGGAGCAGTAGTTCCTAGCCCCAATGATGACCATGTTACGAAGCTTGTTAAAGAAGCCTGCGAATTAATGGGATTGATCTTATTGGACCATTTAATTGTCTCTCATTCTGATTATTTTAGTTACCGCGAGAAGACGGATATGATATAAAAAACCTGTATATGATACAGGTTTTACAATTTATTCACAACATAGTTAAAGAGTTCTTTATCCTTAGGACGATTTTCAAAAAGGAATTCTGGATGCCATTGAACACCAAGATAAGGGAAGCCGTCTGTAGTTGTAACAGCTTCGATAATACCATCTTTAGGATCGTGAGCTACAACCTTCAGATTCGGAGCTAGATCCTTAATACTTTGATGATGAAAAGAGTTGATATGAGAAATTTCCCCATATATTTCTCGGAGAATCGTATCCGGTTCAGTAACCAGTCTCTGAGTTGTATACTCAGCAGAAGTATCTTGCCAATGATCCTCAATCTCTTGATAGAGAGATCCCCCCATAGCTACATTAAAGAGTTGAGTGCCACGACAGACAGAGAAAATCGGTTTCTTTTGTTTGATGGCCTCTTTGATGAGTGCTAGTTCAAAAATGTCTCTTTGAAGATGGTAGTCATCACTATCGATAGATTTAGGTTCACCATAGAATTTTGGGTCAACATTTTGCCCACCTGTTAGTATGAGTTTATCAATTAGGCTGATGTAGTAACCAGCCATTTCTTCATCACCAATTGGTAGGATAATGGGGATACCTCCAGCTTCCTTAACTCCTTCAACAAAGCCTTTGGCAGCATAACTCATCATAAGATCATCATCTGGATGCGGGGTTTCATTTCCTGTAATCCCAATAACTGGTTTTTTCATAAATCAATTCGCTTTCTAATCCTCTTTTCGCATGAAATAGAGGAGGGTTTGAAGTTCGCTAGTAAGATCGACATACTGAACAACTACGTCTTTAGGAAGATGTAGGTGAACAGGAGAAAAACTGAGGATACCTTTGATACCAGCATTAACCAAAAGTTCCGCAACTTCTTGAGATTTAACACTAGGAACAGTAAGAATAGCAGTTTTAACATCACTATCCTTAATTTTGTCCTTTATTTGAGAGATTCCATAGATTGGAACACCGTCGGGGGTCTTGGTACCAACCTCAGGATGATCATCTAGGTCAAAAGCCATGATGATTTTCATTTTGTTACGCTCATGAAAGCGGTAGTGGAGGAGGGCATGTCCCATATTTCCAATACCCACAAGCATAACATTGGTAATAGAATTATCATTTAAAAGATCAGCGAAAAAGTTCATGAGCTTTTTGACATCATAGCCAAATCCACGACGTCCAAGTTCGCCAAAGTAAGAGAAGTCACGACGAACAGTGGCAGAATCAATTCCAATCGCTTCTGCAATTTGTTTGGAATTAGCTCTTTCAATTTTCTCGGCATTAAATCTTTTAAAAATACGGTAATAGAGAGAAAGTCTCTTTGCTGTTGCTTTAGGAATAGCAGACTGTTTTTCTTTCACAAAATCACAACCTTTCTATCTACTATTTTATAGAAAGCTTGTGAAAATTGCAACAATAACGAAAAAAAACTAAGAAAATTCTTAGTTTATCTTCGTTTCGTGGTAAGTCCTTAAAAAGCGGTAGAGGTTACCTAGAAGCCCTTGATAGATTTCAACTCCATCATGTGTTAATGAAGTAATATGAGTAGTATCAGGGAGAGTTACACAACCCGATAGAGAGAGCATAAGAGCTTCATAGTCTTCATATTCTTGCACACGCTCTACTTGATAGGAGTCCCTGTAAGTTAATCGAAACATAATGACCTTCTATCTTTCGCTTTTCGTAAATACGCCACGTTCAACCAGGCTATCCATCAAAAAGTAGAATTTCTCTTGGTGGATATGAGTTTCTTCTGATTTGAAGATATCAACTAAACGTAGACCAAATTTATCAGTGATATTGATTTTTACACCAGTTAAGTCTTTGTTGATGATAATCTTAAGTTGGAATCCTTCTCCGCTATTTGGAACCTTTTCAAGTAGACGCGTTAATTCATAGTTCCCAACTTTAGTTTCAAAAAAAGTATTATCTTTAAGCGTAAATTTTTTAACAGTTGGACTAAGTGTGTATTCGTAACGACAATTTTTAAGTTTAATCGTTTGTTCAAATGCCATTAAGTTTATCCTCCGATGATATTTTTAAGAGTTTTAGCAAGAGTTATCATTTCTTGTTCTGTATTTTGAGGTGAAATGCTGACGCGTACAGACTCGTGTAAGCGAGGAGATTCTTCTCCGTAGAAGGCTTGAAGAACATGACTGACCTGAACAACACCAGCTGTACAAGCAGAACCTGTTGAAATAGAAATACCTTCAAGGTCTAAACGAAGTAGTAGTAGATCGTTGCGTTGTCCCGGAAATCCGATATTTAGGACATAAGGGAGTTGCTCTTTACCTTGATTGAGATAATAGGTTGATCCAGCCATCTCAGTTAGAAAAACTTTCTGTAGTTTTTGAACTTTATTAAAATTAGCCTCTAGATGATCTATATCGTCCTTAAGAGCTGCAACCATACCTATAATTGCGGGAAAGTTTTCTGTCCCTGCTCTTTTTTTCTGTTCTTGATCTCCACCATGTAGATAAGGATCAAAATCTGTAGAAGCAGCGTATAGGAAACCGATACCCTTTGGACCGTGAAATTTATGAGCAGAAGCACTGAGGAAATCTATTCCTAGTTCTTCAGGAAGAATCACTAGCTTCCCGACAGCTTGAACAGCATCTACATGATAAGCTGCAGAGTGGACTTTTAAAATCTGACCAATTTCAGCGATTGGTAAAAGAGTACCTGTTTCATTGTTAACATACATAGTTGAAACGAGAATAGTATCTTCACGCAGTGCATTTTTGACTTGATCTGCAGTGATTTCTTGATTGTCGGGTTTTAAAATAGTCACTTCAAACCCAAAATTTTCCACCAGATATTCAATTGGTTCAAGCACAGCGTGATGCTCGATAGCAGTAGTAATAATGTGTTTTCCGCGATTTTGATGACGAAGACAGTAGCCGATAATAGCTGTATTATTACTTTCTGTACCACCAGAAGTGAAGAAAATGTGTTGGGGCTTTGTACCTAGTATACCTGCTAACTCTTGACGGGCTTCACGTAATAATTTTCCTGCTTGACGCCCATGACCATGAATACTAGAAGGATTGCCATAAGTCTCCTGCATGACTTGAGTCATTGCTGAGATAGCTGCAGATGACATGGGTGTCGTAGCAGCATTATCTAAATAAATCAAAAACTCACCTAATTTCTATTTAAATTTAAATAGTGGACTAACTGGTTTTCTTTCATGAATACGAACCATGGCATCACCAATCAGTTCGCTTGCGGTAATATATTGTACATTCTTAGGTTTTTTACTTTCTGTCAATACAGAATCTGTAACCAAGACTTCCTTGATATTAGCTTCATCCAACAACTCCGCAGCACCGTTGACGAATAATCCATGGCTGGATACCGCGTAGATTTCAGTAGCACCATCGCGTTCCAAAATTTTAGCAGCTTCAGAGAAAGTACGGCCTGTATTAAGAATGTCATCGATTAAGATTGCTTTCTTACCTTCAACCTCTCCGATAATGTAACCTTGGCTACGTTCAGAATCATCTTGAGCATAATCAATGATAGCAATCGGAGCATCAAGGTATTCAGCAAGGCTACGAGCACGTTTTACACCTGAGTTTTTAGGGCTGACAACAACCACATCTGGACCAGTTAAACCTTTATCAATGTAGTGTTTTGCAAATAGCGGAATTGTATAGAGGTTATCTACAGGAATATCAAAGAAACCTTGTACCTGAACAGCATGAAGGTCCAGTGTCAAAACACGGCTAACTCCAGCTTTTACCAACATATTTGCAACAAGTTTAGCTGTAAGAGGTTCTCGAGAAGAAGCAATACGGTCTTGACGAGCATAACCAAAGTATGGAAGCACAACGTTAATGGTATTTGCACTAGCACGAACACAGGCATCAACCATGATTAATAGTTCCATCAAGTGGTTATTTACAGGGTAGCTTGTTGATTGGATGATATAAACATCATATCCACGAACACTTTCTTCGATATTAACTTGGATTTCACCATCGGAGAATTGACGTGATGACAACTTTCCAAGTGGAACACCTGCAGCATCTGCAATTTTTTGAGCTATCTCATGATTGGATGAAAGAGAAAAAAGCTTCATATTTTTTGTATCTGACATTGATAAACCGTCCTCTATAAACTAAGTAAATCGGTGAAAAAACATTTTTAAAGGAAAGTGTTTTCTTTCACAGATTCTATTATTTTTTATCTCTTCTATTTTATCAAAAAAAGAAGATTATTTCAGTTTTTTTTCATATTTTCTATAAATCTCACTAATTTAGAAGGGGCTTTCTTGTAATGGATCTCATTTACTTGTAAAAACTCCTGAAAATCAAGACTTCCTTGGTCACCGTTTTCAACTTCTAGCTCTAGTTCATAATCTACAATATTGAAGTAGCGGCTTTGATCAAGCGCCATGAGTCCAATTGCTGTTTCCTTTTCGTAACGAACAGTAGTTAGGCAACCTAAAACCACCCAACCACTTGTTGAAAGTCCTCGACTTTTTAGTTCTTCTAGAATCATCCCCTGGGGGAGTTTACAATTTTCAAGACAATATTTTGCTTCCTCAAGAGTAAGGGATTGGTTGTATTCCATATTTCCGACTTCTTGAGGAATCTTAATAGTCAATTCAGCGCTTGTATCGAAAGTACGAATGCGCATAGCAATTTTATGATGTCGAAGATAAAAATCAGTCGTATCTAAGTAGTAATTTTTTTGTGTAACAGGAGTGACTTCTGAAAATTGAGCTAGCAATCGATTATATTCTTCTTCACTGAGAAGTGTTTTCATTTCTATTTCTAAATGTTTCATTTTTATAACCTTTTCTTTATATTTGAAAGCGATTTATGGTATAATAAGCATTGTATTTATTGTATAAGATTTTCATGAGAAAATCAAAAACTAGATAAATTAAACTGCATAGAGAATTGGACGTAAGAGTTATATGATTACAGAATGGGAAGAATTTTTAGATCCTTACATTCAAGCTGTCGGAGAATTAAAAATAAAACTCCGAGGAATCCGAAAACAATACAGAAAACAAAACCGACATTCTCCAATCGAGTTTGTCACGGGTCGGGTTAAACCGATTGAAAGTATCAAAGAAAAAATGGCACGCCGGGGTATTGGCTATGACACACTTGAACAGGATTTGCAAGATATTGCAGGTTTACGTGTCATGGTTCAATTTGTAGACGACGTAAACGAGGTTGTTTCTATCCTTCGTAAAAGACAGGATATGAGAGTTGTTCAAGAACGTGATTACATTACTCATCGAAAGGCTTCGGGTTATCGTTCTTATCATGTGATTATTGAGTATATGGTTGATACGATTTACGGTGCAAAAACCATTCTAGTTGAGATTCAAATTCGTACCTTGGCTATGAACTTTTGGGCTACAATCGAACATTCACTCAACTATAAATATCAAGGAGATTTCCCAGAGGAAATCAAAGAAAGACTTGAGATTACAGCCAGAATTTCACATCAGCTAGACGAAGAAATGAGTAAAATACGTGCTGATATCCAGGAAGCACAAGCGCTCTTTGATCCTTTGCACAGAAAGTTAAATGACGGGGTAGGAAACAGTGACGATACCGATGAAGAATACAGGTAAACGAATTGACCTTATTGCCAACCGTAAGCCTCAGAGTCAGAAAGTTCTATTCGAATTAAAAGAACGATTAAAAAAGAATAATTTTATCCTGAATGATAAAAATCCAGATATCGTCGTCTCTATTGGTGGAGATGGGATGTTGTTGTCTGCTTTTCATAAGTATGAAAACCAACTGGATAAGGTTCGTTTTGTTGGGGTTCATACAGGACATTTAGGTTTTTATACGGATTATCGTGATTTTGAGTTGGACCAATTGGTTACAAATTTACAGTTGGATAATGGTGCTCAAGTGTCTTATCCACTCTTAAGTGTCAAAATATTTCTCGAAAATGGTGAAGTCAAGTCTTTCCGAGCACTAAATGAAGCTAGCATTCGTCGAGCGGATCGAACTATGGTTGCTGATGTCATTATTAACCATGTTCCCTTCGAACGCTTTCGTGGTGACGGCCTGACAGTTTCAACGCCGACTGGAAGTACTGCTTATAATAAATCACTTGGTGGAGCAGTACTGCACCCGACCATAGAGGCACTACAATTGGCTGAAATTGCTAGTTTGAACAACAGAATCTACCGCACACTAGGTTCATCAATTATTGTTCCTAAAAAAGACAAGATTGAATTGATACCAACACGAAATGACTATCACACAATCTCAATCGATAATAGTATTTATTCTTTCCGAAATATTGAGAAAATAGAGTATCAGATTGATCACCACAAAATTCATTTTGTAGCCACACCAAGCCACACCAGTTTTTGGAATCGTGTTAAAGATGCCTTTATTGGTGAGGTGGACGAATGAGGTTTCAGTTTATTGCTGACGAACACGTCAAGGTCAAAACCTTTCTGAAAAAACATGAAGTTTCAAAAGGGTTACTTGCCAAGATTAAGTTTCGAGGTGGTGATATTCGAGTAAACGGGCATCCGCAGAATGCAACCTATCTCCTAGATATCGGAGATGAAGTCGTCATTGATATTCCTCCAGAGGAAGGATTCGAGACACTTGAAGCAATTGATTATCCTCTAGATATTCTATTTGAAGATGATCATTTCTTGATTATCAATAAACCCTTTGGTGTTGCATCCATCCCTAGTGTCAATCATTCCAATACCATTGCCAACTTTATCAAAGGTTACTATGTAAAACAAAACTATGAGAATCAACAGGTTCATATTGTGACTCGGCTTGATAGAGATACCTCTGGATTAATGCTTTTTGCTAAACACGGCTATGCGCATGCCA
This sequence comes from Streptococcus pseudopneumoniae, assembly GCF_001074155.1. Taxonomy (GTDB): domain Bacteria; phylum Bacillota; class Bacilli; order Lactobacillales; family Streptococcaceae; genus Streptococcus; species Streptococcus pseudopneumoniae_A. The sequence goes on from NZ_JUUZ01000033.1 coordinate 16,406, forward strand.
GATTAGATAAACAGTTGCAAAAAAAGGCTATTGAAAAGCGTTATTATGCCTTAGTCAAGGGAGATGGTCATCTGGAACCTCAGGGAGAAATCATAGCTCCGATAGCCCGAGATGAAGATTCTATCATCACTCGACGAGTAGCAAAGGGTGGAAAATATGCCCATACGTCCTATCAAATCGTGGCATCTTATGGGAATATTCACTTAGTTGATATTCGTCTCCACACCGGAAGAACCCACCAGATTCGGGTACATTTCTCGCATATTGAATTTCCATTACTTGGAGATGATCTTTATGGGGGAAGCTTAGAACACGGCATCCAACGCCAGGCTCTACATTGCCATTACTTGTCGTTTTATCATCCTTTCTTAGAAGAGCAGTTAGAGCTAGAATGCCCACTGCCGGATGATTTCGACACACTTATTACACAGTTATCAAATAATAATTTATCTTAAAAGGAGTCAAAACTCATGGAAGTTTTTGAAAGTTTGAAAGCCAACCTAGTTGGTAAAAATGCTCGCATCGTTCTACCTGAAGGTGAAGAACCACGTATCCTACAAGCAACGAAGCGTTTGGTTAAAGAAACAGAAGTTATCCCTGTACTCCTAGGAAATCCTGACAAGATTAAAATCTATCTCGAAATCGAAGGAATTACAGAAGGTTACGAAGTCATCGATCCAGAACATTACCCACAATTTGAAGATATGGTAGCTTCACTTGTTGAACGTCGTAAAGGAAAAATGACAGAAGAAGAAGCGAGAGAAGTACTCATCAATGATGTTAACTACTTTGGTGTGATGTTAGTTTATATGGGCTTGGTTGATGGTATGGTTTCAGGAGCTATTCACTCTACAGCTTCAACAGTTCGTCCAGCTCTTCAAATCATTAAAACTCGTCCGAATGTGAGCCGTACATCAGGTGCCTTCCTTATGGTTCGTGGTACTGAACGTTACTTGTTTGGTGACTGTGCTATCAACATCAACCCAGATGCTGATGCTCTAGCTGAAATTGCTATTAACTCTGCTATCACTGCTAAAATGTTTGGTATTGAACCTAAGATTGCTATGCTTAGCTATTCAACTAAAGGCTCAGGTTTTGGCGAAAGTGTTGATAAGGTAGTGGAAGCTACTAAAATTGCTCACGACTTGCGTCCTGACCTTGAAATCGATGGTGAGTTGCAATTTGATGCAGCCTTTGTTCCAGAAACTGCAGCTCTTAAAGCTCCTGGAAGCAATGTAGCTGGACAAGCTAATGTCTTTATCTTCCCAGGTATTGAAGCTGGTAACATTGGTTACAAGATGGCTGAACGTCTCGGTGGATTTGCTGCTGTTGGACCTGTTTTGCAAGGTCTTAACAAACCAGTAAACGACCTTTCACGTGGATGTAACTCTGACGATGTTTACAAACTAACTCTAATTACAGCAGCACAAGCAGTTCATCAATAAGAATGGTATCCCTCTTTTCCTCTTGGTAAAGGGGGATTTCCTTTTTATTAAAATATCATTCATCTGCAAAAATAGCCAAAATATGGTAAAATAGTCAGTAATCATCTATGTTTTATAGAATAAGTTTGTATGAAGAAAAGGAAATAAAATGGCAACTATTCAATGGTTTCCTGGACACATGTCTAAGGCACGTCGTCAGGTCCAGGAAAATTTAAAATTTGTTGATTTTGTGACAGTTTTAGTAGATGCACGTTTGCCCTTGTCTAGCCAAAATCCAATGCTGACTAAAATTATCGGGGACAAACCAAGGCTATTGATTCTAAACAAGGCAGACCTTGCAGACCCAGCATTAACAAAAGAGTGGCGTCAGCACTTTGAATCACAAGGTATTCAGACACTTGCTATCAATTCTAAAGAGCAAATAACAGTAAAAGTCGTAACGGATGCTGCTAAGAAACTCATGGCAGATAAGATTGCTCGTCAAAAAGAACGTGGGATTCAAATCGAAACCTTGCGCACCATGATTATTGGGATTCCAAACGCTGGTAAATCAACTCTGATGAACCGTTTAGCTGGTAAGAAAATTGCTGTTGTTGGTAATAAACCTGGTGTTACTAAGGGTCAACAATGGCTTAAAACTAATAAAGATTTGGAAATCTTGGATACTCCAGGGATTCTTTGGCCAAAATTCGAAGATGAAACTGTCGCCCTTAAACTTGCCCTTACTGGAGCAATCAAGGATCAGTTGCTTCCAATGGATGAAGTGACTATTTTTGGACTTAATTACTTTAAAACCCATTATCCGGATAAACTTCAAGAACGTTTTAAACAAATGAATCTGGACGATGAGGCTCCAGAAATTATCATGGATATGACGCGTATCCTTGGTTTCCGTGATGATTACGATCGTTTTTACAATCTCTTTGTCAAAGAAGTTCGTGATGGAAAACTTGGTAACTATACCTTAGATACATTGGATGATCTCAATGGCAACGATTAAAGAAATCAAAGAAGAATTAGCAAAGATAACTGTTCTTGAAAGTCCCTTGTTCAAGGAATTTGAAAAAGATTCTCGTTCAGGTGTACAAAAGGAAATTGAAAAGCGTAAAAAGGCCATCCAAGCAGAAATGGATGAAAATCTTCGCTTAGAAGCCATGCTTCGATATGAAAAAGATCTATATAGTAAAGGGATATCTCTAATTGCAGGTGTAGATGAGGTTGGACGTGGTCCGCTAGCTGGCCCAGTGGTGGCTGCTGCAGTGATTTTACCTCAAAATTGTAAAATTAAAGGTTTAAATGACAGCAAAAAAATTCCTAAGAAAAAACACGAGGAGATTTTTCAAGCTATCAAAGAGAATGCCCTAGCAATCGGTATCGGGATTATGGACAATCATGTCATTGACCAAGTCAATATCTATGAAGCGACGAAACTAGCCATGAAAGAAGCTATTTATCAGCTTGAGCCCCAACCAGAGCACCTCTTGATTGATGCTATGAAGTTGGACTTGCCAATTTCTCAGACATCCATCATCAAAGGGGATGCCAACTCCTTATCTATTGCAGCAGCATCGATTATAGCTAAAGTTACCAGAGATAAGATCATGGCTAACTATGACCAAGAATTTCCAGGCTATGATTTTGCTCAAAATGCTGGCTATGGAACTGCTAAGCATCTAGTAGGAATTGAAAAGCACGGTGTCACACCTATTCATCGCACCAGTTTTGAACCGATTAAAACGATCGTTTCAGAAACTAGTAAAAGATAATTAAAGGAGAGAATTATGGAGGAACAATCGGAAATACTTAGTTCCAAGAAAGAATTTGCCTTCGCGTCCAGTACGATCTTAGCTCAAGTAGGGCGAGGTATTATTGTCGGATTAGTCGTAGGAATTATTGTAGGATCATTTCGATTTTTGATCGAAAAAGGCTTTCATATCGTTCAAGGTTTTTATCAAGACCAAGAAAATCTGATACGGAATCTATTGATTATTTTATTGTTTTATATGCTAATTTGCTTAGTTAGTGCCAAATTAACGCGATTAGAAAAAGATATTAAAGGTTCTGGTATTCCTCAAGTTGAGGCAGAGTTAAAAGGTCTCATGTCTCTCAACTGGTGGAGTGTCCTCTGGAAAAAATACATTTTAGGTATATTGGCCATTGCGAGTGGGCTCATGCTAGGTCGTGAAGGTCCCAGCATTCAGCTAGGTGCTGCTGGAGGAAAAGGAATTGCTAAATGGCTCAAGTCTAGCCCTGTTGAGGAGCGTTCTTTGATTGCTAGTGGAGCTGCTGCTGGACTTGCTGCAGCCTTTAATGCACCGATTGCGGGACTCCTATTTGTAGTAGAAGAAGTCTACCATCATTTTTCACGATTCTTTTGGGTTTCTACCTTGGCTGCTAGTCTAGTAGCAAACTTTATTTCCCTTCTCATCTTTGGCTTAACACCTGTGCTTGATATGCCTGATAATATCCCTCTTATGAGTTTGAGTCAGTATTGGATTTATCTGCTTATGGGGATTTTTCTTGGTTTTTCAGGTTTTCTTTATGAAAAAGCCGTTCTGAATGTCGGGAGAGTTTACGATTGGATCGGTCAAAAAATTCATCTAGATAAGGCTTATTATCCAATTTTTGCATTTATCCTGATTATTCCTGTGGGAATATTCCTACCTCAAATACTTGGTGGAGGCAATCAGGTTGTCTTATCCTTAACAGAACAAGATTTTAGTTTCCAAATTCTCTTAGTTTACTTCATCATTCGTTTTATCTGGAGTATGATTAGTTACGGAAGTGGACTACCAGGTGGTATTTTCTTACCAATTTTAGCTTTAGGGTCCTTACTTGGAGCTCTGGTCGGTGTTATTTGTGTCAATCTTGGCCTCGTTACACAGCAGCAATTCCCTATCTTTGTGATTCTTGGAATGAGCGGGTATTTTGGGGCTATCTCAAAAGCACCTTTGACAGCTATGATTCTTGTGACTGAGATGGTCGGTGACATCCGAAATCTTATGCCTTTAGGCATGGTGACTCTAGTTGCCTATATTGTCATGGATATGCTCAAAGGAGCACCTGTTTACGAAGCCATGCTTGAGAAAATGTTGCCTGAATCAGCAACTGATGATGGTGAAGTTACTCTAATTGAAATTCCAGTTTCAGATAAAATAGCTGGTAAACAAGTACATGAACTCAATTTACCTCATAATGTGCTCATCACAACCCAAGTACATAATGGGAAAAGTAAGACAGTTAATGGATCTACAAGGATGTATCTAGGTGATATGATTCATCTCGTGATTCCAAAAAGTGAAATTGGAAAAGTGAAAGATTTACTACTATAAAAACATAATTTAAGTTATGTAAATTTAGGAATAAAAAGATTAAAATATATTTATTACATAATTTTATTTATGCACAAAATGTAACTCTTAGACTGTTTTTTATAACCAAAGGGAGATGCTATGAGTAGAAATAAAGCTCTTGCAGTTTATTTATTTGGGACTTTTAGTCAATTATTATTAGTTTGTTCAGTTGTATTTTTCTGCAATTATTATGGCGTTCATTCTGTTCTAGTAAATGTTTTCGGAGTAATGATTGGTGGAATCTCTACAGCCTTATGGGGTAGCATTGTTGCCATTTGCTATTATGAGATTGACTTAAAGAAAATAATAAAAGATGTTTTTAACATTCAGACCAGTTACAAACATTATTTATTAGCATTTTTTCTTATTATTCTTGATTTCTCTTTTCTATTTTTTTGGGGGAAAATCGTACAATTTATCTGGTATCTTCCTTTTCTGATGTTTTTCAAGTTTATTGTATTTGGCGGTTTGGAGGAAATTGGTTGGAGATATGTATTTCAGCCACTTTTACAAGAAAAGTTCCACTATTTTCTAGCGACAATTTTAACATTTATCATATGGTCAATTTGGCATTTATTGTTCTTTTATATAGATGGTTCTCTAGCCATCCTTCAAATAGTACCTTTTTTATTTGGGTTGCTGACAAATTCGTTTATTCTTTCAGCTCTTTATTTAAAAACAAAAAATCTCTGGATTTGTGTGATGACACATTCAATGATTAATGTATTTTCTCAATTGACTATGAGTGACGACCATTACGGAATGTATCTAATCAGAATTATTGTTATTGTTGCATCGTGTTATCTAGTAATGTCTAGCAAAGTTAAGTATAAAACTTATTAAATAGTATTTAGAATAATTTTGAACATTTAATAGAGAGTTAAAAATCCAAATCACTTTGTTGATTTGGATTTTATTGATTTTAGAGAAAATTATAAGTTTATGTAAAAGTTATTTAAACATTGATAGAAAAACTAAAAGTTAATGTACATTTGAACAATTTCTAGTTTTCACTTAAATAAAGTACATAATTAAGAATGATTAGCTCTAGAAAAATTTTTTAAAACTAAAAGTTTATGTACAATTGACTTAACAAGTGCTAAAACATTGATACAACTGAATTTGAAGCATAAAGTACATTCTTTAAGGAGTGTACTTTATTTTTATTTTGTACATTATTTTTAAGTGTTATTTTGTATATTTTCTAGTTCATAACATCATCTGATTTAGGGAATTGATTTGTACATTTTTACTCTAATAGGTGCAGAAGAAGTAGTGGTTCAATTGTACATTTTTTGCTACTCATTTAAGGTCTTATTGATAGTAAGATATAAATTTTTACTCGTGGTGCTAGCTAATCTCAAAGTATCTCAGATTATAAGTCAGTACAATTTGCTCCATTCTCAACTGCAATTCTGTTAAGCCTCTAGCTAGTGTTTGTTCGACATCAAAAAAAGCACAAAGTTCTGAAAATCGAGTTTCAATAGTCCGTCTCATAGCTATTAGTTTCCAATGATTATGTGGTTTAACTCTTGCCGTATTTTGACGTAAAGGCGTCCAAAGATGGTAACCTTTCTGTTTCAACTGTTCTCTGAGTTCATAGCTAAGATAAGCTAAATCAGCTAAAACATAGGGTTGAGAACAATTTTCTAGTAAGTCATCAACTGCCTTGACCGTCGATTAAATCGAATTCTTTCAAGGAGACACCCACAAGGATTCTTGTTTAGAAGCACCGAATCAATCAAGAAGGATCACCCAGAGGTTCCAGTATTTGAAGAATATGACGAGCTACTTGAAGCAATAAAAAAATCCCTATAAAGGGATTTTTTTATACCTATAATACTTTGTGCAAAATAGTTGTATATATCAAAATCAGAGTCACGTTACCTACTATTAGACCAAAAGTCGCAAGCAAGGTCTTTGCTGTACCCGGCTTAAAATCTGCACTAATCAAATATGGCCAAAAGCATACCATTGGGAGAATGGCTATTAACACGCATACATAGGTAGGAAAGCTTGTCCAAAGAAAGCATGTCGTCTCTAACCAGTGACCCCATGAAGGTATCACTATTTTGCTTATAGTGAAAAGTATGCATATAAGGTGGACCACTAGAAGATAAATAGCATACTTTGTCTTACTTAGTACTTTTTTCTTTTTCATTTTACCTAATTATCCCTGCAAATTCTTCTATCGCTCTGCTGCAATATTAGAACTAAAATTAAAATTAACTATATCATTATTCGAATCAAGGTCTAAATTCATAAAATAATGATTCCAAAAGAACTCATTGTTACCTGCTCCCCACTGCACGCCATAATGACCCAAATATTCATCTCTTGGATCGCTTGGAGTCAGCCATATTTTTTTCCCAAATACTTTCGTGAACTCGTTTTCGTCAAGCTTCTTTAGCAAATCTATACCATTTATATTATATGAAATTCCATATTTTTTGGCAACAGCTGTGCACTCAGAATCGAAGCAAACCTGCGTAACTACACAGTCCTTCAGCTCCGTACTCTTCCTCTTATCTCCGTAAACACCTATACATCCGAGAACTACATTCTTCTTTACAAGAAGATAGGTAGATCGCGTAACTGCTGAGTCATATGACTTAAAGCCGTTTGGTACGCTAACCCCAGCTTCTTGGTATTTAGTATAGCTTCCCGTTGTCAAAAGCTCGTTATAATTAGGATAATCATGTCTACCATTTGACACATAAATTTCAAACTCCTTGTCTATCAAATCCGAAATCTTAGTCTCTGTAAGATGAATTTCAGTTCCGTCAATTTTAAGTGGAGGTGCGTTATCAGGTAGACCTATAATTATATATACAAACATCAAAAACACAAATATCATAAGCACTGCAACGATACCCATCCAAGATTTCCCGGTTCTCCTTCGTGCATTGAAAAGCGACATTATAGAAGGCGTGATTATAGCAGCACCAATTGGCGCCGCCCCATGACGGAACATGCTCATGACCTTAAAGGCAATTACAGCGCTAATTAGTATTAAAATTATGTGCACTGCATACTCTCCTGCGCTTAGCTTACTCGTCCTAGTCTGATTATTTGCTGGGGCATCGTACACTGGAACACCGTTCTCAAAGGTGTTCTTCATTCTAAAACGCAGCCAAAACAATATTCCAATAAACACAAATGCCAAGAACACTAGCATTCCGATAAAAACTAATTTTTCCATCTGTAACCTTTTCTCTGACCTAATTATCGTCCATCAAAATTCATATCTAGTCTACCACATTTTGAAATTGTTTTACAATATTTACATACTTGTGCACAAATCAAAAATGTATACAAGCTTTTCAGAGTATTTATTCTTTACACCTCTTTTCCGCTATGTTAAAATTGTATTAAGTTTAATACTTGTTTTATTCTAAATGTGCGCATCATTTTAGCGCAAAAAACAAATTTAATTCCGTTGTTTCTGTAGTTAACTTATTTATCGAAGTAATTCAGGAGTCCTATTTTCAATATGAAGTTAGGAGACCTTATGGGAAATCCAAAATAGAAAGTAAAAGTCTGATTTAAATTAAGTAAGAGATTAGCTAACTAGTTTAAGTCAAATATAACACGGCCATGATGCATGAGCCGTGTTTTTGTATGAATGTACAATTGAAAAACTTTTAGTATTCACTTAAATAAAGTACATATTTAAGGATAATTAACTTTAAAAAAATTTTTGGTTACTTTTTGAGTATTTGAACATTCCTAAATCTCCTCTATAACATCTTTCCGAAAAACTATAATTTTCTTGAAAAATATATCTGGCTATGCTATACTACTAGTATAGAAAGATTTGGAGAAAAACATGAAACGCGAGATCTTATTAGAACGTATCGATAAACTCAAACAAGTCATGCCTTGTTACGTCTTAGAATATTACCAATCAAAACTGGCCGTTCCATATAGTTTTACGACCTTATACGAATACTTAAAGGAATACGATCGATTTTTCACCTGGGTCTTGGAATCTGGTATATCAGATGCTGACACCATGGCCAATATTCCCTTAGACGTTCTGGAGCACATGACCAAGAAAGACATGGAATCTTTTATTCTTTACTTACGTGAACGTCCTCTGCTCAATGCCAATACGACGAAAAACGGTGTTTCTAAAACAACCATTAACCGTACCCTTTCTGCACTATCTAGTCTGTATAAGTATTTGACTGAGGAGGTTGAAAATGAACAAGGTGAACCTTATTTCTACCGGAATGTCATGAAGAAGGTTGCGACCAAGAAAAAGAAAGAAACCTTAGCTGCTCGAGCTGAAAATATCAAGCAAAAGCTCTTTTTAGGGGATGAGACAGAAGGTTTCCTTAACTATATCGACCAGGAATACTCTAAAACTCTCTCAAATCGAGCCTTATCGTCCTTTAACAAGAATAAGGAGCGAGATTTAGCCATCATTGCACTCCTTCTTGCCTCTGGTGTCCGTCTCTCTGAAGCAGTTAACCTTGACCTTCGAGATCTCAACCTCAAAATGATGGTCATTGATGTTACTCGTAAGGGTGGGAAGCGCGACTCAGTCAATGTTGCTGCCTTTGCTAAACCCTATTTAGAGCAATATCTTGCTATTCGAGACAAACGTTATAAGACAGAAAAGACTGATACAGCCCTCTTTTTAACCTTGTATCGAGGTGTTCCAAATCGTATCGATGCTTCTAGTGTTGAAAAAATGGTCGCCAAGTATTCGGAAGACTTCAAAGTACGGGTAACTCCCCACAAACTGCGCCATACTCTTGCAACCCGTCTCTATGATGCAACTAAATCGCAGGTTTTGGTAAGTCATCAACTAGGACATGCTAGCACACAAGTTACCGACTTGTATACGCATATCGTTAATGACGAACAGAAAAATGCCTTGGATAGTTTGTGATATACATAATATAAATTATGTATATTTTAGTGTTAGAAAAAGAGCGTAGGATTTTTACCGAATCTTACGCTCTTTTATTCTTTCTATAAAAATTCGATCCAATAATTACGGTGTGGCTCAATAATGACTGGTTTTCCCCAGAATGATTTTAGATAGGCCAAATTTGCAGGGGTGACAGGTCTTTTCTCACCATTGAACTTCTCTGCACTCTCTTCCGTTAGAAAGCATTTAACTGCTTCATATGGTGTACCATCACTCGCTATTCGATCAATTCCTAAATAAGCAATTTCATCACTGGCTTTTGGAATATCTGTAAATAGTTTACCAATAAAATAAACCGTCTTATCTTTCATTAATTCATAAGCCTTACTATTTTCCAGTCTGTTATTCGCTGCAGCGTACATAATACAAAAACTGTCCACAGTATCTTTTAAAGGCATTAATTCTTCTTTGCTGACTATAATTTCGTCTGGAGCAAGTCCACCAATGATTAAATTTTGATAATGAGGTTGCTGAATGATATTATCTAAAGCCATTCCTAATGGTAATTGGACAGCTTGATAGCCTAATGGTTCTAGCTCTTGCTTTTTCTGGTCAAGGTGTCCTTGTGTAATACTGATATTCAAATCATATGGACTTGAAGGTTGTTGTTTGCTAAAAAAAGCCACTACTATACGATCTAACTGTTCAAATAGACCAAGTTTTTCCACTGGAATTTTCATCATCGAATATGATCCCCTTTTTTGTTCGGATTTCCTCTTTATTCTACTCTCATTATTTTTGAATATCAAGTCTAAGATAAAAGATATCCATTTAACATGGATATCTTTTACTTTATTCAACAACAGCTTCAGCAATTTCTTCTGCAGTGATTCCTGCGAAGTAACGACCTAGGTTAATGGTTTGAAGGGCTTTGAGGACATCTTCACGTTCGTATTTGACACCACGAAGGACATCTTCTACTGCTGCAACATCTTCGATACCAAAGAAGTCTCCATAAATCTTGATGTCTTGGATTTTGGATTCAATGACGTTAGCGAAGATTTCAACCTTACCGCTAGGGAATTTAGTTCCACGACGGACATTGTATTCAGGTGATTTCCCATAGTTCCAGTCCCAAGTTCCAAATTTAGTTTCTTTGATGCGATTGATTTCAGCCAATTCTTCATCTGAGAATACATACTCAGTCATCTCAGGGTATTCTTTTTTCATGTATTCCAAGAGTAAATCACGGAATTCTTCAACAGTGATCTTTTCTGGCAACTCATCGATAATATTAGTTACTCGAGCACGGACTGATTTAACCCCTTTTGATTCAAACTTATCTTTAGACACTTTAAGTGCGTTAGCTAGGACTGACAAATCCACGTCAAAGAGAAGACAACCATGGTGCATGATACGGCCATTGATATAGGCTTGTGCATTTCCACAGAATTTCTTACCGTCGATTTCCAAGTCGTTACGGCCTGTAAATTCAGCTTTAACACCAAGTTCAGCCAAAGTATTGATAACTGGAGTAGAGAAGCTCTTGAAGTCAAAGGCCTTGTTTTCATCTTCTTTTGAAATGATAGTATAGTTAAGGTTGTTCAAATCATGGTAAACAGCTCCACCACCACTGATTCGTCTCACTACTTCAATTCCATTTTCACGAACATAGTCACGGTTAATTTCTTCAATCGTATTTTGGTGACGTCCTACAATGATAGATGGTTTGTTAATCCAAAGAAGGAAGATTTGATCTTCATCAAGAAGATGCTTAAAAGCGTACTCCTCTAAAGCAATATTAAAGGCAGTGTCGTTTGAATGATTGATAATGTATTTCATAAGATACCTTCTAATACGATAGAGACTGGAAAATAATTCCAGTCTAGTCTATCTATTTTTATTTTTTCTTAGGTGAATGGATAGCCATTCCAAGAACATCCGCAAATGCTTCGTACATAACTTCAGAGTATGTTGGGTGACCGTGGATTGTCTTAAGCATTTCTTCTACAGTGATTTCCATTTCGATGATGCTTGACGATTCATTGATCAATTCAGCTGCTGCTGGACCAATGATATGAACACCAAGGATTTCACCATATTTCTTGTCTGCAATGACTTTAACAAATCCTTGAGCAGCATCTGATGCAATTGCACGTCCGTTTGCGGCAAAGTTGAATTTACCGATTTGGACATCATATTTCTCACGAGCTTGTTCTTCAGTCAAACCAACTGCTGCTACTTCTGGAAGAGTGTAGATAGCTGCAGGAGTTAAGTTTAATTTGGCAACAGCGTGGTTTCCTTTAAGAGCATTTTCAGCCGCTACTTCACCCATACGGAAGGCAGCATGAGCCAACATCTTAGTACCGTTGATATCACCTGGTGCATAAATACCAGGAACAGAAGTTTCCATGTACTCGTTAACCTTGATACGACCACGGTCTAACTCAAACTCAACTTCTCCGATACCTTCAAGATCTGGAACACGACCGATTGATAGAAGAGCTTTGTTCGCAATGATATCATCTTTTCCTTCAACCTTGATACGAAGTTTACCATCTTCTTCAATGATTTCTTGGAGTTTAGTACCTGTCAAGATAGTCATACCTTTACGTTCAAGGATTAAACGAAGGTTCTTAGATACTTCCGCATCCATAGCTGGAACAATGCGATCCATCATTTCGATAACAGTAACTTTTGAACCAAATGTCATAAAGGCTTGACCAAGTTCAATACCAACGACACCACCACCGATGATAACGAGGCTTTCTGGAACTTCATTCATTTCAAGAATATCGTCACTAGTCATCACAAGTGGTGATTCCATACCTGGAACATTAATCTTGCTGACTTTAGAACCACCAGCAAGGATGATTTTCTTGGTTTCAAGCAATTCAGAACCATTGACTAGGACGTTCTTATCCTTAGTGATAGTACCAATACCTTTATGAACATCCACTCCGTAACTACGAAGAAGTCCAGCAACTCCACCAACAAGGGTATTGACAACTTTAGATTTTGTTTCTAAAAGTTTGTCCATATCAACTGTGAAGTTAGGATTTTCAATCACGATACCTCGATTTGCAGCATGACCGATATTCTCGATAATTTCAGCATTGTGAAGGTAAGTCTTAGTTGGGATACATCCACGGTTCAAACAAGTTCCACCAAGTTCAGATTTCTCAACAAGAGCAACCTTACCACCTAATTGAGCTGCTTTAATGGCAGAAACATAACCAGCAGGTCCACCACCAATAACAACGATATCATAAGCATCATCGCTCTTACCATCATCGTTCGAAGCACTTACTGCAGGTGCTGGGCTAGCTTCTGGTGCAGCTGCTCCAGCTGTTGGGATATTTTCCCCTTCTTCACCAAGATAACCGATAACTTCTGTAACAGGGACTGTCTCGCCGTCCCCTTTCAGGATAGCGATCAAGTAACCGTCTTCTTCTGCTTCCAATTCCATGCTGACTTTGTCAGTCATGATTTCCAAAAGGATTTCTCCTTCTTTTACAAATTCTCCGACTTTTTTATTCCATTGGACGATTTGTCCTTCTGTCATATCCACGCCGGCTTTTGGCATAATTACTTCTAAGGCCATATCTTACTTCCTTTATCTATATTTCTAAAAATAAATTCTCTAAACCAACATTGAGATTGGGTTTTCAATTAAAGCTTTCAAGTCTTTCATAAACTTAGCACCAGCCATACCATCTACGACACGGTGGTCAATTGTTAAACCAAGACTCATAATTGGACGAATCACGATTTCACCATTAACAACAACTGGTTTCTCAATTGTTGAGCTAACCCCAAGGATTGCTGAGTTCGGTTGGTTAATGATCGGACCGAATGATTGAACGCCAAACATTCCCAAGTTACTGATGGTGAAGGTTGAATTTTGCAACTCGCTAGGAGCTAGTTTACCATCCAAAGTACGTCCGATAACATCTTTGAAGGCAACTACCAACTCAGACAAGCTCATTTTTTCAGCATTATAAACAACTGGCGTCATCAAACCATTATCCATTCCAACTGCCATCGCAAGGTTGACATAGTTGTGAGTGATAATTGTCTTACCATCTTCAGTTAATGAAGCGTTAATGTACGGGTGTTTCATAAGCGTCTTAACAACCGCAAGTGAAAGCAAGTCTGTAACAGTAATTTTCTTACCAGTTGCTTCCATGATTGGATCAAGGACTTTCTTACGAAGTGCAAGCATTTCAGACATATCAACATCATAGTTAAGCGTGAAGGTTGGGGCAGTCAAATATGACTCAACCATACGTTGAGCAATAACCTTACGCATCGGTGTCATTGGAATACGCTCGATTTCTCCATAAGGAGTTACGTTATCTGGAACTTCTTCCACTTTCTCGATTTGAGAAGGTGATTTAATCGTATCGTTTTCAATATTTTCCGGAAGGAAAGCTAAAACATCCTTCTTCATAATCTTGCCACGATGACCAGTTCCTTGGATTTCCTGCCATGCAATGTTATGTTCAAGGGCAATTCGTTTTGCAAGTGGTGAAATGCGAACCACATTAGTGTCTTTAAATGTTTCCACGTCTTCTTTGTGGACACGACCGTTTGCGCCTGAGCCAGAAATATCGTAGAGATTAATTCCTAAATCATCCGCTAATTTTCTAGCTGCAGGAGTCGCTCTTAGCTTATCATCAGCCATGACCTCTCCTATTCTATACTAAGATATTAAGGACGAAGAGGGCAATGAAAAAATAGGAGATTGACGATGTGTTCGATGAACACAAGGAAATCTATCTTTTTTTCACAGACCTCCGTCCGAATTCAATTACATGATGCAAAGGGCGTTAAAAAGTGACCGAAAAATAGGAAATCAACATAGACCTCGACGAAGTCAAGAAGATTTATCTTTTTTCCGAGCTTTTAGCCCGTGCTCTAATCTAAGATATCAAGGACGTAGAGAACTTTGCATCTATTAGATACAAATAGATACAAAGCTTCTCGTCTGATTAATTTACATAATTTATTTTATGTATTATTGTTTATTGTGAGTTTTACGGATTGCATCTTTGATGCTTTCAACTGTTGGAATCATTGCATTTTCAAGATTTTGTGCATAAGGCATTGGTACATCCTCACCTGCACAACGGCGAATAGGTGCATCTAAATAATCGAATGCTTCTGATTCTGAGATAATAGCTGAAATTTCACCGATAAAACCACTTGTCTTGTGGGCATCGTTGACAAGAACTACTTTTCCAGTTTTCTTAACTGAGTTAATGATGATGTCTTTATCAAGTGGAACCAAAGTACGTGGGTCTACTACTTCTACTGAGATGCCTTCTTCAGCCAATTCTTCAGCTGCTTGCATCACACGACGAAGCATTTTACCGTATGTTACTACTGTTACATCAGTTCCTTCGCGTTTGATTTCTCCGACACCAAGTGGGATAGTATAGTCTGGATCTACTGGTACTTCCCCTTTTTGGTTAAATTCTGATTTGTATTCAAGAATGATAACAGGGTTGTTGTCACGGATAGAAGACTTAAGAAGACCCTTCATATCAGCTGGTGTACCTGGAGCTACAACCTTCAATCCTGGGATATGAGTGAACCAAGATTCCAATGATTGTGAGTGTTGTGCTGCAGAACCTACTCCGTTACCAGCGGCACAGCGGATTGTAATTGGTACTTGACCTTTACCACCAAACATGTAACGAGTTTTAGCTGCTTGGTTGACGATATTATCCATGGCAATAACAGAAAAGTCCATGAAGGTCATGTCGACGATTGGACGAAGTCCAGTCATAGCAGCACCAGCAGCTGCTCCAGAAATAGCTGCTTCGGAAATCGGACAGTCACGAACACGTTCTGGTCCAAATTCTTCAAGCATACCTACAGATGTACCAAAGTCTCCACCAAAGACACCGACATCTTCACCCATCAAGAGTACATTTTCGTCGCGACGCATTTCCTCAGACATTGCAAGGATAATGGTATCGCGGAAAGACATTAATTTTGTTTCCATATTTCTCTACTTCTCCTTAGTCTGCGTAAATATCTTCAAAAGCTGATTCTAGTGGAGGGAATGGACTTTCTTCTGCAAACTTAACAGATGCTTCCACTGCTTCCTTGACCTGAGCCTGAATTTCTTCAAGTTCTTCTGCACTAGCAATTTTATTTTCAACAAGGTACTTGCGAAGGTTTTCGATTGGATCTTTTTCTTTCCACTCATCGACTTCTTCACGTGTACGATATTTACCAGGGTCTGATGATGAGTGACCAAGCCAACGGTAAGTTACACTTTCGATCAAGACAGGACCTTTACCAGAACGAACATGGTCAACTGCTTTCTTAAATCCTTCGTAGACATCGATAACATTGTTACCGTCTTCGATAAACATTCCAGGAATACCGTAAGCAGCACTACGCTCATGGATATGCTTGACATTTGTCATTTTCTTAATATCAGCAGAGATTCCATAACCGTTATTGATACAGTAGAAAATTACTGGAAGATTCCAAATTGAAGCCATATTAACAGCTTCGTGGAATACACCTTCATTCGTCGCTCCATCACCAAAGAAGCAGACAACGATTTTACCAGTGTTTTTCATTTGTTGAGTAAGGGCTGCACCTACTGCAATCCCCATACCACCACCTACGATACCGTTAGCACCAAGGTTACCTGCATCTAGGTCGGCGATGTGCATTGATCCACCTTTACCTTTACAAGTTCCAGTATACTTACCAAGGATTTCAGCCATCATACCATTAAGGTCGATTCCTTTAGCAATGGCTTGTCCGTGACCACGGTGGTTTGAGGTGATGAGGTCGTCTTCGTTTAGAGCTAACATAGCCCCAACGTTTGCAGCTTCCTCACCAACAGAAAAGTGCGTCATACCTGGCACTTTTCCTTTTTTTACTAATTGAGCAATTTTTAAATCCATACGACGAATTTCTTCCATCTTACGGAACATCTCAAGCAAAAGATTTTTATCTAAAGTTGACATAATCTTGCCTTTCTAAGTTTAATTTCTTATAGTTCTATTCTAACTTATAGGTTAACTAGAGTCAAAGATTATGCTTGATATTTTTTCACAATATAAAAAAAGAAAAGTCAATGAAATCAAGACTTTTCTTTACGTAAAATAGCTATTTCACAAACTGATTTCCATGGATATTTTCAACAAATTATTTGAATCTTTTCATAATAACTTGTAAACGCCACTGATAGAGTAATCCGCTGACAACTAAACTTACGATAAGACCTATCCAATATGAATAAGCATCGAGATTTGTTGAATAATCTAGAAACAAACCAAGAGGTATAGCAACTCCCCAGTATCCAAGGAGACCAAGGTAGAAAGGGATGACAGTATCTTTGTAGCCTCGTAAAATCCCTTGTAATGGTGCCGCAAATGTATCAGCTAACTGGAAAAATAAGCTATAGGTCATAAAACTAGCAGTTAGTTGAATAAACTCTGGATCATGACCATAGAGACTGGCAACATTTTCTCTAAAAACATACAGAAAAGAAAGTGTTAAAATTGCGAATGCCATAGCTGATAGTCGTCCGATTTTTATGTATTTCTTAGCATCCACTAGACGTTTAGCACCAACTTCGTAAGAAACAACAATAGCCATTGCTGTTGAAACGCTCATAGGAAAAGCGTACATGAGAGATGAAAAGTTCATGGCAGACTGATGACTAGCTATTATCAATGATGAAAACTTCGCCATAATCAAGCCAACGGCTGAAAAAATAGCAACTTCTGCAAATACAGTTCCACCAATAGGTAACCCCAGTTTTATCGCTTCTTTTATTTTATTCCTGTCTAAAGGTAGTCGGTTTTCTAAATGTAGTTCTTTTAATTTTTCTTGTTTAAGAAGGACTAGTATAGATATACCCAACAAGGCCCAATAAGCCATAGAGGTCCCAAGTCCCGCTCCAGCTCCTCCTAACTCAGGAAAACCAAAGGCGCCATAAATCAATAAATAGTTAAAGCCACTATTGAGAGGGAGCAATAAAAGCATCAAATACATGGATAACCTTGTTAATCCAAGTGCATCCAGTAATGAACGGATAACACTAAAAAGTAAGAGAGGAATAATCCCTATTGCCAAAAACCATAGATAACGAACTGCTATATTTGCTACCGCTTCTTCTAATCCCATATTATTTAGAACTAAAGGAGAAACCAGAAAAACTAAAACAAATAGAAAAATGGATAAGGCAAGCGAAAGATAAAGAAACTGATAGAAATCAGAAGCCACTTCTTCTTTTTTCCCACGTCCTAAATGATGTCCAACTATAGGGACTAAGGCAGAAACAATACCTGTTAAAAAAGTAAAGAAAGGATTCCACAAGCTAGTCGCCATTGATACACCAGCTAAATCAATCGTATTATACTGGCCGGTCATGGTCGTATCAACAAAGGAAGCCGAATAATTTGCGAATTGATAAACCAAAATAGGGAAGAAAATCTTAAGAAATAAAATGAACTTGTCTTTAAAATGATGGGTTGGATACATACAGACTCTCTCTAAATTTAAATTTTATAGAGCAGTATTTCATCTAGTTTTTATAAACAATCTGTCCATTACAAATAGTGTATTTTACCTGCCCTTTTAAAGCTTCACCGATAAATGGTGAATTAGCCGCTTTAGAAGCAAAATGTGTGTCTACAATTCGGTCAGCTTTATCATCGAAAATGGTAATATCAGCTGGACCATTTTCAGCCAAATAACCTGCTTCAAAATGATACAATTTTGCTGGGTTTACTGTCATTTTTTCTAATAATTCCATCAAGCTTAGCTCACCAGCTTCGACTAAGTAAGTTAAACCAAGTGACAAAGAAGTTTCTAAACCAGTCATACCTGATGGTGCCTTGGTAATATCCTCGACGTTCTTTTCATCAGCATGGTGAGGCGCGTGATCTGTCGCAATTACTGAAATGACTCCAGATTTAAGCCCCTCAATAACTGCAAGGCGGTCAGACTCCAAGCGAAGTGGTGGATTCATCTTAGCATTACTTCCCTTAGTCAAGAGAAGCGCTTCAGTCTTAGAGAAATGTTGCGGTGCTACTTCTGCAGTTACGTTTGCTCCCAAACCTTGAGCGAACTCCACAACCTTAACACTTTCTTCCTTGGATAAGTGCTGGATATGAACATGGGCTTTTGTTGCATAGGCGATCATGACATCACGTGCAATCATTGCATACTCTGCAACCCCTGTAGCACCACAAATATGGAAGTGTTCTTTAGCAATATTTTCATTAAAACCTAGCGTACCATTCAGACCAGGATCTTCCTCGTGTAAGCTGATAAATGTGTTGAGTTTTTTAGCCTCTTCCATAGCTTCCTTGACCACTTTACTGCTTTCAAGAGGAATACCATCATCTGAAAAACCTACAGCTCCAGCTTCTAAAAGAGCTTTAAAATCAGTTAAGTTTTGGCCATTAAAGTTCTTGGTAATAGTTGCTACAGTTTTGACATTGATTTTTTCCTTAGCTGCTGACTGCAGAACTTCTTGCAAGGTTTCTACGTCAGAGATGGTTGGATTGGTATTAGCCATCATGACAACTGTCGTAAAACCACCAGTTGCTGCAGCTAGTGCACCTGTATGAATGTCTTCTTTATGAGTTTGACCAGGTTCACGGAAATGAACATGGATATCCACTAAACCGGGGGCAACTACATGACCAGTTGCATCAATGACATCTGCATCTTTTTCACTAATTTGTGGTGCAATTTTGACAATTTTACTGTCTTCAACCAAGATATCACACACTTGATCCAAACCAGACTTAGGATCCATTACTCGACCATTTTTAATTAGTAACATCTGCTTTCTCCTTTATTCGTAGAAATCCACTTGGGTATCCAATAACTTATCACCATCATAAACAAACTTTGCTGAAAAGAATGGTTTATCTTCTAAAAGCCACTCTACGAAGGTGTGGTCTCCTTCCCAGGTTGGTTTGCTCAAAACCTCATCATAAGGAACCCATTCTAAAGTCCCTTCATTACAGTCAATTAAATCACCCTCAAACTCCGTCACCTTAAACACATAGGTGTACCAGTCTAAGTCTGGTGTAAACTCTGGAAAGGTGATTACACCTTTAAGAACCGGCTTAGCCTTCAAACCTGTTTCTTCTAAAATCTCGCGGGCAGCACATTCTTGGGGAGTTTCTCCACGCTCTAACTTTCCACCCACACCAATCCATTTTCCTTCATGGACATCATTAGGCTTTTTATTACGATGAAGCATGAGCAATTCTTTTCCATTATCAACGTAGCAAATCGTCGCTAACTGAGGCATATTCTCTCCTTATCTAAGCCAATCAATTGGCTCTTGTCCTGTTTCTTTTAAGAATGCATTGGCCTTGGAAAAAGGCTTGGAACCCCAAAATCCTCTGTAAACGGAAAGGGGACTCGGGTGAGCTGATTCAATAATCAGATGTTGAGGATTAGTTACCAATACCTTCTTCTTACGTGCATAAGCACCCCAGAGGACAAAAACCACTGGTCTATCTAAATTATTGACAACCTTAATCACAGCATCCGTGAAAGGTTCCCATATCTGCCCAGCATGACCATTTGCCTGGCCAGCAGGAACCGTCAAGCAAGCATTGAGAAGTAAGACTCCTTGCTCAGCCCAAGCCGTCAAATCATGGGATTTCTTAACTCCAATATCATCAGCAAGTTCTTTGAGAATGTTTTGCAAGGAAGGAGGTGATGGAATATTATCTGGAACAGAAAAACTCAAGCCCTGTGCCTGACCTGGACCGTGATAGGGGTCTTGCCCTAGAATTACCACCTTAACTTCTTCAAGCGGTGTAGTCAACAAAGCCTGAAAAACCTTTTCTTTAGGAGGATATACAGTTCCTTGAGCGTAAACCTGCTCCATAAACTGATTGATTTTCCCAAAATAACCTTCCGGTAATTGCTCCTTAATCAAAGCATGCCAAGACGAGTGTTCCATTGCTTTCTCTCCTTTATCGAATCCATCTAAAAGCACGTCTTAATTCATCCGTACCATTTTTAAAAAAGCATAAACCATGTGCAAGTATGATTTTATCCGGTTTCCAGTTTAACATACGGGAAAAGGAAAACTTTGCTTCCCTTTGTCTTCCTAAAAAAGTCATCCGATAATCGATAGGAGTTTGACCATCAGGGGATGTTACACGAGCTAAACGATAGAATCTTCTGCGGATTGGACTAGCTATCTTTTTCGGTTCAAAATTCTCTATGAGGTCTGTCACAATCAGTGTTTTAGTTGATTTATGAAAAAATACCACCTCTTCAATGACTGAACTTCCCTTAAAAATGAGTTGTTCAATCTCATCAGACCATAGGTCAGGAGCCTTATCTGTTAAGGGAGCATCAAATACAACCTTGACTTTCTGACTTTTCGCTCTCTCTTCTACTCCTGGACTAGACCATGCTAGCGCCTGAGGATATCTTTGTTTCCAATCTGCAATATAGGCGTAGTGAATCTTATTTGGTGAAATCAGGTAAGCGACTTTGCCCAAAGCGTCCAGTTCAGTAAAAAGTTTCTCATTTGGCGCAATAGGAGAATGAATCCAAAGTTTGCCATCATTTAACTTAATCACCGTCATACGTGTCTGAAAAGGAAGTTTGAAGACCTTCATGTCCATTTGTATCAAATCACCATCTACTATCCAGATGTTTTGATCAACTTCCTTTAGTGAATACAACGGTTCATAAAGAAAAAGTGTTGGCCTAGACATCATTTACTACTCCTTCATTTATACTGCCTCTATTATAGCAAAAAGTGGCTATCTAAACCACTTTTAAAAGTATCTATTAAGATTTGAGAAGTTTTATAAATAATTTATACTAAAGAGCCTTTATTCAACACCTTTTCTAGAATTAGAAAGGATAAATTCTTTGTCGATTTCATCAATAATCAATTCTGTTCGAGAATTAAGATTTTCATCAAATCTTTTATTCAATTCCTTTACAACGCTTATTTTAAACTCATCACTTGATTTTTGGTTATAGTAATCAAATCCTCCAGAAGCCGCGCTACAGCAGCTCCCCCAATCTGAAAGATAGCCTATAATTTCAAAAACACTATCATTGTATTTTTCAAATTTTTTAGTTGCTGTACTTTTTAAATAGCCTGAAATACAATTTACAAAAGAGTAGTAATACTTAGAGTCACGAAATGAATTGTATTCGTGACTATGAAAACTCGGATCGAGAATCCGTGCTGATCGTACATCTTCCATAGTGGGTTTTCTGGTCATTTTAATATCAGTCTGCAGATAAGCATAATAGGTTTCCTTATCAAAGAAAGCTCCATCTACTGCTATCAATGTACCGTAGCTACCATCATCATACTGAAACACCATCACAGCACCGTTCCTATATTTGCTTTCTACAGGAACAGGCGGAGCAATTCTCTTTTTGGGATTTTCTTTTTTGACACTTATCTTTTCTAAAAACTTATCTAGATGTACACTCCTCTGTTTTAAAAATTCACTATCTGCACCCAATTCTTCGGCAAGTTCTAAATCCTCTTTGTTGATAATGATTTCTTTAATTTCAAGCAAGAATTCGTCATCTAATTGCCCAACTTCCCATAAACAGTGTGCTAAGGCGAACAAGACATCATACATATCGTCATCATATAAATCAGATGTCAAGTCATTTTTGATTGTATTTGCATCTTCTCCTTGATTGTATCTCTCGAAGAATTCTTCTTTAATATCTAAGGAAGTATCATTTCCAAAAATCGTTGCATCCCATGTTCCCATAATTTCAAGACTCCTCTATTCTTTTTTGCAATTTTTAAAGTAGCGCCAAGCAATCAAGCAGAGCCTGATAAGAGTCGACTTCATAAGTTGGCTGGGCTAGGCTTTTATTTTCCAGATGATGAGGATTGTACCAGATGGTATCAATGCCAGCATTATTTCCACCCTGAATATCAGCTGACAAAGAATCACCAATCATAAGGGCATGATTTTTATTAAAGTTAGGAATTCGAGCTCCAATTTTCTCATAAAATGCTGCATCTGGTTTTTGGGTATGGAGCTGTTCTGATATAAAAATTTCCTTGAAATATGGTGAAATACCAGATTGTTCCAAACGACCTGTCTGAATAAAGGTAATTCCATTTGTCGCAGCATAGAGTTCATATCCCTGATGTATCAAATTTTTTAATAAATCTTCCACACCTGGGAAAGTCTGTCCCTGTTTAGACAGGAAAAACTGGTAACGCTCTGCTAAGTAGGAACCATCATTTTCAATGCCAAAGTGAGCAAACAATTTTGCAAAACGTGTATTGACCAATTCTTTTTTTGTAATCTTTTTCTCTTCCAAATCCTTCCAGAGAGTCTTATTCATAGGTACATAATAATCTTTATATGCTCTGATATCCACTACTCCTTCTTCTTTTAAAAGTTGCGTTAAGGCTATATCCTCGGCAACATCAAAATCAAGCAAGGTATGATCGAGGTCAAAGAGTAAAAATTTATAAGTCATTAATTTATTGTCCTGTATTCAATAGTCTTTATATACTTCAAAGTATAGCACAAACAAATAGAATAATAAATCCTAACACGATTGATTTTCAAATAAGTAATTTTAAAAATATAATAAATAATAAAATTTAATATAAAATTTCTAGTATTCAAAAATAGATAATTCTTAGATTTTTGTAAATTGTTGAAATGATTTTTATTATCATTAGATAAAACACTAAAAAGTTTAAACGTGACAAAACAAAGAATGTAAGCGGTTTTTTATTATTTTGATTCTTAAGAGACAGATAATTTCTAAGTTTTTGTGAATTTTTTAATTTATAGCAAATTTCACATATTTATTATTGATGTACATATTATAATGTGATATAATTCACCTATAGGATAGTTTTAGTAAAAGACTAGGAGGAGGACAGCAATAAGGGTGTCTATAAAATCATCCTATATATAATAATTTACTCAGGGAGTATTACATAAAGTGCAATATTTTTTTGTATCTTAAGAATACCAATCTAACAAAAGGGAAGGAAAATAATGAAGAACAAAAAGAAATTGGGAATCTTTTCTTTTATTATTTGCTTATTGACAACTGTCTTTGTATTTAGTTTGAATAAGACATTTGCTGAAACTCCTGAAGTTTCAGTAACTGGAAAATTCGTAGATACAATCAAAAATGTTAAGGTATCAAATAATGAAGGCGGAGTTCTCGACTGGGAATTAAAACAATGGGCTACATTCCGTCTTAATGCAGAATTTGATTTATCTGGAAAAAATGTTAAGGCAGGAGATCAAACGATAATTACGGTGCCTGATGCTATAATCATTAACTCTGATAATATTGAAATCAAGGATATCAATACAAATGAGGTGATTGCACATGCAAAACTAAGTGCTGATAACAAGTCCATTACTTTAACTTATACGGATTATGTTGAAAAACACTCAGATACTCACGGATCTTTCTTCTTCTATGCTCGTGTCGATTTCAAAAAACACCCTCAACAAGGAGAAATTCCAGTTGAGATTACGATTAATAAAGAAACAATACCTGCTGGTAAGGTATCATTTACTGGTATTGGCGATGGTGATCCGTCTCTTTTATCAAAGACTAGTTGGGTTAACGAGGGAGACAAAAGAGAGGTTCAATACACTATTTCAGTCAATCGTACAAAACAAAACGTCAAGAGTGTAACAATTGAAGATCACTTGAAATTTACAAATGCTAGCTATGTAAAAGATAGCATTAAGGTTATCAAAGGTAAATTCTCTTATGAAACCGGTGAATGGGTATTCTCAAACCGTGTTGATGTAACAGACCAACACAAGATTACAGTTAGTGAAGATGGACAATCTTTCGTTGTCGAATTAGGGGACATGACAGAAGAAGACCAATATCGTATTTCTTATAACGTACGTTTAAATTATGAACCCGTTGATGGTGAATTATTAAAGAATGATGCTACATTAAAAGGTGAAGGTGTCGTTGTTACAGAATTTACAAATGCTGCTTTAGTTCAAATTGCTGGTGGTGCTGGTGTTGGTTATGTTTACTCAATCAATATCCATAAAGTAGATGAAGCGAATCAACCACTTAAGGGTGCTAAATTTAAAGTAGTTCGTCAAGCTAATAACCAAGTTATTGGTGAGTATGTATCAGATGATAATGGTAATATTGCTGTTAACAAACTGTTGAAAGATAAATATATTATCACCGAGGTTGAAGCACCATCCGGCTATATCATCAAGGATGCGGATACAGAAGTTAACGTTGATGATTTTGGAGCTGATCTTTCAGTAACTAAAACAATTGTGAATCCAAAAGAAGAACCAACAACTACTACAACTACAACTACTACAACTACAACTACTACTGAAGAGCCTACAACTACTTCAACAACCACTACTGAAGCGCCTACAACTTCAACAACCACTACTGAAGCGCCTACAACTTCAACAACCACTACTGAAGCGCCTACAACTTCAACAACCACTACTGAAGCGCCTACAACTTCAACAACCACTACTGAAGCGCCTACAACTTCAACAACCACTACTGAAGCGCCTACAACTTCAACAACCACTACTGAAGCGCCTACAACTTCAACAACCACTACTGAAGCGCCTACAACTTCAACAACCACTACTGAAGCGCCTACAACTTCAACAACCACTACTGAAGCGCCTACAACTTCAACAACCACTACTGAAGCGCCTACAACTTCAACAACCACTACTGAAGCGCCTACAACTACTTCAACAACTACTACAACTGAAGAACCTAAGACTACTTCAAGCACAACTACTACAACTGAAGAGCCTAAGACTACTTCAAGCACAACAACTACAACTGAAGAACCTAAGACTACTTCAAGCACAACAACTACAACTGAAGAGTCTAAGACTACTTCAAGTACAACAACTACAACAACCACTGGTGAAGAACCTAAGACTACAGTAACAACAACAACTGACAAACCTGAACTTCCAAATACTGGTGAAGGAAAAGGAACATTGGTTACTATCATTGGTTTTGTAACTCTCATTTCATCAATAGGTGCCATTGCATTCTTACGTAAAAATGAAAAAGAATAAGGTTAAAGATTGATTAACTATATAAAGGACTATTTCAAAATAGTCCTTTTTCATTTTCTCAACGAATGAATCATTGCTTACAAACATTGTACAAAGTAAATGTTTAAATTTTTTCAGCGAATTTGATACAATTTTATACTTAAAACAGTTAAATATTTGAAGTTTTATTTATTTGTGATATAATTCACCATATAGGATAGTTTTTTGATAATTGACTAGTAGGAGGTGCGTTTTTAGTAGTGTTGTCTTGAAAAAGTAACCTATATAATTATGCATATTTTTGTAAGTTTTAGTTTTAACATACAAATAAGTGTAAAAATTTGGAGACAAATAGGAGAAGGAAATGAAAAAAAATAATCTAAGTAGACTTGCAAAAGTCTTCTTTCTTGTATTTTTACCCTTATTGTTCATAGTATTTTCGCAATCTGATGTGGTAAAAGCTGGAGATGTCAGTAACAATATTAGCTCACTGACCGTTTCATCAAATGAAATTACAGATGGTGGACAAACAACCGTTAAGTTTACATTTGACGAACACGCACAAAAAATCCAATCAGGTGACACATTAAAAGTTAATTGGACTAGTTCTGGGACAGTTTTTGGGGTAGGTTTTAAAAAGACTATTCCGCTAAAAATTGACGGAACTTATGTTGGAGACATGGTTATTACTGATGGCTCTGCAACTGTTACTTTCAATGAAGCTATCAAAAACCTTCAAAACATCCGTGGTTGGGGTGAATTTGAGATTGAAGGACATAATAATACGGCAACTGATAAAGAACATGTTGGTAAATTTACTATCATCAGTGGAGATAAGACAGTTGATTTAAGCGTTAAGAAAATGGCGACTGGCGAAAACCACGCTCCATTCTACTTAAAAGCTGGGGACATGCACGCTAACGACCCTGAACACATTCTTTGGACATTAACGATTAACGCGATGAACTTAGAAGTAGACGGCGACGTTCGTGTTGAAGACGAAGTGCAAGGCGGACACAAATTAGTGACAGACAGCTTTAGCATTACAACAACAGGAGCAAAACCTGGCTACTTTGCTGGCGATACAGCGATTGAAGATTTCAAAACAGCCTTCCCTGGATCAACATTTACAGTGGATGCTTCAGGAAAAATCACTGTGACGATTCCTAAAGACCTTATCAACAAGACTGGCGTTCTTATTTTCTATCGTACAAAAGTAGAAAATGACGCTCAAAAAGACTTCAAGAACAATACAAAAGTTTGGTACCAAGTAAAAGGTGAAACTGCGGTTGTGGCGAAAGAAGTAAACGCATCTGTGGCAAACATCAATGCAAACGGTGGTGTGGATGGCGATCAAACTTCAACTACTACAACCACAACTACAACTGAAGAGCCTACAACTACTTCAACTACAACCACAACTGAAGAAACTAAGACTACTTCAACTACAACAACTACATCTGAAGAGCCTAAGACTACTTCAACTACAACAACTACTACTGAAGAACCCAAGACTACTTCAAGCACAACAACTACATCTGAAGAGCTTAAGACTACTTCAAGCACAACAACTACAACTGAAGAGCCTAAGACTACTTCAAGCACAACAACTACATCTGAAGAGCCTAAGACTACTTCAAGCACAACATCTACAACTGAAGAATCTAAGACTACTTCAAGCACAACAACTACAACTGAAGAAACTAAATCTACAGTAACTACAACTAAAGAACCTAAGACTACTTCAACTACAACAACTACAACTGAAGAGCCTAAATCTACAGTAACTACAACTAAGGATAAACCAGGGCTTCCAGAAACTGGTGAAAGAAAAGGAACATTTGTAACAATTCTTGGTACTCTCATCCTTGTTTCATCAATTCTAGTTGTTAGAAACTCACTTAAATCTAAAAATAACTAATTTTAATGAACATAATTAAAGAGGTTTAATTTTAGAGCATTTAAGTTCATAAACAAAAAAAGGGTTTACTAAAAGGTAAATCCTTTTTTTGTTTCATGATCATTAAAGACAAACAAAAATCGATAACCATTTTATAGTCATCGATTTTAAATATTTTTTTAGTCTTTTTCACCAAGTTTACTGTTGATGGTCATCATGATACTTGCAATCTTTTCACCCCAATACGGATCAGAAGCATAAAGAACGTTCATTCCAGATGATTTATTACCAAGATGGGTTCTACCTTCATCAATATAATTCTCTCTGATCCATTTAGCAGCACCTAGAATTCCCTTATCAACATTGTCGAAACTCTTTGCAGAATCATATGGAGTAGTATCATAGGCAGCAATACCAAAGAAGTTATTCTTATCTTTTGCAATCTGACTACGTCCCCATGCACTTTCTAGAGCACTGTGCGCCATTAGATAGAGTGCATTCACCTGATAACGTTTCTCCGCTTCTTTGAAGACTTCTCCTTTACCTGCAAGGCGGCTGCCCTGAATATTCATAAGAGAATAAACTTTATCTAGTTCAGCCGCTGTATAATTGGTTGGCTTTCTTAGATCTCTATAGAGGAATGGGTTCTCAACTTTAAAGTTATCAAAGTTAATGCCATCTGCTGAATAGTATTTTGTACCAATAGCCATCGATGAACTATGAGGTGCTACACGAATACTTGTATAAGGTGATAACTCGTGATAAACGTAACGACCATCGCTTGTGTAATGAGGGATAAACTCATTATTAGTGTTAACAGCTACAAGGTCACCTTTATTCATAAAGCCTGAAAGTCCAGAAATTTGGACTGGGAGTCTGTCACCTTGAGACTCTGAGTCAGAAACAGCAACTATAGTACCTTGAGAAATATAGCTAAGTCTATCTCCAGAAGCACTATAAACATAGGCTGTTATTGGTTTTACTTTATAATAACTAGATGGGTTAGAGATCCACTTCCCGTTATTTTCAAAGCTATAATTTTTACCATTGATTTTGAGTGTTCCAGTAGCATATAGTCCATCTTCTTTTAGATAATACCAAGCATTGTAACTCTTATCAAAGATCCACTCATTCTTGGCCATATAACCATATGATTTGAGATAGTAGGACCCTTGCCATTGATTTTCAGCATAAGAACCATCTGATTTTAAGTAGAACCAACTATTGTATTTTTTATCAAAGATCCATTCGTTTTGAGCCATGGCGCCACTATCTTTTAGGTAGTATTTATCTTTCCATTGACTACTCAACATGACCCCGTCTTTATCAAATAAGTACCAAGAGCTATTAATCTTTTCCCATTTATTACGAACGACTTTTCCTGAATCAGTAGCATAGTACCACTTTTCATCCATTTTTACCCAGTTCTTTTCAGCCATAGCACCGCTAGTCTGAAGAAGATAGTCATTATAAATGGTTTTGCTTAACATGATACCAGTTTCATCAAAACGATACCATGAACCATTAATTTTTTCCCATTTGTTGCGGATAATCTTTCCTGATTCTGTGGCATAATACCACTTCTCTTCTATTTTTACCCAAGAAGTTTCAACCATAGCACCGCTTTTGTTAAAGAGATAGTCATCATAAACTGTATTGCTAAACATGATACCGTCTTGGTTAAAATAATACCAGTGGCCAGCTATTTTTTTCCAATTCGTAACAGCCTTTTTATTTTCATAATAACGCCATTGACCATTCTCTTTTTGCCAACCTTCTTTGTTGACCTCTTCAGTAATTTCTTCTGTTGAAGAGTTATCCTTAGTAACAGCTGTTTCTTGTTTCTGTTCAGATTGAGAAGAATCCTTTTCTGCCTTGATTTGTGTTTCGTTTTGATTCTGCTTATCGTTCTGCTCTTGACCTTGAGCTTGCTTTTTCTCTTTAGCTTCCTTACTCGTTCCATTTGCTACAGTTTTTTCTGAACTTTGAACTTTGTTTGTAGCTTGGTTTTCCTCTGCTAATACAGTTGTTTTAGAAATCCCGGCCATGGAAAGAACAACTGTACTTGCTAGTAATATCTTTTTCATTTTTATCCTTTCAATTTTATAAATTCATATTCTTTATTTTTTTATCTCGTTTAAGGACGACAATCATCCATTTTATTATACAATATAATTTCAAATATAAAAGTAAGATCTTTAAGAAGAAAGAAAGTTGTAATATTGTTAAAACATTTTAGAAATAAAAGTCAACAAAAAGTAGTCGAACAGGATATGAACGACTACTTTTTATCATTTATCTAAACTTCAGCTATTCTGAAATTCTTCTTCAATCGAATAGGATTTATAGATATTGATAAAAGAGCTAGAACGACAAACCCGATACCTACATACCAGTATGGTGCATCAAGTGTGGTTGAACGACCAGAAAGATTGACAATTCCGCGGAAAAGTGTACCCGCTGTAATAATCGCTACTGCCGAATTCCATAGATTAAAACTAATACGAGAAAATTGAGGAAGAGCTTTGAGCAAGATTACTAGTATTATCCCACCGACCAGAGGTACGGCGAACAAGTAATGCATGTGAACTGATGTCTCTCCAAAACTAAATGATTCATAAATTCTAGAAAAAGCAAAGAAGAAAATCGTAATTAGTGTATAAGAGATGGCAGTTTTTTTAAAACGTTTTTTGTTAGGATTAATAACCGATGTAGACAATATCACTCACCGCCCTTTCTGAAATTTTGTTTCCTCCAGTCGTTGGTTTATTGATAACCTGACCGTTGAAGTAAAGTGTAGAGGATCCCCCACCATCAAGATTGTAGGCAGTTTTTGCACCATAGGATTTCATAACTTCAGCTAGCTGGTACAAAGAGAGACCTTCACTTTCAGAAGTACGTCCGTCAGAAACTACAATAAAGTAGTGGTTTTCGTCGATAATACCAATAGCTGTACGTGGATTCGAAGCCATAGCTTGTCCAACTTCTTGGTTTTTTCCTACTGCTATTTCACCATTTTCGACCAAGGCCGGACCAAAAGCTAAGAGATTAATTACTCCGTCTTTGACTAGTTGCTCAGCTGAAATCTGATCTTCGTAAATAATCTTGAAAGAACCATCTTTATAAATGGCTAAATCACCATTATTTGAATTTTCACGGACAGTATCACGATAGACAACGCCATTACGGATAACATAACCTGTAGAGTTAGCACCATAGTAGTCACCGTTTACCGCTAAAATGGCATTATTGTCAGCTGCGGTTACAGAGGTTTTTGCAGTTACGTTAGTTCCATAAGCATTTTGAGCAAAGGCAGTTTTCAGATAATCTGATGAGCTCAGAGTAATATCAGCAACGTAGACTTGTGTATTATTGACCGTCGTTTCAGACAAATTGATAGAGAAATTCTCGTCCTTATAACTTGAGTCAGTTACTGTTGCTGTTTTTGCTGTTTGACTAGCTTGAGCTGTATTGGAACTTGTATTAGTTGTTGCTACTGTCGAAATAGTCTCAGCGAGTACAAAAGTTTTCAACATTGAGTAACTAAAGGATCCTGTCAAGAGTATACCAAGAACCGAGGCATAAGCATATGGTTTCTTTAAAAATTTCATAATACAGTTGATGTCCTTTCCTTAAAAATCAATTTCTTTTGCACTGTCCAAGAGACAGCGAAGAGAAGGATGCCGACGATAACTTTGGCAATCAGAAGATTGATACCAAATACAGTAAAGAAGAGACGAATCAGTAGCGTGTCTAAGACAAAGAGTCCGACTGCTAGACCAAAGTACCCCATCCCTGTTTTCACAAGGCTATCTTCGTTTTTAAAGACTAGTTTCTTATTTGTAGAGTAGTTAAAAACGGAGCTTGTCACACGAGCTAGTCCGTTAGCTAGGAAAATTCGGAAACTTGTTGGCGCTGTTGGTAAAAACAAGATTGCAATAGCGTAAACGATATAGTCTACAACAAAACTACTGAGAGATGACAAGGCAAATTTAAAGATATTTTTATAAATCATGAGCCCATCTTTTATTGGTCGGAAGTGTGAACCCTCATTATCATTGATATAGACAGTTTCAATAGGAACTTCTAAAATTTGATATTCTTTAGTAGCTTCAAGAAGCATATTCATTTCATATTCGTAACGATTTCCCTCTATTCTCAGCATAAAAGGAATAAGACTTGTTGTAAAAGCTCGAAGTCCTGTCTGAGTATCTGCTACTTCTACCCCAGTTTGGATCTTAAAAAGTGCTTTTGTTAAGCTATTTCCGAAACGGCTACGGAGAGGTACTTTACCAGTGAAGGCACGCACACCCAAGATTAGCTTATTAGGATTATCAGAAGCTTTGTTAGCCGCACGGAAAATATCCCAAATCTTATGCTGACCATCTGCGTCTGCCGTTACAACCGTTCCGTAGCTATTTTGTTGTTGGATATAATCTAAGGCCGTTTTAAGTGATTGGCCTTTACCTTGGTTCACTTGGTGACGGAGCACCGTAGCATATTGTTCTGCTTTATCAAAGATATTTTGACACTTTGATGAACTACCGTCGTCGATAACTAGAATACGAAAATCACTCTTTTCGTGGATTTTTTCGATGAGTTTGATAAGTTTATTATCAGGTTGATAAGCTGGAATTACTATATAGTTCATACCGGCACTCCTTTCTTAGTGATGGTATAACTATACAGAACATCGCTTAAAGATACCTTATATCAGTTTTCTTTAAGAAAAAGTTTAAGAAACTTTAAGACTGGAACTCATTCCATTTAGAAATCAAAAACTATCAATATTAATAAATATACAAAAATCCTCAAATAGCAAATGAATTTGAGGATGGAATTTATTATAAAATAAACTATTTATTCTATTTTATCTCTTAATTTCTCGACAAAGAGATAGGCTGCAGGACAGGTTAAAGTGTTTTTGATAGTCAGATTATTGATTTGATAAATCTTTTTACGGTCGGTATGTGGAAATTCTCTACAAGCCTTGGGACGGACATCATAGATGGAACAGAGATTGTCACCACCGAGAAATGGACATGGCATTGACTTAAAGATCTTATCACCGTCTTCATCTACCTGTAGAAATTCATCTTCGAAGGCTGGTAATTTCATTTTAAAGTACTTGGCAATGCGTGTGATATCTGCTTCCTTAAAATCCGGTCCAAGACTCTTGCAACAGTTAGCACAGGCTGTACAATCAATTTCTTCAAACACTTCTTGGTGAATCTCCAGCGCAATCTTATCAAGGTTTTTTGGGGCTTTCTTTTTCAGATTTCCAAGAAATTTACGATGCTCTTTTTGCTTTTGTAAAGCTAATTGGTGATAGTATTCGATATCGATTTCTTTTGACATAGATTCTTTTACATCCTTTTCTGAAACTAGTATACCATAACTGAAAATAAATAAAAACTACTGCCATTAAGGCAATAGTTTTTACAAGATTAGTTAACTGCGACCACCTCAACCATATCTTTGCCAAGTAAGATTAAATATTTTTCAACTTGATCTATTTGGTAAGAACGAGACAAGGCTTCTGCATATAGAGATAATTGACCTCTATAACGTTCAATCAGTTGACTTGGATATTCATAATGGTCTGTCTTGTAGTCAAAGAGAACAATCTTATCATCGTAAAGGAGATAACCATCTAAAATCCCACGAACAACAAAGTCTTCCTGACTCTTAGCATCTCTTTTTAACATAGAGAAGGGTTGTTCTCGATAAAGTTTATCTTGATTTGCAAGAATCTCTTGACCAAGAGCTGTATCAAAGAAAGATAAAATTTTGTCTAGATTAACTTTATCTTTAACAGCTGAAGTTGCCTGAACTTGCTCCAAGGCTTCTGTCAAGGTTTCCAAAGTGGGTTTCTTAGCGAGATTAATTCGTTGCATCAATTCATGAGTAGCACTACCAATTTCAGCTCCAGTGACTTCTTCTGTCTTGGAGAAGTCTGGAAGTTCAAACTGAATCATAGTTTCTTTTGGTTTAGATTGACCAGCTACTACTACACCTTCCATATCCATGACTGGTTCATAAAACTTCTTAATCTGACTTGGGGTCTGAACACTCGGAAGATTAATCGCTGCACGGTGGATTTCATTATACACTTCCACTTCTTTCAGCATTTCTAAAGCTTCCTTAATGGTATCAGACTGACGGTTGCTTGCCTGAGAAAGATCTTGAAGCTGGCTTTTAGTTTCCAATTTACCGATAGCTTCTTCTGTCAGTTGTTCTTCACCCTCGAAACGAACACTAAAGTGTAAGTCCTCTTTAGAAAAAGCTTGATAGATGGCCCAAATCCAGTCCTGGAAATTTTGAGCATCTAACCTGGTTTGACGAGTTAGGAGACCTTGCCCATTTGTCGGGTATTCTTTAGACTCCAATTTTTCTAGTGATCCTTTTCCGACTAGATAGAGTTTTTTCTCAGCACGAGTCATGGCTACATACAGTAAACGCATAAGTTCAGAATAGCTTGCTAATTGGAGCTCCTCCTCATTTTGACTATAAGTCAAGCTTGGAATCGATAACTTAATCGTAGATGGAACATATTCCTCTTTTGCATTTGTAGCTACTCTAGCTACATACTTGAGACCAATACCGTTTTTACGACTTAGGATAACTTCAGACATGGAATCTTGCTTATTAAATTGCTGATCAATATTGAGAATAAAGACATATGGGAACTCAAGCCCCTTACTCTTATGAATACTCATAAGCTCCACAGCATCCTTAGGTGGAGCTACAGTGACACTGGCAAGGTCGTGCTTGGCTTCCAAGACTTGATCAATCATAGTTATGAAACGTGATAAGCCTTTAAAATTACTCTTTTCAAACTGGTCAGCTCGTAGTGCTAGGGCATATAGGTTGGCCTGTCTAGCCTGACCATTTGGTAAAGCACCAACATAATCATAGTAGAAACGTTCACTATAGATTTTCCAAATAAGATCATAAAGCGAATGAGTTTTTGAGAACAAACGCCAAGCATTAACAGTTTCCAAGAAAAGGTTAAGCTTTTTATGGAGTTCAGATTTTATTAAATCCTTTTGGATACTAGTTTTTGTTTGAGCATTAACTAGTTTTTCATAAAAGTTCTCTTGAACCTTATTCTCAGAATCTTGAAGAGCTAGGCGAGCCAATTCATCTTCATCAAAGCTAAACATAGGAGACTTCATGAGAGCTACTAAAGCGAAGTCTTGGAGAGGATTATGGATGACACGAAGAGTATCCAACATAACCTGCACTTCTAAAGATTGCAAATAATTGTTTAGAGCGCCATCAGTTTTAGCTGAGATCCCATATTCCGACAAAGCAAGTAAAACCTGGTCATTCCGGCTTCTGCTGGCAGTCAAGAGAGCAATGTCATTGAAAGGAACCCCTTTATCATTATGAAGATGCAATATCTCCTTAATGACCATTCGCATTTCACCAGTCAGTTTGTTGGTCGAAAACTCTTCCTCTTCTTTAGAATCACCGTCAACATCCTTATCATACAAGAGGACTTCTGCCTTGTTTTCTGGATCTGGGTGTAAATCAGTATTTCCGAAAACAAGTTGATGCATGCCGTCATAAGAAATCTCTCCAACTTCCTCATCCATGAGATGCTTAAAGACGTCATTGGTAGCATTTAGTACTTCAGAACTACTACGGAAGTTTTCCTTGAGCAGTATTAACTGACCTTCTTTACCATCCTGAGCAAAGCTGTGGAATTTTTCATTGAAGATTTGGGGATCTGCCTGTCTAAAACGATAAATAGACTGCTTGATATCTCCCACCATAAAACGGTTATAGCCGTTTGAAAGGAGTTCTAACATTCTTTCCTGGATATGGTTGGTATCTTGGTACTCATCGACCATGACTTCGTGGAAATGTCCCTGATACTCTTGGCGTACCCGAGGGAAGTTTTCCAATATCTCAATGGTATAGTGACTAATATCCGCAAATTCAAAGGCATTTTCTTCACTCTTACGCTTTCGATAGGCATCAACAAAATCACTCATGAAAACTTGAAAAGTCTTTGCTAAGTCCCAAGACTCTTTATGATATTTTTCCTGGAATTTCAATAAAGTAATTTGGTCATTTAGTGCAATTAGCTTTTCAAACTTTTCTTTTCTCTCTTGATTGTACGCTTCTTTCAGTTCTAGGAGTTCAGCCTTGCGACTAGCATTTGTGAGAGCACGGCCACCCTTATCCTTAGAAATACTCACAACTCGCTCTAGAACTTCTTGATATTGATTAAAAGTAGATTCGTTTGTTAAAGCTCCAATTTCATCAAGAACTTGTTGGACAGCTTCTAAGTAGGCTGCTTTCCCAAATTCCTTAGCATCATTCTCTAGATGGTAACGGAAGAAACTTTCCAAATCCCAGAGTCTTTGCTGAATGTCTTGAACCAGCTTTTCTTTAGAACTTGTAAAATCGGCCTTTTCGAATCCTTTCAAGAAAGATTCCTGTAGCCAGGCCTGAGGATTACTTGTAGATTGCAAAAAGTCATAAATCATATAGACCTGTTTACGCAATCCACGTGCATCCTTACTTTTACCCGCAAAGTTCTTGACCAGCTGACTAAACTGTTCTTGTTCCTTACTTTGGTAGTGACTTTCGAAAACTTGTCGAAACACATCATTCTTTAAGAGGAGTTGCTCACTTTCATTCTCAAGAATGCGGAAGTTTGGGGCGAGGTCAATCAGATAACCATGTTTAGCCAGGAACTTCTGAGTAAAAGAGTCCATAGTTCCGATGGCAGCGTTTGGTAAATCAGCTAATTGTCTTCCAAGATGCTTTTTTAGCTCCAAATCTTGAGTCTCTTGGATTTGTTGGCTGATTTTCTTTTCCAAGCGTTCTTTTAACTCGGTTGCTGCCTTGACTGTAAAGGTTGAGATAAAGAGTTGGCGAATTTCTACACCACGCGCTAGTTGATCAAGAATTCGTTCAGCCATGACAAAGGTTTTTCCTGAGCCAGCTGATGCTGAGACCAGAATATTTTGACCAGAACTGTAGATAGCTTGAATTTGCTCAGCAGTCTTCTTGGGTTTCTTGTCAGAATGAGCTTCTTCTATTTGCAACTTTTCAATCTCTTCTTGGGATAAAAATTTCATCGCTCCAACTCCTCTCTAATTTTATTAAACCATGTTTCTTTATCATTGCTCTTTGCAACCTTATCTAACAATCTAGCCTGTCCTAAATGATAATTAGCTTCAAAACCTGTAATAGCTTGATATTGTTGGACATAAAGCGCAATACTTCTACCGTCTTCTGTATAGGGATTGATAGCAAATCTACCAGATAAAATCTTCTCTGCAGCTTTCTTATAGATAAGGGCGTTATAGTCCAGCAATAACTGGAATTCCTCATCAGACAACTGATAGGTCTTGTTTTTATTGTAAAGTTCCCCAAGATTCTTTATTTCTTTTTCAAGAAATAGCCCTTGATATTTCATACTCTTAGTCGTTTCTGCTAAAGCCTTTGAAAGAGTTTTAACAGTTTGTAAGGACTGAACTGGCTCAGCCATCTCTAAATACATAGCACCAAAGAAGTCTGTATTCCCTTCTTTCTTAAGAGCAGCTAGATAGGTCGGCAATTGTGAATTAAGTCCGTTATAAAAGAGAGGGAAGTTAAACTGAGTTAGAGAAGATTTGTAATCTACAACACCAATCGCATCACTTGTCTTTAAGCGGTCGATACGGTCGACTTTACCACGGACATAGACATTTCTGCCGTTATCTAACTGAACAAAAGCTTGTTTCTTACCATCAAAGACTGCTTCTTCCTGAATTGTTTCAATTTCAGAATTGTGACGAAGAATGTGCCCAGTTGCACGCGCAACGTCTAAAAGAACTTCCTTGGTTAATTGGGCTTCCAAACTTTCTTGATAAATGGCTTGAAACTCACGTTCTTGACTGGTTTCAGAAATTGCTTGTTCTAAACGACGGTCAAAAGGTGTATCAACAGGAAGTTTCATAGCGCGTTCAAAAATACGATGCAAGAAATTTCCATGGCTTCGAGCATCAGGTCGCAAACGTAATTCTTCCTGCAAGCCTAAGACATAACGAAGGTAATAGCTATATTCATTACGATAAAACTCTGTCAATCCAGAAGTTGATAGATAAAAATCTTGATCTTGAGGATACAAGGCTTCCAAAGTTTCAGTAGCTAAGGTCTTACTTTTTGGACTTGTCGGTAGGACAGGATTATCAAGCCCTTGATCTTCTAATTTTCTCCCCATGACACGAGCTAGAACCTTAATAAAGGTTAAGTCCTGCTCACTTGTCTCCAACTCACCTTGCTGGTGATAAGCAACAAGACTAGACAAAAGACTGTGATAAGAACCAATATCATCCTTTGATAGGTTTTTTCGATCGATTCTCTTTTCAATCTTGGTAAAACCAAAATCCTGCAATTCTTTCAGATAAACTGACTCTTTACTCTCGTTTTCATTGAGTAAACTTGGTGCCGATAAGACCAATTGCTTCTTAGCAGAATTTACCAAAGAAAGCATGGTATAGCGATTCTTCTTAAGATTTTCATGACTAGCAATCAATAATTGAGAGCCTTCTTCAGTACCTTGGTTTAAAACTTCTCTTTCTTCATCACTTAAAAGACTAGTATTTTGGGTGATTTTAGGTAGATGGTCCTGGGTTAAGCCAAGTGCATAGATGTAATCAGAAGTCAAAGGCGAAATCAAATCATAACTTTGCACCAGAACCGTATCTACCGTTGCTGGGATTGTACGATAATTTGATAAGGACATTCCTGAATGAAGAAGAGCCAAGAAATCATCTAAAGCAACCTGAGTCCCCTCAAATACGGTCGCAAATTGCTCCATTACGTGGCAAAATGTCTTCCATACCTCTTCTTGTCTTTCTTGCTCTGTCGCATCCATCGTTTCAGATAAGGATTGTAATTGCTTGGTAACAGACGCATCCTTCAAAAAGTTGTTCCATTTTGTAAGGATATTTTCAGTCTTTTGCTTACGACTAGATAATAAAGTTTCTAGTGGATTTAGGACACGGACACGTAGCTCATTTAATTTTTCTAAATCAAATTTTCCATGATGATTTTTTGTAAATTCTTGTTTAAAGTTAGAAAGTCCATCAATACCTAAATAGCGGATATATTGTTCAAAGCTATCGATTTCTTCTTGAGCAAGGTCGGTATATAAGCCGGTTCGTAAGAGGTTAATCAAATCTTCTTGGCAGAAATAGTACCGTTTGAGACGTCCCACAGATTCTACAAATTGAGTCAAAGGATGATGAGCCATAGACTCACTCTTACCTAGATAAAATGGAATCTGATATTGATTAAAAATTGTTTGCAAGGACAGTTTATAAGACTCTACGTCTCCTAGTAAGATACGAAAATTTTTATAGCTTAGCTCAGGTTCTTGGTGCAATTTCTGGCGAATACTACGTGCAACTAGCTCCAGCTCTTCTTTTTGTGTCAGACAAGACCAGATTTGCAAGTCTTCTCTATCCTTAGCATCCACTTCTAAGCTAATTTCAGAATAATCATAAGCACTTTCCAGTGATTTTGAGGCCTTGGCAAAAGCATCAAGATTTTTATGTTCTTGACATGCATCTTCTGTCTTGGTCTGATATTTAAAAGCTAAATGACGTAGAAATTCAACACTGGCTTGATAGAGGTTCCCTTCACTAAAGGAGCTATTATAAGCTCTCTTAGACGCATATACACCAATAATAATCTCAACACCCTTACGATGAAGCAAATCCACTAGGTGTTCCTCTTCTGCAGAAAATCGGGTAAAACCATCAATGACTAGGGCGATCTTACTAAAATCACTACCTACCTTGTTTTCTTCGATAGCATCAATCAGATAGGATAATGGACTTCCTTGTGAAACTTGACCTTGATTTAAATAAGCTGTTATCTTTTCAAAAATTAAGAGTAAATCAGAGCGTTTATCAGCATCTGTCAAACTTTCTAAGTCCAAAAAATTCATATTTGCAGTTGAAATTTCATGATAAATCTCAATCAGTTGCTGGATGAATTGAGGATCTTGTTTAATAGCCCCGTAAACACGTAAATCCTTAGGGTCAATCTCGGACAGACATTTATAGAAAGCCATACCAAGACCGATATCATCGAGACTTGACCTCTCAGGAATATCATTTAAAACCAGATAGCGAGCCATTTGGGCGAAGCGCGTGACTGTGATAGCAAAAGAAGCCTGCTGGCTTAAACATTCCAGCACGGCACGTTCCTTTTCAAAAGAAAGAGAGTTAGGGGCGATATAAAAGACTCGTTTGCCTTGGGCAACTAGTCCTTGAGCCTCCTTGGTTAGGATTTCTGTCAAAGAAGTCCGAATATCGGTATAAAGTAGTTTCATCTCTGCCTCGTTTGTTTTTTCATTCCCTATTATTATACCATGATTTAACAGAAGATTCTGTCTCTGATTCCCAAAATATGCTATAATATAGGCAAAACACGAGAAAAGGAAATACTATGATTAAACTACTTGCTCTAGATATGGATGGTACTCTGCTCAACGAAGCCAAAGAAATCCCTCAAGCTCATATTGATGCCATTCATAAGGCTATCGACAAAGGCGTCAAACTGGTTCTCTGTACTGGTCGACCTCTCTTTGGAGTTCTCCCTTACTACAAGAAACTCGGTTTAGATACGGATAATGAATACGTCATCGTCAACAATGGTTGTTCTACCCACCAAACCAGTGACTGGAGCCTTGTCGACTGGCGGGAACTTAGTAAATCAGACATCGAATACCTGAATGACCTTGCTGAAAAGAGTGATGTTCAATTAACTCTCTTTGATGAAGAGCACTACTTCGTTCTTGGCGGTAAACCAAATCCTATCGTTCAATATGATGCTACACTTGTTTTCTCTAACCTGACTGAAATCTCACTGGAAGAAGCTACTAGCGGGAAGTATCGTATGTTCCAAGGTATGTTCTTAGGTACAAAAGAAGAAACGGATGACTTTGAAAATAGATTCGCTGAAGAACTTTGTCAGAGATTTAGCGGAGTTCGTTCACAACCAGTGATCTACGAAGCCATGCCACTTGGCACAACCAAAGCTTCTGCTCTTTCTCGTTTGGCTAAGATTTTGGATATTCAACCTTCTGAAATCATGGCCATGGGTGATGCCAATAACGACATTGAGATGCTAGAGTTTGCAGGTCTGGGGATCGCCATGGGAAATGCCAGCGACCACGTCAAATCTCTCGCTGATGCCGTAACTGCCAGCAATGAAGAAGATGGTGTTGCACGCGCTATTGAGAAATATATTTTGTAGAAAATGAGCCCAGTTCAACTAGCATTTCTAGCCAACTGGGCTTTTATTTTTTAAAAACTTTAAAACTTTAGAAACTCTTTAGAAATGCTTGACGATTCTTTGATATCTATGCTTTATACTAGAGTTATAAAAATAAAACACCTTAAAGATTAAAGGAGAAAACTATGAAAACAGTCCTCGAAATCCATGGCTTGTCCAAACAATTTGGTAAACAACCCATTCTTCAAGATCTTAGTCTCTCAGTTAAAGAAGGAGATATCTATGGACTTATCGGAAAAAATGGTGCTGGTAAAACAACTCTGATTAAAATCATTACCCAATTATTATCTGCTGACCATGGAACGATTTCCCTCTTTTCTAGTCAAGGGTATAAGGATTGCACGAAAGCCCTATCTCGAGTAGGTTCAGTCATTGAATCCCCAGTAGCTCACAAACATTTAACAGCCTATCAAAATCTGAAATATTATTGTACTATTCGCCATATTCCAAATGCTGATCAAGTCATTCAGGAAACATTAAAGTATGTGGGGTTAACAGATACAGGTAGAAAAGTTTTTCGAGATTTCTCTCTTGGGATGAAACAACGCCTAGGCATTGCTATTGCCCTCCTATCAAAACCAGACTTTCTCATCCTTGATGAACCCATCAATGGACTTGACCCAATCGGTATCAAAGAGTTTCGTCAAATGATTCAACGTCTGAATCAAGAACTAGGTATAACAATTCTCATCTCTAGTCATATCCTGTCAGAACTCTATCTGGTTGCCAATCGCTTTGGAATTCTTGACCAAGGGAAGATCATTCGAGAAATCAGTAAGGCCGAATTTGAGACACTGAATGAAGACTATATTGTTCTAAAAACAAGTGACAAAGAAAAAGCTAGTCAAATCTTAAAAGACAAAGTGCATCTTGAATTTAAAGTTGTTAATTCAGACAATGAGATTCATATTTTTAGTCATGAACAAGATGTCAAACGCATTCTCAAAGAACTTACTCTAGCAGATGTTGATGTGGATGAGATTTACTATGCTCGTCAAAATCTTGAAGAATACTTCACACAATTAGTAAAATAGGAGGAACACCATGATACATACAATTCAAGCAGACTTTTATCGTCTTTTCCGTTCCAAAGGCTTTTGGATTACAGAGATTGTTCTCTTTGCACTCATGTTGATGGGAGCCACTATTGGGGCGACAGGACATCTAATGTCAGTTGAGACAACACCTCCAGAAACTGAACTTCCAAGTAAAGGCTGGGATGGTATTCAAGCCCTGATTAACGCATCGAGTCAAGGTTCAAACCTAGTTTTCCTCTGCATTATCCTTGCTTGCTTAGTTCTGGGAGTTGATCTTATCGGAAAACTCTATAAAAATAGTTTGACAGTGGGTGTTTCTCGTACAGAATTCTTCCTAGCCAAGTCTGTTGTATTAGCCAGTATCGCTCTAATGCAAATTTTTATTAGCCTAGTTATTGCTTTCGTACCAGCAACTATCCTAAACGGGGTAGGAACGATGCCAGAAGGTTTTATTGGCAATCTACTTCTAACAATTGCTCTGCAATTTCTCTGCCTTCTAGCTTGGCTATCTATTGTGTCCTTCATTCTCTATGTGACTCATTCTTATTTGGCTGTTTTCATAGGCTATTTAATCAGTTCTATCTTGCTTTCAACACCGATGCTTATCTTTCCAGATATCGAGATTTTACGCTATTTATCCTTGAATGTTGCCTATGCCATGACTGCCTATAGTCAAGCTGTTCTATACACCATTGTCGTTACAGTGACTGTTATTCTACTCTTTGCCATTAGTGGACTTGCTGTTTTCAAGAAGAAAAGCTTATAAAAATGACCTCCTCTGTTCAAAAAGAGGAGGTTACTTGTTTTAAAAGAGTATCTTAACTGTAAACCAAGCACCATCAGTACTTAGTTGTAGTTCTGCACCAAGTAGATGGGATAATTCTTCAGTAATATAAAGACCTAAACCAGAGGATTCTTCTGTATCTGAGAGGTTTTCAGAGTAAAATCGTTGACTGAGATTTTCAATTTTACGAATGGGTTGTTTAACCAGATTCGCAAGTTCCAAACAGATGTGATTGTCCACTTCCTTCAGAGAAAATCTCGCTTCATCCTTACCATGTTTTAGAACATTGCCAACGAGATTTTGCAAGATACGCTCTAATAAATCCGAGTCTGTCAGTAAATACAAACCAGGTTCTACTTGCAAATCAAGGTTAATCTTTGCCGTCTGAAATGAATCATAATAGGCCAGCAATTTTTGCGTCATAAATGTTGAGACTTCTAACTCAAATAAGTCAGGTTTTACTGCTCCCTCCATTAACCGACGGTAGTCCAAAAGAGCCTCTAGCCGTTTTGAAACTTGATTGAGATGATGGGAAATTTTTTTCAAACTCTCAGACTCAGGATTTTCTGTTTTAAGCAATTGCTGAGTATAACCTGATGCAATCGTTAAAGGTGTTCGAATATCGTGTGCAATATTGCTAATAGCCATGTCTAAAGTCTGCTTCTCTCGCTTCATAATCAAGCGTGACTGCTCAACATCTTGAAAGAGATGATTGATTTGCTGGTAAAGATGTAAAAAATCCTTGGAGAAAGTTGACACTCCGATTCTCTTCATACTTCCAGTCAGAATCTTGTCTTCAATTTGTTGGCTCAAGTTTACCAGTGCTAGATGATAGCGAATCAATCCTATCGTCAATAGGATAATAACCAGCAGTAGCAAAGAAAGTAAAATATAGATCATTGCTCATCTCCTTTTAATCGAACACCAACTCCCCAGATAGTCTCAATATACTCTTGCTCTGGATCCAGTTGGCTTAGTTTTTTACGGAGATTACTTAAATGAGTGTTGAGAGTATTGTCGCCTGGTAAATAAGTGTCCTCCCAAACCAATTCATAAAGTTCTTCTTTCGTGAAAATTTTCTTAGGATGTCCCAACAAGGTTTGTAGAATCAAACATTCTTTCTTAGCTAGGCGAATAGTTTCCTGGCTATTTTTGATTTCAAAACTGTCTACATCAAATTGAATATTTTTTAACTGGTGAAACAACTTGTCTGGATGTTCAATTTCAGCTGCTTGTTTGTCACTATTTTGACGTAATTGTACCATAACCCTGGCAAAAACTTCATCCAAATCAAAAGGCTTTACAATATAATCATTAGCACCATCTAGGAGATATTGACTGATGAGCTTTTTATCGCTTAGGGCAGTTAGCATGATGACAGGAACTGAACTATCTTGTCTAATGAGTTTTAAAACCTGATCACCATTTTTTCCTGGAAGCATAATATCTAACAAGATTAGATCAATATCACCTTGTTCAAATCGTATCATTCCTTCAGTACCAGAAAAAGCCTGAATCACCTCATGCTCCTCAGAAAGAAGAGTTCTTAAAATTTCTTGAATCTCATTATTATCTTCAACGATAAGTATTCTAGCCATAAACACCAACCTTTCTAATAGTATTATATCATGTTTTTTTAGGAATTTTGGATAAAGAAAAACTCTCCTTCATAGTTAAATACGAAGAAGAGTTCATTCTATTTATTAAATTAAAGCTGTCAAAGCGGTGATAAGTCCAAAAACAATCCCTGGTGCATTGGCTGCTGCCAAAGGGATATCTCGTTCTTTTTTAAAGAGACCGTAGTAAACCCAAAGACTGCAGTTAAGTGCAGCTACTGCTGGTTGGATAAAATTTCCTTTTTGACCAGCAAGGTTATTCATAATTTGAGGAATATAAGAGACATACATCATTACAGACATAAAGGTTGCAATCCAACCCAAAGTTTTCATTTGTTTTTCAGTCATTTTTTCTCCTTTCAAAAACAGTTTCAATTATACACTATTTTTTAAGATAGTGAAGTTTAAAAAGCTATTTGTTAA
Source organism: Streptococcus pseudopneumoniae (assembly GCF_001074155.1). GTDB lineage: Bacteria > Bacillota > Bacilli > Lactobacillales > Streptococcaceae > Streptococcus > Streptococcus pseudopneumoniae_A. The sequence continues at coordinate 61,227 of NZ_JUUZ01000033.1, forward strand.
AAACTTGTAAACTATCACAATCTTGTGATAAGAGAATCAAAAAATACCCACTTGCTATTTCAAGAGGATATTTTATTCGTTTAGAAACTTACTTTTTCTCAATCGGTGCAACACTGGCCAAAAGTTTCTTCAAACCGACTTCTGGGAAGTTGATTTTTAGTTCCTGAGTTGATCCGCTACCTGAAACTTCAAGGACAGTCCCTTCACCCCATTTTTTATGAAGAGCAATATCACCGATAGACCAGCTAGTTTCACTGGAAGACGGTTTACTAGTAGATGCAAATTGTCCAAATGGTAAACCACTTGATTGAATCGATGTAGGCGCAGTATTCCGTTTTCGTTCTTGAAGAGCCTGAGCCAGACTCATTCCTTGCCCAAATGTAGTACCACCACTACTGTATGATGCTTTAAAACTTGAATTAGCTGGCCGAGCCAAACCTTGATAGGTCAACAAATCTGAACTAATCTCGTTGATAAAACGGGTCGGACGATTGTAACTTGTACGCCCGAAAAGCAAGCGAGAGTTTGCATTGGTAAGATAAAGAATTTTCTCGGCGCGTGTGATTCCTACGTAGGCCAAACGACGTTCCTCTTCTAATTCATCAGGATCCTCAGAGGCACGACTAAGAGGAAAGACATTCTCCTCCATCCCGATGATAAAGACAACCGGAAACTCGAGTCCTTTGGCAGCGTGTAAGGTCATTAAGGTTACTTCTGACGTCTCCTGACTACCAGAGTCAGTATCTGCAATCAAAGCAAGATCATTCAAGAAACGACTGAGTTTATCTAGTCCTGTTTCCTCTTCTTGGCTTTCAGGATTTTCATCAAAGTTTTTGGTAACAGAGAGGAACTCCTCGATATTTTCAACCCGAGCCTTACTCTCCAATGTTGCTTGTGCATGTAGAATATCAACGTAACCTGTTTTTTCAAGGACAGCCTCAACCAACTCTGTAATGGTTAATTGGTCCAGTTGCTCCCTCAAATCCAGAATCATATTTGCAAAGTCCCAGATTGACTGGGCTACCTTACCCTTAATTCCTGATAACATGATATTGGCTGAAGTATCCAGCATGGACATTTCTTGCAAATTAGCAAAATCACGAATCTTCTCAACAGTACCTGGGCCAATACCACGCTTTGGTTCATTGATGATACGCTCAAAACTGATATTATCACTTAGGTTGGCAATGAGATTGAGGTAAGCAATGATATCACGGATTTCCTTACGGCTGTAGAATTTTGTACCACCAACCATAGTATAAGGAATATTGGACTTGAGAAGAGCTTCCTCAATAGTACGTGACTGGGCATTGGTACGGTAAAGGACTGCAAAGTCTTTGTGTAGGAAGTTTTGACTACGACCAAGTTCATCGATGGTTTTGGCTACAAAAACAGCCTCATCTTGTTCGTCATTGGCACGATAGTAGACAATTAGTTCCCCATCCGCATTTTGAGTCCATAGATTCTTAGGACGGCGATTTTTATTGTTTTTAATAACGTCATTAGCTGCTTGGAGAATGGTTTTGGTTGAACGGTAATTCTCCTCTAACAAGACAACCTTGGCATCTGGATAATCCTTTTCAAAATCCAAGATATTCTGCATATCAGCACCACGCCATCCGTAGATAGACTGGTCCGCATCCCCAACAACACAGATATTTTTAAAGCGAGAAGCCAACAGTTTGACCAGTTGGTACTGGGCATGGTTGGTATCTTGGTACTCATCGACATGGATATATTGGAATTTTTGCTGATAGTAAGTCAAGACATCAGGATTTTGATCAAAAAGGCGAAGCGTAAGCATAATCAAATCATCAAAGTCAACTGACTCAGATTGACGGAGTTCCTTTTGATAGGCCTCATAACACTTAGCGACAATGTTTGTGTATAAATCTCCTGCTTGAGCAGCATAAGCAACATCGTCAATCAGATCATTCTTAGCATTAGAAATGGTCCCTAAAATAGAGCGTTCATTCCACTTTTTAGGATCCAAATTCAACAGCTTGAGAATGCGTTTCATCAGTGTTCGCTGCTCACCTGGATCGATAATGGTAAAGTTACGATTGTAACCAATATGATCCGCATCACGACGTAAGATACGAACGCACATAGAGTGAAAGGTCGCTATCAAACAGTCCTGTGTAGCTGGATTGAGCCCATAGGCACGTTCTTTCATTTCACGAGCAGCCTTATTGGTAAAGGTAATGGCTAAAATATTCCAGGGATTAACCATCTTTTCATCAATTAAGTAGGCAATACGATGGGTCAAAACTCGTGTTTTACCAGAACCAGCCCCCGCCATGATCAGCAGTGGACCTTCTGTTGTTTGGACCGCTTCGGCCTGTCGGTCATTTATACCGTTTAATAAAGGGTTCATTTTCTCTTCCTATTCTTCAAATCAATGTTTCTATTATATCAAAAAAGACTGAAAATAACTCTATTAGAGACAAGCTTCCTTTTTTCTAAAAAAAGAACACTAACAAGTGTTCTTTTTATATTAATCATGAATAGATTGTAAAAGTGTCAACAAGGCTTGAGCCGATTTGCGTCCTGCTTCTACGATAAATTCATCAAATGAAATAGAAGCTTCGTGGTTAGCATTATCACTCATGGCCCGGACAACTAAGAAAGGTAGATTAAGCGCGTGAGCTGCTTGAGCAATTGCCGCCCCTTCCATCTCAACAGCAAGAACTTGAGGAAAATGTTCTTTTATAGCTTTAATCTTATCTTCACCTGCAATAAAACTATCACCGGTCGCAATCAAACCTAAATGCCATTTTTGTTTAAGTTTAGACAAACTCTCTTGAATCAAACTGACAAACTTCTTGTCAGATTCGAAATAGAGTGGTTGTTGGGCCATTTGACCGTATTCATAACCAAAAGCAGTCACATCAACATCGTGGTAGGCTAGTTTTTCAGCAATCACTACATCTCCTACTGAGATACCTTCAGCAAGGGCACCCGCTGAACCCGTATTGATGACAGCATCTACTTCAAAGTGGTCGGCTAGGATTGCAACACTCATAGCAGACATGACTTTACCGATACCACTCTCCACCAAGACAAGCTCAACTGAACCAATTATACCCGTATGATACTTATTTCCTAATACCGTCTCTTCTTGAGCGTTTTCTAAATGTTGAATCAGATAAACTAGCTCTTCTGGCATAGCTGCTATAATTCCAATTTTCATGACATTCCCCTTAAATAAATCTCATTGCTAAAACTAGCAAAATCAAGAGAAGAATAACAGCAAATAGAATCTTATTCAGTTTTGAGTTAAAAACATTTCTCTTAGTATTTTCAATTCGACGACTTTTATGGATTTGTGGTTCAACCTCAATCGTTAGGGTATCTTGACTAAAACCATGGTCACTTGAACGTGAAGCTCTATAATGTTGAGATGAAGTAGATAATATCTTTGTTTCTTGTTCATCTACTAAAGTAGGACCAGAGATATCTTCACCACGATTTGCACGCTCGATTATTTCGTCTGTTAATAAAGGTTTTCCCATAGGTTCCTCCCCTATTTTTCTTGTAATTCCCAGTACTGGATAGCCATAATAGTCTTGGCATCACAGATATGACCAGACTGGATCAGTTGTTTAGCTTCTTCAAGACTAACTTCAAGTAATTCTAAAGTTTCATCTTCATCCTGTGGACGTGGATTATTAACCTTTTTCAAATCACTTGCCAAATAAAGTTTTAATCGCTCATTACAGAAACCAATAGCAGAATAGAAATCATACAAAAGAGTTAGTTTTCCAGTGTAGGCAGCTTCTTCTTCTAATTCACGAAGGGCTGCCGCTTCAGGATCAGCATTTTCTCCAATTTCTAGTTTTCCTGCAGGAATTTCAACAGAAACTTTTTCAATCGCCTTGCGATATTGCTTGACGAGAACAATCTTATTTTCTGGAGTAACTGCAAGAACACATACTGCACCATTATGGAAAATCAAATCACGTTGAACTGTCCCTTTTCCATTAGGAAGTTCAACCTGATCTTGTACCAATTGGAAAATAGGACCTTTATAGATTTCTCTACGGCTGAGTGTTTTCTCTTCAAATTCCATGGTTAGCTCCTATTTGTTTTTAGGATGGTGAGGGAGATGAGTTGCATATTCGTCTTTGTTAACTTGGCGGCCACGACCGATGGCAATTGCATCAGCAGGCACGTCTTTAGTAATGGTTGAACCTGCGCCAACAAGAGAGTTATCTCCTAGTTCAACAGGAGCAATGATGGTTGAATTAGAACCAACAAAGACATTGTTGCCGATGACTGTCTTGAATTTATTTTTCCCATCATAGTTCACTGTTATAGTACCAGCACCAAAGTTGACGTCACTACCAACTTCACAGTTACCAATGTATGTCAAATGGCCAGCTTTTGTATTTTCTCCAATGCTAGAACCTTTCACCTCAACAAAGTTTCCAATATGAACATCTTTTGCCAAGCTAGAACCTGGACGAATATGAGCGTAAGGTCCGACTGTAACACCATCAGCAACTGTGCTCTCCTCAATCATAGAGTTGGTAATCACTGCACCTGAACCGATAGTGCTATCGACAACATAAGTTCCATTCGTCAAAATAGTCTCAGCACCAATCTTACTAGAACCTTTTATGGTTACATTAGCTTCAATTTGTACATCTGGAGCAATTTCAACATCAATATCAATATAAGTTGCTTCTGGATTTACAAAACTAACACCATTTACCATATGGGCTTGGTTAATACGACGACGCATAACAGCTTCTGCTGTGGCGAGCGCTACACGGTCATTTACTCCGAGACTTTCATCAAAATCTTTGAGAGTATAAGCTCCGACTTTTTCTCCTGCTTCACGGAAAATACCAATCACATCCGTGATATAGTATTCGCCTTGAGCATTATTGGTATTGATGTTTTTAAGAGCTTCAAAGAGACGAGCATTATCAAAAACATAAGTACCTGTATTGATTTCTTTAATTTGTTTCTCGAAATCAGTCGCATCCTTTTGTTCTACGATACGTAGCACTTCAGCATTTTCATTACGAACAATACGTCCATAACCAAATGGATCTTCAGCTTCTGCGGTAAGGATAGTGGCTACGTTCTTATGATTTACGTGAAAATCAATCAAGTTCTTTAAACTTTCACCAGTGATTAGCGGTGTGTCGCCAGCAATAACCAATGTTTGTCCAGAAAGGCCCTCAAGAATTGGCTCGGCCATCATAACCGCATGACCAGTTCCTAATTGTTCGGACTGTCTCACAAAATCAGTTTGACTAGCTAAAACTTGTTCAACTAGCTCTGCCTTATGACCAACAACCGTTACTGTTTTTTCAGGCTTGATTGCCCCTACACTACGAAAAACATGCTCAAGCATAGAAATTCCTGCAACCTTGTGCATAACTTTAGGTAGATCTGATTTCATACGGGTACCCTTACCCGCTGCTAAAATAATTGCATAATTTGCCATATTTTTCTCTTTTCTATAGAAATTCTTTATTATTATACCACAATTTACTTCACGATACACAAATTTGCTGATCTCAACCTAACGCTAATGACTGTCACTACTCCGTTTTGAGTAAATTTTTTGATTTTTTTTACAAATTACGATAAACTATAGGAGTATGAGAAAAAAAATTCGCCCAGCTTTTATAGTTATTATATTTGCTGCTTTTATAGGACTCTTGATTCTCAATCGTCCACGATTCGAAGAACATCCTGTAAAAACCAAACAAAATCTAGTTCAAATAGAAACACAAGCTCTACATAACTTGGATAAGCCTATCATCGATATCTCTGGTTGGCAGAGACCATCGGAAATCAATTACGATATTTTATCTCAAAATATCTCTGGTGTCATTGTTCGAGTCCACGGAGGAAATCAGATTACCACTGAGAACGATGCATCTTATACAAACGGTATTGATAAAGCTTATAAAAGTCATATCGCTGAGTTTCAAAAGAGAAATGTTCCAGTTGCTGTATATGCCTATGTATCTGGAAAAAGTGTAGAGGATATGGAAAAGGCTGCTGAATCATTTTATAATTCAGCTTCGCCGTACAACCCAAGTTACTATTGGTTAGACGTTGAAGAAAAAACAATGTCAGATATGAACCAAGGAGTTGAGGCATTCCGTGCTAAGTTAGAATCACTTGGTGCTAAAAATATTGGTATATACATTGGTGTTTACTTCATGAAAGAACATAGCATCAGTACAGATAAATTTTCTGCTATTTGGATTCCATCCTACGGACTTGACTCAGGCTACTTTGAAAGTTCACCAAATACAGACCTTGACTTTGATCTTCATCAATACACCTCAAAGGGTAAACTGGTTGGATTCGAACACCATCTAGACCTAAATCTTATTTCTTTGTCAAAAGATAAGCAAGAGACATTTAGAAAATTATTCTTAAAACCTTAAATTTATTTAGCAAGCCAGATATTACTTCTGCTTGCTTTTTTTATTTCTCTTACTATGTGATATAATACAAGAAGAGAATTTTAGAGAATAAATACGGAGAGAGTTTATGTTATCTTGGATTTCAAAAATAATTAAAGGTATTGTTATCGCACTTGGTTTTATTTTACCAGGTATTTCTGGTGGTGTTCTAGCGGCTATTTTGGGTATCTATGAGAGAATGATTCGTTTTCTTGCCCATCCATTTAAAAACCTAAAAGAAGATATTCTTTATTTCTTACCTGTTGCTATCGGTATGTTGCTAGGTATTGGGCTATTTTCTTATCCAATTGAGTACTTACTAGAGCATTATCAAGTTTATGTTTTATGGAGTTTTGCGGGTGCTATTATTGGTACAGTCCCTAGTCTTGTAAAAGAGGCTACTCAAGATTCTGAAAGAGACAAAGTCGATCTTATCTGGTTTTGGGTGACCTTTATTGTTTCTGGAATTGGTCTTTACGCTTTAAACTTTGTGATTGGTTCACTAAACGCAAGTTTCACAAGTTTTATCCTAGCTGGTGCTCTTCTTGCTCTAGGTATTTTAGTTCCAGGATTGAGCCCCTCAAATCTTCTCTTGATTTTAGGTCTCTATACCCCAATGTTAACTGGATTTAAAACTTTTGATTTATTTGGCACCTTCCTTCCGATAGGAATTGGAGCTGCTGCTACTCTTATTATTTTTTCAAAATTGATGGACTACGCTCTTCGAGAGTATCACTCTCGTGTTTATCACTTCATCATTGCAATCGTTCTTTCAAGTACACTCTTGATATTGATTCCAAATGCGGGTAATGCTGAAAGCATTAACTACAGTGGTTTATCTCTTGTGTCTTATGTGATTGTTGCCTTCTTTTTTGCTCTTGGCATTTGGTTAGGTATCTGGATGAGTCAGTTGGAGGATAAATACAAATAATGGCTAAGAAAGTTAAAGTTAAAGTTAAAAAAACCTTAGTAGAGCAAATTTTGACTAAGGCAGGTGTTGACCATCAAGGTATTCAAATCAATGCTTTAGAAGGAGAACTTCCTTCTGGTTATGATAGAAATCATATCTTTAAGACCTTAGCATTATTGGGTGATAAGACTGGTCCGGTAATAGGAATTGTTCCTATCACCGAACACCTTTCTGAAAAGAAATTAGCAAAGATTTCTGGTAATAAAAAAGTTGCCATGATTCCTCAAAAGGATTTAGAAAAAACGACTGGATATATCCATGGAGCTAATAACCCTGTAGGTATCCGTCAAAAACACAACTACCCTATTTTTATTGATGAAACAGCTTTAGAATTGGAAGAATTGATTGTCTCTGCTGGCGAGGTCGGACACAGTATCATCATCGCACCTAAAGATCTGGCAAACTATGTAAAAGCCAGCTTTGTAGACATCTTGGAGGAAAGTAACTCATGAAACTTTACTTTGTCCGCCATGGTCAAACAGTCTGGAATCTAGAAGGTCGTTTTCAAGGCGCTGGTGGAGATTCCCCTCTTCTCCCTGAATCTATTGAAACTTTAAAAGACCTGGGCCAGTATCTTAAAGATATCCCTTTTGACAAGATTTATTCTAGTGATTTACCAAGAGCGGTAAAATCAGCTGAGATTATCCAAAGTCAACTGACAAATCCATGTCCCTTAGAAAGTGTTCCCGAACTCAGAGAATGGCACCTCGGTAAACTGGAAGGTCTAAAAATTGCGACTTTAAATGCTATCTACCCTCAGCAAATTCAAGCCTTTAAAACAAACTTAGCTAAATTTGATACTCGCATGTTTGAAGCTGAATCACTTTACACTACAACTCAGCGCACCATCCAATTTATCAAGTCCTTAAAAAATTCTAAGTCAGAGCACCTATTACTAGTCGGTCATGGAGCGAACCTTACTGCTAGTCTTCGAACGCTTATAGGCTATCAGGAAGCTCTGCTTCGTAAAGATGGAGGTTTGGCTAATGCAAGTCTAACAATTTTAGAGACTGACGACTTTGAAAAATTTACTCTTAAGACTTGGAACGATACCTCTTATCAAAAAAATAATTGAACTTGATCTATTACGTCAAGTTCTTTTTAGTTTTTATAGAATATCCGTGAATTTCTTAACTTTTTATGATAAAATGGGAGTACCGTGAAAAATTGATTTATTATTTCAAAATTTGAATTTCATTAGGAGGAACACATGTCAACAGAACATATGGAAGAATTGAATGACCAGCAGATCGTTCGTCGTGAAAAAATGGCTGCGCTTCGTGAACAAGGAATTGATCCTTTCGGTAAACGTTTTGAACGTACTGCTAACTCTCAAGAACTAAAAGATAAATTTGCTGACCTTGATAAAGAACAACTACATGAATTGAACGAAACTGCTACTATCGCTGGGCGTTTAGTAACAAAACGTGGTAAGGGTAAAGTCGGTTTTGCTCACCTTCAAGACCGCGAAGGTCAAATCCAAATCTACGTTCGTAAAGATGCTGTCGGTGAAGAAAACTACGAAATATTCAAGAAAGCAGATTTAGGTGACTTCCTTGGTGTCGAAGGTGAAGTTATGCGTACAGATATGGGAGAACTTTCTATCAAGGCGACTCATATCACGCACTTGTCTAAAGCCCTTCGTCCCCTTCCAGAGAAATTTCACGGTTTAACAGACGTTGAAACCATTTATCGTAAACGTTACTTGGATTTGATTTCTAATCGCGAAAGCTTTGAACGCTTTGTTACTCGTTCAAAAATCATTTCTGAAATCCGTCGTTACTTAGACCAAAAAGGATTCCTTGAAGTTGAAACACCTGTTCTTCACAATGAAGCTGGTGGTGCTGCTGCTCGTCCGTTTATCACTCACCACAATGCACAGAACATTGATATGGTACTTCGTATCGCGACTGAGCTTCACTTGAAACGACTTATCGTCGGTGGTATGGAACGTGTTTACGAAATCGGACGTATCTTCCGTAATGAAGGTATGGACGCTACACACAACCCTGAGTTCACTTCTATCGAGGTTTACCAAGCTTATGCAGACTTCCAAGATATCATGGACTTGACTGAAGGTATTATTCAACACGTTGCAAAAGCTGTTAAAGGCGACGCTCCAGTTATCTATCAAGGAACTGAGATAAAACTTAACGAACCATTTAAACGTGTACACATGGTGGATGCCATTAAGGAAATCACAGGGGTTGATTTCTGGCAAGATATGACTTTCGAAGAAGCTAAAGCTATCGCAGCTGAGAAGAAAGTTCCAGTTGAAAAACACTACACAGAAGTTGGTCATATCATCAATGCTTTCTTTGAAGAGTTTGTAGAAGAAACTTTAATTCAACCAACCTTTGTCTATGGTCACCCAGTTGCTGTATCACCACTTGCTAAGAAAAATCCTGAAGATGAACGTTTCACCGACCGTTTTGAACTCTTCATCATGACTAAAGAATACGGGAATGCCTTTACTGAGTTGAACGACCCAATCGACCAGCTTAGTCGTTTTGAAGCCCAAGCCAAAGCCAAAGAACTTGGTGACGATGAAGCGACAGGCATTGACTACGACTACATCGAAGCCCTTGAATATGGTATGCCGCCAACAGGTGGTTTGGGAATCGGTATCGACCGTCTCTGCATGTTACTCACAGATACTACCACTATCCGTGATGTACTTCTTTTCCCAACTATGAAATAAAAACTAAACTCCTAGATGATTTCTAGGAGTTTTTTTGTAGTTAAAAAGACAACCTTATCAAAGAGGTTGTCTTTTGTGTTTGAATTAGAATAATCCAAGAACAGTTCCATCGCTTTCAACATCCATGTTGAGAGCGGCAGGACGTTTTGGAAGTCCAGGCATAGTCATGACATCACCAGTTAAGGCAACGATGAAGCCTGCACCAAGTTTTGGTACCAATTCACGAATAGTAATTTCAAAGTTTTCAGGTGCTCCAAGAGCGTTAGGGTTATCTGAGAAACTGTATTGAGTTTTGGCCATACAGATTGGCAATTTGTCCCATCCGTTTTGAACGATTTGAGTAATTTGTGTTTGAGCTTTCTTCTCAAAGTTAACCTTGCTACCACGGTAAATTTCAGTAACAATCTTTTCGATTTTTTCTTGAACAGAAAGTTCGTTTTCATAGAGACGTGTGTAGTTTGCTGGGTTTTCGTCGATTGTTTTTACGAGAGTTTCAGCTAGAGCAACTCCTCCTTCAGCTCCATCAGCCCATACGCTAGCTAATTCGACTGGTACATCGATTGAAGCACAAAGTTCTTTCAAGGCCGCGATTTCAGCTTCTGTATCAGAAACAAATTCATTGATAGCAACAACCGCTGGAATACCGAACTTACGGATATTCTCAACGTGGCGTTTCAAGTTTGCAAATCCAGCACGTACTGCTTCTACATTTTCCTCTGTCAGAGCATCTTTAGCAACTCCACCATTCATTTTAAGGGCACGAAGAGTCGCTACAATGACTACTGCACTTGGAGCTGTTGGTAAGTTAGGAGTTTTGATATCTAGGAACTTCTCTGCACCAAGGTCTGCACCAAAACCAGCCTCAGTTACTGTGTAATCAGCTAAGTGAAGTGCTGTTGAAGTTGCCAATACAGAGTTACAACCGTGGGCAATATTTGCAAAAGGACCACCGTGTACGAATGCTGGTGTACCATAGATTGTTTGCACCAAGTTGGGTTTGATAGCATCTTTCAAAATCAATGCTAAGGCACCCTCAACCTGTAAATCACCAACTGAAACTGGTGTGCGATCATAACGGTAGCCGATGACGATATTAGCCAAACGACGTTTCAAATCTTCAATATCAGTAGCCAAGCAAAGGATAGCCATGATCTCTGAAGCAACTGTGATATCAAATCCATCTTCACGTGGAATACCATTAAGTGGACCACCAAGACCAACAGTTACATGGCGAAGAGCACGGTCATTCAAGTCGACAACACGTTTCCAGAGAATACGACGTTGATCGATTCCTAGCTCATTTCCTTGGTGTAAGTGATTGTCAATCAAGGCAGAAAGAGCATTGTTGGCAGTTGTGATTGCGTGCATATCACCAGTAAAGTGAAGGTTGATGTCTTCCATTGGTAACACTTGGGCATAACCACCCCCAGCAGCTCCACCTTTAATACCCATAACAGGACCAAGTGAAGGTTCGCGAATGGCAATCATAGTTTTCTTACCAATCTTGTTCAAAGCATCTGCAAGACCAATGGTAATGGTTGACTTTCCTTCACCAGCAGGTGTTGGGTTGATAGCTGTAACAAGAATCAACTTACCTACTGGGCTGCTCTCAACCTCACGGATTTTATCAAAGCTTAGTTTAGCCTTGTACTTTCCATACAACTCCAAATCATCGTATGAAATACCAAGTTTCTCAACAACATCAACGATTGGTTTTAACTCAATACTCTGTGCAATTTCAATATCTGTTTTCATAAAAAACTCCTCTAGCCTCTAATGTGTTAATTCATTATATCATAAAACAAGATTTTTAACAGTCATTATGATTAGTAACGTTCGTGAATATGGCTAAATAACAGGCTTTCTTTATCTCTATTTAAATTTTTATATGCCTTTATAGATTTTAACTATGGATTAACATCCTATTTTCGATCCTTGTTATATCGCTTTCATTTTACTTAATGCTCATTTTTTTGTACAATAGTTCTATGAAAATTTTAGTTACTTCTGGTGGTACAAGTGAAAAAATTGATAGAGTTCGTTCTATTACCAATCACTCTTCCGGTAAACTTGGAAAAATTATCACCGAGACTCTTCTAAAGGCTGGCCATGAAGTTTGTTTGATTACCACTCTTCAGGCAGTTAAGCCAGTTAGTCATCCAAACTTGACCATCATCGAAATTAAAAATACAGCTGATTTGCAACAAGTCATGAAAGATAAGGTTATGGACTACCAGGTCTTAATCCATTCTATGGCTGTATCAGATTACACTCCTGTCTATATGGCTGGTTTTGATGAGGTTGAAGCTAGTCAAGATTTAACAGAGTTTTTAGATAAGAAAAATCAGGAAACAAAAATCTCTTCTAAGGAAGATGTTCAGGTTCTATTTCTTAAGAAGAATCCAAAAATCATATCTCTTGTTAAAGAATGGAACCCTAACATTCACCTGATTGGATTTAAATTACTGGTTGATGTCAGCCAGGAACATCTGATTCAAATTGCGAGGGAAAGTCTTGAAAAGAACCAAGCTGATTTAATTGTCGCAAACGACCTTACTCAGATTAGTAGCGAGCAACATAAGGCTTACTTAGTTGAAAAAAATTCTTTCCAAACTGCTATGAGTAAATATGAAATTGCTGATTTACTCCTCGAGAAAATCAAAAGTTATGACTAAATGAAAGGAATTTTATGGCCCGTATTACACTCGCTATTACAGGATCTATTGCTGCATACAAGACAGTTGACCTAGTTAGTTCTTTAAAAAAACAGGGGCATTCTGTTACTGTTCTTATGACTCAGTCAGCAACAGAATTCATTCAGCCATTAACTTTACAAGTACTATCACAAAATACTGTACATCTCGATGTCATGCAGGAACCTTTTCCAGATCAAGTGAATCACATTCAAATAGGAAAAGAAACAGATTTATTTATCGTAGTTCCTGCGACAGCCAATACAATCGCTAAATTAGCTCACGGTTTTGCTGACAATATGGTGACTGCTACTGCTCTTGCTTTGCCACACTTTGTACCTAAACTATTGGCTCCAGCTATGAACACAAAGATGTATGACCACCCTGCGACCCAAGCTAATCTTAAAACTTTAGAAGATTATGGTTATACTATTATTTCTCCCAAAGATTCTCTACTGGCCTGTGGGGATACAGGTCGTGGTGCTCTCGCTGATCTCGAAACTATTTTACAAGAAATAAAGGATAAAATTCATGAACAAACGCTCTAATATTGCTCCAATCGCTATCTTTTTTGCTATTATGATTGTTATTCATTTACTAAGCTCGATTTTATTTAATGTACTTCCCTTTCCAATCAAACCAACCATCGTTCACATTCCAGTAATTATTGCAAGTATTATCTACGGACCAAGAATCGGCGCAACCTTAGGTTTCTTGATGGGAATGCTTAGCTTAACGGTTAATACTCTCACAATCCTGCCAACAAGCTATCTCTTCTCACCATTTGTACCAAATGGTAACTTCTATTCAGTTGTGATCGCAATTGTTCCTCGTATCTTAATCGGTTTGACCCCTTATTTCGTCTATAAACTACTAAAGGGAAGAGCTGGACTCATCTTTGCAGGTGCACTTGGTTCACTCACGAATACAGTTTTTGTCTTAGGCGGTATCTTCTTTCTCTTTGGTAATGTTTTTGATGGAAATATTCAAAAACTATTAGCGACTGTTATCTCAACAAATTCAATCGCAGAATTAATTATCTCAGCCCTCTTAACTCTCGTCATTGTTCCGAGACTTGAAAAAATTAAACAATAAAAACTGTATCAAGAGATACAGTTTTTTATTTCTATTACTGGGCTAAACGAGCTTCTTCTAAAATCTTTTCAATCTTTGTTGTCAATAAATCAATAGCTACGGTATTGGTTACACCTTCAGGTATCACAATATCAGCATAACGCTTTGTTGGCTCGATAAATTGATGATACATAGGTTTTACGACGCCAAGATACTGATCAATAACGCTATCCAAACTACGACCACGCTCTTCCATATCACGCTTAATACGACGAATGATACGGACATCATCATCTGTATCAACGAAAATCTTGATATCCATCAAATCACGAAGACGTTTGTCTTCCAAAACCAAAATTCCTTCAACAATAAAGACATCTTGAGGTTCTTGACGATAGGTTTTCGAGCTTCTTGTATGGGCAGCATAATCATATGTAGGAATATCAACAGGACGCCCCGCCAACAATTCTTTGATTTGCGCAATCATCAAGTCAGTATCAAAAGCAAAAGGATGGTCATAATTAGTCTTAATACGTTCTTCAAAGGTTAAATGAGATTGATCTTTATAGTAGGAATCATGCTCAATCATGGCAATTTTTTCATTTGGGAAATGGGATAAGATTGCTTTAGAAACACTGGTTTTTCCTCCACCAGATCCCCCTGTTACTCCGATAATGATTGGTCTGTTTTGCATAGTTGCCTCCGTATTTTTCCTTTGTCTATTTTACCATATTTTTAGAAAATTTTACAGGTGGACTTTTTAAATAATAGTACAAAAAAACCTTGTAGTTTAGTTCTACAAGGTTTTAATGTTTTTAATCAAAGTTAACGTATTCTTTAGAGAGTTCAAGAACTTCTTCCATTGTTGAACATTCAGTAAGAGCACGGTTAGCGTATTCTTGCATCTTAGCTGTGTCAAGTTTCTTCATCAAGCTACGTGTACGAAGTACTGAAGTAGCTGACATTGAGAACTCATCCAATCCCATTCCGACAAGTAGTGGAACAGCTGTTTGGTCACCAGCCATCTCACCACACATACCAGCCCATTTACCTTCAGCGTGAGCTGCTTTGATAACATTGTTGATCAAGCGAAGGATTGATGGATTGTATGGTTGGTAAAGGTATGAAACTTGTTCGTTCATACGGTCAGCAGCCATTGTGTATTGGATCAAGTCGTTTGTACCGATTGAGAAGAAATCAACTTCTTTGGCAAATTGGTCTGCAAGCATAGCTGCTGCAGGAATTTCAATCATGATACCAACTTGGATATCATCCGCAACAGCAACACCTTCAGCAACCAATTTTGCTTTTTCTTCTTCAAGAATAGCTTTAGCAGTACGGAACTCTTTCAACAAAGCAACCATTGGGAACATGATACGCAATTTACCGTGAACAGATGCACGAAGCAAAGCACGCAATTGTGTACGGAACATTTGGTTACCAGTTTCAGAGATTGAGATACGTAAAGCACGGTAGCCCAAGAATGGGTTCATTTCTTTAGGAAGATCGAAGTAAGGAAGTTCTTTATCCCCACCGATATCCATTGTACGAACAACAACAGGTTTACCGTTCATACCTTCAAGAACTGCTTTGTAAGCTTCGTATTGATCGTCTTCCGTTGGGAAATCTTGAGAATCCATGTACAAGAATTCTGTACGGTAGAGACCAACAGCTTCGGCACCATTTTCGTTCACACCTTCAACGTCTTTAGGTGTACCGATATTAGCTGCCAACTCGAAGTGTTTACCATCAGCAGTAACAGTTTTAGCATCTTTCAAAAGAGCCCATTCGGCTTTTTGTTTAGCGTAAGCTTCACCAGCTGCTTTGAATTTTGCAATTTGTTCTTCAGTTGGGTTGATAACCACTTCACCTGAAATACCTGAAACAGCCAAAATGTCACCATCTTTTACAAGTTCAGTGATGTTGTTTGTACCCAATACAGCTGCAATTTCAAGTGTACGAGCCATGATAGCTGAGTGACTTGTACGTCCACCAATGTTTGTTACAAAAGCTTTTACAAAGTTTTTATCTAATTGAGCAGTATCAGACGGAGTCAAGTCATGTGCAATCACAATTACTTCTTCATTAATAGAAGCTGGGTTTGGCAATTTCTTGCCAAGAAGATTTGCCAAAACACGTTTGGTAACGTCACGAATATCCGCTGCACGTTCCTGCATGTACGGGTTGTCTTCCATGCCTTCAAAGATTGTGATAAACATGTCTGTAACTTCTTTCAGACCTGCTTCCGCATTTACTTTCTTAGCACGAATTGTTTCTTTAATCTGACCGATCAATTCAGGGTCAGCAAGAACCATCAAGTGAGCGTCAAATACTTGCGCCGCTTCTTCACCAAGCGTACCTACAGCCTTCTCGCGGATAAGAGAAAGCTCGTTTTGAGAAGCTTCAAGAGCAACATCCAAACGAGCCTCTTCTGCATTTGTATCTTCGACTGTAATAGTCTCGAATGATAAATCCGGTTGAACGAGTAGATATGCTTTAGCAACTGCAACACCATCAGATGCTGCGATTCCTTTAAGCATTTCTGTCATATCCTTATGCCAATCCTTCTTTTTCCATTGTTTCTGAGATAGCAGCGATAGCGTCATCAGCGTCTGCACCTTCAGCAGTGATTGTAACGTCAGCACCTTGACCAACACCAAGGCTCATAACACCCATGATAGATTTAAGGTTAACTGATTTACCTTTGTACTCAAGAGTAATATCTGAAGCAAATTTGCTAGCAGTTTGTACCAACAATGTTGCTGGACGTGCGTGAATACCTGTTTCTGCCACTACGTGGAAATCTTTAGAAGCCATAATTTGACTCTCCTTTAAATGTTTTCTTTTTGAGTTATATCTGATAACCCTTACAATTTGATATTATATCACCTTCTAGGAATTTTTTCAAGTATTTTATGGGATTTCTTCTTTTTCCTTTCAGATAACTTGCTGAAAATCTTCTATTTTATGTATCAAAATACATCATATAGTTTTTTAAAATTTTAACATTTAGAAAACGCTGTTATTTATGGGTTTTATTTTTTGCAATCACTATATATTGTGTTTAGATAACTCTCATCTAAAAAAATTCTACAATATTTAGTTTTTCTTCGTTGACAAAGATTTTTTTTCTGATATACTTAAGAAGTAATTAAATTTTGAAAGAGGAGTTACAGAATGGTAACCGTTTATTCTAAAAACAATTGTGTTCAATGTAAAATGACCAAACGATTCTTAGATAGTAACAACATCGCATATCGCGAAATCAATCTTGATGAACAACCTGAATTTATTGAACAAGTTAAAGAGCTAGGCTTCAACGCTGCTCCTATCATTCAAACACCAACTGAAGTTTTCTCTGGTTTCCAACCAGCAAAACTTAAAGAACTTGCTTAAGTATCAGGATTAAAAGCTTCTATGTCAATCTTAGAAGCCTTTCTTTTGTAATAAATTAAAGGAAATTTTATGGGATTAAAACAACTTGAGGATGTAACTTACTTCCGTCTAAATAATGAAATCAACCGTCCTGTTAATGGACAAATCATGCTCCACAAAGATAAAGAAGCCTTGGACGCTTTCTTTAAAGAAAATGTTGTACCAAATTCTATGGTTTTTGATTCTATCACTGATAAAATCGATTACCTTATTAAACAAGACTATATCGAAACAGCGTTTATCAAGAAATATCGTCCAGAATTCTTAGAAGAGCTTTACCTATTTATTAAGGATCAAAACTTCCAATTCAAGTCTTTCATGGCAGCATACAAGTTTTACAATCAATATGCCTTGAAAACTAATGACGGAGAGTACTATCTTGAAAGCATGGAAGACCGTGTCTTCTTTAACGCTCTTTACTTTGCTGATGGTGACGAAGCTATCGCAATTGATATTGCCAATGAAATCATCCACCAGCGTTACCAGCCTGCTACACCTTCTTTCTTGAATGCGGGCCGTGCACGTCGTGGTGAATTGGTATCATGTTTTTTGATTCAGGTAACAGATGATATGAACTCTATTGGACGTTCTATCAACTCTGCTCTTCAACTTTCACGTATCGGTGGTGGTGTCGGAATTTCCCTCAGCAACCTTCGTGAAGCTGGAGCGCCTATCAAAGGGTATGAAGGTGCTGCTTCTGGTGTCGTACCCGTTATGAAGCTTTTCGAAGACAGCTTCTCTTACTCTAACCAACTTGGTCAACGTCAAGGTGCTGGGGTTGTTTACCTTAACGTCTTCCACCCAGATATTATCGCTTTCCTTTCTACTAAGAAAGAAAATGCTGATGAAAAAGTTCGTGTCAAGACTCTTTCACTTGGTGTTGTGGTACCAGATAAATTCTACGAATTAGCACGTAAGAATGAGGAAATGTACCTCTTCAGTCCTTATTCTGTTGAAAAAGAGTATGGTGTACCTTTTAACTACATCGATATCACAGAAAAATACGATGAATTGGTGGCAAATCCAAATATTCGTAAGACAAAAATCAAAGCGCGTGATTTGGAAACAGAAATTTCTAAATTGCAACAAGAATCTGGCTATCCTTATGTAGTCAATATCGATACTGCTAACCGTGTAAATCCTGTCGATGGTAAGATTATCATGAGTAACTTGTGTTCAGAAATTCTTCAAGTCCAAGAGCCAAGTCTTATCAACGATGCGCAAGAATTCCTTCAAATGGGTACTGACGTTTCATGTAACCTTGGTTCAACCAACGTTGTAAATATGATGACATCACCTGACTTTGGACGTTCTATTCGTGCAATGGTTCGCGCTTTGACCTTTGTAACAGATAGCTCTCACATCGTTGCTGTTCCAACTATCGACCACGGAAATAGCCAAGCTCATACATTTGGACTTGGTGCCATGGGGCTTCACAGCTATCTTGCTCAGCAATTAATCGAATATGGATCTCCTGAGTCGGTTGAATTTACAAGCATCTACTTTATGCTTTTGAATTACTGGACTTTGGTAGAATCAAACAATATTGCGCGTGAACGTGGCATTACCTTCCACAACTTTGAGAAATCAGACTATGCAAATGGTACTTATTTCGATAAGTATACGTCTGGTCAATTTGTTCCAAAATCTGATCGTGTTAAAGAACTCTTTGAAGGAATCTTTATCCCGTCTGCAGCTGATTGGGCTGAACTTCGTGATAAAGTTAAAGCAGATGGACTTTACCACCAAAACCGTCTTGCTGTAGCACCAAATGGTTCTATCAGCTACATCAATGATGTGTCTGCTTCTATCCACCCAATTACTCAACGTATTGAAGAACGTCAAGAGAAGAAAATTGGTAAGATTTACTATCCTGCTGCAGGATTATCAACTGAAACTATTCCTTACTACACTTCTGCCTATGACATGGATATGCGTAAAGTTATCGATGTCTATGCTGCTGCAACTGAGCACGTAGACCAAGGGCTTTCACTTACTCTCTTCATGCGTAGTGATATCCCAACAGGTCTTTACGAATGGAAGAAAGAGAACAAACAAACAACACGTGACCTATCTATCCTTCGTAACTACGCCTTTAACAAGGGCATTAAGTCTATCTACTACGTTCGTACCTACACAGATGACGGCGGTGAAGTTGGTGCTAACCAATGTGAAAGCTGTGTAATTTAAAATCTCACTAAAATCTTGTTTACAAAGATAGGGTAACATCAAAAAGTCGGAGTACCGACTTTTTGTGCGGTAACCCAATCACATAAGGCTAGAACATTCATCACTATTTTAATTAAATCAAAAGAAAGAGATTTGTAATGGAAACTTACTACAAAGCCATTAACTGGAATGCCATCGAAGATGTCATCGATAAATCAACATGGGAAAAACTAACTGAACAATTTTGGTTGGATACACGTATTCCCTTATCTAATGACTTAGATGACTGGAGAAAGTTATCAAATAAAGAAAAAGACTTGGTAGGAAAAGTCTTTGGCGGTTTGACACTTTTGGATACCATGCAGTCTGAAACAGGGGTTCAAGCGTTACGCGCAGATATCCGTACACCACATGAGGAAGCTGTGTTTAACAACATTCAATTTATGGAATCTGTCCACGCTAAATCTTATTCTTCTATTTTCTCAACCTTGAATACCAAGACTGAGATTGAAGAAATCTTTGAATGGACTGATACAAACCCATATCTTCAGAAAAAGGCACAAATCATCAATGAGATTTACCTTAACGGAACACCACTTGAAAAGAAAGTGGCTAGTGTATTCCTTGAAACCTTCCTCTTCTACTCTGGTTTCTTTACTCCACTCTACTATCTAGGAAATAACAAGTTGGCAAACGTTGCTGAAATCATCAAACTCATCATTCGGGACGAGTCAGTTCATGGAACATATATTGGTTATAAATTCCAACTTGGTTTCAACGAATTACCTGAAGAAGAGCAAGAAAAGTTAAAAGATTGGATGTATGACCTTCTCTACACACTGTATGAAAACGAAGAAGGATATACAGAAAGCCTTTATGATGGTGTTGGTTGGACCGATGAAGTGAAAACATTCCTTCGCTACAACGCCAATAAAGCTCTTATGAACCTAGGACAAGATCCTCTCTTCCCTGACTCAGCTGACGATGTCAATCCAATAGTTATGAACGGGATTTCTACTGGTACATCCAACCACGACTTCTTCTCTCAAGTTGGTAACGGATATCTACTTGGTGAAGTTGAAGCTATGCAGGACGATGATTATAACTACGGATTAGACTAATTAAAAAATATAAAAACATCTGAGTTAAAAACAAACACAGATGTTTTTTGTTTTTGTTTATTTTTGTTTTATTTAAGTTGCTTAGATGTTTAAAATGTGATAAAATGATATTGGAAACGGGGGTGATTCAATGCTAAAACAAGAAAAACTAGATGTGATTTTAGAGATTGTCAATACAAGAGGAACCATCACAGTCAAAGAAATAATGAATCGTTTAGATATTTCTGATATGACTGCTCGACGTTATCTGCAAGAGTTAGCTGACAAAGATCTACTTGTTCGAGTGCATGGAGGCGCTGAAAAACTTCGTTCTGGTTCTCTATTAGCAAATGAACGCTCGAATATCGAAAAACAAGGTCTTCAGATTGCTGAAAAACAAGAAATCGCAAAGTTTGCTGGTCATTTAGTCGAAGAAAGAGAAACGATTTTTATCGGTCCAGGTACTACTCTTGAGTTCTTTGCGCGTGAACTTCCGATAGATAATATTCGTGTAGTAACAAATAGCCTTCCTGTTTTCATTATCTTGAATGAACGAAAACTGACTGATTTAATTTTGATTGGTGGAAATTATCGAGAAATCACTGGTGCTTTTGTTGGAACCTTAACGCTCCAAGATATCGAAAGTCTTCAATTCTCTAAAGCTTTTGTTAGTTGCAATGGTATAAAAGATTATTCTATCGCTACTTTTAGCGAAGATGAAGGTGAAGTTCAAAAACTAGCATTAAATAATGCTAATAAAAAAATTCTCTTAGCCGACCACAGTAAATTTAATAAGTTTGATTTTTATACTTTCTATAATATCGCTAATATTGATACGATTATTTCGGATTCAAAACTTAGAGAGGAAACCCTTCAAGATTTATCAAAACAAACTAATATCATCAAACCTCAATAAAGCATTCGACTAACGAATGCTTTATTTTTTACTCCAAAATAATTTAACACTCTCACAAAAATAAGCCCATCAACTTGATGAGCTTATTATATTAGTGTTGAAATGGCATAAAATCCGAATCAAAGGAAATGTTATCATTATCATCAGCATTGACAAAACTTAAAAATATTTTTTGAAATTCTTCAAGTTCATAGTCTGAATGACAAAGCCACTCCTTGCCTGTTGAGACATACCATTTTCCAAGACTTGCAAGTTGGTCCTTGGTCAAGGATGGTATATGCGAACACTGTTCAAAGTTAATAATATAAACTTTTTCATAGACTGATTTGATAAAATCTTTCAGCATGAACTTTCCTCACTCTAATTCTATACCTAATGACTATTAGTACTATTCAATCACTTGAGTTTCAGCTAATTTCTTGTACCAATGAGCTGATTTCTTAGGATAACGTTCTTGTGTATCGAAATCAACGTAGAAGAGTCCATAACGTTTTTCGTAACCATTTGACCAAGAGAAGACGTCCATGAGTGACCAAATGAAGTATCCTTTGACGTTTGCACCATCGGCAATCGCATCAGACAATACTTCCAAATGTTGTTTCACATAATCAATACGGCCATCATCGTAAACAGTGTTGTCCACAAATTCATCTTTGTAGCCAAGTCCGTTTTCTGTGATATAGATTTTCTTGTAGTTTGGATAATCCGCCTTCACACGCATGATCTGATCATATAGCCCTTGAGGGTAGATAATCCAGTCCCAGTCAGTGCGAGGTACATAGTCAGGAGCTACACGACGACCAACACCTTTAATTTGGTATTTAGAGCTTCCTTTCTCCCCTTTACCATTGTGGATGATTTCAGTTTCACCATCAAATGCTTCCATCCAGTCACTCATGTAGTAGTTAATTCCAAGGAAGTCGTTCAAATCTTTAGCTGCTTCAAGTGCTGCAAAGTCTTCGTCACGAAGATCCAAGCTACCACCATTGACGGATAAGATGTGGTTTACGCCTTCCATTGTTGCATCTGAATAGTGTCCAAGGTAGGTTGCATCCAAGATAAATTTGTTGTGGATGATATCTTCCAACTTAGCAGCACGAACGTCTGCAGGATTTTTAGGATCCAATGGATACTTAGTTGGAAGGGCGTGAACAACCCCGATTTCACCTTTATAGCCTTTATCCTTGTAGAGTTTGACAGCTCGAGCATGTGAAACCATCATATTGTGGTGGGATTGGAAGACTTTCGCGAGGTCATATTGAATACCTGGTGGGAATTTACCGACCAAGTATTGACCGTCACCGATTGGGCCGATTTCATTGAAAGTAGTCCAGTAGTTGACTTCTGGGAATTCTTCAAAACAGAAGGCAGCATAATCTACGAAGTGTTCGATATTTTCACGATTCAAGAAGTCTCCGTTTGAGTGAAGAGCTTCAGGAGTATCAAAGTGGTGAAGAGTTACAAAAGGCTCCACATGGCGTTTGTGGCATTCAGCAAATAAGTTATGGTAGAACTCAACGCCTTTAGGATTCACTTCTCCATACCCAGTCGGGAAGATTCGAGACCAAGCGATGGAAATACGGATACCGTTGACCCCGTATTCCTCAGCTAATTTTAAATCTACTGGATATTTATGGTAGAAATCACTTGCTGGTTCAGCAGTATACCAATAGTTATCTGCTAGATATTTGTCCCAAGCGACAGGACCTTTACCATCAGTATGGGTAGCTCCTTCTGCTTGATAAGCAGCTGTTGCGCCACCAAAAATAAAATCTTTAGGAAGTGTTTTTGTCATTTTTTCACCTATTTCTTGATTGAATAAAATAAAAAGTGAGTGGAGAGGAGTTAGTGAAGCATCCATCTCCATCTCACTTCTTGTTCCAAGCCACCGAATTGTGACATGAGGAGGTAAAAACGATATATTTTTACCGACGAATTAACAAGGCGATTAGGAAAATCGCCATAGCGATTGCCGTTACGATAGGAGACTGTTTCACAGTCCCTATCGTTAATCGAATTGAGCTTGAACAAATGCGAGAGCGCCTTTTCCATCACGGGTTAACTTGATGTACTGAGCACCTTCTGTTTTCGCCAATTTGATGCCTAGTTTATCTGTTTCAGCTTTCATATCCTCAAAATTTGAAGCAACTTGTGGTGCTAAGATAACCAAATCAAACTCTGGTAACATTTCACGGTGGGCTCCATAGCCACCTGCTGCAGCTTTAACTGGAACTTTATACTCTTCTGCGGCTTTATTCAAAGCATTGGCAAGAAGACCACTTGTTCCTCCACCCGCACAAAGAACGAGGACGTTTGTTTCTTCAGTAATTGTATTCTGTGCTGAATCTACTCCAGCTTTTTCAAGAATAGCATCTGCTTTTGCAGTGTTAAAGTTTGCAGCTACTTTTTCTTTTAATTCATCATTAGCTTTACCTGAACGTTCTTCTTCAAGAATTTGTTCATCATAAACCTTGAGGAATGGATAGTAGATAACAACGTCTACTACAATTAATAATGCTGCAAGAGCGAATGATAAGAACTGGAAGTTTGTACCAAGAACAATACCAAGAGGTCCTGGTGTAGTCCATGGAAGGTTGGCAGTAAATGAGTTCATGCCAAGTGTTTCAATAAAGAACTTAAAGATCCATACGTTTGCAATTGGTGCAAAGATGAATGGGATAAAGAAGATTGGGTTCAAAACAAGTGGTGCACCAAATAAGATTGGTTCGTTTACACCGAAGAATGTAGGAACTACTGAAGCACGTCCGATGGCACGGTTACGCTTAGACTTACACAACCACATAAACATGAATGGAACTACAAGGGTTGCTCCTGTACCACCCATAGTGACGATGAACATTTGTGTACCAGATGTAAGGATCTTATCAGCGTGCATACCTTGTTGGAGAAGGTTCATATTTACTTCAGCATTGGCATATGTAATAGCAGCAATTGCAGGCTCAACGATAGAAGGTCCATGGATACCAATAAACCAGAAGAAAGCAAAAGCACCGAAAATAATCGTAATACCAACATAACCATCAGCTGCTGAGAATAGAGGTGCAAAGAATTTTCCGATTGATTCTGCTACACTTGCGCCAACAAATTGACGAGCAAGTAAGTCAAGACCGTAAAGGGAAACGACAGAAAGCGTAAATGGAATAACATCTTTAAAGACCTGTGAGATATTTGGTGGAACTTCGTCAGGCATTCGAATAGTAACATTATTCTTCACACAAACTTTATAGATTGCTACAGTCACAAAGGCTGCTAGAAAAGCTGAAAGCAAACCTTTTGTTCCGAGGAAACCTGTTGCAAAGCCACCTTCAATTGGATCAGCTGCCAAAATCAATAAACCAACAATAGCAGCTAATAGAGTTGACATATAGTTGATTTGGTTGGTTTTTTCCATGCTACGGTTAACAGAGTCTGTTAATGATTTAGCAGTCGTACCAGCAACCAAAAGTGCGAGAATACCCATTGAATAGCTATAAGGTTTCATCAATAGTGCCACTACATCATCTGACCACTGGAATCCCCATGAATTTGGTACAAAGGCAATTAAGATAAAAATACTTGAGAATAGAATGACTGGCATTCCTGCGATAAATCCATCACGAATAGCACGAAGATAGATATTACGAGATAGTTTTTCAAAGAAAGGTTTTCCTTTCTCGATAAAGGCAATTAACTTATTCATTATTTAGCTCCTCTTTTATAAAGTTCAATTAAATGATGCATCAAATCTTTTAGCAAAATAGTTGTCATCAAGTGATCTTGGCCATGCATCATGGTCACGCTATAAGCCAAATCGTCACCAGCAGCTTCCTTGGTTAAAAGACTAGTTTGCGCGTGGTGAGCTTCTGCAATACAAGAACCAGCTTCCTCGACTAGGCTATCCGCTTTTGCAAAATCACCAGTTTCAGCAGCTTTCAGAGCTTCTAAGAGTTTTGAACGAGCATCGCCAGCATAGGCAACAATCTCAAAACCTAACAGTGTTACTTCTTCTCTATTCATGATAGATTTCTCCTTATATAATTTTTAGTAAATATTATGACAATAAACGTTGAATATGTAGAACAAGGTAAACTCGTTCACTCTTATAAAGGTCTACCCCAGTTTCCTGAGCAATGACTTCATAAATCTTGCTACCAATTTCAAATGCTTTTGGATATGTAGTTTTGATATGTTCTTCCATATCGAGCAAGGATTGATTATCATCCCGACTTCGATCAAGGTAATCCAAGAAATAATTTAGATGAATCATAAAACGATCGTAGAAATTATTATTTTCATGGGTTCTTTGAATGTCATAGCTCCTGAGAAGATTCTCAACCTTCTTTATGATTTCCTTTCTCTTATCAATAGCTTCTGCAACTTCGATCTCATTCTCACCCTCGGCATTAATAAAGTGGTAGGCTATTCTTTTTATTTCATCCTTTGGTAAATTACCAGATAGTTTACTATTATAGATTTCAAAAGACTCTTGAGCTATTTGAAAAGCAATAGGATACTCCTTTGAAATATCAGGTAAATTACTATCCTTATAACGTCCTTGGCTAATCGCTTGATAAGAACAATAGATATGGTCTGTTAAGGTTACGTAGAGGTACTCTTGAACAGGATATTGGTATTTTTTTGAAAGATTATCGATAATTTCATAAGTAACGGTAATAAAGTCTAACGGAACATCCTTGAGTAGAGTCATAAAATTTTCTCGAGATTCTTCAGTCTTCATCCGAAAGACTTTTTCAACCTGATCCTCAGAAATCAAATCTCCCTTCTTCTTACCAAACGAAATACCCTTACCAACTACAATCAACTCCTCTCCCTTGCTATTCCGCACAAGAGAAACATTGTTATTCATTGGATTTAATATCCGATACATGTCGACCTCCTTGTTCAGTCATTTAAGAGCTAGAGCATAAAAAATGACCACAAATGACCCTGAAAATAAATTTCTGAGTCATCTGTGATCATGCCTAATATTACTTAGTAACACTCACTCTTATTAACTTGTGATTTAAGTATAGCACAAGATTTTTGTTTTGTAAACCTTTACATATAACTTTTTTTAAAAGTTTTTTAGCTGGGTTTTAGAACATAAAAAGGGTGGAAATTTACACACGTTCGGTCCATGAAGTTGCTGTTGTTTTAAGAACTTTGTTGAGTTCATCGATGTTCTCAAAACCAGTCGTACGAAGCCATTCGCGAGCAGCTGCTTCACCGTCTTTGATATAAGCTTCAACTGATCCAGCCCATGTTGCACGTCCACAAAGAACTCCATTGAAGTTTGCACCTGATTCGTGCGCAAATACAAGAGTTTCTTGGAAGAGCTTAGCTGATACACCTGCACTCAAGTAGATGTATGGCAAGTTAGTAGCTTCGTCTTGAGCTTTAAAGAAGTCTGCTGCTTCTTCACGTGTGTGAACGATTTCGCCATCGCCAAATCCTTCAACGTATTTCACGTTAACTGGAACTTCTACTTTCAAGACATCGATGTTAAAGCGTGGGTCTGAGAAGACCTTCATAGCACCGATAACCTTGCGTGGTTTTACTTTAGCGTATTCTGCAGAACCTGCGTCCGCAATCTTTTCATCGTAAGCCAAGATTTCAAGGAAGAATGGAATATCTTCAGCTACACACTCAGAACCAATACGTTCAATGTAGGCTTGTTTTTGTTGGTTGAGTTCGTCAGAGCTATCTACGTCATAGTAAAGCAAGAATTTAACGGCATCTGCACCTTGTTCTTTGATACGTTTTGCAGACCAAACGTCCAAGCAGTCTGGCAAGCGTTTTGTACTTGTTGTATCGTATCCTGTTTTCTCGTAAGCAAGGAGAAGACCTGCATTTGGATCAAGAGCTTTTGTAGCTGGAAGTCCGTACTCAGGGTCAAGTAGCATAGATGAAGCATATTTAGTCAATTCATCTGCTACCAATACTTTAAGTTCTTCCATTTGAGCAACTGTTGGCTCTTCTGTTTGATATTGAGCCATGAGTCGTTTCAAAGCACCACGTTGGTCAAAGGCGAGAGCTGAGATGATACCATTCTCATCAGAGAGTTTTTGCATACAAGCGCGTTTATTTTCTGTTAAAACCATTTTATACCTCTTTTACAATTAATTGGTCATAGAGACCTTGATAGTTAGCCATATTGACATGACCGGTCATTTTTTCTTGAGCATTAAGCATACCTAGGACATTTGCCTTGATCAACAGTTCTTGATCCGTTTCTCTATGGAAAAAACCTGAAGCAATACCTGCCACTGTAGAATCTCCAGAACCGACTGGATTTACTACTTGAATTCTTGGAATATCTACTTTGTAGAAAGTGTTACCGTGTTTGGCAAAGGCACCATTAGCGCCTAAGGAAACGATAATCCACTCGATTCCATCAAATAGTGGTTCTTGAAGGACTTCTTTTAATTCATCCAAATCTTTAGAAATTTCTCTTCCCAAAAGTTGAGATAATTCTTCATTATTTGGTTTGATAACTGTTGGCTTATGTGGAGATTCAAGAACCGCCTGAAGTGAAGCTCCTGAACAGTCCAAGACAACAGGTTTACCAGCTTGGTTAGCAAGTTCAACCAGACTAGCATAATAATCCACTGGAAGTCCTGCAGGTAGACTACCTGAAATAGCCACTACCTCTACAGTCTCTAAAAGTTCTTTGAAATGAGCCAAGAAATCTTGACCTTCTTTTTCTTGAACTTCAGGACCTTTTTCTAGGATTTCTGTTTGGTTTTCTCCATGTAGAATTGCGATACAGTTACGGGTTTCACCTTGAATAGAGAAGAAACGTTTGCTTACTTTATCATCAATATTTTCTACTAAAAAATCACCAAGTTTACCACCGACAAGTCCTGTTGCGACTACGGAGTCACCAAATTCCGATAGGACACGAGTAACGTTAAGACCTTTACCACCAGCCGTTTTAGTGACATCCACCACACGGTTGACAGTGTCGATTTTCAGTTCATCCAAAGGATAGGAAATATCAATGGATGGGTTCATTGTGACTGTTAAAATCATAAGTCACCTCTTAGTCGTGGTATTCACCACGATCCCATTTTTCAAGGAACTCTGTAAAGAAGTTGGCATCAGTTTGATGATCGTTATGAGTTTCAACGTGTTGGATTTTAGCGATCAATTTTTTGTTTTCTTCTGATGGTTTGTATTCAGCGTTGATGAAAGCTTCAATGATATCACACATGAGCAATTCACCAGTGATTTTACCACCAAATCCGATTACGTTGGCATTCAATTGTTCTTTTGCATATAAAGCTGTTGTCATATCGCGAACCAAAGCAGAACGAACACCAGGAACCTTGTTAACAGCATTATTGATACCTACACCAGTACCACAGATACATACACCAAGATCAGCTTGGCCACTAACTACTGCTTCACCAACTTTTTTACCAAAGATTGGATAGTGGGTACGAGCGTGGTCATAAGTACCAAAGTCGATAACTTCATGTCCTTTTGATTTCAAAAATTCTGAAACAGCCATTTTTTCATTTGTTACGATGTGGTCACATCCGATTGCAATTCTCATTTTATCTTACCTTTCTTTCAATATCAAAATTAGCACATTTTGTTCAACATGTCGACCCTGATTTGGTGACGACCGCCGTCGTATTTACCATTTACAAAGCCTTTAGCAATGTTTTTAGCCAATTCATCACCTACAAGTTGAGCACCCATCGTAATCATACGTGAGTTGTTGTGACCGCGAGTCATATAAGCTGAACGTTCATCAGATACTTCTGCAGCAACCATTCCTTTGATTTTAGTAGCAACCATAAACGGACCTGCACCATAAGCATCAATGACGATACCAAGGTTTTGTTCTTCTTTCTTAACTTCTTCCGCAACCGCAAGAGTTACATCAACGAAGTCTTGACCTTCTGCTGTAACATCCACTACGTGGAAGTTTTCTTTTTCCAAGAAGTCTTTTACAACTTCTTTCAATCTTAAACCTGCAGCATCTGCACCAATAACAATAGCCATATTGTATACTCCTTTTTTATAATAGACCAGTAAAACTTTCTGATTCTAGCCTAAAAGAGACCTTTCTCAAATAGTTACTAGTAGTTTTGTTGACAATAATTTAAATTAAGAACAAATATCTTATTCGTTTCTTAATAAGCTTTCTTCAGAGAAAAGCCAGAACAGTAATCTTGTTAAAATAAACACAAATTGTTCTTTATAAACATAATATACTACTATTAGTTGGAAAAGTCAACAATTTATGTTTGTTTTTGTTTATTTTTTATAAAATCTCGATATCAAATCCAACCTGATCAAAATCACTAGGTTTTATTATCTTAACATCTTTCTTATCTTCCAGTCTATCTCCTTCTTCTATTGAAGTAGACAAACCTGACCATGGTTCCAAGGCAATAAATGGGCCTTTATTAAGAGTTGACCATACAATTAAATTTGGAA
Organism: Streptococcus pseudopneumoniae; assembly: GCF_001074155.1. GTDB lineage: Bacteria > Bacillota > Bacilli > Lactobacillales > Streptococcaceae > Streptococcus > Streptococcus pseudopneumoniae_A. The sequence continues at coordinate 91,173 of NZ_JUUZ01000033.1, forward strand.
ACTCTTTAAAATGTAGTTTTAAACCTTTATCATGTTTTCGAGAACGCAAAGCTACTGTGCGAGATTCCAACTCATCTAATGTCACAGCATCATAGCTAAAGAATTCATAATTCAAGTCTATTTCTTTTTGATTGTTTAACCAAGAACTTCTATCTTTAAAATCTAACATCCCTGTTTCTGGGAAAGGTTTTGGAACTGTACATGTTTCTGGCTTTTCAAATTCAAGATAGTAATCTTCATATACCTCATCATCTAGTAAGGGACAGTTAAAACCAGGATGCCCACCGATAAAATATGGCATACTCTTTTCTGATTCTTTATTATAGATTGTATACTGAGTACGTATGGTTTTCCTAGTCACTGTATAAGTAATTTCTAAACGAAAATGATAAGGGTAATTTGCATACATTTCTTCATCGTCTTCAATAGCGAATGTAACAGAATTATCTGTTTGTTCTACTAATGTAAAATCTTTTTTTCTTACTAAGCCATGTCGAGGAATTTTTCCTTCTTTTTGACTACCATCTTCCTTATCATAAAGGACCGTATCATTTCTTACTGAACCACATATTGGAAATAATACGGGTGCTTGCCCACTCCAATAAGTTGGATTCCCCTGCCACAAATACTCTACATCATCTTTATCTTTTATAGAGGATAGAGCTCCTCCAAGTGTTTGAAACTCAACATTTAATTGATCTGATTTTAATACAATCACAAGTCTTACCTCCAATTTTCTAAAAAAACTAGGCTGACTGCTCCATAGTGGAAACTGACAACCTAGTTTTTACAATTTACATTTTTAGGAGCAAATTATTTTGCGTTTGCTGCGTATTCTTCGTTACGTTTGATCATTTGTTTTCTGTACCATGCAAAGATACCAACGTAGAATACAAGGAATACTAATGCGCCAAGGATAGCTTTGATATCACCAGTTGTGGCGTTACCGATTGCCCAACCAAATAGTTTTTCGATTGGTCCTTCAAGAGTTGAGTGAGTAATCAATTGTGATTGGTTCACACCTTCTGGGAAGGCACCTACACCTTTAGCAAGTTCAGTTGCGAATGGTGCGATAAGTGTACCTGAAAGAAGGAAGAGTGGCAACAAGAGAGTTCCGAAGATAATCATACGGAGCAATTTACCACGAGTAACTACCAAGAGAGCTGGAGTTACACCCATAGCGATGATACCAGCAAGTGGCAAGATACCATTTCCGACATTTGAAAGAAGCACTGCTTCAACCAACATGATTGGTGCAAGTACGTTAGCACAAGCCCAGATTTCAGCACGACCAGCGATAAATGGCCAGTCAAGACCGATGTTGAATTTACGTCCTTGAAGACGTTTAGTAGCAACGTTTGTAATACCTTGTGAAAGTGGTTCTACGGCTGCGATGAACCATGAACCGATCAATGAGAAGAGCTCCAAGCAGACACCGGCAGTCAAACCAAGTGACAACCAACCTTTAATTACAAGTTCCCATGAAGATGCATCTTCTACTCCTGCAACTGGATGTGGAGTTCCCATCAAACCGATAACGATACCAAGGATGAAACCGATGAAGAATTTAGATCCCCAGAAACCGATTCTCTTGTTAAGTTTAGCAGCGTCAAAGTCGTATTTATCAAGACCTGGGAAGAATTTATCAAAAATCTTATCCAAAACCATGATAACTGGGTTCATCATGTAGTTCATGTGAGTTGAAGTCATTGGTGATGAACTTGGTGCGTTAAGAAGGTCATCAAATGTTGGTTTCATCAAGTCAGAGTTGATAATTTTAAGAACCCCAACAAGAACAACTGCTGCAGTCGCGATGAAGAGTGAAACTCCTTGGCTAACTCCATTGTTGTCAGCGTACCATTTGATCAAAAGACCTGTGATAGACAAGTGCCAGATATCGAAGATATCAACATCAAGTGTATCAGTTTTCTTAATTGCAAGCATCACAACGTTGACAATCAACATGATGAGCAAGAAGTAAAGTGTCCAAGCAGAACCCCAAGTGATTGTAGCAAGTGGTGCCCAACCAACGTCGGTGATGTTCAATTGAATACCAGTATTTTCAACGAATTTTGCAAGTGAAGCTGAGAAAGCTCCGTTAAGCATTCCGATGATAGCACCGATACCAGTAAGTGCGATGGCAAGTTTGATACCACCTTCAAGCGCTTTGGAGAATTTAACTCCGAAAAGCAAGGCCAATACTGTCAAAATGATCAGCATGATAATTGGGCCACCCATAGCCAAGATAGGTTTAAAGATATCGTTGGCTAGATTGATAATGAAATCCATAATTTTTCCTCCCTTTATTTTTATGGAAAATTACAAAATAATAATTAACTTAATCCGTGTTCTTTGATTGCTGCTTCAATATTGTCATAAACTGGAGCGCTCATTGCTGGAATACGGAACAAGATTGGTCCAGCTTCTACTACTGGGATACCAGGGTCAAAACCTAAGTCAGTTGCAGCAATTGGTGTGAAGATATCATAACCTTTAATCAAGTCTTCGTTGACATCTTTAACCATAACTGCGTCACACTGTACGTCGTATCCACGGCTAGAAAGCTCTTCTTCTAGAGCGCTTTTAATTTGGTGGCTTGAGTTGACACCTGCACCACATGCAGCAAGAATTTTAATCATTTGGATTTCCTCCGTTTTTTAGTTTCTAATTATTTATTATTTACAAATTTAAGCAGTCGCATCTGAGATATACTGGTACAGAGCCTCAGGATCAGTAAGCTTAGATAACGCTTCTAGATGACCATTACCTGTAAAGAAGTCCATCAATTGAGCAAGAATATTAGTTTGACTTGAACTCGAATTATTGATGATAAAGAAGAGTAACGATACTTCTACTTCCTTGTCAGGAGCAATCATGTTGTGGAATGTTACTGGTTTCGCTAAGCGAACCACAACAACGTTTTCAGTTAAATTATGAATCGTGTCTGTGTGAGGGATTGCTACATTCGGCAAGTCCTTCCCAAGAAATTCCATATCTAAACCAGTTGGGAACATTTTTTCCCGTTCAATCAATGCCGATCGATAGGTATCCGTAACAACTTTCTTTTCTTCTAATAGGGTTGCAACTTGATCAAATAGTTGCTCTTGATTATCTGCTTCTAAACAAAAAACTAAGTCTTTGCTGAAGAAATGATCTAATCCCATGACCTTCTCCCTTCATATTTAACTTTTATGATACAAGTATAACACTATATGAAACCGTTGTCAATATTTTTTTGTTGTATTTTGTTTGATTTTTATTTTTTTTGTTTGATTTTAAACAACAAATTATTTTAAATAGTTTTGAAAAAAGATATAAAAAAACAGGACATACATCCTGTTTTTTTATATTAATCTTTTTTTGTAGTCCAACTTTGTTCAATTAATGGAAGCATATCCTTTAAAACGTCAGGTGTTCCTTCTAGAGAAACGTATCTAAACTTTCCATCATCTGATTTAAAGATCCAGATCACTAGATATTTACCATTTTTAGCAATACAGTTTACAACATAAGCGTCATAACCACCAATTTTTGACTTAGATCCCCAAACTTTAGAGAAATCCTTGCTTTGTTGTTTAGTTTGATAAACACTAGTAGAGACTTGAACAGCATCAAGAGCAGCATATTCACTTTCACTAACACCTAGGTGCTCTGGTTTAAAAGTATTTAGGGTTACGATATTGATGTCCGTTCCATCACAGTACTGAATATCATCACCACCCTCAACTTCTGTAAAATGAATCCATGATTTTGGAACTTTTACGTAACCATAAGCATCTGACCCAATTACCTGTGTATCTTTAATTGTTGATTCGGCTACAGTTGTTGTTTCTTGGGCTGTAGTAGTTTCTTGAACTGTTGTTGTTTCTGAAGCTGCTTCTTTTTTAGATTTTGAAGTATTACAAGCAGCGAGAAATAGGCAACACACTAAAAGTGTAGATAAGCTGACAATTTTTTTCATGATCCTTCTCCTTTCACTTCTATTCTAATGAAAGAAAAGATAAGTGTCAAAAGATAACTGTATTAGGAATCAATTATTCTTCATCCATACTCAAGACACTTAAGAAGGCTTCTTGAGGAACTTCTACTGATCCAATTGCTTTCATGCGCTTTTTACCAGCTTTTTGTTTTTCAAGAAGTTTACGTTTACGAGAAACATCTCCTCCATAACACTTGGCAAGAACGTTCTTACGAAGAGCTTTGATATCTGTACGAGCTACAATCTTGTGTCCAATAGCTGCTTGGATTGGAACTTCAAACTGTTGACGTGGAATGATTTTCTTGAGTTTATCAACGATGAGTTTCCCACGTTCATAAGCAAAGTCCTTGTGAACGATAAAGCTAAGTGCATCCACCTTGTCCCCATTGAGAAGGATATCCATTTTAACCAGTTTAGATGGACGATACTCAGACAGTTCATAGTCAAAGCTTGCGTATCCACGTGTTGAAGATTTGAGCTTGTCAAAGAAATCAAAGACAATTTCAGCAAGTGGAATTTGATAGATAACATTCACACGATTATCATCGATATAGTCCATCGTCACAAAGTCACCACGTTTGCGCTGAGCTAGTTCCATAACAGCTCCTACAAATTCCTGTGGTACCATGATTTGTGCTTTAACATAAGGTTCTTCAATGGTCACAATTTTGGTTGGGTCTGGAAACTCAGATGGATTCGATACATCCATAGACTCTCCATCAGTCTGATTTACTTTGTAGATAACAGATGGAGCAGTCATGATCAAGTCAATGTTGAACTCACGTTCCAAACGTTCCTGAATAACATCCATATGAAGGAGACCCAAGAATCCACAACGGAAACCGAATCCAAGAGCTTGCGATGTTTCGGGTTCAAACTGAAGACTAGCATCGTTCAACTGCAATTTTTCAAGGGATTCACGAAGGTCATTGTATTTATTTGACTCGATTGGATAAAGACCTGCGAAAACCATCGGATTCATCTGCTTGTATCCAGATAGGGGTTCTGAAGCAGGGTTTGCCGCCAAGGTAACTGTATCACCGACACGAGTATCTTGAACAGTCTTGATAGATGCTGCAATATAACCAACGTCACCTGTTGCAAGGAAGTCACGTCCTACTGCTTTGGGTGTGAATATTCCGACCTCAGTAACATCAAAGGTTTTACCATTGCTCATGAGCTGAATCTTATCACCTGGCTTCACAACTCCATCCATGACACGTACTTGGAGGATAACGCCACGATAAGCATCGTATACTGAGTCAAAAATCAAAGCTTTTAATGGTGCTGATACATCACCAGTTGGTGCTGGAACTTTTTCTACAATTTGCTCTAAAATATCTTCAATTCCAATCCCAGCTTTTGCTGAAGCTAATACAGCCTCACTAGCATCCAGACCGATGACATCTTCAATTTCTGTACGCACGCGCTCTGGATCTGCAGCAGGCAAGTCAATCTTGTTAATAACTGGAAGGATCTCCAAATCATTATCCAAAGCAAGGTAAACGTTAGCTAATGTTTGAGCCTCAATCCCTTGAGCAGCATCGACAACCAAAATGGCGCCCTCACAGGCAGCTAGAGAACGTGATACCTCATAAGTGAAGTCCACGTGTCCTGGTGTATCAATCAGGTGGAAAATATAGGTCTCGCCGTCTTTGGCAGTATAATTTAGCTCGATGGCATTCAGTTTGATAGTAATCCCACGCTCTCTCTCAAGGTCCATACTATCTAGAAGCTGAGCTTGCATTTCACGACTAGAAACCGTCTCTGTAGCCTCCAAAATACGGTCTGCCAATGTTGACTTCCCATGGTCAATATGCGCGATAATGGAAAAGTTTCGGATCTTCTCCTGACGTTTTTTCAATTCTTCTAAATTCAAGATTCTCTTCCTTTCAGGGTATCTATTAATTATAAATTGTTTTTATGTTTTTGACAAGACCATAATACCCTGTAGAGAGTATTAATCTTCAGCAACAAAGCCGTCATTTTCGATGAAATAGTGGTCTGTCATACCTTGGTCAGTAAAGACAATTCCATGAAGGACACCACCATAGACAGCTCCTCCATCCATTCCGATTTTTCCATCTTCTGTCATCCAAAGTTCTGCAGTTCCTGGTTTTTGATCCAAAAGTCCGTAGACTGGTGTATGACCAAAAACAATTGTTTTTCCTGTATGATTAACTGCTTCGTGGAATGGTTTTCTGAGCCAGACTTTCTTGTAATCTGTAGTTTCATGCCAATCATCCAAAGTTAAATCAATTCCCGCATGAACAAAGATATACTGATCCGTTTCAATCATGAATGGCATTTGTCGGATAAAAGCAACCAAGTCTGCTGCTTCAGTTTCTACACGATTAGCATCTGCTACTCCATCTACTGGTGCATCCAGTGGACGTCCCAAAATAGAATTTATAGTTGTATCCCCACCATTACGACGATAGTGGTCATAGCTTTCTTCAGGATTATCCAACCAAGTTAAAAACATGTACTCGTGATTTCCTGAAATGCAAATCGCTCCTTGATTTTCTACCAAGTCCTTGACCATCTCAAGAACACGACGACTATCTTCCCCTCTATCAATCAAATCTCCAAGAAAGAGTAATTGAGTCTTACCATCCCATGTTTTTAGAAGGTCCTCGAGCATTCCTGCTTTTCCGTGAACATCTCCAATTACATAATAGTCTGTCATTTATTTCTCCTTACTTTGTAACAATTCTCTCGCTTGACTAAGTGCTGCTTCAGTCACATTCTCACCAGCCAACATTTTGGCAACTTCTTCCACCCTTTCTTCAACTGTCAACAAGCGAACTGTTGAAACAGTTGAATGGTCATTACTAATCTTTTCGATAAAGAACTGATAATCTGCGATCGCAATGACTTGAGGAAGATGAGATATAGCTAATACTTGGCCGTGCTGACCAATTTTATGAATCTTTTGAGCGATTGCTTGAGCTACACGACCTGAAACTCCTGTGTCCACTTCATCGAATACAATACTGGTCTTACCTTCCTTACGAGAAAAAGCAGACTTAATCGCCAACATAAGGCGAGACAACTCTCCTCCAGAAGCTACTTTGACCAATGGTTTAAAAGCTTCTCCAGGGTTGGTGGAGATGTAAAATTCAACACTTTCATTTCCTTCACGAGTAAACTTACCTTTAGTAAATTGAACCTGAAACTGAGCTTTCTCCATATAGAGGTCTTTGAGTTCTTGCTGAATCTCAATTTCTAATTGTTGAGCTAAGTTATGTCGAGCAGATGCAAGCTTACTTGCTAGGTCAACTAGACTTACTTCCAACTTTTTGAGTTCTGCTTCCATATCATCTGAAGATAAATGATTGCCAGTCAAAAGGCTGTATTCTTCTGTGATTTTAGCAAAGTACATCAAGACATCGTCAACATTCCCACCATACTTACGTGTAATGGCGTGAATGAGATCTAAACGGCTTTCAATCTGCATGAGACGATTACCGTCGAAATCAAGACTTTCAATAATATCCTCTAAACGTTTAGTAACATCTTCTAGAACATAATAAGATTCAGATATGGAAGTAGAAATTTCACGATATTCTACATCATACTCTTCTATACTTTCCATATCATTCATAGCTGAACGCACGTTAGCTAGACTTGAAAATTCTTCATTATCTAACATTGTATAAGCATTAGTCAACGTATCAGCAATATTTTTATGATTTAGAAGTTTATCTCGTTCTTGGTTTAGTTTGAGGTCTTCACCTGGCTGTAAGGATGCAGATTCAATTTCAGCCATCTGAAATTCCAACATTTCAATACGAGCCTTGTGCTCTTCTTGATTTTTCTTAATCTCAAGAAGTTGCTTGCGCATTTTACGATAAGCATCAAAGTTTGTCTGATAGGCTTGCTTCAGTTCCAGAAAATCTGCATCACCAAACCCATCAAGCATATGAATATGCAATTGTGGACGCATTAACTCTTCTTGGTCATGTTGGCCATGGATATCAACAAGATACTGTCCAATTGAGCGAAGAACAGATAGATTAACCATCTGTCCATTGACACGACTAACACTACGCCCGTTTTGTAAAATTTCACGACGGATGATGATTTCATCACCTAACTCTATTCCTTGCTCATCAAAAATCATTTGCAAAGCTCGACTATTTTCAATTGAGAAAAGACCTTCGATTTCAGCCTTAGGAGCACCATGACGAATGACGTCCATTGTAGCTCTTGCTCCCAGCATCATATTCATGGCATCGATGATGATAGATTTCCCAGCACCGGTTTCACCCGTCAGAACTGTCATTCCCTTCTCAAAATTAAGTGAAATAGCCTCAATGATGGCAAAGTTTTTAATTGAAATTTCAAGTAACATAAGGTCCTACCATTTTTTAACTTGTTCAACAATCTCTATAGCTGCTTCTTCAGTTCGCGCCACAATTAAAATTGAGTTGTCATCTGCTAAACAGCTAAAAATCATATCCGAAAATGTTTGAGTCAATTGACTTTTTACAAAAATTGTATTCCCAGGAATAACATCTAAATTAATGAGATTCCCCATTCTTTCGAAACTTTCGATATTGTTCTCAGCTAACTGTAAACTTTTAACTACTGACTTTGGTAATTCATAGACATATGTATTATCTTTCAAAGGAATTTTTACAATCCCTAATTCTTTGATATCACGTGAAACAGTTGCTTGAGTGGCAGAAATCCCTGCTTCTCTCAAATGTTCAACGATTTCTTCTTGTGTGCCGATTTGATAATCAGTCACAAATCTTCTAATCTTTTCAAGTCTTTCTTTTTTATTCATCTTTAAACTCTCTATGTGCTTTTTCTACTACTTTTTCTATTTCAGAAACTACTTGGTTGCTTGCATGTTCTTCTTTACGTAAATAAGCAAGAAACTCAATATTCCCATGTCCACCTTGAATAGGAGAGAAATCCAATCCTGAGACTGAGAATCCTTCATCAACTGCCATTTTAGTAACTGATTCTAAAACATTTTGGTGAACTTTGGCATCTCTGATAATTCCATTTTTACCAATCTGTTCTCGGCCTGCTTCAAACTGTGGTTTTATGAGTGCAACAACTTCCCCTTGGTCGACCAGTATTCTATGTAGAGCCGGTAAAATGAGACTCAAAGAAATAAAACTCACATCGATACTTGCGAAACTTGGCTCTTCTTCAAAGTTATTTTTTTCAGCATAACGAAAGTTAAATTGCTCCATGCTGATAACACGTGAATCTTGGCGTAATTTCCAGGCTAGCTGATTGGTCCCAACATCCACAGCATAGACAAGCTTAGCACCATTTTGCAACATGACATCGGTAAAGCCACCCGTAGATGCTCCGATGTCAATGGTCGTTTTGCCTTCAACTGATATGTCAAATTTTTCTAAAGCTTTCTCAAGTTTCAAGCCGCCTCGGCTCACATACTTGAGTTTCTCACCCTTGAGTTTTAATTCAGTATCATCAGGAATTTTTTCTCCTGGTTTATCAAAACGCTCACCATTAAGGACTGCAATCACTAATCCAGCCATTACGCCCCGCTTAGCCTGTTCTCTTGTTTCAAATAAACCTTGTTTGTAGGCAAGTACATCTACTCTTTCCTTAGGCATTGATTCTCAAACTTTCTACTATTTTTACAATTGGTTCTTTATCAAAGTCAACTAATTGGCTAATCACGTCTAACTTTTCATTAGCCTGATCCAAAGTTCGGTTACAAAAAACTTTTGCCTCATCCAATCCTAACAAAGCAGGATAGGTTGATTTCTCAGCTTGCAAATCTTTTTGTGGTGTTTTACCAATTTCCTCAAAACTAGCAGTAACATCAAGGATATCATCTCTCACTTGAAAAGCAAGCCCAATCAGCTCTCCAACTGTTTTCAACTGTTTTTGAAGATTTTCATCCAATCCTGCAATAATTCCTGCCGCTTGAAAAGGGAAGGCTAAGAGTTTACCCGTTTTATTAGCATGGATGGTCTGAAGTTCTTCTAGGTTTAAATGTTTACCTTCACCTTCCATATCCAAAACTTGGCCAGCGACCATCCCCATACTTCCAGAAGAAAGGGACAAAGAAGCTATTAAATCTACCTTAATTTCGTTTGGCAAGTCTCCTTGCGCTATCAAAGCATAAGGATCTAAAAAGAGGGCATCTCCTGCTAAAATTGCTAGTGCTTCACCAAACTTCTTATGGTTGGTTAAACGCCCACGACGAAAATCATCATCATCCATAGCAGGAAGATCATCATGAATTAAACTTCCTGTGTGAATCATCTCAAGCGCCGCTGCAACCTGTGCATGAGCTGGTGTAATAGACACCTGCAAAGACTCCAAAACTTCTAAAAGCAGATAAGGACGGATTCTTTTACCACCTGCATGAATAGAATAGAGAACAGCTTCTCTGAGATTAGCTGCTAATTGCTGATCTCCATAAAACTCCTCAAGAGCTGACTCAACCTTAGCTAATTTTTTTTGCTTGTTCATAGAAGTTCGCTTTCTGTTCCATCTTCTTGCATGACTTTAACCAAGGTCTTTTCTGCTTTATCAAGTGTTGCTTGCAATTCTTTTGAAAGAACCATTCCTTTTTGAAATGCAGTAATAGCATCTTCTAAAGCAATTTCACCATTTTCTAAACTCTGAACAATAGTCTCAAGCTCTGCTAAATTATCTTCAAATTTCTTCTGTTTTGACATCTTTAACCTCTAATTCTACCTGACCATCTCGCATCATCAACATCACCTGGTCATTTTTTTTCAAATCATTTACTGAAGATACCACAGTATCCTCTTTTTTAACAATCGCATAACCCCTTGCTACGATACGACTCGTATCTAACATGAGTAGAGCTTCTGACAAGCGTTTTACTTCAGCAACCTTAACATCATAGATCACAGCCATCTGGCTACGCATTAATTTTTGTAACTGTTGAATACGATCTTGGTAGCGCTGAAGCTTGACGATCGGCGATAATTGCTCTAAACGGTGAATTTGAGCTTGAACCTTCTGTTGATTTCTAACTAATTCACCATTCAATCCCTGCTTCAGTCGAAGTACTAACTGATCCAAGCGTTGCAGATATCCATCATATAAACGCTCTGGTTGCCTGAAGATGACTGATTGACTAAGCCCTCTCAAGGCTTCTTTTTTCTTTGATAAAGTATTTTGTACAGCAGTAGCCATTCGTTTCTCTTGATTTTTAAGGTAGGTCAGAAGATCTAACTTAGTCACAGGTGTAGCTAACTCTGCTGCAGCAGTTGGTGTTGCTGCTCTCTTGTCGGCAACAAAATCAGCCAAGGTTACATCTGTTTCGTGGCCCACACTTGAAATGATGGGTAGCCGTGATTCAAAAATAGAACGCACTACAATCTCTTCGTTAAAAGCCCAAAGATCCTCAATTGATCCACCACCACGACCAATGATCAGAACATCCAAGTCTTCTCGTCCATTAGCTCTAGCAATATTACGGGCAATCTCCTCTGCTGCCCCTTCGCCTTGTACCTTGGTAGGATATAAAACAATCTCAACCCCTGGGAAACGTCTGCTAACGGTAGTAATAATATCCTGTATAACAGCACCACTACGACTAGTCACAACCCCGATACGTTTTGCAAACTGAGGGATTGCTTGTTTAAAGCGTTCTTGAAAAAGGCCTTCTTCCGATAATTTCTTTTTTAATTGTTCGAACTGAATCGCAAGAGCCCCTACACCATCAGGCTCTGCCTTTTCAATGATGATAGAGTAGCTCCCACTTGGTTCATAGACTTGGACACGACCGATAACATTGATCTTCATCCCTTCTTCCAAATCAAAACCTAGTTTCTGATAAATACCTGACCAAATAGTCGCTTGGATTACAGCTCGATCATCTTTTAGAGAAAAATATTGATGAGTTGGACGCTTCCGGAAGTTAGAAACCTGACCAGTTAAATAGACCCTCTCCAAGTATGGGTCTTTATCGAATTTCATTTTCAGATACTTAGTCAAAGTTGTTACCGACAAATACTTATCCATCTCAACCTCCTTCTTTCTCTAGTTTTTCCTGGGTATTATTATACCAAAAAAACGTTTAAAAATCTCTCTTTTCACCTCTAGAATACGAAAACAAGACTGGATTTCTTTGGGCTTGTCTAATAATATACAAAAGCCCTCGGAAAAATCCAAGGGCTTTCATTAGTTCACTGAACTATTTTATTTTTTAAGGTTGTAGAATGATTTCAATCCACGGTATTCAGCTACTTCACCAAGTTGATCTTCGATGCGAAGCAATTGGTTGTATTTAGCGATACGGTCTGTACGTGAAAGTGAACCAGTCTTGATTTGTCCTGCGTTTGTTGCAACTGCGATGTCAGCGATTGTTGAATCTTCAGTTTCACCTGAACGGTGTGATACAACGGCAGTGTAACCAGCTTCTTTCGCCATTTCGATAGCGTCGAATGTTTCAGTAAGAGTACCGATTTGGTTAACTTTGATAAGGATTGAGTTAGCAGCTCCTTCTGCGATACCTTTTTCAAGGTAAGAAGTGTTTGTTACGAAGAAGTCGTCACCAACCAATTGAACTTTACCACCAAGACGTTCAGTAAGTGCTTTCCAACCGTCCCAGTCATTTTCGTCCATACCATCTTCGATAGTGATGATTGGGTATTTGTTTACCAATTCTTCAAGGTAGTCGATTTGTTCTGCCGCAGTACGGACAGCAGCTCCTTCACCTTCGAATTTAGTGTAGTCGTATACTTGACGTTCTTTATCGTAGAATTCTGATGATGCACAGTCAAATCCGATAAATACGTCTTTACCTGGAACATAACCAGCAGCTTCGATAGCAGCAAGGATTGTTTCTACACCATCTTCAGTTCCGTCGAAACGAGGAGCAAATCCACCTTCGTCACCTACGGCAGTTTCCAAACCACGTGATTTAAGGATTTTCTTAAGTGCGTGGAAGATTTCAGCACCCCAACGAAGAGCTTCTTTGAATGTAGGTGCACCAGCAGGTACGATCATGAATTCTTGGAAAGCGATTGGAGCATCTGAGTGAGATCCACCATTGATGATGTTCATCATTGGAGTTGGAAGAACTTTAGTGTTGAATCCACCAAGATAGCTGTAAAGTGGGATTTCAAGGTAGTCAGCAGCAGCGCGGGCTACAGCGATAGACACACCAAGGATTGCGTTTGCACCCAATTTACCTTTGTTAGGAGTACCGTCAAGAGCGATCATAGCACGGTCGATAGCTTGTTGGTCACGTACATCGTAGCCGATAATTGCTTCAGCAATGATGTTGTTAACGTTGTCAACAGCTTTTTGTGTACCAAGACCACCGTAACGAGATTTGTCACCGTCGCGAAGTTCAACTGCTTCGTGTTCACCAGTAGAAGCTCCTGATGGAACCATACCACGTCCGAAAGCACCTGATTCAGTGTAAACTTCTACTTCAAGTGTTGGGTTACCGCGTGAGTCTAGGACTTCGCGAGCGTAAACATCAGTAATAATTGACATTTTTTACTCTCCTTTGAGTTAAATTATTTTACACCTCTATGATACATCAAAAAGATACCTTTTTCAAGAAAAAACGTTATCTTTGTGCAAATTTTCCTTAACTTTGTTAAGTAATCGCTTTCTTTTCCGCCTTATCTATAGACTTTTATGATATACTATATTTATGACTGATATATCTAAACAAATATTAGAAAAAGCCAATGGTGGACTTAAGTTAAATCCAGACGAACAAAGACGTTTTCTTGGTACCTTTGAAGAACGTGTTCTTGGCTACGCTGAACTCGCTACTGCGAATGATGTCAAATTTCAAAAGGCATTTTTAACAATTTTAGAGACTTTTAAAAAAGAAACCGAACCTCTATTTGTCAAAATTTCTCCTCAAGTAGTATTTGACAAACAGGTCTATTATTTAAAACAAGCCAAAGATGCTGACTGCCAAGCAACTATCGTTTCTGAAGATCATAACTCTTCTCCTTTCGGACTGGTTATCCATAGCGATGTTCCGGTTCAAACAAGTGAAAAAGACCTCAGAAAGGCCTTTTCAGACTTGTGGCAAGAGAAAGAGACGAAAGTTCCTACTTCTCTCTGGAAAAAATGGTTTGGTTAACTCTATCTCAAAGACATGATTCGTGCGATACTTGCAGCTGTATTTTCTAAATAGACAGCTGCTTTTTTTAGACTGTCTGCTAACGGTTCGCTTTTTTCAAGTATGGAAAAAGCTGCGACTATATTCTCAAATGGTAAGGGTGGTAAATCCTCTGACAAACTACCACAAATAGCAATAACTGGAACACCATTTGGTGTTCTTTTTGCTACACCGATTGGTGCCTTACCTGCCAAACTTTGAGTATCCAACCTACCTTCACCAACGATAACTAGGTCTGCATCAGTAACTTTTTGATCGAAGTTTATCAAATCCAAACAAGTTTGAATACCAGATACAATCTCTGCTCCAGCGAAGGCACACAAGCCAGCTGCAATACCACCACCTGCTCCTGCACCATCTAATTTTAATATTTCAGGTCCAACTTTACTATAGAAGTCTTTAATAGTAGCATCAACTTCTTGAAATTTAGATGGATCCAATCCCTTTTGTTTCCCAAATGTAAAGGTAGCACCATAAGGTCCACAAAGTGGATTAGTCACATCTGCTAATATTTTGATATGGACATCAGAAGGAATTCGAAATACTCCCTCCTTCAAAATTTTCCTGATATCAAATAGAGATTGACCATTTGCTTGAAGTACAATTCCGTTTTTGTCATAAAACTGGTAACCAAGTCCTGAAGCAATGCCAATTCCACCATCGTTACTAGCCGTACCACCGACACCAACATAGATATCTTTGATTCCTTGTTCTATCAAATGGAGAATAAGTTGACCAATTCCCTTTGTTTGAATCTCTAGAGGATTACGTTTATCAAAAGGGATTTTAGCAAGACCCACTAAATTTGCAACTTCAAATAGAGCTAAATCTCTTTTTTGAAAGTAAGACATCAAAACCTCATCACCAAAAGGTCCAGTTACCTGGACTCTTTTTTCTTCCAAACCTAGAGAACTTTTAATGGCGTCTACTGTTCCTTCACCTCCATCACCAACAGGTAAAAGTAAACATTCAGCATCCGGTATCACCCTTTTAAATCCTCTTTTTATAGCTTCTGCTACTTCGTTTGCAGGTAGACTCTCTTTGAAAGAATCTGGCGCGATAACAACTTTCATTTCGATTCCTCTTTCTATCTAAAGGAAGTCTATCATTTCCAAAACTTTCCCAAAATCTCTCTCATCTACCTGAATATTTATTTCCTTATTCACAATATCCTTGGCACAAAAAGCTACTCCAAGCCCTGCTCTTTTAAGCATTTTTAAGTCATTAGCTCCATCACCGATAGCTATCGTTCTCTCGAAAGGCACTTGTAATTCTTTAGCCCACCTTATAAGTCTTTCTTCTTTAACTTCTCTGCTTATAATAGGGTCAATTAGATTTCCAGTTAAATGATCATCTCTGATTTCCAGTTGATTAGCAGTATATAATGAAATCCCCAAATCTTTTGCTAATCTTTCTACAATAGTGGTAAATCCACCTGATACTAAACCGACTTCTATCTGATTTTCTTGAAGAACTTTAATAAACTGGGCAGCGTTCTTACTAAGATGAAGCTCATGATAAATCTTATCAAAAACATTGATAGAGAGACCTTTAAGAAGAGAAACACGTCTTTTTAAACTTGCTTCGAAGTCTAATTCTCCTCTCATAGCTTGAGCTGTTAGCAGGGCAACTTCTTTTTCGCATTCTGCCTCTTTCCCTAATAAATCAATAACCTCTTCTTCTATCAGAGTTCCATCTACATCGAGCACACAGAGTCCTCTAGCTTTATTCATTTATTCCCCATACTTTCATCATCTCAAAAAATCGTATGAAACCATCATACGATTTTATTTATTTAATTTGCTAAGCTGTGATACAAATCAAGATAAGACTGACAAGCTGTATCCCAAGAAAAGTCACATTCCATAGCTTGGACTTGAAGTCTCTTCCAAACGTCAGGATGATTATAGTAAACATCCAAAGCAGTTTGAAGAGCCCAGTTAAGCCAGTATGACGTCAAGTTGTCAAAACTAAATCCTGTACCCGTTCCTTCAATTGGATTAAACGGTTGGACAGTATCTCTCAACCCGCCCACCTCATGAACAAGTGGTAATGTTCCATAACGCATAGCCATCATTTGAGAAAGTCCACAAGGTTCAAAACGACTTGGCATGAGGAAAATATCACAGGCTGCATAAATTTCTTGTGCTAGCTTGACATCAAAGGTAATATTGGCAGATAGTTTATCTGGGAATACTTGACCAAACCATGAGAAGGCTTGTTCAAAACCAGGATCACCTGTACCCAAGAGAACGATTTGAACATCCTCTTGAAGCATGCGATGCAAACCTTCAACAACGACATCAAAACCTTTCTGTCTTGTTAAACGCGACACAATACCAATCATTGGAACATCGGGACGAACTGGAAGACCAACTTTCTCTTGAAGTTTAGCTTTATTCTGACCTTTTCCTGATAGGTCTGATTTATTAAAATGATAATCCAACAAAGGATCCGTTTCTGGATTATAAAGATCCGTATCGATTCCATTTACAATACCAGAAACCTTACCAGACTCCATTCGTAAAATCTGATCCAAGCCACATCCAAACTCTGTTGTCATGATTTCATAAGCATAGCTTGGCGAAACAGTAGATACACGATCTGCATAGAGGATACCAGCCTTCATCCAGTTCAGGCAGTCATTCCAGCGAACTGTACCATCTGCATAGCGTTCAAAACCAACTCGGAACAAATCCCAAAGCATACCTTCAGAGAATTGACCTTGGAATTCCAGGTTGTGGATCGTTAAGACAGTCTTAATGTTTTGATAGGCTTGAATCCATCTGTATTTTTCCTTCAACAAGAAGGGAATCATAGCTGTATGATAATCATGAGCATGAAGAACATCTGGAATAAAACCAATACGCTCCATAGCCTCCAGAGCCGCAAGTTGGAAGAAAGCAAAGCGTTCACCATCATCGAAGTCTCCGTATACGTGACCACGGAAGAAATAATACTGGTTGTCAATAAAGTAGAAAGTAACGCCATTTAAAACAGTTTTCTTTATTCCACAAAATTGTCTACGCCAACCAACATATACTTCAAATTGAAGAACATCTTCAATTTGATCACCAAACTTGGCTTCCACCATGTCATAGTATGGCAGGATAACAGCAACTTCATGACCAGCTTTAACTAATGATTTTGGAAGAGCCCCGATAACATCTCCCAAGCCACCTGTTTTAGAAAAAGGGGCTCCTTCGGCTGCTACAAATAAAATTTTCATGAAAGAATGTCCTCTGTTACTTTTTCACCTTTTTTGATGACAACAGGATTTTCTGCTGTACCACGAATAACAACTCCATCAGCTACTTCAGCACCCTTATCAATAATTGCATACTCAACTTGAGCACCTTCACCAATGACAACACGAGGGAAAACAATAGATTCTTTAACTAAGCTATCTTTATGAATTTGAACATTACGCGAAACAACTGAACGAACAACCTTACCTTCGACAATACTACCAGAAGCAAACTGCGAAGTATTTACTTCACAACCAGGTGCATAATAAGTTGGTTCTTCGTTTTTCACCTTTGTGTGAATCTTTTGATTTGGAGAGAATAAAGAGTAGAATTTATGCTGATCAAGCATATCAATATTGGCTTGGTAGTATGTTTCTACAGAATGAATATTTGCTAAGTAACCAGTATACTCGTATGCAAAAGCGCCTGATTCCGCTGCCAAGTCACGTAGAACATAACGTAGTTTTTCTGGGTGTTCTTTCTGAGCTTCTTCTTCCAGACGTTCAATCAACCATTGAGTATCTACAACAAAGATATCCGTTGACATGTTGTAGTATTCTTGTTCAGCTTTTTTATCAAAGAGTTTGTGAGAGAGCACGTGGTCAGTTTCATCAATATCTAGGATAGCATTTACTTCTGAAATATCCTTTTTAGGTAGTTTCTTATAAACAACCGTAATAGGAGATTTTGTAGTATTATGCAAATGGAAAACCTGAGTAAGATCAATATTTACCAAAACGTCACAGTTCAAAGAAACCGTTTGGTTAGATCCAGAACGTTTTAAATAAGTCAAGAGTTGTTGATAATACTCTTTACCGACTGTACTGCTTTCTACACGTGTATTGTAAATACCTAGATAGTAGTGACTAAGTAGTGTATTCAAGCCCCATTCACGTCCTGAACGAATGTGGTCAAATACAGAGCTGATGTTATCTTGTTGGAAGATTCCAAAGACACTTCGAACACCAGCATTTGCTAAACTTGAGAGTGGGAAGTCAATCAAACGATACTTTCCTCCAAATGGCAAACTTGCCACTGGACGGTTACTTGTCAAGGTTGACATATCATGAAAACCAACAGTGTTTCCTAAAATCGCTGAATATTTATCAATCTTCATCTGTTGCTACCCCCACTACTTCGTTATATCCGACTACTTGTACTTCTTCTGTACCATCAATTTCAACACCATCGGCAATAATTGCACCTTCACCGATGATTGCACGTGTAATTTTAGCACCTCTACCGATAACTGCTCCACTCATGATGACAGAATCAACAACTTCTGCTCCCTTACGAACTTGAGCAGCTGTAGAAAGAATGGAATGTTTTACAGTACCATTCACGTAACATCCATCTACTACTAGAGAGTCTTCTACTTGAGCAAATTCTCCAAGGAAGTTTGGTGGAGCGATAAGGTTACGAGAATAAATTTTCCATTGACGATTACGGCTATCTAGAGCATTTTCTGGAGAGATGTATTCCATATTTGCTTCCCAAAGAGATTCGATTGTACCAACATCCTTCCAGTATCCATTGAACTCATAAGCATAGACACTTTCACCAGTTTCAAGATAATTTGGAATAACATTCTTTCCAAAGTCTGACATGTCAATATTATTCTTTTCAGCTGCAACTAGCATATTACGTAGACGTTTCCAATCGAAAATATAAATACCCATTGATGCCTTGGTTGATTTTGGTTGGGCAGGTTTTTCTTCGAATTCAACAATGCGATTATTAGCATCTGTATTCATGATACCGAAACGACTAGCTTCTTTTAGTGGTACATCCAAAACAGCAACTGTCAAGCTGGCATTGTTATCCTTGTGTGATTGGAGCATATCATCATAGTCCATTTTGTAGATATGGTCTCCTGAAAGAATCAAAACATACTCAGGATTGATGCTATCGATATAGTCAATATTTTGATAAATCGCGTGACTTGTACCTTCGAACCAACGATTTCCTTCACTTGCAGAGTAAGGTTGAAGGATAGAAACACCTGAATCAATTACATCAAGACCCCAACTAGAACCGTTTCCGATGTGATTGTTAAGAGCAAGAGGTTGATACTGTGTGATAACACCAACATTGTGTATACCAGAGTTGGCACAGTTAGAAAGAGCAAAGTCAATGATACGGTAGCGCCCACCAAATTGCACAGCAGGTTTTGCAATGCTTTGAGTGAGTTTACCGAGACGAGTTCCTTGCCCACCGGCAAGGATTAAAGCTAGCATTTCATTCTTCATTTTCTACTCCTTTTTGAGATTTATTTGATTCTTTTTTTGTAGGTTTCAAGCGACGTTTGATTTTCCAAATACTTGCACCCATAGCTGGCAAAGTAAAGGTCAATGTCTGCTCATAATCCTTCCATAACCCTTCTTGAGTTTGAACAGTTTGGTTGTGTTCTTTCCAAACTCCACCCCATTGTTCTAGCTCTGTATTCCAAATTTCTTCATACACACCTGCAACTGGCAGTCCAATTGTAAAATCAGGACGTTCGACTGGTGCCATATTAAAGACACAGACTAGCATCTCGCCTTTCTTTCCTTTACGAATAAAGGAAAGAACACTCTGATCTCTATTATCTGCATCAATGATTTCAATTCCATCATAGCTCAAATCGACTTCCCATAGACAGCGATGGTCTTTATAAAGTTGATTCAGTTGAGATGTGAAGTATTTCATCTTAGCATTCATTGGATCTTCAAGGTTTGACCACTCTAATTGCTCTTCTGATTTCCACTCTAAAAATTGACCGAATTCGCTACCCATAAAGAGTAATTTCTTACCAGGGTGACAAATTTGATAAGTATAAAGGTTTCTCAGGCCTGCAAACTGATTATAGCGATCTCCCCACATCTTATGCATCATACTCTTCTTACCATGAACCACCTCATCATGTGAGAATGGTAGAAGATAATTTTCATTAAAGACATACATAAAACTGAAGGTTACAAGGTTAAAATCATACTTGCGGTAAATTGGATCTTCTTCGTAGAAACGGAGAATGTCATTCATCCAGCCCATGTTCCACTTGTAGTCAAATCCAAGACCACCAATCTCTTTCGGACCTGTAATTTTAGTAGCTGAGGAGCTCTCTTCTGCAATCATCATGACATCAGGGTGAGCTAGCTTAATAACAGTATTTAAACGCTGAAGGAAATAATAACCTTCATAGTTAAGATTTCCACCATCTTTATTTGGTGTCCAAGGTGCATTATCATAATCAAGATAAAGGATGTTACTTACAGCATCTACACGGATACCATCTAAATGATAAAAATCAATCCAGAACTTAATGCTAGAAATCAAGAAGGATTGTACTTCGTTTTTCCCTAAGTCGAAGTTTAATGCTCCCCAACCATAATTATGAGCTTTGTTATGGTCTTGATATTCAAAAGTTGGTGTTCCGTCATAATAGGCTAGAGCATCATCATTGATTGTAAAGTGGCCTGGCACCCAGTCAACGATAACACCGATATTGTTTAAATGACACTCTTCAACAAAGTCTTGAAACTCTTCTGGTCTTCCGTAAGAATGTTCTAAACCAAAATACCCCATCAGTTGATAGCCCCAGCTCAAACCAAGCGGATGAGCCATCAAGGGCATAAACTCAATGTGCGTGTAGTTCATCTCAACTAAGTAAGGAATCAACTCTTCTTTTAATTGAGCAAAACTGTATGGAGTTCCGTCTGGATTTCGTTTCCACGAACCAGCATGTGCTTCGTAAATATTAACTGGTCTTTCAAAGAATCCCAAACGTTTTCTACGAGCTAACCAAAGTCCATCCTTCCATTTCTTTTCTGGAATCTCTGTTAACACAGCCCCTGTGCCTGGACGTGCTTCATACCGAACAGCTAAAGGATCAATCTTCATAAGCTGATGACCGTTAGCCCGAGTGATATGATATTTATAAATCTGACCTTCTTGGGCTAAAGTTGTAAAAACTTCCCAAACTCCAGATTCATTTCGAACCATAGGGATTTGATTTTCAACCCAATTCGTGAAATCACCGACTAGATGAACAGCCTGCGCATTTGGAGCCCAAACACGGAATGTGTAACCCCATTCCCCGTCTTTCTCCTCACGATGTGCGCCCAAATAGTGCTGAAGATGGAAATTTTCGCCTGTTGTAAAAGTTCTTAAAGCTTCTAATGTATCCATAAATCCCCCTTTATATTGTAAGCGTTTTCTATATTTCTATTATACTATCTTTTAAGAAAAGTTTCAAGTAAATTACTATATTTTAAAAATTATTTTGAAAATCTGAAAATAATTTTCTGATGTGTCCCAGGAAAATCGTTTTAATTTTCTGTTTTATCTTCGTTTCTTTTCATTTCCTTACATTTTTATATAATAGTAACAAAATATTCGGGTTTAAGCAATTTTTAGCCTGATATTTTTTAAAAATATATTCAAACTCAGTAAATATAGAGTTTATGATATTCAACTTAGATTGAAATTATTCAGAATGCAAGGATTTTCCCCTAAAAAATAGAGCAGATCTTCCAATCTGCTCTGTCTTTATTTACTATTCTTTACGATTTATCTGCATTTCCCTGAAAAATAAATTTCTCTGGATATTTTTTGATAAAACTTAGTTCATTCTCATTTCCATCATAATCATAAACAAAATCATCTGCTTCATCCAACTTCTGATAAAAAGCATCACCATGCTCTTCTTCCATCTGTGCTAGCATCTCCGATCTCTCTTCTCTAACAAAGGAGATAGCTCCACCAAAGTATTCAAGAAGATTTTTGAAATTAACAGCATGCTCCGTCATTCCAAATAGTTCTAACCCCTTTAAAGTATCTTCCCAGACAATCCCTGTCGAATTATCGAAAAATTGATAGTGGCCTCCATTGTTTACTTCGATAAAATACCAGATAATCGCCAGAAGGTATCTTTGTTCTAAAGTAAAGATTTTTGCAGAATCGAGATAGTCTTCATAGGTGTTATAGATGTTAACAGTTTCGTATACTGGTTTAATAATATCCCATGAGTCTCTTGCCTTTTGAACGTCTTCTACCGTAATATTCTTGTATAATTTCTTATTCTGAGCAATTGTCATTTCTTGATTAGTTTCATTAACATCTTCAAAATAGTATTTTTCTAGCAAGGGATAATTTGCTGGCTTAGCTTCAAGAACTTCCCTTAGAGAACCTACTTTAACCAACTCAATACACCATTCAATGACTGGATTTGTTGAGGAATCAGTATTTTTGATAGCATTTTCTAATAAAGCTAGAGCCTGATTAGCTTCAGTTTCAAAGTCATTCTTCGGGTCACTAGATAAACGCCAATGGGTAAAACCATTTCTATAATACCAAATAGCATCCCTATCTTCTTCAGAGACTATCTCTAAAACTGTTTTTGCCTCTTCAAATTGACTCCAATTATTACAAACTTTGGCTAGTTCACTAAGTACTTGACCACTTAAATTTTCTAAACCAAGCTCTGAGATGATTTCCTTTATCTTTTCGAATTGGTAGGTATGCTTAATGTCTTTGAGACACTGAAGTTTCTCCTCTTCATTTAAGGTGATAAATTTTTCCAGAGTAATTGTATTGATATCCATAAGTATCTCCCACTAAAAGTAATGAACTTTTCTAATTTTAATTCAATTAATAATGAAACTTCTGCTTTTTTCTATCTGTCCAGTACTTGAAAATGAACTACTTTTTCTGAAAATTTTAGTTTTATTTTCGACTTCAAAGAAGACTTTCTAGAAGTATAGGCCGGAATCAAAAATCCCGACCTCGTATTTTTAGTAGAAATGAGCCTTTGAAACATTTTTGTTCATTTATTGGACGCTACAAAATAGCTTTGCCCTACATTTCATTGACTCCGTCTTCGATCTAAGACTTAGGATAAAACATTCATAACTGCTACACTCACATTATCAAGAGTGTTTTCTTGGTTTGAACGGCTATTAGTGATTCGCATTTCAAGGTTTCCCGCATTTTCATAATAGTGGGATTCTCCCTTAGCATTAAAGACCACTAAGTAATGCTCTTCTTCCTGAATTTCATAGACAATCCAGCCACTATTTTCAATAGCTGTGTGAACAAAGACGTGACGGTATACTTCCTCGTATGTAGGGTATGAAAAGGCACTACTCTTTGTTTTAAGACCTATAATCTGACGAATAAATTTAATACTATCCTGACGCTCATTGATTAAGTCCCAGTCCACCTGGTTAACAGCGTCTGGAGCATTGTAACTGTTCATGGCACGTTCGCGATCATCATGAGTCAACTCACCGTTTTCACCTGTAGGAACCAGTTTGGTACGTCCAAACTCTTGACCAAGTTCCATAAAGGAGATACCTTGCATGAGTAGATTCATTGCAGTTGCTGTTTCTACCTTTTTCATGATACTTGCTTGGTCTTCTGTTGGATGAAGTGTCGCTAATAAATCATGCAAGTTATAGTTATCATGGGCTTCTACATAGTTGACAACCTGGTTAGGGCTTAAATAAGAGCCCAGTTCTCGACTACCAAGGATAGCTTTGGCAACAATTGGTTCAGTGGCAGCACCACTTACGAAGCCTGATTTGATATCACCATAAACTTCAGCACCCTTAACAGCATTACGTTGATCATCATTGAAAAATCCAATATTAGGCAACTGATAGGCATTGTCTTTCTTAGCCTTATCGTAAGGTGCTAGACCAGTACCCATATCCCAACCTTCTCCATAAAGGATGATTTTAGGATCGACTTCATCCATAGCCCAACGGATCATCTGCATGGTTTTTATGTCATGGATTCCCATCAAGTCAAAGCGGAAACCATCAATATTAAACTCATTCACCCAATAGAGAAGTGAATCAATCATGTACTTACGGAACATTTCGTGTTCACTAGCAGTCTCGTTTCCTACACCAGTACCATTTTGATAACTTCCATCGCGGTTCATTCGGTAATAATAGTCTGGAACCGTTGTTTGGAATGGGGCATCAACAGTTGAAAACGTATGGTTATAGACGACATCCATAATGACGCCAATTCCAGCATCATGATAAGCTTGAATCATCGTCTTCAAATCGCGGATGACTTGACCTGGATCATTTGGATTCGTAGACATGCTGGTTTCTGGTGCATTGTAGTTTTGTGGATCGTAACCCCAGTTGTAGGTCACATTTCCATCTGCATCATACTCTTTGTGACGATCAGCAATTGGTTGCAGTTGAACATAGTTCACACCAAGTTCTTTGATGTAGTCAAATGCAGTAGACTGACCGAAGTGATTGACTGTTCCAGTTTGGGCAGCACCCAGGAATGTTCCTCTTAATTCTGGAGAAACACCAGAAGTTTCAGACTTGGTCAAGTCACGAATATGCATTTCGTAAATAACCGCTTGACAAGGATTTTCTAATCGCCAAGTTGCTTCCGTTCCATTCTTAACTTCAAAACCTTCAACTTGACGTTCTTTTTCTGAAAGGATTGCTGAACGTTTGCCATCTGGACTTGTCGCGATGGTATATGGATCACGTGTCAATGATTGATGATGTGGAAAATCAATCAGATATTGATAGGCACGACCTGCAAGACTTTCAGGAACTGTCAAATCCCAAACTCCTATTGTATTATATTTGTGACTATAAGAATAACTATTTCCACGCTTCATCTCATACGTTTTTAGGATAGGAGCGTCATTGCTTGCTGATTCATAGACTACAACTTGTACAGTTGTTGCTGTTGGCGACCAAAGTTTAAAGCTTGTTTCTTCTTCGGAAACCTGGTATCCCAACTCTCCTTGGTAACCCCAATGGTGATCAAAACTGGCACTGTTAATCGCTTTATCAAAAGCAAATGGATTTTGATCTTTATAGTGTGGACTTGCAATAGCTGGATTTTCAGAATAATAAACAGTGTCATCTCCATCTAAAATCCAAACTTCCGTTAGAAGTGGATAATAATTGAAACGAATTGGATACTCTTTTGAAACACCGTCTTTTGTAATTACAAAAGTCATCGTTTCGATAGCTTTTTCGCTAGATTGAGTTAAAGAAAATTTTTCTCCAAAATACTCTTCTTCTTTTACTAACTCAACTGTATCAAGAGGCTTTTTACTAAAACTACAATCTTTATAAGCCTCATCCTTACGATGATAATGAATAAGTACAGGATAATTGTACATAGTTCTCCCTAATTTCTAATTGTTAAATTTTAAAAAAATAATTTCTTGTTTAAATTTTCGAGTTGGAGCAAGAAATCTAAGATAGTCATTCTTTAGTGTGTAATGATTATAAACTCTCCAACCAAGCTTCATCTCGAATCTCAATTCCAAGTTCTTGTGCTTTTTGGAGTTTGCTACCTGCATCTGCTCCTGCTACCACAAGGTCAGTCTTCTTGGATACACTACCCGTTACCTTGGCTCCAAGATTTTCGAGTTTACTTTTAGCTTCCGAGCGAGTAAGACGTTCAAGTTTTCCTGTCAATACGACTGTTAGACCTGATAAGGCTGCATCTGCTGCAACTATCTGTCCTTTATAATCTAGATTAACACCTAATTCTTTTAATTCGCTTAAAAGGATTTTAGAACCCTCAGTTGCAAAGTAAGTCTGCAAACTTTGAGCAATCACAGAACCCAAGCTCTCGATAGTTGCAATTTCTTCTGGATTTGCCTGAGCCAAAGCTTCAACAGAATGAAAGTTTTGGAGCAATAACTGACTTGCCTTACTTCCTACATGTCGAATTCCCAAACCAAATAAAAGTTTTTCAGCAGAGTTTTCTTTAGATGCTTGGATAGCCTGATAGAGTTTTTGGGCAGATTTTTCCTTAATGCCTTCTAGCAAGAGGAAATCTTCAACTGTTAATCGGTAAATATCTGCAACATCCTTGACCAATTGTGCATCAAAAAGTTTTTCAACGACTGAAGGGCCAAGGCCAGCAATATTCATGGCATCACGAGATGCGAAATGCGCCAAACCTTCTTTGATTTGAGCAGGGCAGCGTGGGTTAATACAACGAAGAGCAACTTCATCTTCAAAATGCAAAAGCTTACTGTCACAACTTGGACAGTTTGTTGGGATATCGAGTTTTTCTTCAGACACTCGCTTAGATTCAACGACACGTAAAACAGCTGGAATGATATCCCCTGCCTTATAAACAATCACCGTATCATCCTTACGAATATCCTTTTCTGCAATATAGTCAACATTATGAAGAGTTGCTCGACTTACTGTTGTTCCTGCCAGTTGAACTGGAGTAAGATTAGCAGTCGGAGTTACGACTCCTGTTCTTCCAACTGTCCAGTCAACAGAAAGAAGTTTTGCTTCTTTTTCTTCTGCAGGAAACTTATAAGCCACTGCCCACTTAGGTGCTTTAACTGTAAAACCTAACTGCTCTTGACCGACTAAGTCATTAACCTTAATCACAACACCGTCGATATCATAAGGCAGCTGGTCTCTTTCTTGACCTACTTCCTGTATAAAATCCCAAACTTCATCCATACTGTGAGTCAATAAACGTCTTGAATTGACAACAAAGCCTAATTGTTCCAAATGTTCCAAAACCTTCTCTTGGCTATCTCGTGTTGAAGGACTAGCTTCCTGATAGAGGAAGGTTGCAAGATTACGTTTGGCTACTACTGCTGTATCTAATTGGCGAAGTGTTCCTGCAGCAGCATTTCGAGGATTGGCGAATTCAGGCTCGCCGTTTTCTTGACGAGCAAGATTGACTTGATTGAAAGAAGCTCTTGGCATATAACATTCACCACGAACAGTGATATCTAATTTCTCTGGTAAGGATAAAGGAATGTCCTTGACACGTTTGAGATTTTCCGTGATGTTTTCACCAATTGAACCATCACCCCGAGTTGCTCCAGCAACAAAAAGTCCTTGCTCATAAGTCAAGGAAATCGATAGTCCATCAATTTTTAACTCACAGATATAAGTAACATCATCTAATTCCTTACGAACACGCGCATCAAAGGCATCGAGCTCTTCACGAGAAAAAGCATCCTGCAAACTATAGAGAGGATACTGATGACTATATTTTTCAAAACCATCTAGAATCTTACCGCCAACACGGTGGGTTGGACTATCTGGCAAGACTTGATCTGGATGAGCTTTTTCTAACTCTACCAGTTCACGATAAAGACGATCATACTCACTATCAGATACAGATGGGTTATCACTTGTATAATACTCTGTCGCATAGCGATTGAGCAACTCAACGAGCTCTTTCATTCTTTCATTCATAAAACCATTTTACCATAAAAAGGACTCTATAAACAATACTCAAGCTCTAAAAAAGAAAATGAGAAGGGCTTTTCTATCCCTTCTCATTTATTTTTATTTTTTACGATTCAAAATAGCATTCAAGATAATGGCTACAGCACTCGCAATGACAATACCATTTGAGAAGAACATTTGTAATTCTGTTGGTAGAGTATTGAAGAGGTTGCTTCCGTTTAATCCCACACCAGCAGCAATAGAAACTGCTGCAATAAGGAAATTGTGTTCATTATGTTCGAAGTCCACACGAGCCAAGATTTGCATCCCTTGGAGAGACACAAAACCGAACATGACGAGCATTGCTCCACCAAGAACAGGGCTAGGAATAATCTGAGCCAAGGCACCAAACTTAGGCAAAAGACCGAGTAAGATAAGGAAACCAGCTGCGTAGTAGATTGGCAAACGAGTACGAATACCTGAAAGTTTCACCAAACCTACATTTTGTGAAAATCCTGTATAAGGGAAGGTATTGAAAAGTCCACCAAGTAAAACAGCGAGACCTTCAGCACGATAACCATTACGGAGACGAGTGCTATCAATTGGATCTTTAGTAATATCAGAAAGGGCAAGATAAACCCCAGTTGATTCTACCATGGATACAGTGGCGATGATACACATCATGACAATAGATGAAATCTCAAATTGTGGAGCGCCAAAGTAGAATGGAGTTGGGATATGAACCAGTGGAGCTTCTGCTACTGGAGAAAAATCAACCAAGCCCATAGTCGCTGCAATAATCGTACCGGCAATCAAGCCAATCAAAATCGAAATAGATTTGATAAATCCTTTTGTAAAGATATTGACCAAAAGAATGATGAGAACAGTAATCATTGCCAAGGCTAGACTTTGTCCAGTTGGTTTTTCAACATTATTTCCCATATTTCCGATAGCAACTGGAATCAAGGTCAATCCGATAGTTGTGATAACAGAACCAGTTACGATTGCAGGGAAAAGATTGGCAACCTTAGAGAAGATACCTGAAATCAGGATAACATAAATCCCTGAAGCAATCAAGGCACCAAACATGGCACCACTACCATGACTTTGTCCAATCATAATAAGTGGAGCAACAGACTGGAAGGCTACCCCAAGAACAATAGGCAAACCAACACCGAAGTGTTTATTGAGTTGCAATTGTAGGATAGTTGCAACCCCACACATAAAGATATCTGTAGAGATAAGGTATGTCAACTGTTGAGCTGAATACCCCAAAGCACTTGCAATCATGATGGGTACTAGGATTGAACCTGAGTACATAGCAAGTAAGTGTTGCAAACCAAGAACGGCTGCCTGTGAGTGTTTTTCCTGTTGTTTCATTAGATGTCTGCCTCCTTGAAGATAACTCTTCCATTTTCAAAACGCTCTAAACGAGCAAGTGATACTACCTGATGACCTGATTTCTCTAACAGCTCACGACCATCTTGGAAGGATTTTTCAATCACAATTCCGACGGCCTCAACTGTAGCACCAGCTTGCTCGATAATCTGAATCAAACCTTTAGCTGCTTGACCATTAGCCAAGAAATCATCAATAATTAATACTTTATCTCCTGGAGATAAGAACTTCCCTGCAATAGATACAGTGCTAGTAACTTGTTTAGTGAAAGAATAAACCTCAGCAGTTAAAATTCCTTCATTCATGGTAATATTTTTTGCCTTCTTAGCAAAAATCATAGGTACATCTAATTGTTCTGCAACATATAGAGCTGGAGCAATTCCAGATGCTTCAATGGTTACAACTTTTGTAATGCCAGCATTTTTAAAATGCTCTGCAAAAGTACGACCAATCTCACGCAGCAAGGAATAGTCAACTTGGTGGGTCAAGAAGGAATCCACCTTAAGAATATTCTCACCTAGAATATTCCCATCTTTTAAAATACGTTCCTCTAGTAATTTCACATTAACCTCCGAAATAAAAAGGGACTTACAAAGTAAGCCCCTTAGAAAGATTGAAACAGATATCTCTGCTTCTTTTATCTCTCTTCGACTTACTCATTGTTAGGTATTTACGGTACCTTGTAGAAACGCCACGCCAATTCGCGGCATAAATAAGTAATGATATTTTTAGTGAGCATCTCCATTCCAGATAGAGTTCTTCACAATCACATAATCTACATGTCTAAGATCAGCTACCTTTCGACCTCCAGCATAAGAAATCGAACTTTGCAAATCTTGTTCCATCTCAGTTAGGGTATCTTGTAAATGTCCTTTGGCAGGAAGAAGAATTTTCTTACCTTCGACATTCTTATAGGCACCTTTTTGGTATTCTGAAGCAGAACCATAGTATTCTTTAAATTGTTTACCATCGACTTCGACAGTTTTACCAGGGCTTTCGATATGGCCTGCAAATAAAGAACCAATCATAACCATACTTGCACCGAAGCGAATTGACTTAGCAATATCTCCGTGTGTACGGATACCACCATCGGCAATAATCGGTTTACGCGCAGCTTTAGCACACCAGCGAAGAGCTGCTAGTTGCCAACCACCTGTACCAAAGCCTGTTTTAACCTTAGTAATACATACTTTACCTGGACCGATTCCGACCTTAGTAGCGTCTGCTCCAGCATTTTCAAGTTCACGAACTGCCTCGGGAGTACCAACGTTACCAGCGATGACAAACGTATCTGGCAATTCTTTTTTGATGTGCTGAATCATTGAAATCACACTGTCGGCATGTCCATGAGCGATATCAATAGTGATGTACTCTGGAGCATCTTCCTTTAATTGACTAACAAAATTATATTCGTAATCTTTAACACCAACAGAGATAGAAGCAATCAAACCTTTTTCATGCATGCGTTTCACAAAAGGAATGCGCCCAGCTTCATCGAAGCGATGCATGATATAGAAATAACCACCCTTGGCAAGCTGTTCTGCAACATCTTCATCCAAGATAGTTTGCATATTAGAAGGAACAACTGGTAATTTAAAGGTGTGCTTCCCTAGTTTTACTTGTGTGTCAGCTTCTGCTCGACTTTGAAGAACACACTTATTAGGAATTAGCTGAATATCTTCATAGTCAAAGATCGGAAATTCGTTTAACATTTCGATGTCTCGTTTCTTTTATAATGACCTACCTATGCTTTCGCATCACTACGCCTTTTCCGACGTTTCCTTTAACGATTATAAACTAAGGTAAAGTTTTTGTCAAACATTTTGAAACATTAAAATTATTATGTTCGGATTTTACTAATGATTTCATAAAAAATAGAGAGTTTATCGGCTCTCTATTTTTGTTTTATATTAATAATACTCTCCTTGACGATAGTCCCATGAGTTAAAGGTATCTGACAGATGCATCATGATTTTATCAATGTCAAGCCCTTTACGAATTACAACAGGCGCTGGTGAAGTTGAACGTGCTCCTCCTTGTTCTGGGATTAGTTTGCCGTCTTTATCAACCATAGACACCATCACACCTTGCTCGTAGCGAGTTTCAATTGTTTTGTCTGGCTGGATTGAAGCAACATAGTCGTCAGCTTCTATAACGAGGTCCGCTGCTTCTTCGATACGTTTTCCGATACCTTCCACCTTACCACGATTTCCTTTTCCAGATGGGTTGGCTGATGAGGCGTATACCATCTTGCCTTCTTCCCAAAGTTTGGTAGCTAATTGTTCACCAGCTTTACCAAACTTGATAACAAAACAACTCGTTCCACGAACGTCAGTCATGAGTTCTTCACGTCCATCACCGTATGCTTTCAATTTTTCAAAAGCTTCTGGTTTCCAAGGAAGAATACAACCAAGGAGAATATCTTCGTCCCAATGTTTTTGATAGAAGGCTTCGATTTCAGGATTTAGCTGTGCTAAGGCGCGAAGCTCATCCATACTACCGCAGAGGACAACGCCTGGTTTGTTACGATTACGTTCTTTGGCTTCAAACTTACGCTCAAGTCCAGCCTTGTCACTAGTCATGATAATGTAACCAACTTTAGTAGGACAAACGATACATCCGCCCTCACCTTTTAAAATGTCGTAGCCTTCTTGTGAAAGTGTTCCGTCCCATTGAATGTGTTTTGTCATAGTTCTATTTCCTTTTCTATATTTATTCTAATCCTGCCAGTAGGCTGGACGTTGTTTTTCATAAGCAGCAATCAAATCTTCGTACTGCATGGTAATACCGATATCATCCAAACCATTTAAGAGCTTGTGTTTCCATTCGCTATCAATTTCGAAATTGAATTCTCCAACTGGTGAGATGATTTTTTGTTGCTCCAAGTCTACAGTTACTTGGTCGCTTGGTTTGAGTTGGGCTAGCTTCTCTCTAACTTCCCTTGGCTGAACAATTGGCAACATGCCATTATTGAGCTCATTATTGTAATGAATATCTCCAAAAGATCCTGCAATTACGACCTTAAAACCATAGTCTGCTAATGCCCAAGCTGCGTGTTCCCTAGAAGAACCAGCGCCAAAGTTATTTCCTGTGATGAGAATCGTCGTCTTTCGATATTCAGGTCGGTTAAAGACAAAGTCTGGGTCCTCAGTATACTTATCATCCAAATAACGCCAAGCATACATGAGGTATTTGCCAAAACCTTTCTTATCAATCAACTTCAGAAACTGTTTGGGAAGAATTTGGTCGGTATCGATATTGTCATTCATCAGAGGAACGGTTGTACCTGTATAAACTGTAAATTTCTCCATATCCTCTCCTTACTGAGCTTCTGGCATTTTTCGTACATCTACGAAGCGCCCTGCGATTGCTGCCGCAGCAGCCATGGCTGGACTACAGAGATGAGTCTTAGCACCAAATCCTTGTCGATCCTCAAAGTTACGATTGCTGGTCGAGGCACAGTGAACACCATTTGGTACTTTATCAGGATTCATTCCTAGACACATAGAACACCCTGGATCTCTCCATTCGAAGCCTGCATCTAGAAATACCTTGTCCAAACCTAACTTCTCAGCAGCTCGCTTGACTGGTCGAGAGCCAGGTACCACGATAGCCGTCAAATTTGGTGCGATCTTCTTCCCTTCTACAAATCGAGCCGCCAGTTGCAAATCACTAAGTCTAGCGTTGGTACAAGAACCAATAAAGACATAGCCTAGTTGGATATCTGCCGGTTTTTGACCTGGTTGCAAATCCATGTAATGATAGGCTCGTTCATCATTCATATCCGTAATTTCTGGGAAACTAGTATCAAAGTCAACACCCATAGCGGGATTAGTACCCCAAGTCACCATAGGGGCCAATTCTGAGACATCCAAACGAATAACCTTATCATAAACGGCATCTTCATCACTCACCAGTCTTTTCCAATCAGCTACTGCTTCATCAAAGTCCTTGGGAACACACTCTCGACCCTTCAAATAAGCATAAGTCCTCTGATCTGGATTCATAATTCCCATTTTGGAACCAAATTCGATGGACATATTGCAGATAGTCATACGCTCTTCCATGCTCAGTGCATCAATGGCCTGACCTCGATACTCCACCACGTAGCCAACACCACAAGCGACACCGTATTTGGCAATCAAGGCTAGAATGAAATCTTTGGCATAAACACCTTTTTGAGGAACTCCTGTGAATTCCACCAACATTTTCTTGGGTTTAACCTGCCAAATGGTTTGGGTTGCAAAGACATGTTCAACCTCACTGGTTCCAATACCGAAGGCAATCGCTCCAAAAGCTCCGTGAGTTGCAGTATGGCTATCACCACAGACGATGAATTTCCCAGGTTGTGTTCTTCCTGTTTCTGGACCAACCATATGAACGATACCTTGTTTTTCTGAACCGTGGGCAGCATGTTCGATTCCAAACTCTTCAACATTTTCAGCTAACTTATCAATCTGTGCTTTGGAGATTACATCTCGAATATCATATATATTGACCGTCGGGACATTGTGGTCAAAGGTCCCAAATGTTAAATCGGGTCGTCTCAATCTACGTCCTGCATCTCGCAATCCTTGAAAAGCTTGAGGACTGGTCACCTCGTGAATATAGTGCTGATCTACATACATGAGTTGAGGCTGTCCTTCTTCTCCTGTAATCACATGGAGGTCCCATAATTTATCAAAAATTGATTTTCCTGCCATTCATTACCTCCATATCAAATACAAAGTTACTAGTGTAGTCACTATTCCTAGGAACCAAACCGTTTTAAAATACCATTTTCTAGTCTTGTGGTGAAAGGTAATACCTGCCAACCAAGCACCAAAACCACCACATAAGAATGCAAATGATAATAAATATTTTTCAGGGATGCGCCAAGCACCTCTTTTTGCTTTAGATTTATCAATACCATAAATCATAAATACCAATAGATTCCAAATCAAAATAGCAAAAGTAATTCCTTGATTTATCTTCATAATCTTTCAATGATGGCTTCCGTCATTTCCTTGGTCGAAGCCTGTCCTCCTATATCTCTCGTTAAAATTCCGGCAGCCAAAGTTGCTTCAACAGCACGCTCGATACGCTCCGCATCCTCATATCGTCCAAAACTATCTCGCAACATCATAGCAACTGATAAAATCATAGAAATAGGATTGGCGATTCCTAGGCCTGCTATATCAGGCGCCGAACCATGAATGGGTTCATAGAGACTCGGTCCATTCTCAGAGTGACTGGCTGATGGCATAACCCCAAGTGTACCAGATAGAACACTTGATTCGTCTGAGAGTATATCTCCGAAAAGATTCTCTGTCACGATAACATCAAACTTGGCTGGATTGGTAATCATGAGCATAGCAGCTGAGTCGACCAACTGGTGTTCCAGGATTACATCTGGAAAATCTTTTGCGACTTCCTCAGCTACTCTTCGCCAAAGTTCTGATGTTGCCAAAACATTTTGCTTATCAATACTGGTCAGGATTTTTCTGCGACTTCTTGCGATTTCAAAAGCCTTACGAATAATCCGCTCTACTTCCTCATAGCTATAGTCATTGATATCACGCGCTTTTCGGTCTTCAAGGATATGATCACCAAAGTAAATCCCACCTGTCAACTCACGCACTACAACAAAGTCAACACCAGCAATTCGTTCAGGTTTGAGAGGCGATAAGTGCTTAAGACTATCAAAAATTTTAACTGGACGAATATTGGCATAAAGATTAAGTTCCTTGCGGAGTGCCAAAAGCCCTTGTTCGGGTCGAACTGTAGCATTATCATACTGAGGACTACCGATTGCAGCAAGGAGGATAGCATCTGCTTCTCTACATACCTTGAGGGTTTTGTCAGGTAAGGGGTGGCCCTCAGCATCAATACCTGCACCTCCAAAAGGTCTTCTATCTATCTCATAGTCAAAGTCTGTTTTTTTGGCTATAGATGCTAGAACTTCTAAACCAGCTTCCATGATTTCTGGTCCAATCCCATCACCTGCTAGAGCAACAATTTTCTTTGTCATGGTATTCTCCTTTAAAGACTAGGCATGTCGCGATAGGAAACATTTGGACCTATCTCTCCGGTATTCTCTTTTTGAACAAAAGTATTGGCATTGATGTAGGCAATAGCTGAAGCCTTCAACACATCGAAATCAATTCCGGCTGCGTTAAAGATTGTTTCTGTTTCTCTATTTTCAACAGTAACTAAGACTCTCGCCTGAGCGTCTATACCATCCGTTACCGCATCAATGGTGTAGGATACCAGGCGAACAGATTGATTAAAGAACTTGTCAACAGCGTTAAAGATAGCTTCAACAGAACCTTGTCCAGTCGCATTAAAGTCGACTTCCTCACCATCCAAATTGGCCAATCTGACAGTCGCTTCAATTTCATTTTCCGCATGGGTTTGAAGTTGTAAATCATCAAAGTGGAAACCTTCTGGGTTTTCAATCATGGTTCCAGCTACCAGAGCACGAATATCCGCGTCTGTGACTTCTTGTTTCTTATCTGCAAGTGATTTGAATTTGTCAAAGAGTGGCTTAATATCTTCTTCTGTGAAGTCTAAGGCCAGTTCTCTCAGTTTTTCTACAAAGGCATGGCGACCAGATAATTTTCCAAGTGGGAGACTGTTACTTTTGACACCCACCAACTCTGGTGTGATGATTTCATAGGTAAGTGGGTTTTTAAGAACTCCGTCTTGATGAATACCTGATTCATGAGAAAAGGCATTTCCACCGACAACAGCCTTATTTTTAGGAACTGGAATTCCTGAAAAGCGAGAAACCATTTCAGAAGTATTGATGGTTTCGTTAAGAACCATACTTGTCTCTGCTTGGTAATAATCTTGGCGAATATTGAGAGCTACTGCTATTTCTTCTAAAGCAGCATTCCCAGCCCGTTCTCCAATACCGTTAATGGTTCCTTCGACACGTCCTGCACCATTCTTTACAGCTGCAAGGCTATTTGCTACCGCCATTCCGAGGTCATCATGACAGTGAGAAGAATAGATAATCTGACGATTAGTCTTGACATTCTCAATCAGATATTTAAAGATACTTCCATATTCCTCTGGTGTAGTAAAACCAACTGTATCAGGAATATTGATATAAGTCGCACCTGCATCGACCGCAGATTGAACGACTTGTAGGAGAAAGTCCAGCTCAGTTCTAGTCGCATCCTCAGGAGAGAATTCTACCACTTCAAACTTACTCCGTGCATAAGAAACATGCTCAGTGATTGCTTCCAAAATCTCTTCTTTACTCTTATTGAGCTTATACTTACGGTGAATTGGACTGGTAGCGATAAAGACGTGAATCTGTGGATACTTTGCATCTTTAAGTGCTTCATAACAAGCGTCAATGTCTGATTTAACAGAACGAGCTAAGCCTGTCACGGCTGTTTTTTTCATGGCTTTAGCAATTTCTTGAACAGCTGTAAATGAATCTGGACTAGCAGCTGGAAAACCAGCTTCGATTGCTGAAATTCCCCATTTCTCAAGCTGTTTTGCTATAGCAACCTTTTCCTTTATTGAAAAATTGACACCTGGTGTCTGCTCACCATCTCGGAGACTGGTATCTAAAAACTCAACTACACGCATGAGAATTCTCCCTTCACATTTTCGATATAGAAAAAACATCTCGCTCGGAGTTCCAAGCGAGATGTTGATTTACTCCCGCTTGGTAAGCCAAACAGGACTAATGCTTTTGCACTAGTCCGAGTACCTCAACAACAAAGCAAATTGATTAAACTTAGCTGTTTTCATGTTTGGCTTTCTCCTTTGTTTGATGTCTTGTTTAGTATTCTAGCATAGGAAAAATCACTTGTCAAGAAAAAATCCAATATTTTCTGAAAATTTCTTCAATAAAGAATATTTTGCGAATTGAAAGTATTTGAAAACTCAAATATGTTTATTTATTTCTTAGAAGTCAAAAACCAACTTCTATCAAATAATTCAAGGACCTTTTCGTCAGTTAGAGTGTCATCAAGTGGAAGACTAATCCAATAACGTTTATTCATATGAAAGGCTGGGTAAATTCCCATTAGTGAAAGCAAGTCAGCTACTTGGTCGTGTTTGAGGTTGACTGATTCCACTAGCCCATCTCTCCCCTTATCTAGCCTATCCCAAGGAATTCTCATTAAAATAGCATACCACTTCTGATTATCTTCATGGCGCAAAACAGCCGTATCAGGTGATTTCTCCCATAGATATTCCAGCTGATTGCCATACTTTTCTTGAACAAGCGCCATGATTCTCTTGGTCTGTGGACAGAGAAATTCCTGTACCTCAAAACAGGCCTTTCTAATATCAAAAAGTTCCTCTAGACATGCCTCTCGAACACTTCCGACAAAAGTTCCTCTCATGCTTTCCATGTGGACTTGAGGATAGAGGTCACCAGTTTCTTGGTCATAAACATGAAAACTTAAGTCCCCATCCTCAACTGTAACCATCATGAGAAAATCTCCCTGCAAGATAGTTGAACTATAGGTCCATACACCTTGATTTTCTATAAATCCATACTCTTTAGCCTTTTTACTATTAAACTGATAGGCTTTAAAAATTTCAAACATAAGCGAAAACTGCTACCAAAAGCTAGCAGTTCCTTTCTATTTTTTAAAAGACAACCTTTGTTCCATGTAATTGTGTCACGCCCAGTTGGTCAATAAAGGTTTGACGGTTGTCCATGTCAATCCCCCCACCAGGTAAAATTTCAATTTTTCCTGCAGCGTGTTCTAAAATTCTGCGATAGTGATCAAAACGTTTCTCTAACGAGTCGCCAGATACACCAGCACGAGTCAGGATGCGTGTCACTCCAGCTTGACTAAGCCAATCAATAGCTTCTAGTTGATCTTGGTCACTTAAGTCGTCAAAAGCCATATGGAAGACAATCTCCATACCTTTAGATGCAGCAATCAACTTTTCAAGGTTATCCTTATCCAATTTCTTATCTGCTGTTAAGGCACCAAAGACGACCCCTTGGCTACCTGCTTGAGCAGTTAGACGAATATCCTCAAGCATAATAGAAATCTCGAGGTCATTGTAAACAAAGTCACCACCACGTGGACGAATCATCGTCATGATAGTCGTATTGTAGTTTGATGCAAGTTCAACAGCTGCCTTGGTTACTCCGTAGCTTGGTGTCGTTCCACCAACTGCTAAATTATCACAGAGCTCAATACGGCGAGCTCCTGCCTGCATAGCTTTTTCAAGCAAGGTCACATTTTCAGCACAAAATTCGTAAATCATTTGATACTCCTTGAAGCTTTCTTTAATATTATTATATCATATTGTTTTAAGTAACCCCTACTTTTTATCAAGGAAAATCATTATTTTTTTAGCTATTCTTTATCTGGTATTACCTTAAAGAGATAATAGGTTATAAATACTGTTAAGCAGCCTAAAGCAATTTTTACAGGTAAGAGCGGAGCAAAATAAATGGAGATGCCCATCAAAATATAAATCGATACGATAATCTTCTTCTTCCGTTCACGCGCAATAGACTTAGTTTCTCTAAAGTCCGCAACATAGGTTTGGTAGAGCTTGGTATGATAGAGCCATTTTTCAAAACGTTTAGAAGATTTTGAAAAACAAGCTATTGACAACAAGAGAAAGGGTGTTGTCGGTAATAGTGGCAAGGCAACTCCAACGATTGCCAAAGCTAGTGAAATAAATCCAATGCTAAGATAAATAATGCGCATATCTACTCCTAAGTAAGAATAATCTTCTTCTAGTTAAGCATAAAAAGATAAAATCTGTCAAGTTTAAATTAAAAAGAGCTGAAATTATCATTTCAGCCCTAATTATTTTTATTTAATCTTTTCTTCTTCGTAGTCACCATTGCTACATACAATCTGTTTCCCGCCACCACGGATTTTTTTCTCCATGAGGAAGTGACCACATTTAGGACAATCACGTCCAACAGGTTTATCCCAAGAGGTAAACTCACATTCTGGATAACGATTGCATCCATAGAAAATACGATTACGTTTGGTTTTGCGTTCGATGATTTGCCCTTGATGACAATTTGGACATGTAACACCGACTTCTTTAACAATGGCTTGCGTATGTCGACAATCTGGGAAATTGCTACATGCGTAAAACTTACCGAAGCGTCCAATCTTAATTACCATAGGACTACCACAAACTTCACAGTCAAATCCAGCTGGCTCATCCTTGATTTGAATTTTTTCCATCTCTGCTTCAGCTTTAGCGACCTCTTTAGAGAATGGTTTGTAAAATTCATCAATAACCCGTTGCCACTCTTCTTTTCCGACCTCAACATCATCCAGTTTACCTTCCATTTCAGCGGTAAACTTCACGTTAACAATGTCTGGGAAGTATTCAACAATCAGCTTGTTAACGACTTGACCTAGATCAGTTGGTTCAAAGCGTTTAGATGCTAGTCTTACATAGTAACGTTTTTGGATTGTTTCAATGGTTGGAGCATAGGTAGATGGGCGTCCAACTCCGTTTTCTTCCAAGGTCTTAATCAAAGTAGCCTCAGAATAACGTGCCGGTGGTTGTGTGAAATGTTGTTCAGGTTTGCTATTGACCTGTTTCACTACATCTCCTACTTTCATATCTGGCAGCATCTTATTCTTGTCAGAATCGTTGTAAATTGCCAAATAACCATCAAATTTAACCTGACTACCATTAGCTGCAAATTGAACTCCATTTTGTGAAAGTTTAACAGCCATGGTATCGAAAATCGCACCAGTCATCTGACTAGCCACAAAGCGATTCCAGATGAGAGTATAGAGTTTTAACTGGTCTTTATCCAAATACTTAGCAATTTTCTCAGGTGTATTAAAGACACTTGAAGGACGAATAGCTTCGTGGGCGTCTTGAGCGCCAGAGGCATTTTTCACCTTGCTACCATGTTTAGAATACTTACTACCAAAACGTTCATTGATGTAGCTAGCAGCTTCATTCTGAGCAACTGGACTGATACGAGTAGAATCCGTACGCATATAGGTGATCAAACCTTGGACACCTGTACCAATATTGATTCCTTCATAAAGTTGCTGAGCAACCATCATAGTCTTTCGAGTACGGAAGTTAATCTTGTTAGCAGCATCCATCTGCATAGAAGACGTTGTATATGGAAGAGGGGCATTTCGCTTTCTTTCCTTTTTATCTACTTGATCAACTGTAAAATCCTTGCTGTTCAAATGAGATAAAACTTTTTTGACTTCATCATTGGTAGTCAACTTCATCTTCTTGCCATTCATTCCATAAAAAGAAGCTTGGAATTGCTTGGTTCCCTTTTTGAAGGTACCATCAATAGTCCAATACTCTTCTGGTTGAAACGCATTAATCTCATTTTCACGATCAATGATTAGCTTAAGAGCAACAGACTGAACACGTCCTGCTGATAAGCCTTTTTTAACCTTTTTCCAAAGAATTGGTGAAATTGAATACCCCACTAAACGGTCCAAAACACGACGGGCTTGTTGGGCATCGACCAAATCCATATTGATTTTACGAGGTTCTTTAAAGGCATTTTTTACTGCATCTTTGGTAATCTCGTTGAAAACAACACGGTTGGTATCATTCTCGTCTAGATCTAAAATATGCGCTAAGTGCCATGAAATAGCCTCCCCTTCCCGGTCCGGGTCACTTGCAAGAAAGACTTTATCGGCTTTCTTAGCTTCTTTTTTCAAATCATTGATGAGAGGACCTTTCCCACGAATATTGATATATTGCGGTTCGTAATTATTTTCCACGTCAACTGACATACTTGATTTTTTCAAATCACGAATATGTCCTACGCTGGCTAAAACCTTATAATTACGTCCTAGATATTTTTCAATCGTTTTCGCCTTAGCAGGTGACTCCACGATTACAAGATTTTTTTTACTTGTTGATTTTTTCTTTTTGGTTGCCGTTACCACAGTATCACACCTTCTCAAAGTAATTAAACTTTATAAAGTGTAAACCATTTTTAAAAACCTGTCAAGACATAACACCCATATAATAGAAGAAAAGTTTGCTAAATGAAATCATTTCATTTATTAAAATTCAAATTCTGCTAGTATATCCTGCCCACATGTTGCCAACTTTGCTCCTTCTTGGATTAAATGATGACAGCCGTCTGAGCGTCCATCTAAAATGGAACCTGGAATCGCAAAGACATCTCTACCTTCCTCCATAGCACGCTCGCAAGTGATTAAGCTACCAGATCTCATTTTAGCTTCTGCAACGATAACTCCTCGACATAATCCTGCAATAATGCGATTTCTGGCAGGAAAGTGAAATTTCAATGGTTCTTCTCCTGGACCGTACTCACTTAGTATTAAATGATTGTCTCCAATATATTCTTGAAGGCGTTTATTGGAGCGTGGATAATAGACATCTAAACCAGTCCCAATAATGCCAATCGTTTTGCCACCAGTTTGAAGAATTGACATATGGGCTGCTGTGTCGATTCCTCTAGCAAGTCCGCTTACCACAACTAATTCATTCTCCAGTTCTTCGATGACTTTCCGGACTGATTTGGTTCCGATTTGACTACAAGAGCGACTCCCTACAACTGCTATCTTTGGTAATTTTAAGAGATTTAAATCTCCTTTATAAAAAAGCAATACAGGTGCATCGTAAATTTCACTAAGCGAAATGGGATAAACATCATCCAGAATCGAAAATGATGGGAACTTTTCAAAATCTTTCTTTAAACGTTCCATGCTTTCAAAAGTCAGTTTATGATATCGCTCCATAAAAACTACTGGATTACGACACTCTGAGGCTTCAGCAATTGTCTCTAAACTCAATTCCTGATCATAAATTTCTCCATATTGAAGTACTTTCAGAACCTGCTGATTACTCAAACCTGCTTGCTTTAACTTATAAATCTCGAAATTATCAATCTTAATTTCCATGATCAACTCCTTTTTCTCTCTATTTATCTATTCGTAGAAAAAGAAAAAAACTCCCAACAATTTTACTTGTTAGGAAGTTTCTATTTATCTTTGTTATGTTAGTAATCAGGTCGAAGAACTCCAGTAACAGTCGCTTTAGTTGCTTCGTAGTCTCCGTCAATAACAACCTTGATAATGCGTTTAGCATCCTCTTCAGGCGCAGGAACCAATGGGAGGCGCGTTGGACCAGCTTCAAATCCCATATAGTTAAGGACTGCCTTAACAGGTGCAGGACTTGGGTATGAGAAGAGAGCATTAACTTTGGGAATAAACTTGCGTTGAATAGCTGCCGCTTTCTTCATATCACTTTCTTCAATCGCAGTGAACATTTCATGCATTTCATCACCATTGGTATGAGAAGCAACAGAGATAACCCCGTCAGCACCCAAGTTCATAGCATGGAAGGCATCCCCATCTTCACCAGTGTAGATCAAGAATTCTTCAGGTTTGTGCTCAATCAAATAGGCCATATTTGCAAGGCTAGTACATTCCTTAACACCAATGATATTTGGATGTTCCGCTAAGCGAAGCATAGTTTCTGGTGTCAACTCTACTACTACACGACCTGGAATATTATAGATAATAATTGGCAAATCAGAGGCATCTGCAATAGCATTAAAGTGTTGATACATTCCTTCTTGAGATGGTTTATTGTAGTAAGGAACAATAGCAAGACCAGCCGCAAAACCACCAAATTCTGCTACTTCTTTGACGAACTCAATAGAGTCGCGTGTATCATTAGTACCAACACCAGCGATTAAAGGAACACGTCCATTAACAACCTTCTGAACAGCTGCAAACAACTGTAACTCCTCATCGTGAGTAAGAGTCGGACTCTCAGCAGTTGTCCCCGCCAAGAGAATTCCGTCTGTATGATGTGCCAATAAATGTTCAATCAACTTTGGAATAGCATCGAAATTTATGGAGCCATCTTCATGAAAAGGAGTAATAAAAGCAGTGATAATTTTACAATCTTTTAAATCTTGATAAGACATAGAAAAAACCTTTCTCTATATAAGAAAGAGGCTGGGGCTTACTTGCCTTTGCCTCCTGTTCTGTACATAAAATAAGTAGATTCGCTAGATAGCGAAGAAGAAATCAAACTCTTCGAGTTACTGATTTCTGTTTTGCTCCCTATTTCAATTCAAACTTCAACTCAGCTGTTGGGTGTACTAGACCACGTTCATGAAGGGTTTCTGCAATTTGAACTGAGTTCCAAGCAGCACCCTTGAGAAGGTTATCAGAAACAACCCACATGTGGATCCCTTTTTCAGCATCCAAGTCTTTCCGGATACGTCCGACAAATGTATCACGTGAACCAACCGCATTGATAGCTTGAGGATAGATTTGGTGAGCCACATCGTCTTCAAGAACTGCACCTGGAAAGGCAGCAATCGCAGCTTTGACTTCATCGATTGGAGCCACTTCTTTTGTTTCAATGTAAACAGACTCAGAGTGAGCTGACAAGACAGGAATACGCACGCAAGTTGCTGAAACGGCAATGCTATCGTCTTCCATGATTTTCTTAGTTTCGTTTGTCATC
Source organism: Streptococcus pseudopneumoniae (assembly GCF_001074155.1). Taxonomy (GTDB): domain Bacteria; phylum Bacillota; class Bacilli; order Lactobacillales; family Streptococcaceae; genus Streptococcus; species Streptococcus pseudopneumoniae_A. Next base: position 134,556 of record NZ_JUUZ01000033.1, read on the forward strand.
TTCATTTCTTCATAAGTATAGTCATTATCAGTGAAGACATCAATTTGAGGAAGGGCATTAAAAGCAATTGGATAGTGTTTCTTATCGCCACCTGATGGCAAGATTTCCGCATGCAAATCACGTGGATTTATACCATCATTCAATACTTCACGCAATTCACGTTGTGTCTCAAGAATGGCTCCCATACCTGCACCTGAAACAGCTTGATAAGTTGAAACGATGATACGGTCTAAGCCCCATTTTTGACGAACTGGTTCAAGAGCTACCATCATTTGAATAGTTGAACAGTTAGGACATGAAATGATCCCGTTGTGAGCATCAAGAGCATGGGCGTTTACTTCAGGAACAACCAATGGCACATCTGGATTTTGACGGAAATAAGAAGTGTTATCTACTACTACTGCCCCAGCTTTAACAGCATAAGGTGCGTATTTTGCAGAAGTTGAACCACCAGCTGAGAAGAGAGCGATATCAACTCCTTCAAAAGCTTCTTCTGTTGTTTCTTCAATAGTCACATCTTGGCCCTTGAATTGCAAGACCTTTCCTGCAGATCGTGCAGAAGCAAGGTAGCGAATCTTATCAATTGGAAGAGTTGATTCTTCCAACATTTTGATCATTTGAGCACCAACGGCACCTGTAGCACCAACAACAGCAACTGTATATCCCATAACAAACCTCTTTTGGAATTTTCTAAAAATTTCTATAATAGAAACATTATACTACTTTTTAGAAAAATTGAAAAGTCTTTACCTTATCTATTTTCTGAAATTGACAAGAAAAAGCTCGCTATCGCTAGCGAACTTTTCTACTATTCATAAAATTGTTTATATGGTTTAGTAAATGATTGCAATATTTCTGGAGAAGCTTCTAAATAGTCTTTAACTTCCTTCAAATTTGCTTTAACAATTATCCGTTCTGTAGCGTTAGCATCTTCACAGGTTACCAAAGTCAGCTCGTCAATCCCTTCTCTGTCTTCAATAACATCGATGCGATCTGGAGTTACCTTATTAACTTCTACTATTTCATATTTATAAACTTTTTCTTTATCTGTTAGATAAATGAACATTCCATTAGTAGCACGTGCTAAGGGTGAAAATAGCTTCTGATCTGCATCTTTACCAGTAAAAATCCGGTGACTTGCCAATGAATAATTTCCCTGCCCCATAACCTGATTAGCTTTCATCGTTCCAGCACCATAGAACAGGTTCACATTATCCAGCCCCTTAAAAATAGGCAAATTCATTTCAAGTTCTGGAATAGAAATACCCCCAATCACTGGAAGTTGTTGGGAATTCCACTGAGCTGAAAGTACTGCCTCTGAAGATAAGGATTTTACAGAGTCAAAATCAAAATTTCCACTAGCAGTTTTATTTTCCTCAATTTCCTCTTTTGAAACCTGACTTACTTGATATTTATTGGTATTCCAAATCATAATTACATCTCGTATCTTCGAATTAAAAATCAAAGCTAGAGACAAAAGGATTAGAAATCCAGCCAAAATATTAATCAGCAGATTCTTACGCTTATTTTTTTTACTTTTTATTCTTTTTTGAGACATTATTCTTCACTTTCTGTTTCGTTTTCTGTCCCAACTTCTTCTTTCTCAGCTGCCGCAACTGTTGTAAAGGTTACAATCTTAGCGTTCTCATCTAGACGCATAACCTTAACTCCCATGGTTGAACGTCCAGTTTGAGAAATATTGGCAACATTTGTACGAATCATGACACCGGTATCTGTGATAACCATCAAATCTTCGTCACCTTTTACTGTTAGAAGACCTGCAAGATGACCGTTTTTATCAGTAATATTAGCGGTTTTCATACCTTTACCAGCACGACCTTTAGTTGGATATTCAGTGGCAACTGTACGCTTACCATATCCTTTTTCGGTGATAATGAGGACCTCATCTTGGTCAGTGATTACTCTAGCTCCAACTACAGCATCTCCTTCACGAAGATTTACCCCTTTAACACCAGTAGCACTACGACTCATGCTACGAACAGTAGACTGGTTGAAACGAACTGCATAACCTAATTTAGTACCGATAATGATGTCAGTATCTTCTTGAGTAAGAAGAACATTAATCAATTCGTCCTCATCTTTCAAATTCAAGGCTTTTAGACCATTTTGACGAATGTTGGCAAATTCTTTAACGCTAGTTCTCTTAACAATACCTGCTCGAGTCGTAAAGAAGATGTATGCATCATCACTACGTTCTGATTCGACATTAATGATGGTTTGAATGCTTTCTCCCTCATCCAGTTTCAAGAGGTTAACTACTGGCAATCCCTTGGCTGTACGACCATATTCTGGGATTTCATAACCTTTCAAACGATAGACACGACCTTTGTTGGTAAAGAAGAGCAAGTGATCATGGGTGCTAGTAGAAACCAATTCACGCACAAAGTCATCGTCCTTAACTCCAGTTCCCTGTATGCCACGTCCACCACGTTTTTGAGCTGTGAACTCATCTTGGTCCAAACGTTTGATATAACCTTTATTTGATAAAGTGATGAGAACATCAGACTCTTCAATCAAGTCTTCATCTTCAAGTGTCAAGACTTCTCCGACCATCAACTCAGTACGGCGTTTATCTCCAAACTTCCGTTTGACTTCATCCAATTCTTCTTTGATAATTTGTACAACACGTTCTGGCTTAGCAAGAATATCTGCTAAATCAGCAATCAAAGCAATAAGGTCATCATATTCAGATTGTATCTTATCACGTTCCAAACCTGTCAAACGACGAAGACGCATGTCAAGAATTGCTTGACTTTGACGTTCAGAAAGCTTGAATTTGCTCATCAATTCTGATTGAGCTTCTTCATCAGTCTCACTGGCACGGATGATACGAATGACTTCATCAATATGATCTAGTGCAATCAACAATCCTTCTAAGATATGCGCGCGTGCCTCAGCTTTTTCTTTATCAAATTGAGTGCGACGAGTCACAACTTCTTTTTGGTGCTCAATGTATGCATCCAAGATTTGGCGAAGAGAGAGAATCTTTGGAACACCGTTTTGGATGGCCAGCATATTAAAACCAAAGCTAGTCTGCATCTGAGTCATCTTGAATAAGTTGTTCAAAATAACATTAGCTGATGCGTCGCGTCTAACTTCAATAACAAAGCGAACACCTTCACGGTTAGATTCATCACGAACAGCTGTAATTCCTTCAATACGTTTCTCTTGAACCAGACGCACAATGTGTTCATGTACTTTGGTTTTGTTGACCATATATGGGAATTCAGTAACAACGATACGTTCGCGACCTGTTTTAGTTTCTTCAATTTCCGTACGAGAACGAAGAACAATAGATCCCTTACCAGTCTCATACGCCTTATGAATACCTGATTTACCCATAACTAGGGCACCAGTTGGGAAGTCTGGACCAGGTAAAACTTCCATCAAATCTTTAGTTGTAACTTCAGGATTATCCATGACGAGTTTAACAGCATCAATGGTTTCACCTAAATTATGAGGTGGAATATTGGTCGCCATACCAACGGCGATACCTGTAGCACCATTTACCAATAGATTTGGGAAACGAGCTGGTAAAACTACCGGTTCGCGCTCATTGGCATCATAGTTATCAACAAAATCAACGGTATTTTTATTGATATCACGAAGCATTTCAAGGGCAATCTTGCTCATACGAGCTTCGGTATAACGTTGCGCGGCAGCACCATCACCATCCATGGAACCAAAGTTTCCATGTCCATCTACAAGCATGTAGCGATAACTCCACCATTGTGCCATACGAACCATAGCTTCATAGATAGATGAGTCCCCGTGTGGGTGGTATTTACCCATTACGTCCCCTGTAATACGGGCAGATTTCTTATGAGGTTTATCAGGCGTAACTCCTAATTCGTTCATTCCGTACAAAATACGACGATGAACAGGTTTCAACCCATCACGAACATCAGGAAGAGCACGCGATACGATTACACTCATGGCGTAGTCGATAAAGCTAGTCTTCATCTCCTTGGTCAGATTGACATTCACTAAATTTTTATCTTGCATTAACAAATGCCTCATTTCACTATTAGTAACTAAATATATTATACCATAGTTTAGACTATTTTACAGTCTAACAACACGTGTAAAACGTTTACATGTTTATCCCGAAGGTATATCCGTGACAAAGCTTAGCAAAAGTGATAGAATGAAATCAAATGGGGAATCCCCCTGAATAAAACAAAGGAGATGTTTAGACAAATGACAGTTACTAAACAACACAAAAAAGTTATCCTCGTTGGTGACGGTGCCGTAGGTTCTTCTTACGCTTTCGCTCTTGTTAACCAAGGTATTGCTCAAGAACTTGGTATCATTGAAATTCCTCAATTGTTTGAAAAAGCAGTTGGTGATGCTGAAGACCTTAGCCACGCGCTTGCTTTTACTTCGCCTAAGAAAATTTATGCTGCTAAGTATGAAGACTGTGCGGATGCGGACCTTGTAGTAATCACTGCTGGTGCTCCACAAAAACCAGGTGAAACTCGTCTTGATCTTGTTGGCAAAAACCTTGCTATCAACAAATCAATCGTTGAACAAGTTGTTGCGTCTGGTTTTGACGGTATCTTCCTTGTTGCTGCTAACCCAGTTGACATTTTAACTTACTCAACTTGGAAATTCTCAGGATTCCCTAAAGAACGTGTTATCGGTTCAGGTACTTCACTTGACTCAGCTCGTTTCCGTCAAGCACTTGCTGAAACTATTGGTGTTGATGCTCGTTCAGTTCACGCTTACATCATGGGTGAGCACGGTGACTCTGAATTTGCAGTTTGGTCACACGCTAACGTTGCCGGTGTTAAATTGGAACAATGGTTACAAGCTAACCGTGACTTGAATGAAGCAGATCTTGTTGAGCTCTTCATCTCAGTTCGTGACGCTGCTTACTCAATCATCAACAAAAAAGGTGCTACATACTACGGTATCGCAGTTGCTCTTGCTCGTATCACAAAAGCTATCCTTGATGATGAAAATGCGGTTCTTCCACTTTCAGTCTTCCAAGAAGGACAATACGGAGTTGAAAACGTCTTTATCGGTCAACCAGCTATCGTTGGTGCACATGGTATCGTTCGCCCAGTTAACATCCCATTGAACGACGCTGAAACTCAAAAAATGCAACTTTCTGCTCGTGAATTGCAAGAAATTATTGACGAAGCATGGAAAAACCCAGAATTCCAAGCTGCTTCTAAAAACTAATTCAATTAAATTTTTAAAAAAAGAAATGTCTAGACAAAACAATCTAGACATTTTTTTATAACGTTAATCCATTTGTGCAAACGCTGCTTCTGCATCTGCATTGCTAATCGCACCTAACTGAATCTTAGCAATTTTACCGTTTGAATCAATTAGATATTCTGTTGGGATACTTCGAATCTGATAAGCTTGGAAGGTTGTTCCCTGGGTATCATACAAGACAGGTATATCCTTATATCCTTGTTCCTCAAACCATTTTGGAAATTGGTCTATGGTTTTTTCACCTTGAAGGCCTGGTGCAATAACAGATAATATTTCGAAATCGCGATCTTCTTTTGCAGCAAGTTCCATTAGTTCTGGCATACTTTTTTTACATGGTCCGCACCAAGAAGCCCAGAATTTTAGATAAACTTTTTTACCTTTAAAATCAGATAGTTTGACTTCTTTTCCATCCATCGATTGGAGGGTAAAATCTGGTGCTTCGACTCCTACAGCCACTTGTTTTACACTTGCTTGCTGCTGTGTTTGAGTCGTTTGATTTTCCTGACTTGATTCCTTCTCTTCCTTGCCACAAGCAATCAAAAGAAAGATAGATAAGAAACTAAGTCCAAAATAGATTATTTTTTTCATAGATAACTCCTTTTATCCTAATATTCCAGATAAGACATTTAACTGTCCCAACATTAATAAAATTCCCATGAGAATAATTAGTAAACCACCAATTCTTTTCAGTAAGAGTAGGTGAGATTTAATTCTACTAAAATAAGGCATGATGAGACCTGATGCCAAGGCCAATACTAAAAATGGAAGCGCCATTCCAAGAGTATAAATTAGGGTTAATAAGGCCCCTTGAAGAGCTCCATTTCCTCCTGAGGCTGCTAATGCTAAAACTGAACTTAAAACTGGACCAATACATGGAGTCCAACCAAAGCTGAAGCTAATACCTAATAGAAAGGCTGATAGATATTTACTAGACTGTTTTTGATTAAATGTTACTGTTTTTTGGAACTCTAATTTTCGTAAATGAAGGATTTCCATCTGATGTAAGCCTAATATGATAATAATACCACCCATAACATAACGAAACCAATCAGCATAGAGTAAGTTGCCGAGAAATCCTGCTCCAAACCCTAGAATAAAGAAAATTAGAGAGATACCTGCGATAAAACAGAATGTCCGAATTAATCCAGACCAGGCAACATCTTTACCTAAAAACCGAAATGTCTTTGACTGCTCTTGATCATCTAACAAAACACCTGCATAGACTGGTAATAAAGGAAATATGCAGGGTGAGAAAAAAGATAAAACCCCAGCTAAAAATACAGAGATAAAAAATATAATACTTTCCAATTAAGAACCTTCTTTCATATAGTCATCTTTTATTTTACTATAAAAGAAAACGTTTGTAAGATATCTGCTACGCAAATTTGATTTCAACTAAAAATAAAAAAAGGAGCTCAGCTCCCTTTTTTATTAATAAGTTCCTTCTTCACCTTGACTTGTCAAGATTACAGGTCCATCCTTGGTAATAACAAACTGGTGTTCATACTGACATGATAGACCACCGTCGATAGTTTTGTGAGCCCAGCCTGTTTTCATGTCTGTATCAATTTCCCAATCACCTGTATTAATCATAGGTTCGATTGTCAAAACCATACCTTCACGAAGGCGAAGGCCACGACCTGCGATACCATAGTTTGGAACCATTGGTTCTTCATGCATGGTTGGTCCAACACCGTGTCCTACAAGATCACGAACAACGCCGTATCCACGACTTTCAGCATATTCTTGAATCGCTGCACCAATATCACCAATTCGGTTACCAACAACAGCTTGTTCGATCCCCTTATACATAGCTTCCTTGGTCACGTCCATCAAGTTTTTAACTTCTTCTGATGGTTTACCAACTGCGTATGCCCAACAAGAATCAGCCAAACCACCCGTAAAGTTTTGAGTATATTTTTTCATCTGTTCAACGTTGTTAAAATTAAGTTTAGAAACATTGAGGTCAGACTTCGCGATTGGCCCACCAAGGACCATATCAACCTTGAGCAAATCGCCTTCCTTCAAAATATAGTGGCGTGGAAAAGCATGAGCTACCTCGTCGTTGAGTGAGCAGCAGGTTGCATATGGATAATCCATGATGGCTCCATCAACACCAATCTGTAGTGGAAGGAAATTCTCTTCTTTACAACGACGGCGAACATACTCTTCTACTTCCCACATATCAACACCTGACTTGATGATATCACGCAAGCCAATGTGGATACTTGCAAGAAAATCACCGGCCTTATCCATAGCTTCGATTTCTCTAGCTGATTTTAATGTAATCATGTTTTCTCCTAGATTCTAATTAATTTTTACAGTTACATTTGCTTTTGATACAATTTGATGATTGAGATAAATGTCATAATCAATAATAGCCGATCGTCTCGTATGATGAATAATTCTAGCTTGAATCCGTAGAACATCATCAATCTGAACAGCCTGTAAGAAGTAAATCAACATTTGTTCAATGATGAGGTTACGCCCGCTATTAACGACCAAGTCTTGCGTCATATGAGTCAAGATTTCTGAAAGAACACCATTAGCCAGAACACCATTTTTTTCTAACATAAAGGGTTCGACTGTAATAACAACTTCATCATGATGATAAGATAGCTTCTGTCCAATCTGTTCTGAAAAGGTTGGTAAAGTTGAGACCTGAGAACGACTCATTTTTTCCATAACATCACGTCTAGTAATGACACCAAGCAAGGTTTGATTGCTCCGTACAACAGGTACCATTTCAAAATCTTCAGCAATCATTCTCTGGCTCACGTTAGCAATATTTGTGGCTAAACCGGTCATGTAGACAGTTCTTGTCATGACCTTATCAATGGTAGTCCCTGGTGATTTATCTCCAGCATCACGCATAGTCACGACACCCACAACAACCTTATGCTGATTGATAACAGGAAATCGACTACTTTTATTTTTACGAACTAAATCTAAATAATCTTTTACAGTATCCGTTTCTTGTAAAAAACCATATTCATGACAAGTGCGATAGATTTTTTCCACTGTTAGAATATCTGTCTTAATTTGCACATTTGACAAAGCACGGTTGATCATCGTCGCAATTGTAAATGTATCATGTTTACTGCGTAACACTGGGATATTTTTCTTATTAGCAGCATCCAACACATCTTTATGAACTTCAAATCCACCTGTTACCAAGACTGCATTCTCATTTTCAAGTGCCAATAATTGAATTCGTGTTCTGTCACCGACAATAAGTAGACCGCCATCATGAAGATAAGAAAGAATATTCTTTTCTGTCATGGCTCCAATGGAGAATTTACTGAATTCTCTCTCCAAACCAGCTTGGCCAGCTAAAACTTCCGAACCAGTGACTTCTGCAATTTCTGCAAAGGTTAATCTCTCAATGGCAACTTTTTTGGACTTGACACGGACAGTTCCACTTCGAGGACGTGTTTCAACTAAGCCTCTATTTTCAGCTTCTTTGATAGCACGATAGGCTGTCCCATCGCTTACTCCCAGCCGATTTGAAATACTTCGAACGCTAACCCGTTTTCCGACCGGTAATTCTTCTAAATAAGCTAAAATTTCTTGGTGTTTACTCATTTAGCTCTCCTTTTGTATAGCGAAATTCTAGATAATCCCGCATCTTACGAGTATAGCGGTCACTACCTTTAAACCTACGATATAGAACGAAGCCTGATTTTTGTGCAACCTTTTGACTAGCACTATTTTCTAAATGCGTCACAATAGAAAGTTGCTTTAATTCAAACTGATCCATAGACAAATCGCGTAATTTGGTAACTGCTTCCGTCATATATCCCTGAGACCAATAGTCTTTCCTTAAAAAATAGCCAATTTCTGCTTCTTTACGGATTTCATCCAACTTTTCAAACTTGATGGCTCCAATCATTTTTTGATCATTACGATCGCAAATGGCCCAAATTCCCAAGGGTGATTTCATAAAGTAGTTAGCAAGAGCATATTGGCTTTCCTCAATGCTGGCTTGCGTAGGAAAAATAAATTGGAGATTTTCAGGGTCTGATGCTAGAGCATGAAAGTCATCTACATCCGTAAAAAAGAATGGACGGAAATACAAACGTTCCGTCTCATAGAAAGAATACATTGCTAATTTCGTCCAGATATTCATTGTGTTCCTCAAAATGGCTAATCTTCGATTAGCTCAATATCTGCTCCAAGCTTACGTAATTTCTCAATAATATTTGAGTAGCCTCGTAGGATGAACTCGACACTAGTAATTTCTGTTCTACCTTCAGCCATTAATCCAGCAATAACCAAGGCTGCACCTGCACGTAAGTCAGTCGCTCTTACACTTGCACCGTGTAAAGAATTACCACCCTTATATATAATGTGATCATTAGTCGTTGTAATATCTGCGTTCATTTTAGCTAATTCAAAGACATGGTTTACACGTTTTTCATAAATGGTATCAATCAGTGTCCCTCGTCCTTCTGCTTTCAACAAAAGTGGTGTAATCGGTTGTTGAAGGTCTGTAGCAAATCCTGGATATGGAGCAGTCTTAATATTAACAGCTTTTAGATTTTTCTGCTCTTCAACAAAGATACTATCTTCAGAAACAGTCATATGAACACCCATTTCTTCAAGTTTCGCAATGAAACCTTCTAAATGTTCATAAAGTACATTGTTAATAAGAATTCCTTGTCCAACAGCAGCAGCTAAAGAAATATAAGTACCAGCTTCGATACGATCTGGAATAACTTGATGACGTGTGCCGTGTAGAGATTCAACACCATCGATAGTAATCATATCCGTACCTGCACCACGAATATGAGCTCCCATATTATTTAACAAAGTAGCTACATCAATAATTTCAGGCTCTCGAGCAGCATTTTCAATGACTGTACGTCCTTGAGCTTTTACTGCTGCAAGCATCGTATTAATAGTTGCTCCTACACTTACAGTATCCATATAAATACTAGCACCCTGTAACTTAGAACCATTAGTTGAGAGATTCATATTGTCTCCCTCATAGGTTGTCTTAGCACCCATAGCTTCAAAAGCTTTCAAGTGCAAGTCAATAGGACGAGGACCCAAGTCACATCCACCAGGCAAACCTACTGTTGCTTCACCAAAACGTCCAAGAAGACTACCGTAGAAATAATAGGATGCGCGAAGACTGTTAATCTTACCGTATGGCATTGGTTTATTTTGAACACCACGAGGATCAATTTCTAGAACGTCATCATAGCGCTTAACACTCGCACCCATAATTTCCATAATATCAACCAAACTAGCGACATCGGAGATATCTGGAACACAATCCAAAATAACTACATCATCTGATAAAATAATAGCAGGAATCAGAGCAACTACACTATTCTTTGCTCCGCTAATGGTTATCTCACCCTTTAATGGACGTCCACCGTTAATGACTATTTTTTTCATTATTTTTTATATACTCTTTCACTATTTATTCATAAGGTCTCACCCTATATTATACCATATTTCCTTCTTATTATCTATCATAATAAATCAAATAAGCTCCTTAAGATTTTATTGATTTAAAACAGTTTCTCAAGTAAACTTTAAAAATAACTGATACTAATATTGTTCAAGAAAAAAAGGCTTTCCAAGATTTTTGGAAAGCCTTTTTTAATGCTTATTTAGCGATTGGGTAAACAGAAACTTGCTTCTTATCGCGACCTTTACGTTCGAAACGTACTACGCCTTCAACTTTAGCGAACAAAGTATCGTCTCCACCACGTCCAACGTTTACACCTGGATAGATGTGTGTACCACGTTGACGGTAAAGGATTGATCCACCAGTTACAGTTTGTCCGTCAGCTGCTTTAGCTCCAAGACGTTTAGCTTGTGAATCGCGTCCGTTTGATGTAGAACCTCCACCTTTTTTGTGGGCGAAAAGTTGCAAGTTGTTAAGAGTCATTTTTAACATAATGTTTTCCTCCGTGTTAGTTTTCTGTGATAACTCTGGTTTGGACGAACTCAGATGAGTTCTCCGATAAGTTTGCCATACCTAAGAAAAATGATTCAAAAAATAATTGTGTCATTTCTCTCTGGTGAGAAGGAAGATCTTTTGGAATTTCAACCATCAGATAACCCCCTTCATCTTCGTTTAATTCTAAGATTGGTTCATAGCCTGCAAATTTCTCAATGGAATTGATAAAGTTTATGGCAAGCGTAGAAACCGATGCACACACGACATCTAGGCCGTATTCGCCACTCTCGGCGTGTCCAGTAATCTCCGCACTCCTCAGCTCGCCATCTTCGGCTCTCTCAAAGACTGCTTGTATCATGTGTTCTCCTTAAAATTAAGCGTTGATTGCGTTGATGACAACTTTAGTGTATGGTTGACGGTGACCTTGTTTACGGTGGCTACCTTTTTTAGGTTTGTACTTGTAAGTAACAACTTTCTTTTGTTTTCCTTGTTTTTCAACAGTTCCAACTACAGTAGCTCCAGCAACAAGTGGAGTTCCGACAACAGTGTTTTCACCACCAACAAGAACAACTTCGTTAAAAGTAACTTCTTGACCAGCTTCAACGTTCAATTTTTCAACGTAAACTGCTTGACCAACTTCAACTTTAACTTGTTTTCCGCCAGTTTTGATAATTGCGTATGTGCTCATTATGCACCTCCTATGATTTTTTGGGGTTTCCCCGAATTTTTGTGAAGACTCGCCTAGCATCGTGGGACGAACCACTTAAACTTGATGAATCAAGCAACGATGTTCGTGCGGTTGCACAGGATCGTGCATAGTCAACTCTACAAGTATAGCATGATTCCAAATTTTTGACAAGTATTTTCACTCAAAATTCAGCCTTTTATCAGACTTTTTTTGCAAAGAAGATAAAACCATACTTAGATAAAAAATACTCATCATGACGGGGACACCTAAAATCGTTTTTTCGCTGAAGATAATCGTTAAGTAAGCTGAAAATACTACTCCTAGAACGAAACTAACAAGTAGGCTCACAAAAATCAATCCCTCCATTAAAAAGGCTGTATGCTTGGTCCGGAAGTATTCACCAAAAGCTAACATGGTGCGTTTAATATTTCCCGTCATAAAGGCATTGTTATAGGCAATTCCAGAAACCTCTCCAAAAGCTGTTGTAACGAGACCCATACAAAAAGCCAGAGGAGGAACAATAAACATGTTATCAACACTCAATGGAATAAAACCGATTATCAATGATAAAATAGCTAATGGAACAAGTGATAGAATGGGGTTTTTTACAATGCGAAGTTTTTCCTTGTAAATCGTAAGCAAAAAAACGCCTAACATGAAAGATAAAAGTGTCAATATCTTTATTTCAGCATCAGCCAAATTTCTCTGAACGATTCCGACTGATAGAAATACCACATTTCCCGTTTGCCCAGCAACTAAGGTATTTCCTCTTACAATAAACGTATATGCATCTACATAACCTGCACAAAAAGTTAAAAAAAGCGCCAATCTTTTTGAATGACGAGAAATTTTTCTCATAGGTAATAATCTCATACTAAACTCCTAAATTTACTGTAACTATTGTACCATTTTTTCTAGAAATTTCGAAGTATCAAAGCAAAAGAATTGTCTCAAGGAAACGAGTTGGCTCTTTCTATGATATAATGAAATCAATCATTACTTGTGGAAAAGGAGTAACTATGCTAAAACTTGGTATCATAGGAACTAGTTCGATCAGCCATCATTTTCTAGAGGCTGCCCATACTAGCGTGAAATTTCAACTGGGTGCAGTCTATTCTAGAAAAATAGAAACCGCAGAAAAGTTTGTTGAACAGTATCAAGGCGTTAAGCTATTTGATCAGCTAAATGATTTCTTTAATGATTCATTCGATGTGGTATACATTGCTAGTCCGAATTCCCTGCATTTTAGTCAAGCAAAGATGGCTTTATCTGCTGGAAAACATGTTATCCTTGAAAAACCAGCTATCACTCAACCACAAGAATGGCAGGAATTAGTTCAAACGGCTAAAAATAATAAATGTTTTATCTTTGAAGCAGCAAGAAACTACCATGAAGATGCTTTTGCTACAATTAAGAACTTTTTAGCTGATAAACATGTTTTAGGGGCCGATTTTAACTACGCTAAATATTCATCTAAGATGCCTAACCTACTTGCTGGCGATACTCCTAATGTTTTCTCAGACTGTTTTGCAGGTGGGGCACTTATGGATCTTGGTATTTATCCGATTTATGCCGCTGTTCGCTTATTTGGAAAACCGACTCATGCAACCTATCAAGCTCAGAAACTAAATAATAGCATTGATTTAAATGGGGATGGTATTCTCTCCTATCCGAACTATCAAGTACACATCAAAGCAGGAAAGAATATCACTTCTAATCTTCCTTGCGAAATTTATACTACTGACGGAACCTTGACACTCAATACTATCGAGCATATCCAATCAGCTATTTTTACCGACCACCAAGGAAATGAATTTAATCTTCCTATCCACCAGGCTCCTCACACCATGACTGAGGAAGTTGCTGCTTTTGCAAAGATGATTAAGCAATCAAACCAGGTACTCTACCAATCCTGGATAGATGATGCGACACACGTCCATGACCTACTTTACACCATGCGCCAGGTTGCTGGCATTAGATTTGAGGCAGAAAAATGAAAACTAAACTACCTACCGAATGGCAAGAATTGATTGTCCAACTGGGTTTCCAAGAATTTACTCCCATTCAAGAACAACTTTTTGAGCCTATAACAGAAGGTGAAAATCTTCTGGGAGTCAGTCCAACAGGAACAGGAAAGACTTTGGCCTATCTCCTACCTAGTCTTCTCAAACTCCAAAAGAAAAAAGCCCAACAACTATTGATTTTAGCACCGAATACTGAGCTTGCTGGACAGATCTTTGAAGTCACTAAAACCTGGGCTGAGGCCGTCGGACTAACAGCTCAGCTGTTTCTATCCGGTTCGAGCCAGAAACGCCAAATTGAACGACTTAAAAAAGGACCAGAAATTCTGATTGGAACACCTGGTCGTATCTTTGAACTGGTCAAATTGAAAAAAATCAAGATGATGAACGTGGAAGCCATCATTCTAGATGAATTCGACCAGCTGCTTGATGATTCTCAGATTCACTTTGTTGAGAAGATTACCCACTACGCACCTCGTGACCACCAACTCATCTACATGAGTGCCACGACCAAATTTGACCAAGATAAGATTGCACCTAACACGCGCACCATTGACCTTTCGGATCAAAAGCTAGATAACATCCAACACTTCTACATGCAGGTGGACCAACGCCACCGAGTCGATATGCTTCGTAAACTGGCACATGTTGAAGATTTCCGTGGACTTGTCTTCTTTAATAGCTTGTCAGACCTAGGTAGTGCAGAGGAAAAATTGCAATATCGTGATGTTTTAGCAGTTTCGCTAGCGAGCGATGTCAACGTTAAATTTAGAAAAGTTATTTTAGAAAAGTTCAAAGATAATCAACTAACGCTACTTCTTGCGACAGACCTTCTAGCTCGTGGGATTGATATTGATAGCTTGGAGTGCGTGATTAACTTTGACGTCCCTAGAGATACGGAAACCTATACTCACCGTGCTGGACGTACAGGACGTATGGGTAAAGAGGGCTATGTCATCACACTTGTAAGCCATCCAGAAGAACTTAAAAAACTTAAGAAATTTGCAAGCGTACGTGAAATCGTCTTAAAAAATCAAGAACTCTATATCAAATGAGAGTGGGACAGAAATCGATAATTCCTTACAATTCGATTTCGTCGTCCCACCTCCGCAAAGTAGAGCCCACTCAACCACTGCATCTTGCTCGACAATTTAAAGACAATTGAGAGGCTAGGACTTTTGTCCCAGCCTCTTTTCTTATCCCCAAGTTATTTCTAAACGGTAGTTGGCAAAAGCGACTCCCTCTTTGTTCTGTAGTTGGTAGTCTAGTTCAATCTTCTCTTCACCAACTTCATAGTGGCTTGTTTGGATGATAAACTCCTGCATGCCCATCGGTGTTGGAATATAGGCCAAGCTATCAGTTCCCTTGATAAAACGCATGATGGTCTTGGGATTTGAGAAACGGCTCATGACCAGTTCCTCCCCATTAAATTTTAAAACTACTTTTTCTTGGTCTTCATTGTAAAACAAAAGATAGGAAAAATCGCCCTTTTCACGTAATTCAACATCATAAAGTTGGTCGATCACTTCCAATTGTTCATCGAACTTGATGGTATTTCTCATTCTAATCTTCACAAAACTTCCTCTTTCTTCTCACTTATCCCTACTATTTTACCAAAAAGGCAAGGAATTTGCTATAATGGTCTTATGAATGAAAAAGTATTTCGTGACCCCGTTCACAACTATATCCACGTTAATAATCAAGTCATTTATGACCTGATCAATACCAAAGAATTTCAGCGGCTCCGTCGTATCAAACAGCTTGGGACATCTAGCTATACTTTCCATGGTGGTGAGCATAGTCGTTTTTCTCACTGTTTGGGTGTCTACGAAATTGCACGTCAAATCACTGAGATTTTTGAGGAAAAATATCCTGAGGAATGGGACTCTAACGAGTCTCTTTTGACCATGACTGCAGCACTTCTCCACGACCTTGGACATGGTGCTTACTCTCATACTTTCGAAAATCTCTTTGATACTGATCATGAGGCAATTACTCAGGAAATAATCCAAAGCCCTGAGACAGAGATTCACCAGGTTCTTTTGCAGGTAGCACCGGACTTTCCAAAAAAAGTAGCCAGCGTTATCGATCACACTTATCCCAACAAACAAGTGGTTCAACTCATTTCTAGTCAGATTGATGCAGACCGTATGGACTATCTCCTTCGTGACTCCTACTTTACAGGTGCTTTTTATGGTCAGTTTGATCTCACACGGATCCTTCGTGTCATTCGTCCTGTTGAAAATGGCATTGCCTTTCAGCGTAATGGGATGCATGCTATCGAGGATTATGTACTCAGTCGTTACCAGATGTATATGCAGGTTTATTTCCATCCAGCCACACGCGCCATGGAAGTCCTTCTGCAAAATCTTCTCAAACGTGCTAAGGAGCTCTATCCTGAAAATAAGGACTTCTTTGCCCTTACATCCCCACATCTACTGCCATTTTTTGAGAAGAAGGTAACCTTATCTGACTATCTTGCACTTGACGACGGGGTTATGAATACCTATTTCCAACTCTGGATGACTAGTACAGATAAAATTCTAGCCGATCTTTCGCAACGTTTTATCAACCGTAAGGTCTTCAAATCTATTACTTTTTCTGAGAACGACCAAGACCAGCTTGAAATCATGCGGAATTTCGTAGAAGAAATTGGTTTTGACCCCAACTACTACACTGCTATCCACAAGAATTTTGACCTTCCTTACGATATTTATCGACCAGAGTCTGAAAATCCTAGAACACAAATCGAGATTGTCCAAAAGAATGGCGAGCTGGCAGAACTTTCTAGCCTATCTCCTATCGTACAATCTCTTGCAGGAAGCCGTCATGGTGACAACCGCTTCTACTTCCCTAAAGAAATGCTTAAGCAAAACAGTATTTTCACAAATATTATTCAACAATTTTCAAAACTGATTGAGAATGATCATTTTACTCCAGACAAGAAATAACAGAGGAAATTTATGAGTATAAAACTAATCGCCGTCGATATTGATGGTACCCTAGTTAATAGTAAAAAAGAAATTACTCCAGAAGTTTTTGCAGCTATCCAAGATGCCAAAGCAGCTGGAGTCAAGGTTGTCATTGCAACAGGACGCCCCATTGCTGGTGTTGCCAAACTTCTTGACGACTTGCAGTTGAGAGATGAAGGTGACTTTGTTGTGACCTTCAACGGTGCCCTTGTCCAAGAAACCGCTAATGGCCATGAGATTATCAGCGAATCCTTGACTTACGAGGATTATCTGGATATGGAATTTCTCAGCCGTAAACTGGGGGTCCACATGCATGCTATTACCAAGGACGGCATCTACACTGCCAATCGCAATATCGGAAAGTACACCGTACACGAGTCAACTCTCGTCAGCATGTCAATTTTTTACCGTACACCCGAAGAGATGGCCGATAAAGAAATCGTTAAATGTATGTTTATCGACGAACCTGAGATTCTAGATGCTGCGATTGAAAAGATTCCAGCAAAATTTTACGAGCGATACTCTATCAACAAATCTGCTCCATTTTACCTAGAACTCCTTAAAAAGGATGTAGACAAGGGATCTGCTATCACTCACCTAGCTGAGAAACTTGGACTAAGTAAGGATGAAACCATGGCGATTGGGGATGAGGAAAATGACCGTGCCATGCTAGCAGTCGTTGGTAATCCCGTTGTTATGGAAAACGGAAACCCCAAACTCAAAAAAATCGCCAAATACATCACCAAAACAAATGATGAATCAGGCGTTGCCCATGCTATCCGAACTTGGGTCTTGTAAAATTATTAGAATTTAAAAAAGCACCTCAGAAGTTAGAGATACAACTCTAACTCCTGGGGTGTTTTAAATTACGGATTATTCTTCCTCATCAAACATAAGTGCGTCTAACTCTTCTCTTTCAACCGCAATTTCTTCATAGGTGGTAATGATATTACTTAATATCTCTAAGGTGATAATACCAGTCGAATCTTTCATAGTAACCATGGTTCCAATGTCACTCAAGTCATGAATAAGGGCTCTTACTTTTTTTAATTCGTCCAAATCTAGAATATCCACTTCCATAACTGTATCATGATTTTTTATTCTTGATTGGATTAGAGAAAGAGACAAGGATGAATAGTTTCTTAACAACTTATAGGTCACTGACTTATCCCCTATAGAATCAATATAAATAGCTAACATAGAACGTACTCCTTTACTCACTTTTTTGTATGTTCTACCCTTCAATCTCATATCAGTATCTTATAAGTCTTTATAAGCAGCATTAGCATAGTAACTCCTACTGTAAATCTTTGATAAACTCCACAACTTGACGATTCTCAATCTTCACATAATATCCACCGCTATTATTGACAAGTTTATCCCCTTCATATTTATCAATCTTTACAGCATAAAGACCGCTTGGAAGGGGTTGATTGTTAAAGAATTCTTTCATTTGCGATTCAAGATCTTCAAGATAGGCATCATATAACTGATCCTTCTTGTCTTCTGGAGTGTAGTACCGAAATTGAAATTCTGGTATAAAAATATCTTTTTGGAAAAGATATTGAGCATCCATAGGATACATCCCTTGTAATGCTTGTCCATTTCTTTGATTTTCCTCTAATATTTCATCATAAAGATACATGTTGCTAGATTTACTGTTAAATTGAAAATCAATCCCTTCGTACTTCAAAGCAGTCATTTTAGGGTCTGTTATTGAATTCTTCAACGTTTTTAAAAATTCGCTGGTGCCAGGACTAATCTCAATTCCTAAATAAGCTAATTCTGGAAAAGCGTGATAAATTTTTTTGTTTTGTTCATAATCTACTTCCAAATCTGTCTTTTTATAATTTTTAAGTTCCGAAGGACGAGTATAGTATTCAAAACGAGAATTAGCTTGATAGGTTTTACCATCTATATTTTCAGTGTAAGTACCATGGATTACAAATCCTCCTACACTTGTATAGTTTTTTTCGTATTTTTCTAATTCAAACTGACCTTTAAGACCGTAGTTCTTATAAGAACGATGTACAGCTTGCTCAAGTTCATTCCGACTTGCATGGGCAAATAGACCCCACATATCCATCATTGCAAGAATAGGACTAAGTATTATGAATATTGCAAATAGTATAGCCATGGATAAGCAACCAATTAATAAGCCTTTTTTCATCTCTTTCTCCTAAACATTCTACGTCCATTATACCACACCATGGATATCTTATGAATCGTTCAAAATTTGGTCAAAGAAAAAACACTGGTTATCCAGTGTTTTTGTGACTAGTTTCGCTCCCTGCAGGAATATAAAAAACGCTCAGAAAGCCTATTCTAATGGGATTTAGGATAAACTTGGTCAATTTTTGGTCAAATTTATGTCTAATTTATTTTTGACTAACCTTCACTTTAATATCTTTATCCCTCATAAATAGATTATTTTACTCTTCTTAGCTCCTCTTTACTCTGTATGTCCTGCCCTCAAGATTATATCCTTAAATGCACCATTCACCCGGCTGAGATTATCCGGATTATTTTTCTTATTACTCACTCTTTATCACTCCCGTCTGCTCTATAGTAGTCTACATTCCGAAGGGCAGGATGTTTCTCCAACCAGGCATTCGCTTCTTGGCTGTTATGAATCTGAACATCTGAGGCTTTCCCATCATCATTACGTCCATAAACAGTTAGGATGTCTTCACCCTTGGGGGCGAACCAATGTAACAAGGTATCAAACCACTCATCCGGTGTAACCTTATCTGGACGAACATAAAGCGACCAATTCTGATTGATGAGTTTATCTTCTATATCTGGATAAATGCTATAGAGGTTGATATTAGGGTCTGGAATGCTCCCTCCATAATTATCTGCAAGTATCTCATTTGAAGGAGGAAAATAACCCTTAGAATCCAAGACTTTATCAAAATTTGTTACTCTTTCCGTATCAATAATATTATAGTCCATTCCAAACTTTGTATCTTTTGGACGATCCACTACTTCTTCTGTCTCCACATTGAGATAGACTGTTTTGAATACCCAATTTTCTTCATCTGTTAAATCTCTAATTTTTAACCCAAAGTAGTGAGTGTCCTCAACGTAATACGAGTCGAGCAGAATTGCAGGAACGCCTTTCGGATTGTAGTTTCGCACTGCCTGAAAAAGGTCAATCTTTCGTTCGGGCAAGCCCTCCTCGTCTAAATTATACAAAATCAAGTTCCAATACTCTCCTTCCATCTGAAGGTGAGGGATTTCATGTATCTTTCCTTCTTCCTCTACTTTAAAAGTCTTGTATTCATTTGTGATCGCATATGTTTTACTGACAAAGAAACTCCCTTTGTTTGTAGGCGCAAGGACGTATTGGTTCTTATCTCCAAATAGTTGAAAGTCTGATTTTCCTATAGCAGTTCGCATTCTATACTCTAGCTCTTTGGGTTTCTGACTTTGCTTCAAGATAAGAAAGAAACAAGATGCAGTTATGACTAAGAGGCTTAAAACTCCCAGAATGATTAGTATTCTTTTCCTGTATTGTTTCATAATGATTCTCCTAAGTATTTCCTATTACGTTTTAATCTTTAATCCATTATACCATACCATGGATATCTTATGAATGGTTCAAAATTTGGTCAAAGAAAAAACACTGGTTATCCAGTGTTTTTGTGACTAGTTCTGCCCCCTGCAGGAATCGAACCTGCAACTACTCCTTAGGAGGGAGTTGTTATATCCATTGAACTAAGGGAGCTAGAGAAAAACCCTGCCTTGCAGCAGAGTTTTTGTTCATCGAATTAACGACGGATTTCTTTGATACGAGCTGCCTTACCTTGAAGAGCACGCAAGTAGTACAATTTCGCACGACGTACTTTACCGTAACGAACAACTTCGATCTTTTCAACACGTGGAGTGTGGATTGGGAAGATACGTTCAACACCTACACCGTTAGAGATTTTACGAACTGTGTAGTTTTCTGAGATGCCAGCACCTTTACGTGCAATAACAACACCTTCAAAAATCTGGATACGTTCACGGTTCCCTTCGACAACTTTCGCGTGTACACGAACAGTGTCACCAGGACGGAATGAAGGGATATCTGTACGAAGTTGACCTTCAGTCAAGCTTTGGATTAATGGATTCATTTTATTCTCCTATCTTTGTCAATCTTGAGGAAACTTCCTCAGCGGATAAACTGTATTTTTGTGCGTCCATTACACACAAGATACAGTTTACCAAATTTCCTAGAAAATGTAAAGAAATTTAAAGCAAAATTCCCAAAAAAATCGCCAAAAAACCAAGCAAGTAGGTTAATAATAAATAGCTATAAAATGCCTTCTTGTTACTAAGTAGTCTTTGGAGTTCATCATTCAAGGTTGAAAAAGTCGTCAAACCGCCACAAAAACCTGTAGCAAGTACAGAGTAAATTTCTTTCGACTCTACATGATTGTAAAATAAGCCAATCAGAAAACAGCCCAGAATATTGGCTATGAGAGTTCCTAGTGGTAGTACTGAACCCTGATTATAACGTGAAAAGAAATAACGGACAAGGGCACCCAGTCCACAAGCAAGTGCTAGATAGATTACTACCATTTCTTCCTCCCTAGAAAATAAGCAAATAGAAGTCCACCACCGATACTCAAAAGTAAATAGATGACTAAGCTAAGATATCGCCCTGTGTCCAGCAATTTCACTGCATCTAATAGGAGACTAGAAAATGTCGTTAAGCCACCACAAAATCCCGTTCCAAGCGCTAGAATGACTCCTTTACTAGTTCCTTTAGAAACCAGATATCCTTTCACAAGATAGACTAAGCAGAAAATCCCTAGATAATTGACAATTAATGTCCCCCATGGGAAGTCTGGACTAGCTGGTAAGTATCTTGTAATCTGAAAACGGACTAATCCTCCTAGCATACCAGCTAGAAAGATTCCTAGTAGATAGAATTGTTCTTTTTTCATTTGATTGTTTTATCCTGATAATCACGTGAACGTTTGAGAATGTCTGAAAAAGTTACAACAATCGTTTCTTCGTACTTTTTATTGCTGACGCGATTTCTAACTTTTTCAAAGATAGCTTCTTCTCTTTTTGTATCTAGAATAGGCTTTCCTGTAGACTTTTTATAAGCAACTACACCCTCAACTAGATGCATTCTTTCTTCTAAGAGTTTTACGATTTGGTCATCAATTTGATCAATTTCTTGTCTAATAATATCTAAATCCATTGAGTCTCCTTTTTTAATTGAACTATTGTACCAAAAAAGCACTAAATAAGCTAGTAAAGTCCTGATCCTGCTTAATAAAAACTGCACTGACAATTTTCATCAGTGCACTTCATGCTTATCCTACTTTAGCAGCTAATTCTTCTGCGAATTGCTCCAAGCGTTCAATATCTTCTTCCTCGGCAGAAAGGTCAACTTTAACGCACTCTGAACCCTTTTCAGCTCCAGTAGCGATAAATACTCGGTCAAAGTCATCAACAGCTTTACAGAATTCATCGTAGAAAGTATCACCTGATCCAACTACACCATAGATTTTACCGCTCAAGTTGAGGTCTGCTAGATCTTCGTAGAAGTCCATCATCTCATCTGGTAATTCTCCATCCCCGTAGGTATAAGTTGCGACAATGGCGATGTCTGCTTCTAAAAAGTCAGAAGCGTCAACGGTTGTACACTCATCAACATCCACTTCTAAACCACATTCTCTTAATTTATCTGCTACAATATCAGCGATTTCTTCAGTATTACCGGTCATACTGGCAAATACAATTTTTGCTAATGCCATAAGGTCCTCCTCAATTAATCTTCCTCCATTATATCACATCTTTTTCATTTTAAAAATAAAAACTCTTGTGCTACAATGATATGAGAAAGAATTGAGGTTATTTATGGAGATTTGCCACCAAATTTTAGAAAAAATCAAAGCATACAATACTATTATCATCCACCGTCATATGAAACCAGATCCTGACGCTCTGGGGAGCCAGGTAGGTTTAAAAGCCTTGCTTGAGCATCATTTTCCAGAAAAAACGATAAAAGTAGTTGGTTTTAATGAACCAACCTTAACTTGGCTTGCTAAAATGGATCAGGTAGTGGACACAGACTATCAAGGTGCACTTGCCATTATCTGTGATACTGCAAACACAGCACGTATTGATGATAAACGTTATCTTAATGCTGAGACAATTATCAAAATTGACCACCATCCAAATGACGAAGTCTACGGCGATCTTGTTTGGGTAGACACGAACTCTAGTAGTGCGAGTGAGATGATTGCTCTTTTTGCTGAAGCAACTAACTTAGAATTATCTGACTACGCTGCTAAAATGCTCTGCGCTGGAATTATTGGTGATACCGGCCGTTTTCTCTACCCTTCTACTTCTTCACGTACGCTTCGTATCGCAAGTCAACTCAGAGAACATAACTTTGACTACGCTGAATTAACTCGTAAAATGGATACTATGAGCTTTAAGATTGCCAAACTCCAGGGTTATGTTTATGACCACTTAGAAGTTGATGAAAATGGTGCTGCACGTGTTATTCTCACCCAAGAAATCTTGAAGAAATACGACGTTACTGATGCGGAAACAGCAGCCATCGTTGGAGCTCCAGGCCGTATTGATACTGTTAGCCTTTGGGGAATCTTTGTGGAGCAAGCAGATGGTCACTACCGCGTACGTCTTCGCAGTAAATTTGTCCCTATAAACGGTGTCGCAAAAGAACATGATGGCGGTGGCCATCCTCTTGCTAGCGGAGCAAATTCGTATAGTTTAGAAGAGAATGAGCTCATCTACCAAAAATTAAAAAACTTGCTGAAAAATAGATAAAAAGCTTGCCAAACTTTTCAGAATCTGATAGACTAGTATGGTAACAATCTATGGCTCGCAAAGAGACCATGGCAGAAAGGAAATATTGCAAAATGAAAAAAGATATCCATCCAGAATATCGCCCAGTTGTCTTCATGGACACAACTACTGGTTACAAATTCCTTAGCGGTTCAACAAAACGCTCTAGCGAAACAGTTGAGTTCGAAGGCGAAACTTACCCATTGATCCGTGTGGAAATTTCATCAGACTCACACCCATTCTACACTGGACGTCAAAAGTTCACTCAAGCAGATGGACGCGTGGATCGTTTCAACAAAAAATACGGTCTCAAATAATCAACCGCATCACTTGTATACGGTTAAACGAAAACAACTTCGATTCGGAGTTGTTTTTTTGTTTCTTTTATTTTTCAAGCTTTAATTTTTTTAGATCTTATAATAATCCCAATTCTCATTTCTACTTCTACTTTCGTAACAAGTCCTCTATAAAACAAAAAAACCAACTAACCAAGCTTGACGCTTGATTAATAGGTTTTTTATAAAATCATTATTTAACTGCTTCTTTAAGAGCCGACAATATTTCATAAGTATATAAT
>NZ_JUUZ01000034.1 GCF_001074155.1 Streptococcus pseudopneumoniae
TCAAGGGGTTAAGACACCGCCTTTTCACGGCGGTAACACGGGTTCGAATCCCGTACGGACTATGGGTGTATCGCGGTTGATGGAAATAGGATTTAAAAAAAGTTAAAAAAACCTGTTGACAGAGAAAAGTGACTGTGATATACTAATATAGTTGTCGTAAGCGCGACAAAGACCTTTGAAAACTGAACAAGACGAACCAATGTGCAGGGCACTACAACATGATGTTGTAGTACTGAACAATGAAAAAAACAATAAATCTGTCAGTGACAGAAATGAGTGAGAACTCAAACTTTTAATGAGAGTTTGATCCTGGCTCAGGACGAACGCTGGCGGCGTGCCTAATACATGCAAGTAGAACGCTGAAGGAGGAGCTTGCTCTTCTGGATGAGTTGCGAACGGGTGAGTAACGCGTAGGTAACCTGCCTGGTAGCGGGGGATAACTATTGGAAACGATAGCTAATACCGCATAACAGTAGATGTCGCATGACATTTGCTTAAAAGGTGCAATTGCATCACTACCAGATGGACCTGCGTTGTATTAGCTAGTTGGTGAGGTAACGGCTCACCAAGGCAACGATACATAGCCGACCTGAGAGGGTGATCGGCCACACTGGGACTGAGACACGGCCCAGACTCCTACGGGAGGCAGCAGTAGGGAATCTTCGGCAATGGACGGAAGTCTGACCGAGCAACGCCGCGTGAGTGAAGAAGGTTTTCGGATCGTAAAGCTCTGTTGTAAGAGAAGAACGAGTGTGAGAGTGGAAAGTTCACACTGTGACGGTATCTTACCAGAAAGGGACGGCTAACTACGTGCCAGCAGCCGCGGTAATACGTAGGTCCCGAGCGTTGTCCGGATTTATTGGGCGTAAAGCGAGCGCAGGCGGTTAGATAAGTCTGAAGTTAAAGGCTGTGGCTTAACCATAGTACGCTTTGGAAACTGTTTAACTTGAGTGCAAGAGGGGAGAGTGGAATTCCATGTGTAGCGGTGAAATGCGTAGATATATGGAGGAACACCGGTGGCGAAAGCGGCTCTCTGGCTTGTAACTGACGCTGAGGCTCGAAAGCGTGGGGAGCAAACAGGATTAGATACCCTGGTAGTCCACGCCGTAAACGATGAGTGCTAGGTGTTAGACCCTTTCCGGGGTTTAGTGCCGTAGCTAACGCATTAAGCACTCCGCCTGGGGAGTACGACCGCAAGGTTGAAACTCAAAGGAATTGACGGGGGCCCGCACAAGCGGTGGAGCATGTGGTTTAATTCGAAGCAACGCGAAGAACCTTACCAGGTCTTGACATCCCTCTGACCGCTCTAGAGATAGAGTTTTCCTTCGGGACAGAGGTGACAGGTGGTGCATGGTTGTCGTCAGCTCGTGTCGTGAGATGTTGGGTTAAGTCCCGCAACGAGCGCAACCCCTATTGTTAGTTGCCATCATTTAGTTGGGCACTCTAGCGAGACTGCCGGTAATAAACCGGAGGAAGGTGGGGATGACGTCAAATCATCATGCCCCTTATGACCTGGGCTACACACGTGCTACAATGGCTGGTACAACGAGTCGCAAGTCGGTGACGACAAGCTAATCTCTTAAAGCCAGTCTCAGTTCGGATTGTAGGCTGCAACTCGCCTACATGAAGTCGGAATCGCTAGTAATCGCGGATCAGCACGCCGCGGTGAATACGTTCCCGGGCCTTGTACACACCGCCCGTCACACCACGAGAGTTTGTAACACCCGAAGTCGGTGAGGTAACCATTTGGAGCCAGCCGCCTAAGGTGGGATAGATGATTGGGGTGAAGTCGTAACAAGGTAGCCGTATCGGAAGGTGCGGCTGGATCACCTCCTTTCTAAGGATAAGGAATGCACATTGGTCTTGTTTAGTCTTGAGAGGTCTTGTGGGGCCTTAGCTCAGCTGGGAGAGCGCCTGCTTTGCACGCAGGAGGTCAGCGGTTCGATCCCGCTAGGCTCCATTGGTGAGAGATCACCAAGTAATGCACATTGAAAATTGAATATCTATATCAAATAGTAACAAGAAAATAAACCGAAAACGCTGTAGTATTAATAAGAGTTTATGACTGAAAGGTCAAAAAAGTAAGGTTAAGTTAATAAGGGCGCACGGTGGATGCCTTGGCACTAGGAGCCGAAGAAGGACGTGACAAACGACGATATGCCTTGGGTAGCTGTAAGTAAGCGATGATCCAGGGATTTCCGAATGGGGGAACCCAACAGGTACTACCTGTTACCCATATCTGTTAAGGATATGAGGAGGAAGACGCAGTGAACTGAAACATCTAAGTAGCTGCAGGAAGAGAAAGCAAAAGCGATTGCCTTAGTAGCGGCGAGCGAAACGGCAGGAGGGCAAACCGAAGAGTTTACTCTTCGGGGTTGTAGGACTGCAATGTGGACACAAAGATTATAGAAGAATGGCATGGGAAGGTCAGCCAAAGAGAGTGAGAGCCTCGTATTTTAAATAGTCTTTGTACCTAGCAGTATCCTGAGTACGGCGGGACACGTGAAATCCCGTCGGAATCTGGGAGGACCATCTCCCAACCCTAAATACTCCCTAGTGACCGATAGTGAACCAGTACCGTGAGGGAAAGGTGAAAAGCACCCCGGGAGGGGAGTGAAATAGAACCTGAAACCGTGTGCCTACAACAAGTTCGAGCCCGTTAATGGGTGAGAGCGTGCCTTTTGTAGAATGAACCGGCGAGTTACGATATGATGCGAGGTTAAGTTGAAGAGACGGAGCCGTAGGGAAACCGAGTCTGAATAGGGCGCTTTAGTATTATGTCGTAGACCCGAAACCATGTGACCTACCCATGAGCAGGTTGAAGGTGCGGTAAGACGCACTGGAGGACCGAACCAGGGCACGTTGAAAAGTGCTTGGATGACTTGTGGGTAGCGGAGAAATTCCAAACGAACTTGGAGATAGCTGGTTCTCTCCGAAATAGCTTTAGGGCTAGCGTCGACATCAAGATTCTTGGAGGTAGAGCACTGTTTGGGTGAGGGGTCCATCCCGGATTACCAATCTCAGATAAACTCCGAATGCCAATGAATTATGGTCGGCAGTCAGACTGCGAGTGCTAAGATCCGTAGTCGAAAGGGAAACAGCCCAGACCACCAGCTAAGGTCCCAAAATAATTGTTAAGTGGAAAAGGATGTGGGGTTGCACAGACAACTAGGATGTTAGCTTAGAAGCAGCTATTCATTCAAAGAGTGCGTAATAGCTCACTAGTCGAGTGACCCTGCGCCGAAAATGTACCGGGGCTAAAACAATTTACCGAAGCTGTGGATACCTTTATAGGTATGGTAGGAGAGCGTTCTATGTGTGGCGAAGGTGTACCGTGAGGAGCGCTGGAACGCATAGAAGTGAGAATGCCGGTATGAGTAGCGAAAGACAGGTGAGAATCCTGTCCACCGTAAGACTAAGGTTTCCAGGGGAAGGCTCGTCCGCCCTGGGTTAGTCGGGACCTAAGGAGAGACCGAAAGGTGTATCCGATGGACAACAGGTTGATATTCCTGTACTAGAGTATGTAGTGATGGAGGGACGCAGTAGGCTAACTAAAGCAGACGATTGGAAGTGTCTGTCTAAGCAGTGAGGTGTGAATTGAGTTAAATGCTTAGTTCTATAACATTGAGCTGTGATGGGGAGCGAAGTTTAGTAGCGAAGTTAGTGACGTCACACTGCCAAGAAAAGCTTCTAGCGTTTAAACATACTCTACCCGTACCGCAAACCGACACAGGTAGTCGAGGCGAGTAGCCTCAGGTGAGCGAGAGAACTCTCGTTAAGGAACTCGGCAAAATGACCCCGTAACTTCGGGAGAAGGGGTGCTGACTTTAAGTCAGCCGCAGTGAATAGGCCCAAGCAACTGTTTATCAAAAACACAGCTCTCTGCTAAATCGTAAGATGATGTATAGGGGGTGACGCCTGCCCGGTGCTGGAAGGTTAAGAGGAGTGCTTAGAGGTAACTCGAAGGTATGAATTGAAGCCCCAGTAAACGGCGGCCGTAACTATAACGGTCCTAAGGTAGCGAAATTCCTTGTCGGGTAAGTTCCGACCCGCACGAAAGGCGTAATGATTTGGGCACTGTCTCAACGAGAGACTCGGTGAAATTTTAGTACCTGTGAAGATGCAGGTTACCCGCGACAGGACGGAAAGACCCCATGGAGCTTTACTGCAGTTTGATATTGAGTGTCTGTACCACATGTACAGGATAGGTAGGAGTCTATGAGATCGGGACGCCAGTTTCGAAGGAGACGTTGTTGGGATACTACCCTTGTGTTATGGCCACTCTAACCCGGATAGGTGATCCCTATCGGAGACAGTGTCTGACGGGCAGTTTGACTGGGGCGGTCGCCTCCTAAAAGGTAACGGAGGCGCCCAAAGGTTCCCTCAGAATGGTTGGAAATCATTCGCAGAGTGTAAAGGTATAAGGGAGCTTGACTGCGAGAGCTACAACTCGAGCAGGGACGAAAGTCGGGCTTAGTGATCCGGTGGTTCCGTATGGAAGGGCCATCGCTCAACGGATAAAAGCTACCCTGGGGATAACAGGCTTATCTCCCCCAAGAGTTCACATCGACGGGGAGGTTTGGCACCTCGATGTCGGCTCGTCGCATCCTGGGGCTGTAGTCGGTCCCAAGGGTTGGGCTGTTCGCCCATTAAAGCGGCACGCGAGCTGGGTTCAGAACGTCGTGAGACAGTTCGGTCCCTATCCGTCGCGGGCGTAGGAAATTTGAGAGGATCTGCTCCTAGTACGAGAGGACCAGAGTGGACTTACCGCTGGTGTACCAGTTGTCTTGCCAAAGGCATCGCTGGGTAGCTATGTAGGGAAGGGATAAACGCTGAAAGCATCTAAGTGTGAAACCCACCTCAAGATGAGATTTCCCATGATTTTATATCAGTAAGAGCCCTGAGAGAAGATCAGGTAGATAGGTTAGAAGTGGAAGTGTGGCGACACATGTAGCGGACTAATACTAATAGCTCGAGGACTTATCCAAAGTAACTGAGAATACGAAAGCGAAGGTTTTTCTAATTATTTGATAGATATTCAATTTTGAGTAGGTATTACTCAGAGTTAAGTGACGATAGCCTAGGAGATACACCTGTACCCATGCCGAACACAGAAGTTAAGCCCTAGAACGCCGGAAGTAGTTGGGGGTTGCCCCCTGTGAGATATGGAAGTCGCTTAGCTTTTATCCGCCATAGCTCAGTTGGTAGTAGCGCATGACTGTTAATCATGATGTCGTAGGTTCGAGTCCTACTGGCGGAGTAGTTAAACGTTCTAAGGAACGTTTTTTTTTTGGTTTATTTTTCTGGATTTTTCAGAGCTTTTTTCCATCTATTTTTACTTCTTTTCTTTGTTTTAAGTTTGTTCAGCTTAAAATTTTTACTTTATAGAAATATTTATCTATTTATTTAACCTTTCTGATAAAATTGTTTTATCAATAAGAAAGGTTTTTTATATGCTTCAAAAATATTATGATCGATCTTTGGTTTTTCTAAAGCAAATCGAAAATGAATATTCAATTTTATTTCAAAGTACTGATGAATGGGAATTACTTCATCTTAAATTTTTACTTTATTATTTAATTCGTTTTAAGATAAAGAATGAGAAGGATTTTCTTCTCTGTCATTTTAGAGTAGCATACCGGATCTATCTTAATTATCTATTAGGGCAAAATTTAAATTATTCATTTTAATAAAATTTCATTTTATTTATTACGAACAATAATAATCGATTTATAAAAAATATTTAGATTATGCTAATTTTTTGTATTGTTTTAAATCAAAAGTAAAAGAATTCCCTAATCTTTTCTAGTGTTAATTCTTGATAAAATAGGCTTTTTTTCTTATAATAAATTGTAAGATATTATTGTGGGTGAGAGTCCCACCATGTATATGAGAAAGGACGAGCCTTTTGGCTCAGACGAAAATTTATTATGACTTCAGTTGTTGTTGTAGGTACCCAATGGGGTGATGAAGGTAAAGGAAAAATTACAGATTTTCTTTCAGCTAATGCGGAAGTGATTGCTCGTTACCAAGGCGGAGATAATGCAGGTCACACAATTGTTATTGATGGAAAGAAATTTAAATTGCACTTGATCCCTTCAGGTATTTTCTTCCCAGAAAAAATCTCTGTTATTGGTAATGGGATGGTTGTCAACCCTAAATCTCTTGTGAAAGAATTATCTTATTTGCATGAGGAAGGTGTTACAACAGATAATCTTAGAATTTCTGATCGTGCGCATGTTATTTTGCCTTATCATATTGAGTTAGACCGTCTTCAAGAAGAAGCTAAGGGTGATAACAAGATTGGGACGACAATTAAAGGAATTGGTCCAGCCTATATGGACAAGGCAGCTCGTGTTGGAATTCGTATTGCGGATCTTTTGGATAAAGAAATCTTCCGTGAACGTTTAGAACGTAATCTTGCTGAGAAAAATCGTCAATTTGTAAAATTGTATGATAGTGAACCTATTTCAATTGATGATATTTTTGAAGAATACTATGAGTATGGCCAACAAATCAAGCAATATGTGACTGATACTTCCGTTATCTTGAACGACGCGCTTGATAATGGTAAACGGGTTCTCTTTGAGGGTGCACAAGGTGTCATGTTGGATATTGACCAAGGTACTTATCCATTTGTTACTTCATCAAACCCAGTGGCTGGTGGTGTGACAATTGGTTCTGGAGTAGGTCCAAGCAAGATTGACAAAGTTGTCGGTGTATGTAAGGCTTATACAAGTCGTGTAGGTGATGGTCCTTTCCCAACTGAGCTATTTGATGAAGTTGGTGATCGTATCCGTGAAGTGGGGCATGAGTATGGGACAACTACTGGGCGTCCTCGTCGTGTAGGTTGGTTCGACTCAGTTGTTATGCGTCATAGCCGTCGTGTTTCTGGTATCACAAATCTCTCTTTGAACTCTATCGATGTTTTGAGTGGATTGGATACAGTAAAAATCTGTGTGGCTTATGATCTTGATGGTCAACGTATTGATTACTACCCAGCTAGTCTCGAACAATTGAAGCGTTGTAAGCCAATCTACGAAGAATTGCCTGGTTGGTCTGAAGATATCACTGGAGTACGTAATTTAGAAGACCTTCCTGAAAATGCACGCAACTATGTTCGCCGTGTTAGCGAATTGGTGGGTGTTCGTATTTCAACATTCTCAGTAGGTCCTGGCCGTGAACAGACAAATATTTTAGAAAGTGTTTGGTCATAGGAGATTTTTTAAGATTTGTTTAAGACAGGTCGGATATACTATAGACAGTTACAAGAAGACCTCCTAACTTGTTGTAACAAATTTCCTAAACTTTTCTTTTTCATAATAATCTCCCTATAAAGTCACCACATTCGGTGGCTTTTTTTGTCAGCTTTTAAGTCATATTTAGGTGGCTTCTTTACTTTTAAGACAAAGAAAAAAACAGTGGGACAGAAATCTTTAGACAAACTCTCGATTTGGTACACCCAGATCTGTGAGGTTTCAACATTTGGGTAAATTGGTTAAAGTTGTGAATTGAGAAAAGAAGTTTTGGTAAAAGAAGCTTTTTGAATTCTCAAATACCAACAAATCGTTCAATTTGCCATCACATCAAAGGCGCATAACTAAGAAAAAATGAGGTTGGGATTTCTGATCCCAGCCTCTTCAGTGAACTATTTTCTTGAGAATTTGTAAGTTAGACAAACTTGAATTTTTTCTGAATCAGCTTACTTGATTATCTGATTTATCACTTTGAAATTGCTTCATTTTGTGCATAAAAGCATCTGCTTTTAGTTTGTCTGTGATGATACTGACACTGACTAGCTTATTTAGTTTTTTTTCATCTCCTTCTAAAAAAATAGGATTTCTAATTTTTATGCTTAACTTTACGCAATTAAAAGGACGCTTTTTAATGGTTATTTGTTCGATATCTTGAAGTCCAAATTGATAATGTAATAGGCTGTGGCCTCTACTGCTATAGGTATAATACTGAACAATATTGTTTTTATAAATTTCTAATTTTACTCCATTTATGAAGAGATAATACCCCATAAACCATATAAGGAGGGGAGCATAAATCAGCGCTACCGCCATAACAATCTTGTCTGCAAAATCAGTATTGTAAGCCATCAGACGCTTCAGAATCCAGAGAATCATAACAGATATAGATATCATGGATGGTCCCCCTACTCTATTAAATGTATCTTTATATGGAAACATCAAGGTAAGTTTTGGTTCATCCTGTAAAAATTCTAATTGCATTAGTTACCCTTTCATCTTGTTTATTATTTAAATCTCAGGATAATCATCTCTTGGAGACTTATAGTTAAAAATCTTTCGACAGATCTGGACATTCTGTATCAGTTGTCTCCATTACTCTCAGTTCATGATTTCTAATGTTTCTCTCAATTTTGCTACTATTATACTCTTTTTATAACATTATTTCTACAAACCAGAGATTGAATACTATCTAAAGTTGGTTTCTGCAAATATTATAGAGCTCTTTTTTTGTCTAGGAAAACATGCTATAATGATAGAATTGATAGGCGAGAAAAGAGAGATGTTATGGATTATACAGTTGAAGAAAAAGAAGTTTTTATGAGAGAGGCCTTAAAGGAGGCGAAGATTGCTTTAGAGCATGATGAAATCCCGATTGGTTGTGTCATTGTCAAGGACGGAAAAGTCATTGGGAGAGGACACAATGCGCGTGAGGAGTTGCAACGTGCGGTCATGCATGCGGAAATTATGGCCATAGAGAATGCTAATTTGAGCGAAGAGAGTTGGCGTTTGCTCGATTGTACGCTTTTTGTGACCATTGAGCCTTGTGTTATGTGTAGTGGGGCAATTGGTCTCGCACGGATTCCAAATGTGGTCTACGGGGCTAAAAACCAGAAATTTGGCGCTGCTGGGAGCTTGTACGATATTTTAACAGATGAGAGACTCAATCACCGTGTGGACGTTGAAACAGGTGTTTTAGAGAATGAGTGCGCAGAGATTATGCAAGACTTTTTCCGAAATCGACGTAAAAAATAATTTCTCTTTAAAAATAGAGGGGAATGTGGTATAATAACTAGTGGAGCAACAGTTCTGCGTGAAGCGGGTCAGGGGAGGAATCCAGCAGCCCTAAGCGATGTGAATTGTGTGCTCTTTTTTCGTGCTTTTTTCGAATAAATAAGATAAAATAGCCTAGAATAAAAGATTAAAAAGAGGAATAATATGAAAATTCGTGGTTTTGAATTAGTTTCTAGTTTTACAGATGAAAATCTGTTGCCTAAACGTGAGACAGCGCATGCAGCTGGCTACGACTTAAAGGTTGCGGTGCGTACGGTTATTGCTCCAGGAGAGATCGTTCTCGTCCCAACGGGTGTTAAGGCTTATATGCAGCCGACTGAAGTGCTCTATCTTTATGACCGTTCATCAAATCCTCGTAAAAAAGGTTTGGTCTTGATTAACTCTGTGGGTGTCATTGACGGAGACTATTATGGCAATCCAGGGAATGAAGGACATATCTTTGCGCAGATGAAGAATATCACAGACCAAGAGGTTGTTCTTGAAGTTGGGGAACGTGTGGTTCAGGCTGTCTTTGCACCATTTTTAATCGCAGATGGAGATGAGGCAGACGGCGTGCGGACTGGTGGATTTGGGTCAACAGGGCACTAAGATGAAGATTATCTTTGTCCGTCATGGAGAGCCAGATTATAGTATGCTTGATAAACTTGAAAACCCGCAACTCTATAGTGGTTTTGGTCGTGATTTAGCACCATTGACAGGAAAAGGGCGCGGTCTAGCAAAAGAAGTTGCTAAAACTGCATGTTTTGGAAAGGCAGAGATTATTATTTCATCATCTGTGACGAGGGCTTTAGAAACAGCACATTATATAGCGGTTGAAACAGGATTGGACTTATTTGTAGAGCCGTTTTTTCATGAGTGGCGTCCAGACTTAGATGGCACTAACTCTGATTTAACTAGTGTATTGGTAGCTCATGAATATTATCTAAAACATCAAGGAGTTTTATCTGAAGATTCTCCTTATCGCTATGAAACTGATCTAGAGATGCGTCATCGTTTTTTAAGAGCTTTGGAAAAATATAAAGATTATAAAACTATTATCATTGTAACTCACGGAATGCTCATGCGCCAATTTGTACCAGACGAGAAGATTGATTTTTGTCAAGTGATTGAGTGTGAGATAGAGATTTAGAAAGAGGTTTATCATCGCAAAGAAAAAAGCGACATTTATATGTCAAAATTGTGGGTATAATTCCCCTAAATATCTGGGACGTTGTCCAAACTGTGGGTCTTGGTCTTCTTTTGTTGAGGAGGTTGAGGTTGCAGAGGTCAAGAATGCGCGTGTGTCCTTGGCAGGTGAAAAAACCAAGCCCATGAAATTGGCTGAGGTGACTTCTATTAATGTCAATCGAACCAAGACCGAGATGGAGGAGTTTAACCGTGTACTCGGTGGGGGTGTGGTACCAGGAAGTCTCGTCCTCATTGGTGGAGATCCAGGTATTGGAAAGTCAACCCTTCTCTTACAAGTATCAACCCAGTTGTCTCAAGTAGGAACAGTTCTCTATGTCAGTGGGGAGGAGTCTGCTCAACAGATCAAACTCCGTGCAGAGCGTTTAGGTGATATTGATAGCGAATTTTATCTCTATGCCGAGACCAATATGCAAAGCGTTCGTGCAGAAGTAGAGCGCATCCAGCCAGATTTCCTTATTATCGATTCGATCCAGACCATTATGTCTCCTGAGATTTCAGGGGTGCAGGGGTCAGTTTCCCAGGTACGCGAGGTAACTGCTGAACTCATGCAGTTAGCTAAGACCAATAACATCGCTATCTTTATCGTCGGCCATGTGACCAAGGAAGGGACCTTGGCAGGCCCTCGGATGTTGGAGCATATGGTGGATACCGTGCTTTACTTTGAAGGGGAACGCCACCATACCTTCCGAATTCTGAGAGCAGTCAAAAACCGTTTTGGCTCAACCAACGAGATTGGAATCTTTGAGATGCAATCAGGTGGACTGGTCGAAGTCCTCAATCCCAGTCAAGTTTTCCTAGAAGAGCGTTTAGACGGTGCGACTGGCTCGTCCATCGTTGTGACCATGGAAGGGACGCGTCCGATTCTAGCAGAAGTGCAGGCCTTGGTGACTCCGACCATGTTTGGAAATGCCAAGCGTACGACGACAGGGCTTGATTTTAATCGAGCTAGCTTGATTATGGCTGTTTTGGAGAAACGGGCAGGTCTCTTGCTTCAAAATCAGGATGCCTACCTCAAGTCTGCAGGTGGTGTCAAGTTGGATGAGCCAGCTATCGACCTAGCCGTAGCTGTAGCCATTGCTTCCAGCTACAAGGACAAGCCAACCAACCCGCAAGAGTGTTTCGTTGGAGAGTTGGGCTTGACCGGAGAAGTCCGCCGAGTCAATCGGATCGAACAACGGATCAATGAAGCCGCTAAGCTTGGATTTACAAAAATCTATGTACCCAAAAATTCCCTAACAGGTATAAAGCCACCTAAGGAAATTCAGGTGATTGGGGTGACGACTATTCAGGAAGTCTTGAATAAAGTATTCTCCTAATCATTTTACTCAGGTTTAGATTACTAATTATTTTATTGCTAACAATTATTAAAACAAGGAGGAATTTCTGATGAAATTTTCTATGGACAGTCATATGCAATTTCCTTTGGTAGAGTTGTCACTCAATCAAGGAGAAACCGTCTATATCCAGCGAGGTAGCATGGTCTACCATACACCCAATGTAAGTCTCAATACCCAGCTCAATGCTAGCGGATCTGGTTTAGGCCGTTTTGTCAAAGCTGTAGGGCGTTCAATGGTTTCTGGTGAAAGTACCTTTATCACTCAAGCTGTTGCAGAGTCTGACAACGGGAACCTTGCTTTAGCACCAGATACTCCTGGTCAAGTGATTGCTCTTGAGCTAGGTGAAAAGCAATATCGATTGAATGATGGAGCCTTTCTAGCTCTTGATGGTACAGCTTTCTATACAATGGAGCGCCAGTCTATTGGGAAAGCTCTGTTTGGAGGGCAAGGCGGTCTTTTCGTGATGACTACCCAAGGTCAGGGAACTCTTTTGGCCAATGCCTTTGGCTCTATTAAGAAAATTGAGCTACAAAACCAAGAAATAACGATTGACAATGCCCACGTGGTGGCTTGGAGTCAATCTCTGGACTATGATATCCACTTAGAAAATGGCTTCTGGCAGTCTATTGGTACAGGCGAAGGAGTGGTGAATACCTTCCGAGGTACCGGTGAGGTCTATGTACAAAGCCTCAATCTTCAGAGCTTTGCAGGCTCTCTTAACAAGTATATCCAAAAAGGTTCATAATATTAAAAAAACTAGGACAGAAACCCAAGCTAGTTGCTGGATGTCTCTGTCCCAGTTTTTTTATATGAAAGTTAACAGCTGACAAGACAAAGAAAAGATGGTAAGATAGGAGATAAATAATTTGGTGTTCAAATTATCTGGCAGACTAGAAAGTGAGTTGTCATGTCCTATTTTGAAAATTTTTTAAAAGCCAATCAAGCTTATGTAGAACTACATGGAGATTTGCATTTATCCATTAAACCCAAGACCAAGGTTGCAATCGTAACTTGTATGGACTCGCGTCTACACGTTGCGCCAGCTCTGGGGTTAGCTCTGGGAGATGCCCATATTTTACGGAATGCGGGTGGTCGAGTGACTGAGGATATGATTCGTTCACTTGTAATTTCTCAACAACAAATGGGGACAAGAGAAATTGTGGTTCTTCATCATACAGACTGCGGGGCTCAAACCTTCAATAACGAGGATTTTCAAGAGCACCTAAAATGTGAATTGGGAGTTGATGTATCTGGGCAGGACTTTTTACCGTTTCAATACATCGATGAGAGTGTTCGAGAGGATATGAAATTGCTGCGAGAATGCCCCTTAATTCCAGATGATGTTATTATTTCAGGAGCTGTTTACGATGTGGATACAGGTAGTATGAGGGAGATATACTAACTTTCTAATTAAAAGTTTCTGGAGTAGCATGAAGTAGGATGAGAAGGTTGACAAGTTTCTCCTTTGATATCACTAATATAAGATAGCATAAGATAAGAGTATAAAAGTCTGCTCTTGTCTTATTTTTTATTGAAAAATCGAGAAAAAAGCGCTACAATGGTAGATGGAAAAATGTTGTGAAAAACACAAGTGATACATAAATACCGGAGGAAATCATGTCTTTTTCTGATTTAAAGCTGTTTGCCCTTTCTTCAAATAGAGAATTGGCAGAGCGTGTGGCGCAAGAGATTGGGATAGAGTTGGGAAAATCGACTGTTCGTCAATTTTCAGACGGAGAAATTCAAGTTAATATCGAAGAATCAATCCGTGGGAAACACGTCTTTATTCTACAATCAACTAGCTCACCAGTAAATGATAATCTACTTGAGATTTTGATTATGGTAGATGCTTTGAAGCGTGCCAGTGCAGAATCTGTCAACGTTGTTATGCCTTATTATGGTTATGCACGTCAGGATAGAAAGGCAAGAGCGCGTGAGCCAATCACTTCAAAACTCGTTGCAAATATGCTTGAAGTAGCTGGAGTTGATCGTTTGTTGACGATTGATTTGCACGCTGCACAGATTCAAGGTTTCTTTGATATTCCGGTGGATCACTTGATGGGTGCTCCATTGATTGCGGATTACTTTGAGCGTCGTGGCATGGTTGGTTCCGACTATGTCGTTGTCAGCCCGGACCACGGTGGGGTGACTCGTGCTCGTAAATTAGCAGAATTTTTGAAAACTCCAATTGCCATTATCGACAAGCGTCGTAGTGTAGACAAGATGAATACTAGTGAAGTTATGAATATCATTGGTAAGGTAGAAGGTAAGACTTGTATCTTGATTGACGATATGATTGATACAGCTGGGACCATTTGTCATGCGGCTGATGCTCTAGCAGAAGCAGGAGCTGTTGAAGTTTACGCAAGTTGTACGCACCCAGTTCTTTCTGGTCCAGCAATGGAGAACATCCAGAAATCAGCCATTAAAAAATTGGTTGTTTTGGATACTATCTATCTTCCAGAAGAACGTTTGATTGATAAGATTGAACAAATTTCTATCGCTCATCTCCTAGGTGATGCTATTGTACGTATCCATGAAAAACGTCCTCTATCTCCATTATTTAGTATCGAGAAAAAAATCTAACGAATTCGTTGGATAAGACAAAACTCCTAACAAAGTGATAGACCTTGTTGGGAGTTTTCTTAATATTAGATTAGAAAAATGTGAAAATCTCACTAATTGTTCGTTTTTTAGTCTATGTTCTTCCGTAATCCTTCGAGAATATTTCTTGTTTTTAAAGAATATAATAAATTTTACTCGTTTTTTACCAGAAATTTTAAAAATAGTTTAAGAAATAGCTTGACAACTTAAATATATGTGATATAATCTGATTAGTGAGGTAATCCCTCATGAAAAAAATTAAAAAATAAAGAGGAGATAAAACAATGAAAAAAGTTTTATTATCATCAGTAGTTGCACTTTCAGTTTTTGCAGCTTCACCAGTTTTTGCCAATAACACTGGTCAACACAACTCAGCAGACGACAATGCTACATCACTTAAAGGTGAAGACTTGTTCTCAAACGAAAAAGATGGTCTTACTCAATACGGTAAAGATGGTCTTAACAATGTTGATGCTGAATCAACTAAAGACAAATTTAAAGCAGCTGGTGAAGAACTAAAACCTGTACCAGGTAAACCAGGTGAATTTGTAGTTAAAGGCGCACCTAAAGCAGACGCTAAAAAAGCAGACGCTAAAGACGCTAAAGACGCTAAAAAAGCTCCAGCAGCTGCAGGTCAAAAAGCTCTTCCAAAAACAAGTGCAGTTAAATAATTCATTTGTTTAATGAAGTAACCAATCACTGAAACTTGGTTTCAGTGATTTTTTTGGTAAAATAAATAATGAGGGAGAAAATAATGAGTGAACATTCTAGGATAAAAAAATCACCCATTGGTAAAATAATAGCTTCCATTCTTACATTCGTTGTCATTGTTTTTGGAGGTCTCTTTGTTTATAATAGCTTCCTAGCTCCAAAGTCAGATAAACAAAATAGTGTTAATGATGTAAAAGTTACTCAGGAAGCTCCTAAGCAGACCTATACTGTTAGTGCAGAAGAAAAGGAATATCTCGCTAATAAATTTAAAGGCTTGCTCGCAACAAACTCTGAAACGGTTGGTTATGTATATATTCCTGGCACACAGTTAGATGAACCAGTTGTTCAAACAACTGATAACGCAACTTATCTAGATAAAACTTTTGAAGGTGTGCATCAACCTCTAATGGGAGCTGTATTTATGGATGCTGATAACAAGAAGGATTTTAGTGATCGTTTAACATGGTTATTTGGTCACGCTAGAGGAAGTAAAGTACCTGACCATCGTATGTTTAAAGATGTAAATTACTTCAGTAGTCAAGATTATTTCGATAAACATCCTTATGTAGTCATTGAAACGCCGGAAAGAAAGTACTATTATGAAGCCATTGCAGTGGTTATAGTTCCAGAAACAACAGCGTTTTATCGTACTTCTTTTGAAGATGACGCAGATTTTGAAAAGCAATTGACAGCTATTTATGACGAGGCAAAAGTTAAGAAACCAAATGTTAAGGTGTCTCCAAAAGATAAATATATGGTTCTGTCAACTTGTCTTGAAGAAGATGATACGATTCGTACAAATATTTACCTTCGACAAATTCCTGATTCAGAGATGACTGACTTTGTCAAACAACATGGTGAAGAACTTCAGTATAAACCAACAAGATAATAAAATTAAAAAAACTATATGAATCCTCTTAAAATTAAATGAAATAGTTTAATTTTGGGAGGATTTTTTGATTTTGATTTTTATAGTAAATTTATGCAAACCCTTTCAAAATATGCTATACTGATGAAAAAGGAGGGTTTTATGACTCAAGAATTTATTAATCCAAGTGATGGTGTGGTCCGTCAGTATTTAGCAACCAGTAAAACTCTAGCTGTAGTAGGCTTATCTGATCGTGAGGAAACAACTAGCAATCGAGTGACTAAAGAAATGCAGGCTCGTGGCTATAAAATCATTCCAGTTAACCCTAAAGCTGCAGGTAGCGAGATTTTGGGAGAAAAGGCTTATGCCAGTCTAGCTGAAATTCCTTTCCCTGTAGATATCGTTAATGTATATCGTCGCAGTGAATTTTTACCTGATGTAGCACGAGACTTTCTCAAGGCGGATGCCAAGATTTTTTGGGCGCAATTAGGCCTTGAAAGCCTGGAAGCAGCAGAAATCTTGCGTGCTGGAGGATGCGATGATATTGTGATGGATCGTTGCATCAAGAGAGAACATACACGTTTAATTCTTGAACAATAAAAAGGTAGCCTTTAGGCTACCTTTTGTCTTAGATAATACCGATGAGTGTTTGCATGCCAAGACTAGTCAGGATGATAGCAATCCAGCAAAGGACTCCAAGAAGAATGGATTTTCCACTGGATTTGATCATAGCAATGAGGTTGGTTTTGAGACCAATAGCACTCATAGCCATGATGATGAGGAATTTGGAGAGTTGTTTGAGAGGTGAAAAGAAGCTATTGCTAACACCAAAAGAAGTAAGGACGGTGGTTAGCAGAGAAGCTAGGATAAAGTAGAGAATGAAAACGGGGAAGATTTTTTTAAGCTTTACCCCTTGGTTGTTGCCTTGTTGACGGCTTTGCCAATAGGAGAGGAAGAGAGTGATAGGGATAATAGCTAGAGTACGGGTCAGTTTGACAATAGTGGCAGACTCGAGAGTATTGCTTTGGTAAAGGCTATCCCAGGCGCTAGCTGTGGCTGTTACAGAAGACGTATCATTGACCGCAGTACCCGCAAAGAGAGCAAAACCTTCGTTGGAAAGATGGAGCCAAGAACCTAGAGTTGGAAAGATAAGAGCTGCCAAGACATTGAAGAAAAAGATAACAGAAATGGCTTGGGCCACTTCTTTTTCCTTGGCGTGAATAACAGGAGCAGTCGCTGCAATAGCAGAACCGCCACAGATAGAAGATCCAACTCCAATCAAGGTAGCTAGCTTTGTATCCATGTTAAAAAATCGTTGGAAAAAGAAAGCTATAATTAAAGCGATAGAAATGGTCGAAAGGATGACCGGAAGGGAAGATTTTCCAACTGCGAAAACTTGAGAGATATTGAGTCCAAAACCAAGTAAGATAACAGCATACTGAAGCAATTTTTTGGAGCTATAAGTCAAGCCGGCTTCCAGTTGTGTATAGGAAGTGATAAAAGGATGGAGAATCATTCCGATAAAAATGGCAAAAACAGGAGCTCCTACAACAGGCAGAAAGCCTCCTAAAACCCAAGAGATGATTGAGATGATCAGACAGGCTAACAGTCCTGCCCAATTCTTTGATAGAAATGACATAAAAACCTCCGAAAATAAGCACTTCTTATTATAAGCTTGTCTGTCAGAAAAGTAAAATAGAAAGTAGGAATAAGGTTGCAAATTAACGGAATTTTGCGGTCAGAGAGCTTTTGTAGTATAATAGATATATGTTCTTTGATCAAGGAGGATATATATGGACTTAACCAAACGCTTTAATAAACAATTAGATAAGATACAAGTTTCCTTGATTCGTCAATTTGACCAGGCTATTTCAGAGATTCCTGGAGTCCTGCGATTGACCTTGGGAGAACCAGATTTTACAACGCCAGATCATGTCAAGGAAGCTGCAAAGCGAGCCATTGACCAAGACCAATCCTACTATACAGGGATGAGCGGTTTGTTGACATTGCGTCAGGCGGCGAGTGATTTTGTAAAAGAGAAATATCAGCTAGACTACAATCCAGAGAATGAAATCTTGGTCACAATTGGTGCGACAGAGGCTCTATCAGCTACTCTGACAGCTATTTTGGAGGAAGGAGACAAGGTTCTCTTGCCAGCTCCTGCCTATCCTGGCTATGAGCCAATAGTTAATCTAGTTGGTGCAGAGATTGTAGAGATTGATACGACTGATAACGGTTTTGTCTTAACTCCTGAAATGCTAGAAAAGGCAATTTTGGAGCAGGGGGACAAGCTCAAGGCAGTTATTCTCAACTATCCAGCCAACCCTACAGGAATTACTTATAGTCGCGAGCAATTAGAAGCCTTGGCAGCTGTTTTACATAAGTATGAGATTTTCGTAGTCTGTGATGAAGTCTACTCAGAATTGACCTATACAGGGGGAAATCATGTATCTTTGGGAACTATGTTGAGAGATCAGACAATTATCATTAACGGTCTTTCCAAATCCCATGCCATGACAGGTTGGCGTTTAGGTTTTATCTTTGCACCAGCAAACTTCACAGCTCAACTCATCAAGAGTCATCAGTATTTGGTAACTGCTGCAAACACCATGGCGCAACATGCTGCGGTGGAAGCATTGACAGCTGGTAAAAACGATGCAGAACCTATGAAGAAGGAATATATCCAACGTCGGGACTACATTATTGAGAAGATGACTAAGCTTGGGTTTGAAATCATCAAGCCGGACGGTGCTTTTTATATCTTTGCTAAGATTCCGGCAGGCTATAATCAAGATTCCTTTGCTTTTCTGAAGGATTTTGCTCACAAGAAGGCTGTTGCTTTTATCCCTGGTGCTGCCTTTGGACAGTATGGAGAAGGCTATGTTCGCCTATCTTATGCAGCTAGCATGGGAACCATCAGAGAAGCTATGAAACGACTTGAGGAGTACATGAGAGAAGCATGATTCAATCGATTACGAGTCAGGGTTTAGTACTTTACAATCGAAATTTTCGAGAGGATGATAAGCTTGTTAAAATCTTTACAGAACAGGCAGGGAAGCGCATGTTTTTTGTCAAACACGCCGGCCAATCCAAACTAGCTCCTGTCATTCAACCTTTAGTCTTAGCCCATTTTCTCCTAAAAGTCAATGACGATGGACTTAGTTATATAGAAGATTATCATGAGGTGAAGACTTTTCCGAAAATCAATAGTGACCTCTTTGTTATGGCTTATGCGACCTACGTTGCAGCCTTGGCAGATGCGAGTTTGCAGGATAACCAAGAAGATGCTCCCTTATTTGCTTTTTTGCAAAAGACTTTAGAGCTGATGGAAGAGGGTCTGGATTATCAAGTTTTGACCAATATTTTTGAAATTCAAATATTGACACGTTTTGGAATCAGTCTCAACTTTAATGAGTGTACCTTTTGTCATCGTGTGGGGCAAGCCTTTGACTTCTCCTTCAAATACGGGGGTTGTCTTTGTCCCGATCATTACCATGAAGATGAGAAACGATGTCATTTAAATCCCAATATTCCTTATCTGCTCAATCAATTTCAAGCCATTGATTTTGA
This sequence comes from Streptococcus pseudopneumoniae, assembly GCF_001074155.1. Lineage (GTDB taxonomy): Bacteria > Bacillota > Bacilli > Lactobacillales > Streptococcaceae > Streptococcus > Streptococcus pseudopneumoniae_A. The sequence goes on from NZ_JUUZ01000034.1 coordinate 19,326, forward strand.
GACCTTGGAGACTATCTCACTTAAGGCCGAAATCAAGCAGGATTTGCGCAAGTTTATGGACCAAATCTACGAGGAATATGTCGGCATTCATCTGAAATCAAAGAAATTTATTGATTCCCTAGCCGACTGGGGACAACTACTGAAAGAGGAAGACAAATGAAAAAAATCGCAGTTGATGCAATGGGTGGCGATTACGCACCACAAGCTATTGTAGAGGGAGTTAATCAAGCCCTTGCTGACTTTTCAGATATTGAAGTCCAACTTTATGGAGATGAAAGCAAAATCAAGCAATATCTAACAGCTACAGAGCGCGTTAGTATTATCCATACTGATGAAAAAATCGACTCAGACGATGAGCCTACAAAAGCCATCCGCAAGAAGAAAAATGCCAGCATGGTATTGGCGGCTAAGGCTGTCAAAGATGGAGAGGCAGATGCAGTTCTTTCTGCAGGAAATACAGGTGCCTTGTTGGCAGCGGGATTCTTCATCGTTGGTCGTATCAAAAATATCGATCGACCAGGTCTTATGTCAACCTTGCCAACTATTGATGGAAAAGGTTTTGACATGCTTGACCTTGGTGCCAATGCAGAAAATACCGCCCATCACCTTCATCAATATGCAGTCCTAGGCTCCTTCTATGCTAGAAATGTTCGTGGTATTGAAAAACCTCGTGTAGGTTTGCTTAATAACGGGACAGAGAGTAGCAAGGGAGATCCACTCCGCAAGGAAGCCTATGACCTATTAGCGGCTGACGAGAGTTTGAATTTCATCGGGAACGTGGAAGCACGTGATTTGATGGATGGTGTTGCTGATGTAGTCGTAACAGATGGTTTCACGGGGAACGCTGTGCTCAAAGCTATTGAAGGGACTGCTATGGGTATCATGGGCTTGCTCAAAAATGCTATTGTAGGTGGCGGTCTTAGAGCCAAGCTAGGTGCTTTCCTTCTTAAGGATAACCTCAGAGGTTTGAAAAAACAGCTCAACTATTCAGATGTTGGAGGTGCGGTCTTGTTTGGTGTTAAGGCGCCAGTAGTTAAGACTCATGGTTCAAGTGATGCCAAGGCTGTCTATAGCACAATACGCCAGATTCGTACCATGCTCGAGACAGATGTAGTTGCCCAAACTGCGCGTGAATTTTCAGAGGAATAAGGAGAATAATATGACAGATCAACAAATTTTTGACCGTATCGTAACCATCATTCAAGAGCGTCAAGGAGAAGACTTTATCGTAACCGAAAACTTGAGCTTAAAGGATGATTTGGATGCTGATTCAGTAGATTTGATGGAATTTATTCTAACCATTGAGGATGAATTTGGAATTGAGATCAGTGATGAAGAAATTGACAACCTCCAAAGTGTCGCAGACGTATTAGCAATCATTAAAAATAGAATATAAGAAAAAGCAACATGCTGGTCATGTTGCTTTTTTGATTGTGTGGAGTTTGAATGATGATGGTCTAGTTATCTAAATAGTCTGAGTGGATTTTTTTATAAACGTTTTAGAGCAGAGAATACGTTTTCGTTCGTGAAATATTTGATTTTTACTTATCGTTGTGATAAAATGAGCTCAAGTAATACGAAAGGCGAATAATAAAATGTCCAGCAAACTTATTTATACGGGAAAAGCTAAAGATATCTATACTACAGAAGACGAACATGTGATTAGGTCCGTTTATAAGGATCAGGCTACCATGCTGAATGGTGCTCGTAAAGAGACTATTGAAGGCAAAGGTGTGCTCAATAATCAGATTTCGTCTCTTATTTTTGAAAAATTGAATGCTGCGGGTGTGGCTACTCACTTTATCGAACGTATTTCTGACACAGAACAACTCAACAAGAAAGTGAAAATCATTCCTTTGGAGGTTGTTCTTCGTAACGTGACTGCGGGTTCTTTTTCTAAACGTTTTGGCGTGGAAGAAGGTTTGGACTTGAAAACTCCTATCGTTGAATTTTACTATAAGAACGATGATTTGGATGATCCATTTATCAATGATGAGCATGTGAAGTTCTTGGATATTGCCAACGATGAGCAAATTGCTTATATCAAGGAAGAAACGCGTCGTATCAATGAATTGCTGAAAGATTGGTTTGCACAAATTGGTCTTCGTTTGATTGACTTTAAATTGGAATTCGGTTTTGATAAGGAGGGCAAAATTATCTTGGCAGATGAATTTTCACCAGATAACTGCCGCCTTTGGGATGCTGAAGGGCACCACATGGATAAGGATGTTTTCCGTAGAGATTTGGGCAGTCTAACGGATGTTTATAAGGTTGTGTTAGAAAAATTGCAGGGATTGAAGTAAAGTTATACTTGGTCGTCACAACAATCTTTAAGTAGAAATAGATAAAGGAAATAAAATGGATAAACGTATTTTCGTTGAGAAAAAAGCTGATTTTCGTGTGAAATCTCACTCTTTAGTAAAAGAATTAAAGCATAATCTTCAGTTGAAAACTTTGAATAATCTTCGTATTGTTCAGGTTTATGATGTTTTTGGTTTGGCAGAGGATTTGTTTGTGCGTGCGGAAAAACATATTTTTTCTGAGCAGGTGACCGATACTGTTTTGGATGAAGCTGAGGTTAAGGCTGATCTTGAGAAGTATGCTTTCTTTGCTATTGAAAGCTTGCCTGGTCAATTTGACCAACGTGCGGCATCTTCACAGGAAGCTTTGCTGTTGCTTGGTAGTTCAAGTGATGTAACGGTAAATACAGCACAACTTTACTTGGTCAATAAGGATATTGATGCGAATGAATTGGAAGCTGTCAAAAACTACCTCTTGAACCCAGTGGATTCTCGTTTCAAAGATATCACTGTTGGTATTGCTAAACAGGATTTCTCTGAGTCTGACAAGACCATTCCAAATTTGGATTTCTTTGAAACTTATACGGCAGAAGATTTTGCTAAGTATAAGGCAGAGCAAGGATTGGCGATGGAAGTAGATGACCTTCTCTTCATCCAAGATTACTTCAAATCTATTGGACGTGTGCCAACTGAGACTGAGTTGAAGGTTTTGGATACTTACTGGTCTGACCACTGTCGTCACACGACTTTCGAAACTGAGTTGAAAAACATCGACTTCTCAGCTTCTAAATTTGAAAAACAATTGCAAGCGACTTATGACAAGTATATTGCCATGCGTGATGAGTTGGGACGTACAGAAAAACCGCAAACCTTGATGGATATGGCGACTATTTTTGGCCGTTATGAGCGTGCTAATGGTCGTTTGGATGACATGGAAGTGTCTGATGAAATCAATGCCTGCTCTGTTGAAATTGAAGTGGATGTCAATGGTGTGAAAGAGACATGGCTTCTTATGTTCAAGAACGAAACCCACAACCACCCAACGGAGATTGAACCATTTGGTGGTGCAGCTACTTGTATTGGTGGAGCCATTCGTGACCCATTGTCAGGTCGTTCATACGTTTACCAAGCCATGCGTATCTCAGGTGCTGGTGATATAACAGCTCCAATTTCAGCGACTCGTGCTGGTAAATTGCCACAACAAGTGATTTCTAAAACAGCGGCTCACGGTTATTCTTCATACGGTAACCAAATTGGTCTTGCAACAACCTATGTTCGTGAATACTTCCACCCAGGTTTCGTTGCTAAGCGTATGGAGCTAGGTGCCGTTGTCGGTGCAGCTCCTAAGGAAAATGTTGTCCGTGAAAAACCTGAAGCAGGTGATGTGATTATCTTGCTCGGTGGTAAGACTGGACGTGATGGTGTCGGTGGTGCGACAGGTTCATCTAAAGTTCAAACGGTTGAATCTGTTGAAACAGCTGGTGCTGAGGTTCAAAAAGGGAATGCCATCGAAGAACGTAAGATCCAACGTCTTTTCCGTAATGGAGAAGTGACACGTCTGATCAAGAAATCAAATGACTTTGGTGCTGGTGGCGTCTGCGTAGCGATCGGTGAATTGGCTGATGGACTTGAAATTGATCTAGACAAAGTACCATTGAAATATCAAGGCTTGAACGGTACCGAAATTGCCATCTCTGAATCTCAAGAGCGTATGGCTGTGGTAGTTCGTCCAGAAGATGTAGATGCCTTCATTGCAGCATGTAACAAAGAAAATATTGATGCAGTTGTCGTTGCAACAGTGACTGAAAAACCAAATCTTGTTATGCACTGGAATGGCGAAACCATCGTTGATTTGGAACGTCGTTTCCTTGATACAAACGGTGTACGTGTAGTTGTGGATGCTAAGGTAGTTGACAAGGATGTCAAGCTTCCAGAAGAACGTCAAACATCTGCCGAAACCCTTGAAGCTGATACTCTTGAAGTCTTGGCTGATCTTAACCATGCCAGTCAAAAAGGGTTGCAAACTATCTTTGATAGCTCAGTTGGTCGTTCAACAGTCAATCACCCACTTGGTGGTCGCTACCAAATTACACCAACTGAAGCTTCTGTACAGAAATTGCCAGTCCAACATGGTGTGACAACGACTGCTTCTGTTATGGCGCAAGGGTTCAACCCTTATGTAGCAGAATGGTCTCCATATCATGGTGCTGCTTATGCGGTCATCGAAGCAACTGCTCGTTTGGTTGCTGCTGGTGCAAACTGGTCTAAGGCTCGTTTCTCTTATCAAGAATACTTCGAGCGTATGGATAAACAAGCAGAGCGTTTTGGTCAACCAGTAGCTGCTCTTCTTGGATCCATTGAAACTCAGATTCAACTTGGTTTGCCATCTATCGGTGGTAAAGACTCTATGTCTGGTACCTTTGAAGAATTGACCGTACCACCAACCTTGGTTGCTTTTGGTGTGACAACTGCAGATAGCCGTAAGGTTCTTTCTCCAGAATTCAAAGCTGCTGGTGAAAATATTTACTACATCCCAGGTCAAGCTTTGGCACAAGAAATTGACTTCGATCTTATCAAGTCTAACTTTGCTCAGTTTGAAGCCATCCAAGCTGACCACAATGTGACAGCTGCATCAGCTGTTAAATATGGTGGTGTCCTTGAAGCTCTTGCCCTTGCAACATTTGGTAACCATATCGGTGCCACTGTAACCCTTGAAAATATTGAGACTGTTTTGACAGCTCAATTAGGTGGATTCATCTTCACATCGCCTGAAGAAATTACGGGAGTTAACAAGATTGGACAAACAACTGCTGACTTTACACTTACTGTCAATGGTGTAACGCTTGATGGACACAAACTTGACAGTGCTTTCCAAGGTAAATTGGAAGAGGTTTACCCAACGGAATTTGCACAGGCAACTGAGTTGGAAGAAGTACCTGCTGTGGCATCAGATGCTGTTGTCAAAGCTAAAGAAACAGTTGAGACACCAGTAGTTTACATCCCAGTGTTCCCAGGTACTAACTCTGAGTACGATTCAGCTAAGGCCTTTGAAAAAGAAGGTGCAAAAGTCAACTTAGTACCATTTGTCACATTGAATGAAGAGGCAATTGTCAAGTCTGTTGACACAATGGTTGACAATATCGAAAAAGCGAACATTATCTTCTTTGCAGGTGGCTTCTCAGCCGCTGACGAACCCGATGGATCAGCTAAATTTATCGTGAACATCTTGCTCAATGAAAAAGTGCGTGCAGCCATTGATAGCTTCATCGAAGGTGGTGGTTTGATTATCGGTATCTGTAATGGATTCCAAGCTCTTGTCAAATCAGGTCTCCTTCCATATGGTAACTTTGAAGATGCAAACAGTACTAGTCCAACCCTCTTCTACAATGATGCCAACCAACACGTGGCTAAGATGGTTGAAACACGTATTGCCAATACGAACTCACCATGGCTTGCTGGCGTGAAAGTTGGTGACATCCATGCCATCCCAGTATCACACGGTGAAGGTAAGTTTGTCGTGACAGCTGAGGAATTTGCAGAACTTCGTGACAATGGTCAAATCTTTAGCCAATACGTTGACTTCGAAGGCAAACCAAGCATGAATTCTAAATACAATCCTAACGGTTCTGTCAATGCGATTGAAGGTATCACAAGTAAGAATGGTCAAATCATCGGTAAGATGGGACACTCAGAACGTTTCGAAGACGGTCTTTTCCAAAATATTCCAGGAAATAAAGACCAACACCTCTTTGCGTCAGCGGTTAAATACTTTACTGGAAAATAGGCTTTGCAGATTTTCTAATAGATAACCATTAGTCAATGTAAAATCAAGTAGATGTAACTTGCGAGAATTGCAAATGATTTGTTGTTGCGAGTGAAACGAGCTTCTGCCGTATCATTCCGTTCTAGTATCGTTAAGGAATGATACACAAATAAAAATTAGGTATATAAAATGACATACGAAGTAAAATCTCTTAATGAAGAATGTGGTGTTTTTGGTATCTGGGGTCACCCAGACGCTGCCAAATTGACCTATTTTGGACTCCATAGTCTTCAGCACCGTGGTCAGGAGGGGGCAGGAATCCTCTCCAATGACCAAGGGAAATTGAAGCGTCATCGTGATATGGGGCTTTTATCAGAAGTCTTCAAAAATCCTGCGAATTTGGATAAATTGATAGGAACTGGAGCTATTGGACACGTGCGTTATGCGACTGCGGGAGAAGCTTCTGTAGACAATATCCAACCTTTCCTCTTCCGCTTTCACGATATGCAGTTTGGTTTGGCTCATAATGGGAATCTGACCAATGCAGAATCACTCAAGCAAGAATTGGAACAAAGAGGAGCGATTTTCAGCTCAACCTCTGACTCTGAAATCTTGGCTCACCTTATTCGCCGTAGCCACAATCCAAACCTGATGGGTAAAATCAAGGAAGCACTCAGTCTTGTCAAAGGTGGTTTTGCTTATCTCTTGATGTTTGAAGATAAGTTAATTGCAGCGCTTGACCCAAATGGCTTCCGTCCTCTGTCAATCGGGAAAATGGCTAATGGAGCAGTAGTGATTTCATCTGAAACCTGTGCCTTTGAAGTAATTGGTGCTGAGTGGATTCGCGACGTAAAACCAGGCGAGATTGTCATTATTGATGACAATGGCATCCAGTATGACAGCTATACAAACGATACTCAGTTGGCTATCTGTTCCATGGAGTATATCTACTTCGCACGTCCTGACTCCAATATCCACGGAGTCAATGTCCATACAGCTCGTAAGAGAATGGGAGCTCAATTAGCACGTGAGTTCAAGCATGAAGCCGATATCGTAGTCGGGGTGCCAAACTCCTCTCTTAGCGCAGCGATGGGCTTTGCCGAAGAATCAGGTCTGCCAAATGAAATGGGGCTCATCAAGAACCAATATACGCAACGGACCTTTATCCAGCCGACTCAAGAATTACGCGAGCAAGGTGTTCGGATGAAGTTGTCTGCCGTTTCTGGTGTTGTTAAAGGCAAACGTGTGGTCATGATTGATGACTCGATTGTGCGAGGAACAACATCTCGTCGTATTGTCCAACTGTTGAAAGAAGCGGGGGCGTCAGAAGTACACGTTGCCATCGGGAGTCCTGCTCTTGCCTATCCATGTTTTTACGGGATTGATATCCAGACACGTCAGGAACTGATTGCGGCCAATCATACGGTCGAAGAGACTCGCCAAATCATTGGTGCGGATAGCCTGACCTATCTTTCGATTGATGGCTTGATTGATTCTATCGGCATCGAAACAGATGCGCCGAATGGTGGTCTCTGTGTCGCTTACTTTGATGGGAAATATCCAACTCCTCTCTATGACTATGAAGAAGACTATCGTAGAAGTTTGGATGACAAGATCAGTTTTTACAAATAGACGGCTAAAGACTCTCGATTAAAGAAAAGGAATGAATAAAATGACAAATAAGAATGCATACGCTCAATCGGGTGTGGATGTTGAAGCGGGTTATGAAGTTGTTGAACGCATCAAAAAACACGTAGCACGTACGGAGCGTGCGGGTGTTATGGGAGCTCTTGGTGGTTTCGGTGGTATGTTTGACCTTTCAAAAACAGGTGTTAAAGAGCCAGTTTTGATTTCAGGAACTGACGGTGTTGGAACCAAGCTCATGCTTGCTATCAAGTACGACAAACACGATACTATCGGTCAAGACTGTGTGGCTATGTGTGTTAACGATATCATTGCTGCAGGTGCTGAACCTCTTTACTTCCTAGATTATGTGGCGACTGGAAAAAATGAACCAGCTAAGCTAGAACAAGTGGTTGCTGGTGTGGCCGAAGGTTGTGTACAAGCAGGTGCGGCCCTCATCGGTGGGGAAACTGCTGAAATGCCTGGTATGTACGGCGAAGACGACTATGACTTGGCTGGATTTGCAGTCGGTGTTGCAGAAAAATCTCAAATCATCGACGGTTCAAAAGTAGCAGCAGGTGATGTGATTTTGGGGCTTGCTTCAAGTGGTATCCACTCAAACGGATACTCACTCGTACGTCGTGTCTTTGCTGATTACACAGGTGAGGAAGTATTGCCAGAATTGGAAGGCAAAAAACTCAAGGACGTCCTTTTGGAACCAACTCGTATCTATGTCAAGGCTGTCTTGCCACTTATTAAAGAGGAATTGGTGAACGGGATTGCCCACATCACAGGTGGTGGTTTCATCGAAAATGTACCACGTATGTTCGCGGATGACTTGGCTGCTGAAATTGACGAAAGCAAAGTCCCTGTTCTTCCAATTTTCAAAGCTCTTGAAAAATATGGCCAAATCAAACACGAAGAAATGTTTGAAATCTTCAACATGGGTATTGGTCTCATGCTTGCGGTTAAGCCAGAAAATGTGGAACGTGTCAAAGAACTTCTCGACGAACCAGTTTATGAAATCGGTCGTATTGTGAAGAAAGATGGCGCGAGTGTGGTGATTAAATAATGGCTAAAAAGATTGCTGTTTTTGCCTCTGGCAACGGCTCAAACTTTCAGGTGATTGCAGAGCAATTTCCAGTTGAATTTGTCTTTTCAGATCACCGGGATGCCTATGTACTTGAGCGTGCCGAAAAGCTAGGGGTTTTATCTTATGCCTTTGAACTCAAGGAGTTTGAGAGCAAAGCAGACTACGAAAGAGCTATCGTCGAACTCTTAGATGAGCACCAGATTGACTTGGTTTGTCTCGCAGGCTATATGAAAATCGTTGGCCCAACCTTACTAGCAGCTTATGAAGGCCGTATCATCAATATTCACCCAGCTTTTCTCCCTGAATTTCCAGGCGCTCATGGTATTGAGGATGCTTGGAATGCAGGTGTGGACCAGTCTGGCGTGACTATTCATTGGGTGGATTCTGGTGTGGATACCGGTAAGGTTATCAAACAAGTCCGTGTGACACGCCTTGAAGGGGATACCCTTGATACTTTCGAAACTCGCATCCACGAAACAGAGTACAAACTCTATCCAGAAGTCTTGGATAGTTTGGGGGCTGCACGAAAATAAGGAAGCCCTCGAGCTGAAAGAAAATTTTCGACTGTAGCAAAGAAAGAACTTTTTTAAAAAGGAAAAGAAAGAACATGACTAAACGAGCACTTATTTCAGTCTCAGACAAAGCGGGTATTGTTGAATTTGCCCAAGAACTTAAAAAACTTGGTTGGGATATCATCTCAACAGGTGGTACCAAAGTTGCCCTTGATAATGTCGGTGTTGATACCATTGCCATTGACGATGTGACTGGTTTCCCAGAAATGATGGACGGCCGTGTCAAGACTCTCCATCCAAATATTCACGGTGGTCTCCTCGCTCGTCGTGATCTCGATAGCCACCTAGATGCTGCAAAGGACAACAATATCGAATTGATCGACCTTGTTGTGGTCAACCTCTATCCATTCAAGGAAACCATTCTTAAACCAGATGTGACCTACGCTAACGCGGTGGAGAATATCGATATCGGTGGTCCATCAATGCTTCGTTCAGCAGCGAAGAATCACGCCAGCGTGACCGTTGTTGTAGACCCTGCTGACTATGCTGTTGTTCTTGACGAATTGGCAGCAAACGGCGAAACAAGCTACGAAACTCGCCAACGTTTGGCGGCTAAGGTTTTCCGTCACACAGCGGCTTATGATGCCTTGATTGCAGAGTATTTCACAGCTCAAGTGGGTGAAAGCAAACCTGAAAAACTCACTCTGACTTATGACCTTAAACAACCAATGCGTTACGGTGAAAACCCTCAACAAGATGCCGATTTCTATCAAAAAGCCTTGCCAACGGATTACTCCATTGCATCAGCGAAACAGCTCAACGGTAAGGAATTGTCCTTTAACAATATCCGCGATGCTGATGCTGCTATCCGTATTATCCGCGATTTCAAAGAACGCCCAACCGTTGTGGCTCTCAAACACATGAACCCATGTGGGATCGGTCAAGCAGATGATATCGAAACAGCTTGGGATTACGCTTATGAGTCTGACCCAGTATCCATCTTCGGTGGTATCGTCGTTCTCAACCGTGAAGTAGATGCTGAGACAGCTGAAAAAATGCACGGTGTTTTCCTTGAAATCATCATTGCACCAAGCTATACAGATGAAGCGCTAGCCATTTTGACCAACAAAAAGAAAAACTTGCGCATTCTTGCCTTGCCATTTGACGCACAAGATGCTAGTGAAGTGGAAGCAGAATACACAGGTGTTGTCGGTGGACTCCTCGTTCAAAACCAAGATGTGATCAAAGAAAGCCCAGCTGACTGGCAAGTGGTAACCAAACGCCAACCAACTGAGACAGAAGCGACTGCCCTTGAGTTTGCTTGGAAAGCCATCAAGTATGTCAAATCAAACGGTATCATCGTAACTAACGACCACATGACATTGGGTGTTGGGCCAGGTCAAACTAACCGTGTGGCCTCTGTTCGTATTGCCATCGACCAAGCCAAAGACCGCCTTGACGGCGCTGTCCTTGCTTCGGATGCCTTCTTCCCATTTGCGGATAACGTGGAAGAAATCGCTAAGGCAGGTATCAAGGCCATCATCCAGCCAGGGGGGTCTGTGCGTGACCAAGAGTCTATCGAAGCAGCGGATAAATATGGCTTGACTATGGTCTTCACAGGCGTGAGACATTTTAGACATTAAGAAAATAAAAGGGAAGAAAACAGTTTCTTTCCTTTTTTTACTTTAAAAGCGAAACGAAACAAGATTAAAACGAACGTTTATGGTATAATATTAGTAAATAATTCGCAAAAGAGGTTGAAAGATGAAGCTGTTAGTTGTCGGCTCGGGTGGTCGTGAACATGCCATTGCTAAGAAGTTGCTTGAGTCAAAAGACGTTGAAAATGTCTTTGTAGCTCCTGGGAATGACGGGATGACTCTGGATGGTCTGGAATTGGTAAATATCTCTATTTCCGAACATTCTAAATTGATTGAGTTTGCAAAAGCCAACGATATTGCCTGGTCCTTCATTGGTCCAGATGATGCCCTTGCGGCTGGTATCGTGGATGATTTTAATAAAGCTGGTCTCAAAGCCTTTGGTCCGACAAGATTGGCAGCGGAGCTGGAGTGGTCCAAGGATTTTGCTAAGGAAATCATGGTCAAATATGACGTTCCGACAGCAGCCTATGGCACCTTCTCAGATTTCGAGGAAGCCAAGGCCTATATCGAAGAAAAAGGCGCTCCAATCGTAGTCAAGGCAGATGGTTTGGCTCTTGGGAAAGGTGTTGTCGTTGCTGAGACAGTCGAGCAAGCAGTAGAAGCCGCTCACGAGATGCTTTTGGACAATAAATTCGGTGACTCAGGTGCGCGTGTGGTTATCGAGGAGTTTCTTGCAGGAGAGGAATTTTCACTTTTTGCCTTTGTCAATGGGGACAAGTTCTACATCATGCCAACGGCTCAGGACCACAAACGTGCTTATGATGGCGACAAGGGGCCTAACACTGGTGGGATGGGTGCCTATGCGCCAGTTCCTCACTTGTCACAGAGCGTGGTTGACACAGCGGTTGACACCATTGTCAAGCCAGTCCTCGAAGGCATGATTAAAGAAGGTCGTCCTTATCTTGGTGTACTTTATGCCGGTCTTATCTTGACAGCTGATGGACCCAAAGTCATCGAGTTCAACGCTCGTTTTGGAGATCCTGAAACGCAAATAATCTTGCCTCGTTTGACATCTGACTTTGCACAAAATATTACGGATATCCTCGATGGCAAGGAGCCAGCTATTACTTGGACGGATAAGGGTGTGACACTAGGTGTGGTTGTAGCATCAAACGGATACCCACTCGCTTATGAGAAAGGTGTCAAGCTTCCTACCAAGACAGAAGGCGACATCATCACTTACTATGCCGGAGCTAAATTTGCTGAAAATGGGCAAGACCTTCTTTCAAACGGAGGCCGTGTTTACATGCTGGTTACCACGGCTGATACCGTCAAAGACGGCCAAAACACTATCTACAAGGAACTCAACAATCAAAACACAGAAGGCCTCTTTTACCGAACAGATATCGGTAGCAAGGCAATTAGATAAAGATATAAGAAAAGGCGACGCAGTCGCCAAATACGACAATGGTCGCTTAATTTGCGAGCGTTAGCGAGCTAGTATAGGATAATCGTCGCAGTAATGGAACTCCTAGTAGCTTTGCTACTAGGAGCGGAAAACTGGAGACCCAGGCTCCAGTTTTAGTAATGGAACGCCATAGGCGGTCGCTTACGTCCGCACTATAATAGAAGATTATTAAAAAAGGAGAAGTAATGAAACCAGTAATTTCCATCATCATGGGCTCCAAATCTGACTGGGCAACCATGCAAAAAACAGCAGAAGTCCTCGATAACTTCGGTGTAGCCTACGAAAAGAAAGTTGTCTCCGCCCACCGCACACCTGACCTCATGTTCAAACATGCGGAAGAAGCACGTAGTCGTGGCATCAAGGTTATCATTGCAGGTGCAGGTGGCGCTGCTCACTTGCCAGGCATGGTTGCTGCTAAAACAACTCTTCCAGTTATTGGGGTACCCGTCAAGTCACGGGCCCTTAGTGGCGTTGATTCGCTCTATTCCATCGTTCAGATGCCAGGCGGAGTGCCTGTTGCGACCATGGCTATTGGTGAAGCAGGTGCGACAAATGCGGCTCTCTTTGCCCTTCGTCTCCTCTCGGTAGAAGATCAGGCTATTGCAACAGCGTTAGCAGATTTCGCAGAAGAACAAGGAAAAATCGCAGAGGAGTCGACAAATGAGCTCATCTAAAACAATCGGAATTATCGGCGGCGGCCAGCTGGGTCAGATGATGGCCATTTCTGCTATCTACATGGGGCACAAGGTTATCGCGCTGGATCCTGCGGCGGATTGCCCAGCCTCTCGTGTGGCGGAAATCATCGTGGCTCCTTATAATGATGTGGACGCCCTTCGTCAGTTGGCAGAGCGCTGTGATGTTCTCACTTACGAATTCGAAAATGTCGATGCTGACGGTTTGGATGCTGTCATCAAGGATGGACAACTTCCACAAGGGACAGATCTGCTTCGCATTTCTCAAAACCGTATTTTTGAAAAGGACTTTCTCTCAAATAAGGCCCAAGTCACCGTGGCACCTTATAAGGTTGTGATTTCAAGCCAGGATTTGGCAGATATCGACCTTTCTAAAAACTATGTCCTCAAGACTGCGACAGGTGGCTACGATGGCCATGGTCAGAAGGTTATTCGATCAGCGGAAGATTTAGAAGAAGCCTATGCACTAGCGGATTCAGCTGACTGTGTTTTGGAAGAATTTGTCAATTTCGACTTGGAGATTTCTGTCATCGTGTCTGGGAATGGTAAGGATGTGACGGTTTTTCCAGTTCAGGAAAATATTCATCGCAACAATATCTTGTCTAAAACCATTGTGCCAGCTCGTATTTCAGAAAGTCTAGCTGAAAAAGCTAAAGCCATGGCAGTGCAAATCGCAGAACAACTGAACTTGTCTGGAACCCTTTGCGTGGAAATGTTTGCGACGGCTGATGACATCATCGTCAATGAGATTGCTCCACGTCCACACAACTCAGGGCACTACTCTATCGAAGCCTGTGACTTCTCCCAGTTTGATACCCATATCCTGGGCGTTCTCGGAGCGCCATTGCCAGCCATCAAACTCCATGCGTCAGCGGTCATGCTCAATGTTCTCGGCCAACACGTCGAAGCAGCTGAGCGTTATGTCACAGAAAATCCAAGCGCCCACCTCCACATGTATGGTAAAATAGAAGCGAAGCACAATCGCAAAATGGGACATGTGACCTTGTTTAGTGATATGCCGGATGAGGTAGAGGAGTTTGGGAAAGGAATTGATTTTTGATGAAAATAGCGATTCTAGGACTTGGAGTGATCGGGACTACTTATGCCTATGCTTTTCAAAAAGCAGGTCATCAAGTGGAACACGTACTAAGAGATAGTAAGAAAAACAATGCTCCCAAGGAGTTGTTGGTTGATCTGCTAGATGGCCGTTATCATTCCAAAGGTGAGAACAAACACGACACCTATGAGGTTCATGTGGCGGAAACTGATTCGGAATATGATTTTATTTTTCTGAGTGTGCGCCATGGGTTTGTCAAAGAAGCTGTGGAGACCTTGCGAAAAAATAATATCAAAGGCACTCTCGTTTTCTTCTGCAATTTCTGGGATACTCGAAAAGAGGTCCAAGAGTGGGCAGGAAATTACGACTATATTCTGGCTTTTCCGACAGCGGGTGGTCATATGCAGGAGGACCATTTAGATGGTGTCTTGTTCGACCATTTAATGCTAGAAGGTGAGCAAAAAGCACACATTTCTAACTATGCTGATTTGACGGCTTTACTGACTTCTGCAGATTTGAAGTGGGAAGTGTCTCATGATATGGTCGAGTGGATTTGGATTCACATGGCGATTAATGCAGGTGTCACTTCGACAGCCGCGCGTTCGGGAAAATTGGAAAATCCAGAGCAGCTGGCTTTGAACTTGATGAATAGTTCTTCGGAATTATCATTGGCCATCAAGGCCATTCGAGAGGCTTTGAAAGTCGTAGAAGCGCGTGGCGTGAATTTAAAGCTCTACAAAGCAGAACTATTACCTTACAAAATTCCCGCATGGATAGCAGGCAAAGCCATGAAAGTCATGTTTGCGAAAAATGAGCTGACCCGAAAAATCATGACTTTACACAATGATAAACAGGATATTTTCTACTGTTGTCAAAGTGTCTATCAGACAGGTCAGGAGTTAGGTGTTGAGATGCCCATTCTTGAAGCAAATATGAAGGGGATTTCGCTTTAGGAGGTTTTTATGATTCAACTCATCGTTAATGCATTTGTTGAAAAAGAGAAGATGGGGGCAGTCGTCGAAGTTTTGTATGCTAGTAGCGATCACGAAAAAGTGAAAGCGAAGTATGAAGAGCTAGTTGCACAATATCCTGATAACTATTTAGCTATCTATGATGCCCCGCTGGATACGGATTTGAGTACACTAGATCATTATCCATCTGTGTGGATTGGGAAAGAAGAATTTGAGTAAAGTGACTGCTGCTTGCTAACTGATGTGAAACATCAACAGAAAGGAAAAGAAAACATGATCGAACGTTACTCTCGCCCTGAGATGGCGAATATTTGGAGTGAAGAAAATAAATACCGTGCTTGGCTTGAGGTTGAAATCTTGGCTGACGAGGCATGGGCTGAGTTGGGAGAAATCCCTAAGGAAGATGTGGTTTTGATTCGTGAAAAAGCGGACTTTGACATCGACCGTATTTTGGAGATTGAGCAAGAGACTCGTCACGATGTGGTTGCCTTCACACGTGCGGTTTCTGAGACGCTTGGTGAGGAGCGCAAGTGGGTCCACTATGGCTTGACTTCTACCGACGTGGTGGATACGGCCTACGGTTACCTTTACAAGCAGGCCAACGACATCATCCGTCGTGACCTCGAAAACTTCACCAACATCATCGCTGACAAGGCTAAGGAGCACAAGTTCACCATCATGATGGGTCGTACCCACGGTGTTCACGCTGAGCCGACGACTTTCGGTCTTAAGCTCGCGACTTGGTACAGTGAAATGAAGCGCAATATCGAGCGTTTCGAGCATGCAGCTGCTGGTGTAGAAGCTGGTAAAATCTCTGGTGCGGTTGGGAACTTTGCCAACATCCCACCATTCGTTGAAAAATACGTCTGTGACAAGCTTGGTATCCGTGCTCAAGAAATCTCTACACAGGTCCTTCCTCGTGACCTTCACGCTGAGTACTTTGCAGTTCTTGCTAGCATCGCAACTTCTATCGAGCGTATGGCTACTGAAATCCGTGGTCTGCAAAAATCTGAACAACGTGAAGTGGAAGAGTTCTTTGCTAAAGGTCAAAAAGGTTCTTCAGCAATGCCTCACAAACGTAACCCTATCGGTTCTGAAAACATGACAGGTCTTGCGCGTGTTATCCGCGGTCACATGGTGACAGCTTATGAGAATGTTGCTCTCTGGCACGAACGTGATATCTCTCACTCATCAGCTGAACGTATCATCACACCAGATACGACCATCTTGATTGACTACATGCTCAACCGTTTTGGCAATATCGTTAAGAACTTGACGGTCTTCCCAGAAAACATGATCCGCAACATGAACTCAACTTTTGGTCTAATCTTTAGTCAACGTGCGATGTTGACCTTGATTGAAAAAGGCATGACTCGTGAACAAGCCTATGACTTGGTGCAACCAAAAACAGCTTACTCTTGGGACAACCAAGTAGACTTTAAACCACTTTTGGAAGCCGATCCAGAAGTGACTTCACGCCTGACTCAAGAAGAAATCGATGAAATCTTCAACCCAGCTTACTACACTAAACGTGTTGATGAAATCTTTGAACGCATCGGTTTGAGTGACTAATCATAAAATAAAAAAGCGAGATTGAATCTCGCTTTTTATTTGTGCTTAATCTTTTTTCTTGCTAAGTCCATAAGCTGTAAGTGCAGCCATCAAACCTGTAGCAATCAACCATTCTGAACCTTGGCTTCCTGTCTCAGGAAGTTTATTTTCTTTTGCCACAGGAGCTGGGGCTTGAGGAAGAGGTTTGTTTTCCTCGGCAGGAACAGTTGCTGGAGCTGGTTTACTTGGAATCTCTAATTTCGGTTTTTCTTCTGCAATAGGAGCTGGCACATTTGGAATCTCTAGTGCTGGTTTTTCTTCCGCTACAGGAGCTAGTCCTTTTTCATCTCCCACATGTGTTACAGGAGTCCCAACTTCGATGATTTGAGTAACTGGTTCTTGAGCAACAACACTAGTAACCAATGTTTTCACTTCGCTTCCGTCAGCAGCAATAGACACAGAATAGAAATGACTGCGACGTCCGTTGACACCTTCGGTTACTAGACGACTTTCTCCCTTAGGCAAGGCATCCGTTTCACGAGTGATAGTTGTAAACGGAATTTCTTCGTCCTCGATCACAACACGTGGTTTGGCATCTGCAACAGGAGCAACTCCTTCTTCGTCTCCTACATGAGTGACTGGAGTTCCGATCTCAACCACTTGATTGACAGCTTCTTTTGTGACTTTTTCTTCAAGAACTGTTTCGGTTTCCTTACCATTTTCAGTAGTAACTGAGACGTAGATTGTACGTTCACCTTTGGCACCTTCAGTGACAACTTTTTCTTGTCCTGCTGGAAGGTTAGGATTTTCCTTCTTGACAGTCTCAAATGGAATTTCTTCCGTTCTTGTGATAAGCTCTGGTCGGTTTTCAACGTTGGCAGCAGCTTCATTCTCATCAAGGCTTCCTGAGTGAGTTGCAGCTGGTTTGAGACCAAGTCTTGCTGCTTTAAGGTTAGCTACAAGTGTATCCAACTCAGCTTGTTTATTACGGTTGAGATTGTAGTTTAGTGCTTCTTTAGCAGCCTTGAGAGCATCGAGACTTTCTGTGCTATATCCTTCTAAGTTTTCAGGGATTTGAGCAAGTTCCTCGCGTAGAGCCTTGTAATCGGCACGGAAGTAGTCTTTGTTGTGATCTGCAAATGCAGTCATGAGCTCAAAGATTTCTTCTTCTTTGTACTCAGCGCTTGGTCTATCTGCCCAGATAGCTACCATACTACCAACAGTAGGTAGATCAACCTCAGGATATTTAGTTGAAGCTAGCTGGTTGAATGGAGTTTTTTCAGTATTTTCGATAGCTTTCTTGAGGAAGCCTCCACCATCTTCAGGTTTTTGACCGAGGATATAGTACCAATCTCCGTTAGTGTTAAGGAACTTATACCCCTTGCTTGCTAGATATTGAGGAGATGCAAGGTTATAACCCCACCAACCTTTAGACCAGTAAGAGATGATAACATCTTTATCAAACTCAACATCGTCCTTATCTTCATAGTAGAAACCATCGTTAAAGGCCATTGGTTGCAGACCTTTTTCTTTAGCCATGGTAGCTAGACTATTAGCGTAATCTGCAAACTTACCATAGAGTCCATACCACTTGAGGTAGTACCAACCTTGAGCATTGGTAGCATCATTGGCATACTCATCTGTACCATAGTTAAAGATCTTAGTCTTGCCTGCAAAGAAGTCCATGTACTTGCCGATAAGGGCTTTTGTAAAGTTCATTGCTTCTTCGTTTTCAAGATCCATGGTTGTTTTTGAAACCTTGTCAAAATTAGCTTGAGGGTTTGCAATGCCCAATTTTTCCATAGCGACAAGCATAGCATCCATGTGGCCAGGACTGTTGATAGCAGGGATGATTCCAATGCCTCTATCCTTAGCATATTGGATAAGCTCAGTGATTTCAGCCTGGTTCAAAGTTGTTCCATTTGGATCGTCGTAGTAAGATTTTGTTCCTTCAATGATGGCATTTTTTACATCGTCACTTGCATAGGTCTTGCCGTTTGCAGTGATTGTCATGTCATCCAAGAGGAAGCGAAGTCCATCATTTCCAAGGAGGAGATGAAGGTCAGAGTAACCAAGTTCGCTGGCTTTATCTACGATACGTTTGAGTTGGTCTAGAGTGAAGTATTTACGTCCAGCATCGATTGAGATAACCTTGTTTTTGGCAAGTTTTTCAACTTCACGTTTGGCATCTTCTTCTTTTTGAGCTTCTGGTGTGAAGGTTAAGTTGCTAACGGCTTCTTGGAGTTTTGCAATTGCTTGGTCAATGCTATCTTGTTCAGCGCGACTAAGGTTGCTATCAAGAGAGCGAATGGCTTTTTCAGCTTCTTTAACGGCAGCAACACTTTCTGCTGTATAGCGACTAAGGTCAGTTGGCACTTCTTTAAGAGCTTGTTCAGCGGACTCGTAGTCAGCGGCGAAATATTCAGCATTTGAGTTCGCGAATTGACGCATGAGTTTGAAGAGGCGAGATGGAGAGTAGCGGGCAGATGGAGTATCGGCCCAAGCAGCTACCATACCACCGATGATAGGGATATCGGCACCTTCAGTTTTTGGAACAGAAGTAATCGGTGTGCTCTTAATACCGTTCAAACCTTGGTCTAGGTTGTACCAACCTTGACCATCAGCATTACGGCCGAGAACGTAGTACCAAGCATCATTAGTATTGAGGATTTCGTGCCCTTTTTCAACAAGTAGTTTAGAAGAAGCGACATCGTAACCGCCCCAGCCACCAGTCCACATAGACACGATGATGTCTTTGTCAAAGGTACCAAAAGTAGTATCGCTATTATAGTATATACCGTCATTGAAGGCCATTGGTTTCAGACCGTGAGATTTGACGATACGAGCTAGGTCATTAGCATAGGCGATGAATTTATCATAACCCTTGTCTGGGAAACCATCTTCTGGATACCATTTATAGGCTTGAAGAACACTCCATCCTTTGGCATTAGTAGCATCATTAGCATACTCATCCAAACCGATGTTAAAGATTTCAGACTTGCCAGCAAAGTAAGCAGCGTATTTATCAATCAAAGCTTTTGTAAAGGCAACAGCCTTTTCGTTGTCAAGGTCAACAGTACGTTCTGATTCTTTACCAAAGTAGTTAAAGTTAGGTTTTTCAATGCCAAGTTCTTTCATGGCGTTGAGGATAGCATCCATATGACCTGGGCTATTGACTGTTGGGATAAGTCCAATTCCTTTATTCTTAGCATAACCAATCAAGTCGGTCATTTCACTTTCAGTTAGATGATTACCGTTTGGATCATTGTAGTAGGCATTGGTTCCATTTTCAACAGCACGTTTGACATCATCGCTTGCGTAAGTTTTGTCACCTACAGTTAGAGACATATCATCAAGCATGAAGCGCAAGCCATCATTTCCGACTAAAAGGTGAAGATCAGTATAGCCATAGTGTTTTGCTTTGTCGATGATTTCTTTCAGTTGGTCTGGAGAGAAGTATTTACGTCCAGCATCGATAGAAACAATTTTCTTTTTAGCCAGTTTTTCATTCACTTGAGCTGCTCGTTCTGTAGCGACTGCGGGTGCTTCGACCTTAGCAACTTCTTTGTTTTCTTCTTTTTCAGATTCTGTCTTCTTAGCTTCTTCAGTTACTTCTGATTTAGCTGGAGTTTCTTCTGCTGTGACAGGCTCTGCTACGGCAGGTGCAGGAGCAACTTCAACTTTTGGAGCTTCAGTAGTTGCTACTGGAGCAGCTGGAGTAGCATTTTCTGTTGTTGGAGCAGTCTCGAGTTTTTCTTCACTCGTCGGTGGAGTGATTTCTCCAGTAGTTTGGGCAGCAGGCTGATTTTCTGTTGGAGTAGGTACGACTCCGTCAGCAGCAACGGCCTGCGCCTGAAAGGCAAAGCCGATCAATACAGAAGCCGCTCCGACTGCATATTTACGAATAGAGAAGCGCTGTTTATTTTCTGGTTTCATTAAAAAACCTCCCCTTTTATATTTTTGATAGCGTTTTCACATACTAACTCTATTGTATGTTCTAACTAAAATAAAGTCAAGTTTTTGAGGAAATTACTATAAAAAATAGAATAATTTATAAATTAAGATATATTTTTCTAATTTTGACTATTTTTTAGTAAAAAGGTTACTAATTATAGAATAGCTTGAAATGCTATTCTCAGGGAAGGGAGCTGATGCTATAATGGGTATATAAAAACCCTGAGACAGTTGCCTCAGGATTTTTATAAATTAGTGACCACGGTCACAAGAAATGAATTTAATTTTGTAGAAATCAGAACGTTTATAAGTTTCGATGTATTCCAAAACTTGACCAGTTGCTTCAAGCTGAGTTGTCTTAGTTTGGAAAACAGTTGGGAATTTAGTGTCGATTCCTAAAATAGAAGCGGCATGTTTTGGAGTCGGAAATACAATTTCGTTAATTTCTTCAAAATGCTCGTCATTCATGTGAATGTGGTAGTCCAATTTGAAACGAGTATAGATAGAACTATAGTATTCAAGATTTGGATAGTTGGCATTGATGTATTGTTCAGGAATATATGAATTGTGATAGATATAGGTAACGCCATTTGTTTCACGAACACGTTCAATCTTATAATAGAATTGATCGCCACGTAGGCCGAGTTTTTCTAAATATTTAAGATCGTTCCCACGTTCGATAGAAAGAACAGTTACTTTATCATCTTTAGTTTCGAAGATTTCCACATCAGAAAATTCAACGAGTTTGTGTTTACGTGCACGAGCTACGAAAGTTCCTTTACCTTGTTGGCGGACAATATATCCATCTTTGGCAAGGTCGTTCAAGGCACGAACTACTGTGATTGAACTAACATCATACATGGAAATCAATTCTGCCTCAGTGTAGAACTTATCTCCACTAGCAAATTGACCAGAAATAATCTTATTTTTCAATTCATCTTTAATGTATTGATACTTTGGAATTGCCATATTTTCACCTCGTTTTTTCCTTCTCCACTTATCATTTTAACATAAAATAGAAAAAAATAGTAGAAAAGCACAGAAAAAAATTAAAATATCAGAATAAGAATTTAGGATAGATATAAATAATTCGTGTTTTGCTCCTTGTTTTAATTAGTTGCCCAGAATGCTGATTTTATGGGATTTGTGGAGATTTTTAGAAAAGATTCAGTAAAAAAAATAGAAAAATTTTAAAGAAAATTTCAAAAACTATTGACATTATTCCCCGATTGGTTTATAGTTGATATAACAATACATGAAAGCGCAAACTTTTCGCTTTTAGGGGAGGATGAATGGCAAGATTTGAAATTAAAGATGATTTCTATCTGGATGGGAAACCATTCAAGATTTTGTCTGGAGCCATTCACTATTTTAGAGTTCCTGCGGAAGATTGGCATCATTCATTGTATAACCTCAAGGCACTAGGTTTCAATACAGTAGAGACTTATGTTGCTTGGAATATGCATGAACCTGCTGAAGGACACTTTAACTTTGAAGGCAATCTTGATTTAGAGAGATTTCTTCAAACTGCACATGATTTGGGCTTATATGCAATTGTACGTCCTTCTCCATTTATCTGTGCAGAGTGGGAATTCGGTGGTTTACCAGCATGGCTCTTGACCAAGGATATGAGAATACGATCATCTGACCCAGCTTTCATTGACATGGTTGGTCGCTACTATGATCAGTTGCTTCCACGTCTAGTTCCGAGATTATTGGAAAACGGTGGAAATATTCTCATGATGCAAGTCGAAAATGAGTACGGATCCTATGGCGAGGACAAGACCTACTTGAGGGAAATTCGACGTTTGATGGAAGAACGAGCAGTTACTTGTCCGCTTTTCACATCAGATGGACCATGGCGAGCAACTCTTAAGGCTGGAACCTTAATTGAGGATGATCTCTTAGTGACAGGGAACTTTGGTTCCAAAGCTGCTTATAATTTCTCGCAGATGCAAGAATTCTTTGATGAGCACTGCAAGAAATGGCCACTCATGTGTATGGAATTCTGGGATGGCTGGTTCAATCGATGGAAAGAACCAATCATCAAGCGTGAACCTGAGGAATTAGCAGAAGCTGTTCATGAAGCTCTAGAGTTAGGCTCTATCAACCTATATATGTTCCATGGCGGAACCAACTTTGGTTTTATGAATGGTTGTTCAGCTCGAGGAACTATTGATTTACCACAAGTAACATCTTATGATTACGACGCTCTTCTTGATGAAGCTGGTAACCCAACTGCTAAATATTTTGCAGTGAAAGAAATGATGGCGACTTACTACCCTGAGTATCCACAATCTGAGCCACTTCATAAGGAAAGTATGGAAGTTGAAGCGATTCCGCTAGTTGAAAAAGTTTCTTTGTTTGAAACCTTGGATTCCTTAACGAGTCCGATTGAAAGTCTCTACCCTAAGAAAATGGAAGAGCTAGGACAAGGTTACGGCTACCTACTCTATCGTACGGAAGCAAGTTGGGATGCGGATGAAGAACGCATTCGAATCATTGACGGACGTGATAGAGCTCAACTCTTTATCGATGGCAAATGGGTGGCAACACAGTACCAAACAGAAATCGGTGAAGATATCTTTTATCAAGGTGAAAAGAAAGCGCTCTCTAGATTTGACATCCTTATTGAAAATATGGGGCGTGTCAACTATGGACACAAATTCCTAGCAGATACACAGCGAAAAGGAATTCGCACAGGTGTTTGTAAAGATTTGCATTTCTTGCTCAACTGGAAGCAATATCCACTTCCTCTTGATAACCCAGAGAATATTGATTTCTCTAAGGGATGGACAGAAGGGCAACCTGCCTTTTACGCTTATGACTTTGAAGTTGAGGCGCCAAAGGATACCTACTTAGACTTATCTGAGTTTGGTAAAGGGATTGCTTATATCAACGGACATCATCTAGGTCGTTTCTGGAATGTCGGTCCAACCTTATCTCTTTATATTCCACATAGCTATCTCAAAGAAGGTGCCAATCGCATCATTATCTTTGAAACAGAAGGGGAGTATAAGGAACACATACATTTAACTTGTAAACCTACACTAAAACTTATAAAGGGGGAAAACTTATGACAATTGTAGGATGCCGTATCGATGGGCGCTTAATTCACGGACAAGTCGCAAACCTATGGTCTGCTAAACTTGATGTTTCACGTATCATGGTCGTTGACAATGATGTTGTGAATAATGATGTTGAAAAAAGTGGCTTGAAACTTGCAACACCACCAGGTGTAAAACTTAGTATTTTACCAGTTGATAAAGCAGCAGCGAATATCCTTGCTGGTAAATACGATAGCCAACGTCTTTTGATTGTAGCACGCAAACCTGACCGTTTCCTCGGTTTGGTAGAAGCAGGTGTGCCACTTGAAACTGTCAATGTCGGCAACATGTCTCAAACACCAGAAACACGTGCAATCACACGTTCTATCAACGTTGTTGATAAAGACGTGGAAGATTTCCGTAAATTAGCGGAAAAAGGTGTTAAACTTACTGCTCAAATGGTTCCAAATGATCCAGTTTCAGACTTTTTGAGCTTATTAAAATAGGAAAAAATTTTTAGGAGGTCATTGTTATGATACAATGGTGGCAAATTTTACTTCTCACTTTGTACTCAGCTTATCAAATCTGTGATGAGTTGACGATCGTTTCTTCTGCAGGTTCCCCTGTATTCGCTGGTTTCATTACTGGTTTAGTCATGGGAGATTTGACAGCTGGTTTGTTTATCGGTGGTAGCTTGCAGTTATTCGTACTTGGGGTAGGTACCTTCGGCGGTGCTTCTCGTATCGACGCAACTTCTGGTGCGGTTCTTGCGACAGCTTTCTCAGTTTCACAAGGAATCGAAACAGATCTTGCAATCACTACAATCGCTGTACCAGTAGCGGCACTTTTGACTTACTTCGACGTACTTGGTCGTATGACTACAACATTCTTCGCTCACCGTATTGATGCTGCAATCGAACGCTTTGACTACAAAGGAATCGAACGTAACTATCTTCTTGGTGCGCTTCCATGGGCTCTATCTCGTGCCCTTCCAGTATTCTTCGCCCTTGCTTTCGGTGGAGAATTCGTTACAGGTGTTGTAAACCTTGTTAAAGAATACCAATGGGTTGCAGACGGTTTGACTCTTGCAGGTCGTATGCTTCCAGGTCTTGGATTCGCTATCTTGCTTCGTTACCTTCCAGTTAAACGTAACCTTCACTACCTTGCTATGGGATTCGGTTTGACAGCTATGTTGACTGTACTTTACTCATACGTAACAGGTCTTGGTGGAGCAGTTGCTGGTCTCATTGGCACTCTTCCTGCTGACGTTGCTGAAAAAATTGGCTTTGCCAACAACTTCAAAGGTTTGTCTATGATTGGTGTCTCTATCGTAGGTATCTTCCTTGCAGTTGTTCACTTCAAGAACAGCCAAAAAGTTGCTGTAGCAGCACCTTCTACACCATCAGAAAGTGGGGAAATTGAAGATGACGAATTCTAATTACAAATTAACAAAAGAAGATTTTAATCAAATTAACAAACGTAGCTTGTTCACTTTCCAATTGGGATGGAACTACGAACGTATGCAAGCATCAGGTTACCTTTACATGATCTTGCCACAATTGCGTAAAATGTATGGAGATGGAACTCCTGAGTTGAAAGAAATGATGAAAGTTCATACTCAATTCTTCAACACTTCACCATTCTTCCACACAATTATCGCTGGTTTTGACCTTGCTATGGAAGAAAAAGATGGCGTTGGCTCAAAAGATGCGGTTAACGGTATCAAGACAGGTTTGATGGGACCATTCGCTCCTCTTGGAGATACTATCTTTGGTTCACTTGTTCCTGCTATCATGGGATCTATCGCTGCAACAATGGCTATCGCTGGTCAACCTTGGGGTATCTTCCTTTGGATCGCAGTTGCAGTAGCGTATGACATCTTCCGTTGGAAACAGTTGGAATTTGCATACAAAGAAGGGGTTAACCTTATCAACAACATGCAAAGTACTTTGACAGCTTTGATTGAAGCTGCATCTGTACTTGGTGTGTTCATGATGGGTGCTCTTGTAGCAACAATGATCAACTTTGAAATTTCTTACAAATTGCCAATCGGTGAAAAGATGATTGACTTCCAAGATATCTTGAACTCAATCTTCCCACGTTTGCTTCCAGCAATCTTCACTGCCTTTATCTTCTGGTTGCTTGGTAAGAAAGGTATGAACTCTACAAAAGCTATCGGTATCATTATCGTGCTTGCCTTGGCTCTTTCTGCTCTTGGTAAATTTGCACTTGGAATGGGCGCATAATTTATGACTAAATCATTAATTCTAGTGAGCCACGGTCGTTTCTGTGAAGAACTTAAAGGTAGCACAGAGATGATTATGGGACCACAAGACAACATTCATGCGGTTGCTCTTCTTCCAGAAGATGGACCAGAAGAATTTACTGCTAAATTTGAAGCTGCTGTTGAAGGATTGGATGATTTCCTAGTCTTTGCGGATCTTCTTGGCGGAACTCCATGTAACGTGGTGAGCCGTTTGATTATGGAAGGTCGTGACATTGAACTTTATGCAGGAATGAACCTTCCGATGGTCATTGAATTTATCAATGCAAGCCTAACAGGTATAGATGCGGACTATAAGAGTCGTGCTTCAGAAAGTATTGTGAAAGTTAATGATTTATTGGCTAGCTTCGACGACGATGAAGATGAATAATACTCTTCAAAAATCAAATTCAAACCACGTCAGCTTCGCCTTGCCGTACTTGAGTACAGCCTTCGGCTAGCTTCCTAGTTTGCTCTTTGATTTTCATTGAGTATAAGATGTGATTGCATTAAAATGTTAAATCATCTTATAGAAAATATACATGGGAATGGGAGCGACTCCCATTCCCATGTTTTCAATCATAAAACAATATTAGATTAGAGGTTTTCAATGCTAGATTATACAAAAGAAGATTTGCTTGAGTTGGGAGCAGAGATCACCACACGCGAGATTTACCAACAACCAGATGTTTGGAAGGAAGCTTTTGAAGCTTATCAAGCACGCCGTGATGAAATTGCAGCCTTCTTGAAAGGAATTGCAGATAAACATGACTACATTAAGGTTATCCTGACTGGTGCTGGGACTTCAGCTTATGTAGGCGACACCTTAGTTCCATACTTCAAGGAAGTCTATGACGAACGTAAATGGAATTTCAATGCTATTGCTACAACAGATATCGTTGCAAACCCACAAACCTATTTGAAAAAAGATGTGGCAACTGTTTTAGTATCATTTGCACGTAGTGGAAACTCACCTGAGAGTGTAGCAACCGTTGACTTAGCAAAAGCCTTAGTTGACGAGCTTTATCAAGTAACAATCACATGTGCGGCTGAAGGGAAATTAGCACTTCAAGCCCACGGTGATGATCGCAACCTCTTGCTCTTGCAACCGGCAGCTTCTAATGATGCTGGATTTGCTATGACATCAAGCTTTACTTCAATGATGTTGACCGCACTTTTGGTCTTCGATCCAACTGAATTTGCTGTTAAAGCTGAACGTTTTGAAGTGCTTTCTAGTCTTGCTCGTAAAGTTCTTGACAATGTGGCAGATGTGAAAGAGTTGGTTGACCTAGACTTTAACCGAGTGATTTACTTAGGTGCAGGTCCATTCTTCGGACTTGCTCATGAGGCACAACTGAAAATTTTGGAATTGACTGCTGGTCAGGTTGCGACTATGTATGAAAGTCCAGTCGGCTTCCGTCACGGTCCAAAATCTCTTATCAATGAAGATACTGTAGTTTTAGTCTTTGGTACTACAACGGATTATACTCGTAAGTACGACTTAGACTTGGTTCGTGAAGTTGCAGGGGATCAAATTGCTCGTCGCGTTGTTCTCTTGAGTGATCAAGCTTTTGGTCTTGAAAACGTTAAGGAAGTAGCACTTGGCTGTGGCGGTGTCTTGAATGACGTTTACCGTGTATTCCCTTATATTGTTTATGGTCAATTATTTGCTCTCTTGACTTCGCTTAAGGTTGGAAACAGACCTGATACACCATCACCTACAGGTACAGTAAACCGCGTCGTTCAAGGTGTTATTATTCACGAATTCAAATAATAAGGAGATAAGGATGAAAACATACACAGAACGTGTATTTGGGAAAGTTGATGACAAGGATGTTGTCGCTTATCGCTTTGAAACAGAAGCAGGCTACCAACTAGAAATCATGACCTATGGTGCAACGATTCTACGCTATGTAACTCCTGATAAGGCTGGTAATTTTGCCAATGTTATCCTAGGCTTTGATGATTTTGACAGCTATGTAGGTAACAGTCCTAAACATGGAGCGAGTGTAGGTCCAGTGGCAGGTCGTATCGCAGGTGCGACATTCGAATTGAATGGGAAAACCTATGAACTCGAAGTCAATAACGCAAGCAACTGTAACCACAGTGGCTCAACAGGTTGGGATTCTAGTTTGTTTGAGCTAGTCGAGGTGAGCGACCATGGTTTGACTCTTTACACAGAAAGAACAGACGGGACAGGAGGTTTCCCTGGGAACCTTAAAATCTGGATTAGCTACCACTTGGAAGAAACTGGTGCCTACGAAGTTAGCTACAAGGTAACGACGGACCAGGATACCTTGGTCAATCCGACCAACCATAGCTACTTTAACTTGTCTGGCGATTTCACTCAAACTGTTGATCGCCATGTCTTCCAATTGAACACTGAGGGTATCTATCCAATTGCTCCTGACGGTGTCCCGGCTAAAGCTCCAGATGCTAACCGCGATGTAGTTAAACATATCTATAATGGTGCCTTATTGAAGGATATCTTTGCAGAAGAAGATGAGCAAATCCAACTCGTATCTGGTTTGGACCACCCATTTGCTCTGCCTGCAGGACATGATAATGCTGGTTTCCTCTATGACCAAAACTCAGGTCGTTTCTTGCTCTTTAAGACAGAAGCTCCTTGCTTTGTAGTTTACACCGCAAACTTTGTGGATGAGAGTGTCATCATCGCTGGTCAACCAATGATGCAGCACAATGGAATTGCTCTTGAAGCACAGGCTTTACCAGATGCTATTCATAGTGACCTGAAAGATCAAGTCATTCTAAAAGCAGGTGAGACTTTCACTAGCAAAACTCGTTACGAAATTGTCGTTAAATAATAAAAAATTCTCTGAAGTCATAGGATTTCAGAGAATTTTTTATTATTCTTCATCTGGTGTGAGAATCATCGGAATGATGATTGGTTCACGTTCAGTGTTTTCGTAAAGGAATGGTCGAATGGCGTTTACGATAGCACCATTGACAGATTGGACGCTGGCATCCTTGTTTTTCAAAGCGATACGAATAGCATTGAAAAGGATGCGTTGACTTTGACGGATCAAGTCGCCAGATTCGCGCATGTAGACGAAACCACGACTAAGGATATCTGGTCCAGAAATAATCATCTGAGACTCAAAGTCTACCGTTGCGACGGCAAGTACGACACCGTCTTCGGATAGGTCTCGACGGTCTTTTAGGACTGCTGCTCCGATTTCACCGATTCGATTTCCATCGACGTAGATATCTTGAGCATTGAAATGACCAGCGATACGAGCAGAGTTTGCAGTAAGGGCAAGGACATCACCATTGCTCATGATAAAGATATTGTCTTTTTCAACTCCAGTATCTACGGCAAGTCCAGCATGGACTTTTTGCATGCGATATTCACCGTGAACAGGCATGAAGTATTTTGGTTTGATGAGGCGGAGCATGAGTTTTTGCTCTTGCTGACCACCGTGTCCAGATGTATGGATGTTGTTAATCTTACCATGGATAACTTCAACACCAGCTTCAGAAATGATGTTAATCAGCTTGTTAACGCTAGTGGTGTTTCCTGGGATTGGACTAGATGAGAAGATAACCGTATCGCCAGGTTGGAGTTGCACTTGACGATGGGTTCCGTTAGCGATACGAGAGAGAGCCGCCATAGGTTCACCCTGGCTACCTGTACAGAGGATAAGAACCTCACCTGCAGGGTAATCTTTGATTTCATTTGGTTCGATGAAGGTTCCCTTTGGCGCTTTGATGTAGCCAAGTTCGATTCCGTTAACAATAGCCTTTTCCATAGAGCGTCCAAAGACAGCAATCTTACGCCCTGTTTTGACAGCGGCATCAGTCGCTTGCTGGAGACGGAAGATATTTGAGGCAAAGGATGCAAAGATGATACGTCCCTCGATACCTTGGATAATCTTCATAATAGACTGACCAACGACCTTTTCAGAGTTTGTAAAGGTTGGCACTTCAGCATTTGTCGAGTCAGAGAGTAAGCAAAGTACTCCGTCTTCACCTAGGGCTGCCATACGGTGCAAGTCTGCAGGTTCACCAACTGGTGTAAAGTCAAACTTGAAGTCACCGGTACAGACGATTTTTCCTTGAGGTGTGTGGATAACAATTCCCAAAGGTTCTGGGATAGAGTGAGTTGTTCTAAAGAAAGTTGCTTTAAGATTCTTAAAGGTCAACTCAGTGTTGTGGTTGATTTCGTGAAGTGTAGCATTGCGCAAAAGGCCATGCTCTTCGAGTTTTCCACGGATCAAAGCGAGGGCTAGTGGACCTGCATAGATAGGGATATTTGCTTGCTTGAGCAAGAAAGGAATCCCACCAATATGGTCCTCATGTCCGTGTGTAATCAAGAGAGCCTTGACGCGGTCGATATTTTCGACAATGTAAGAGTAATCAGGGATAACGTAGTCGATACCAAGAAGATCATCCTCGGGGAATTTAATCCCTGCATCAACGATGATGATTTCGTCTTGGTATTCGATTCCGTATGTATTTTTACCGATTTCTCCTAGACCACCAATGGCAAAAACGCCCACTTCTTCTGGTTTAAGAGTATAGGCCATATTAGAACTCCGTAATTTCGAATGCGCCAGTTTCTTTTTCGTAGTCTAGCAATTTGTCTGACAAGAGCTCGATATACTCAACGTTGAATTCTGGACGGTTTTTTTCAACAAGTTCACGGGCAATGATACGTCCCTCAAGTTCTGAGTTGGCATCAATGTCTAAGTAAAGTGAGCGTGTTGTTTCACGACGTGGGCTACGGTCTTTTGTTTCTTGATAAAAAACTTTGTAAATCATGTGTTTCCTTTCTGTTTTCAGGTCAGCTGTATTCAAAAAATTACCAGCTTGAAGCTGTTTGTTTCTAATTCATTTTCTGCCTGTATTGACCTTGATTCGTTACAATTATCTCAATTATAACATAAAAAGGGGAATTAGTAAAAGCAGGAAACATGAAAGTAAGGAGCTTGAAATGTGTTTCATTTTGCCCGATACAAGTATTTTAAGACTTTGGAATCACGTGCTATAATAAAGTTAGAAAAGAGGTTTTTCCTTTTAAGGAGGGTAGGATATGTTTCAACTAGCTATTATCATTCGTCTTCTGGCCTTTGCGGCATTTGTTGCCTGTGTTTACGGAGGAAATGTTTTGTATACTCGGCTGGAGTATCGGAATGCCAATCTCCTTTGGAAGATTGGCTTCGTGACCCTGTATTCGTTTTTCCTTCTCCTAGTGACCTATGTGGTCTGGTTCGTATTTTACTTTGGATTGAATACTTAAGTGCTTGTCCTGTCTGTTTGGCGGGACATTCTTGTTTGGAAACAAAGAAAATTCCCATGT
Source organism: Streptococcus pseudopneumoniae (assembly GCF_001074155.1). Lineage (GTDB taxonomy): Bacteria > Bacillota > Bacilli > Lactobacillales > Streptococcaceae > Streptococcus > Streptococcus pseudopneumoniae_A. The sequence continues at coordinate 50,538 of NZ_JUUZ01000034.1, forward strand.
GTCGGCTTTTGTAGTATAATAGTAAACAGACAAAAAGATAGGAATGTGTTATGAAAGTATTAGCTTTTGATACGTCCAGCAAGGCTCTTTCTCTAGCTATTTTAGAGGACAAGCAGCTTCTTGCTGAGACCACGATTAATATCAAGAAAAATCACAGTATTACCCTCATGCCTGCTATTGATTTTTTGATGGCCGGTCTAGATTTGACACCAAAGGATTTGGATCGAATTGTGGTGGCAGAGGGGCCTGGTAGTTATACTGGCTTGCGAATCGCAGTAGCAACTGCCAAGACCTTGGCTCATACCTTAAACATTGAGTTAGTAGGGATGTCTAGCCTTTTATCTCTGCTACCGAATCAACAGGAAGGTCTGGTTGTTCCTTTGATGGATGCTCGTCGTAATAATGTATACGCAGGGTTTTATGAACATGCTCAACCTGTCTTTCCAGAAGCGCATCTGTCCTTTGCGGAAGTCCTTGAGCAAGTCAAGGAAGCTGACCAGGTAACCTTTGTCGGTGAAGTGGTTGCCTTTGTCGAGCAGATTCAAGAGCAATTGCCACAGGCTAACTATCAAGAAACCTTACCAAACGCAGCGAATCTTGCTCTTTGGGCCTGGGACAAGGAAGCAGACTCCCTGCACGATTTTGTGCCGAATTACCTCAAGCGTGTCGAAGCTGAGGAAAATTGGCTCAAGAACCACGCCGAGTCTGGCGAGTCTTACATTAAACGCCTATGATAGAAATCAAACGAATCCAACAGCAACCTGACTTGGCACAAGCTATCTACGAAGTGATGACGGATGTTTATCCCGTCAGTCCTTGGACGTTGGAACAAATCCAAGCAGACCTGTCTCTAGACCAGACTTGGTATGCTCTAGCTTATGATGGGGAAGAAGTGATAGGTTTTCTAGCAATTCAGGAGAATCTTTTTGAAGCAGAAGTCTTGCAAATTGCTGTCAAGAAAGCTTATCAAGGTCAGGGGATAGCCTCAGCCTTGTTTGCAACATTGCCGACAGACAAGGAAATTTTCCTCGAAGTTAGAAAGTCCAACCACCGAGCGCAAGCATTTTACAAGAAAGAAAAAATGGCGGTCATCGCTGAGAGAACGGTCTACTACCATAATCCAGTTGAGGATGCCATTATCATGAAGAGAGAAATAGATGAAGGATAGATATATTTTAGCATTTGAGACATCCTGTGATGAGACCAGTGTCGCCGTCCTGAAAAACGACGACGAGCTCTTGTCCAATGTCATTGCTAGTCAAATTGAGAGTCATAAACGTTTTGGGGGCGTAGTGCCAGAAGTGGCTAGCCGTCACCATGTCGAGGTCATTACAGCCTGTATCGAGGAGGCGTTAGCAGAAGCAGGAATTACTGAAAACGATGTGACAGCTGTGGCGGTTACCTACGGACCAGGCTTGGTCGGAGCCTTGCTTGTTGGTTTGTCAGCCGCCAAGGCCTTTGCCTGGGCACATGACCTTCCGCTTATCCCTGTGAACCACATGGCTGGTCACCTCATGGCAGCTCAAAGTGTGGAGCCTTTGGAGTTTCCCTTGCTAGCCCTCTTGGTCAGCGGTGGCCACACAGAGTTAGTCTATGTTTCTGAGGCTGGTGATTATAAGATTGTTGGAGAAACTCGTGATGATGCGGTTGGTGAGGCCTATGATAAGGTCGGTCGTGTCATGGGTTTGACCTATCCAGCCGGTCGGGAGATTGATGAGTTGGCTCATCAAGGTCAGGATATATATGACTTCCCTCGTGCCATGATCAAGGAGGACAATCTGGAGTTTTCATTCTCTGGATTGAAGTCTGCCTTTATCAATCTTCATCATAATGCTGAGCAAAAGGGAGAAAATTTGTCCACAGAGGATTTGTGCGCTTCCTTCCAAGCAGCTGTCATGGATATTCTCATGGCGAAAACCAAGAAGGCTTTGGAGAAATACCCTGTTAAAACCCTAGTCGTGGCTGGTGGTGTGGCTGCCAATAAAGGTCTTAGAGAACGTTTGGCGGCTGAAATCACCGATGTCAAGGTTATCATTCCACCTCTACGTCTTTGCGGAGACAATGCAGGAATGATTGCCTATGCTAGCGTCAGCGAGTGGAACAAAGAAAACTTTGCAGGCTTGGAGCTAAATGCCAAACCTAGCCTGGCTTTTGATACCATAGAATAAAGAGTTAGCCTAGGGTTAGCTCTTTTATCTTGGACAAATGCCCGAGTTTTTTAGTATAGTAGAAATATGAGATTAAAAAAAACAATGAGCGTTGTGCTTGCTCTTGGAGCTTTATTGCTTTGTATGTCAGCTTGCCAGCATATTCCAAAGACACAATTGATTCTATTTGAGTCACTGTCATTCAATATGCCCCTCAAATCTCTTGAAAAAGTGTTTGGAGAAGCTGATGAAGTGATAGAAGAAACGGAAACCGCCTTTCGGGACACTTGGCATGCAAGGGATCCTTATTTCTATAAAACAGGCCGGCTTTTCTATCATTACGAAAATATTGCATTGAATGGTTATACAGGTCGAGCGAATTTCACATTTTCAAAATCACATCGCTTGGAAGAAGTAACAGTTCATATTCCTGTAGCTTCAAAAATGGAGCAACAAGTAGCGCTCTACAATTTATCCCAGACTATAAAAAAAGAAATTGAAGCTCTTCCGACTTTCAAATCCGTAACTACCGAGACAGTAGGATTATACGATGATGGCTATCGCTATAAAGTCAAATTGCAAGGCCAAAGGAGAGAACTCTGGGTTGATGTCTACCCGATAGAAGATGAATATACTGAAAAAAATGCAGGCTATAAGTATAGAATTCGAATTGATCAATTTCTCATGTATCCATAATGAACCATACTGTTCAGGGTCTGATACTTGCTATTAGTTTCAAATTCCAGACTGTTTTCTCCTCTTTGAATGTGTTATAATAATTTTTGCTTTGACTGTCTGGAAAGTAGTTGATGAAGGAATGAATAGTGAGGAGGTTTATGAAAGAAAAAGGATTTTGGGAGGGTGTGCAGGCTGCCGTACCAACTGCTTTAGGCTATATCAGCATCGGTCTTGCCTGTGGGATTATCGCATCTCCCTATGTAACACCTGTGGAAATGGGCTTGATGAGCCTCTTTGTTTATGCTGGGAGTGCCCAGTTTGCCATGATAGCCTTGATAACAGTTCAAGCGCCTGTAGCAGCCATTGCCATGACGGTCTTTTTGATCAATCTGCGTCTCTTCTTGTTGAGTTTACATGCGTCGACCTATTTCCGTCATACTAGTCTCTGGCATAATATCGGAATGTCTAGCCTCTTGACGGATGAGACCTATGGCGTCTTGATGGGGGAACTAGTGCATAGGGACAAGGTCAACCCTATGTGGATGCATGGAAACAACCTTAATAGCTATCTAGCTTGGTTTGTCGGAACTGTTTTCGGGACTGCGCTAGGTGGACTTTTGCCAAATCCGGAAGTTATTGGTCTAGATTTTGCCCTAGTGGGGATGTTTATCGGGATTTTTACTTCCCAGTTTCAAATTATGCAAAAACGGATTCCCTTGCGCAACCTCTTCATAATTTTAGGAGTTGTTGCCCTTTCTTTCTTTATACTGTTGACAGTGGTGTCTCAGTCACTAGCTGTTCTGTTTGCGACCTTGCTAGGTTGTACCATGGGGGTGATTTTGGATGGTCAGTAAGTATATTTTATTGGCAATTATCTTCTCTGGCTTGGTGACCTGGGTTCCAAGAACGATTCCTTTCATCCTAGCCAAGTATAAGGGTCTGCCAGCAATCGTAGAACGCTTTTTAAAATTCCTCCCAGTTTCTATTATCTTCGCCTTGATTCTTTCAAGTGTAGTGACAGGAAAAATCGGAAGCTTCCCACAGATAAAATGGTTAGACTTTTTAGCAGTCTTTCCAACAGCCTTTGTAGCCTTTCGCTACCGCAATCTGGTGGGTACAGTTCTCTTTGGAGTGGCCTTGATAGCAGTCCTCCGTTTGGTCTTTTAGTCAGCCATAAAGAAAACCTATGGCAAATATAGAAATCATATAATGGCGCAATTACTTTTTTTCTGTTAAGATAAAACTGTATTTTATTTTGGAGGAAATATCATGAAAAAAATCGTTAAATATTCATCACTTGCTGCCCTAGGGCTTGTTGCCGCAGGTGTATTAGCAGCTTGCTCAGGTGGTGAGAAGAAAGATGCTGCAACTAGCGAAGCAACATCTGGTAAGAAAGAAATTATCGTTGCAACCAACGCTTCACCAAAACCATTTAACTATGAAGAAAATGGTGAGTTGACTGGTTACGAAATCGAAGTTGTTCGTGCTATCTTTAAAGACTCTGACAAATATGATGTCAAGTTTGAAAAGACAGAATGGTCAGGTGTCTTTGCAGGTCTTGACGCAGATCGTTACCAAATGGCGGTTAACAACATCAGCTACACTAAAGAACGTGCAGAAAAATATCTTTACGCAGCACCAACTGCTAAAAACCCTAACGTTCTTGTAGTTAAGAAAGATGACAACAGCATCAAATCACTTGATGATATCGGTGGAAAATCTACTGAAGTCGTTCAAGGAACAACATCAGCGAAACAGTTGGAAGAGTACAACAAACAACACACAGATAACCCAACTGTCCTTAACTATACAAAAGCTGACTTCCAACAAATCATGTCTCGTTTGAGCGATGGACAATTTGACTATAAGATTTTTGACAAGATCGGTGTAGAGACAGTTATCAAAAACCAAGGTTTGGATAATTTGAAAGTCATCGAACTCCCAAGTGACCAACAACCTTATGTTTACCCACTTCTTGCCAAAGGTCAAGATGAGTTGAAATCATTTGTAGACAAACGCATCCAAGAACTATATAAAGACGGAACTCTTGAAAAACTATCTCAACAGTTCTTCGGTGGTTCTTACCTCCCAGCAGAAGCTGACATTAAATAAGTTTGTAAATCATCCATCTCTCAGAGATGGATGATTTGCAACTTTTAGGCATATAGTTTCAAACTATACGTCTGCCTATCTAATAACAATTTGCGAAATCAAATAAAGTATGAGATACTATTACGGTATTATTTTTAAAGGAGAATGAATCATGAAAATCAAAAAATGGTTAAGCGTAGCAACTATCGCTACAGTAGCAGGCCTTACACTTGCAGCTTGCGGAAATTCAGACAAGAAAGCGGACAATACAACTACAGTTAAAATTGCGACTGTTAACCGTAGCGGTTCAGAAGAAGCACGTTGGGACAAAGTCCAAGAATTGGTTGAAAAAGACGGAATTAAATTGGAATTCACAGAGTTTACAGACTACTCACAACCAAATAAAGCAACTGCTGATGGTGAAGTAGACTTGAACGCTTTCCAACACTACAACTTCTTGAACAACTGGAACAAAGAAAACGGTAAAGATCTTGTAGCGATTGCAGATACTTATATCTCACCAATCCGCCTTTACTCAGGTAAAAACGGAGAAGAAAACAAGTACACTAAAGTGGAAGAAATCCCAGATAAGGGTGAAATCGCAATTCCAAACGATGCTACTAACGAAAGCCGTGCCCTTTACCTTCTTCAATCAGCTGGTTTGATTAAATTGGATGTTTCAGGAACTGAACTTGCTACAATCGCAAACATCAAAGAAAATCCAAAGAACTTGAAAATCACTGAATTGGATGCTAGCCAAACAGCTCGTTCATTGACATCAGTTGATGCAGCTGTTGTAAACAACACTTTTGTTACAGAAGCCAAATTGGACTACAAGAAAGCACTCTTTAAAGAGCAAGCTGACGAAAACTCAAAACAATGGTACAACATCATCGTTGCGAAAAAAGATTGGGAATCATCACCTAAAGCTGATGCAATCAAGAAAATTATCGCAGCTTACCACACTGATGAAGTGAAAAAAGTCATCGAAGAAACTTCAGACGGCTTGGATCAACCAGTTTGGTAATAAACACAGGGAGGTGGGAGAGATTTTTTCCACCTCTTGCTTTTATATAGAGCCTCAAGCAAATGAAATCCACTTGTATTGATTCTAAAGGTACAAGTCCTAGTAGAAAGGTAGAGAGAAAATGGTTTTCCCTAGCCAAGAAGAACAAATTGAAAAGTTTGAAAAGGATCATGTAGCGCAACATTATTTTGAAGTTTTGCGTACCTTGATTTCTAAAAAATCAGTCTTTGCCCAACGAGTTGGCCTGAAAGAGGTGGCTCGTTATCTAGGTGAGATTTTTAAACGTGTTGGTGCAGAAGTTGAGATTGACGAGAGCTATACGGCGCCTTTTGTCATGGCACATTTCAAAAGTTCACGACCAAATGCCAAGACTATCATTTTCTACAACCACTATGACACAGTACCAGCAGATGGTGATCAAGTTTGGACCGAGGATCCATTTACGCTTTCTGTCCGTGATGGCATCATGTATGGACGCGGGGTTGATGATGACAAGGGGCATATCACTGCTCGCTTGAGCGCTCTGAGAAAATATATGCAACATCACGATGATCTTCCAGTCAATATCAGCTTCATCATGGAAGGGGCAGAGGAATCGGCCTCTATGGATTTGGATAAATATTTAGAAAAACATGCGGACAAACTCCGAGGCGCAGATTTATTAGTCTGGGAACAAGGAACAAAGAATGCCTTAGAACAGTTAGAAATCTCTGGTGGAAACAAGGGGATTGTGACCTTTGATGCCAAGGTTAAGAGTGCAGACGTCGATATCCATTCTAGCTATGGTGGAGTCATCGAATCAGCTCCATGGTATCTCATTCAAGCTTTGACTAGTCTTCGCGCTGCCGACGGCCGTATCTTGGTAGAAGGCTTGTACGATGATGTGCAGGAACCAAACGAACGAGAGTTAGCCTTGGTTGAAACTTATGCCCAACGCAATCCAGAGGAAATCAGCCAGATTTATGGCTTGGAATTACCACTTTTACAAGAGGAACGTACCGCCTTTCTAAAACGTTTCTTTTTTGAGCCAGCGCTCAATATCGAAGGAATTCAGTCTGGTTATCAAGGTCAAGGAGTCAAAACAATCTTGCCAGCAGAGGCTAGTGCCAAGCTAGAAGTCCGTTTGGTTCCAGGGCTTGAACCCCATGATGTTTTGGAGAAAATCCGAAAACAACTAGACAAAAATGGCTTTGATAAGGTAGAATTGTACTATACCTTGGGTGAGATGAGCTATCGAAGTGACATGAGTGCACCATCTATTCTCAATGTTATTGAGCTAGCCAAGAAATTCTATCCACAGGGCGTATCTGTCTTGCCAACAACGGCTGGTACAGGTCCTATGCATACGGTATTTGATGCCTTAGAAGTACCTATGATTGCCTTTGGTCTAGGAAATGCCAATAGCCGAGACCACGGTGGAGATGAAAATGTGCGAATCGCCGATTATTACACCCATATTGAATTAGTAGAGGAGCTGATTAGAAGTTATGAGTAGAGACATTATCAAATTAGACCAGATTGATGTGACTTTCCACCAAAAGAAAAGAACCATCACAGCGGTCAAGGATGTGACCATTCACATCCAAGAAGGGGATATTTATGGAATTGTAGGATATTCTGGAGCAGGAAAATCAACCCTGGTTCGTGTTATTAATCTTTTGCAAAAACCATCTGCAGGTAGAATTACCATTGATGATGATGTAATTTTTGATAATAAGGTGACTTTGACTGCGGGACAATTGCGCCGCAAACGTCAAGATATTGGGATGATTTTCCAACACTTTAACCTCATGAGCCAGAAAACAGCAGAGGAAAACGTAGCCTTCGCCCTCAAACACTCTGGACTTAGCGAGAAAGATAAGAAGGCTAAAGTGGCTGAATTATTAGACTTGGTCGGCTTGGCTGACCGTGCCGAAAACTATCCTTCACAACTTTCTGGAGGTCAAAAACAACGTGTGGCTATTGCACGTGCCTTGGCCAATGATCCAAAAATCTTGATTTCAGACGAGTCGACTTCAGCTCTCGACCCTAAGACAACGAAACAAATCTTATCTCTCTTGCAAGATTTGAATCGTAAGCTAGGTTTGACCATTGTCTTGATTACACATGAGATGCAGATTGTCAAAGACATTGCTAACCGTGTAGCTGTGATGCAGGATGGTCGCTTGATTGAAGAGGGCAGTGTTCTTGAAATCTTCTCAGATCCTAAGCAACCATTGACTCAGGACTTTATCTCAACTGCGACAGGTATTGATGAAGCCATGGTCAAGATTGAGAAACAAGAAATTGTAGAGCACTTATCTGAAAACAGCATTTTGGTACAACTCAAGTATGCAGGTGCTTCTACAGATGAGCCACTTTTAAATGAGTTGTACAAACACTACCAAGTAACAGCCAATATTCTCTATGGGAACATTGAAATTTTGGATGGTACCCCTGTGGGTGAATTAGTCGTCGTCTTGTCAGGAGAAAAAGAAGCATTGGCAATCGCTCAAGATGCCATCCGTCAGGCTGGTGTGCAACTAAAAGTATTGAAGGGAGGACAGTAAGATGGCAGAGTTGATTCAAACATATTTACCAAACGTCTACAAGATGGGCTGGTTAGGTCAAGCAGGCTGGGGAACAGCTATTTATTTGACGCTTTATATGACAGTTTTTTCCTTTATCATTGGAGGATTCCTAGGACTAGTTGCAGGACTTTTCCTTGTCTTGACGGCTCCTGGTGGTGTCTTAGAAGATAAATTCGTCTTTTGGGTTTTGGATAAGATTACCTCAATCTTCCGTGCGGTTCCCTTTATCATTCTCTTGGCAGTCTTGTCACCCTTCTCTCATTTAATTGTAGGGACAAGTATCGGGCCAAATGCAGCTATCGTACCCCTATCTTTTGCAGTCTTTGCCTTCTTTGCTCGTCAGGTTCAAGTAGTTTTATCAGAGCTTGATGGAGGTGTCATCGAGGCAGCTCAAGCCAGCGGAGCTACTTTCTGGGATATCGTAGGAGTTTACCTATCAGAAGGACTTCCAGATTTGATTCGTGTGACAACTGTAACCTTGATTTCACTAGTCGGTGAAACAGCTATGGCGGGAGCAGTTGGGGCTGGAGGTATCGGTAACGTAGCTATCGCCTATGGATTTAACCGTTACAATCACGATGTGACTATTCTTGCGACCCTCATCATTATCTTGATTATCTTTTCTATCCAATTTTTGGGAGATTTCTTGACCAAGAAATTAAGTCATAAATAAAAAGAGCCACCTGGCTCTTTTTTATGATGTTTTATCTGCAAATTTCTTACTAAGTGCTTGTCCAATCAGGGCACCAAGTAAAGCGCCGATGAGAACACTTGTGATAAAGAGGAGGATATTAGCAGGATTCGGTGCAACCATAATGCGATCGATATAGTCCTGAGATTTTTCACGAGCGATTAGAGTTGCGATATAGGCTTGAGGGGTCAACCACATGAGTAGGATGGGACCAGTAGTACCAAAGGCAAAAACTAGGAAGGAAAGAAGGTTTTTAACCTTATCCTTGTAATGTCCTAGGTGAGCGATACCATCTGCTGCAAGACCGCAGATAATACCTGGCAGAAAGGCTCCAGCACCATGCTTACTCCCGAGGAAAAAGAGAGCAATCACAAGTCCTATCGTAGTAATCGCTCCAAAACGAGGAACCTTTGCTAAAAGGATCATATAGACGCTACCACCTACAAGAGCAGAAAAGGCAGGGGCGTAAAACATATTTCCAGTGTGGTCGACAAGGTTCCCTAGTAGAACCCCCACTCCGATACAGAGAAAGTAGACAAGGGCAGCAACAAGGGTTGTCAAGATATTCTTTTTCATAAGTTCTCCTTCGTATATCTGATGGTTTTCATTGTATCATGCCTGTGGCAGATTGTAAATGCTAGTTGAAATCAGGTATTTGGGTGAAAATGATAACAACTGTGCATGGTCAAAGTTATTTCTTTACTCCTCCGACTGTCCCAATCCCTTTATTTATGGTAAAATAGGACTATTAAGTTAGAAAGAGGATTCTCTATGAAATTACAAAAACCAAAAGGAACGCAGGATATTTTACCTGCCGAGTCTGCCAAGTGGCAGTACGTTGAAGGCTTTGCGCGTGAAATTTTCAAACGCTACAACTACGCAGAAGTGCGTACCCCTATTTTCGAGCATTATGAAGTCATCAGTCGTTCTGTTGGAGACACAACTGATATCGTAACCAAGGAAATGTACGACTTTTACGACAAGGGAGACCGCCATATTACCCTCCGTCCAGAAGGAACTGCTCCAGTCGTTCGTTCTTATGTGGAAAACAAACTCTTCGCACCAGAAGTTCAAAAACCAAGTAAGTTCTACTACATGGGGCCAATGTTCCGCTATGAGCGCCCACAAGCAGGTCGTTTACGCCAATTCCACCAGATTGGTGTGGAGTGCTTTGGCTCTAGCAATCCAGCTACCGATGTAGAAACGATCGCTATGGCAGCTCACTTCTTGAAAGCAATCGGTGTTCAAGGTGTCAAACTACACCTCAACACCCTTGGAAATCCTGAAAGTCGTGCGGCTTATCGTCAAGCCTTGATTGACTACTTAATACCGCTCAAAGATAGTTTGTCTAAAGATAGCCAACGTCGTTTGGAGGAAAATCCTCTTCGTGTCTTGGACTCGAAGGAAAAAGAAGACAAGGTGGCAGTGGAGAATGCACCATCTATCTTGGATTACCTGGATGCAGAAAGCCAAGCTCACTTTGATGCTGTTCGTCAGATGTTGGAGAATCTAGGAGTAGACTATATCATCGATACCAATATGGTGCGTGGTCTGGACTACTACAACCACACCATTTTCGAGTTCATCACAGAGATTGAGGGCAATGCTCTAACAGTCTGTGCAGGTGGTCGCTACGATGGCTTGGTTGCTTACTTCGGTGGCCCTGAAACTGCTGGATTTGGTTTTGGGCTTGGTGTAGAGCGTCTTCTTTTAGTCCTTGAAAAACAAGGAGTGGCTCTACCTATCGAAAACGCTCTCGACGTCTATATTGCTGTTCTTGGTGAAGGAGCTAACCTGAAAGCTTTGGAGATGGTACAAGCTCTTCGCCAACAAGGCTTCAAAGCGGAGCGTGATTACCTCAATCGTAAACTTAAAGCTCAGTTCAAGTCAGCAGATGTTTTTGGAGCTAAGACTCTTATCACTCTGGGAGAGAGCGAAGTCGAAAGTGGACAAGTCAAGGTTAAGAACAACCAAACTCGAGAAGAAGTAGAAGTTTCGCTTGAAACTATTAGTAAGAACTTCATAGAAGTCTTTGAAAAACTAGGATTTTAATAGTAAATTAATGAACCAGGGTTTTATTCCTGGTTTTTTATTTAATAAAAAATCCGACCATTGAAGTCTTTCTTTATATAAAAGATTGAAAAAAACTGAACATTTTTGGAAGGGAAAGTGGAATATTATAAAAAATAACTTGTAAACGAATTCAAAAAATGCTATGATATATTTGATTAATTAAAAGGAGTCAACCATGAGTTATTTTAAAAAGAACACGATGCGCGTTTTTGCACTTTTGGGTATAATCGTGTTATCTTTGACGGTACTGACAACAGTATTTGCGGCTGATGTTACAGACTATACCAATAAAACAACAATCACTGTTGATGGTCAACCATTGACATCGGAAACTCAAATCAGCACAGGTAAAGTGTTGGAAGCAACCAATACCATTTCTTTCCCTGATACTCAACAAATTAACGAAGGCGATGTACTGGTACTTGACCTTCCGAAAGAATTGGGCTTGATTACTAAGCTAGAATTTCCAATTACACATAGTAGTGGTGAAGTGATTGGGAATGCGGTGACAGATCCAAGCACTCAAAAAGTAACGATTACTTTTACCGATTATTTCTCTAAGAATTACAAAGATAAGGTAATGTCTTTGAAATATTCTGTTCGTCCAAACGTAACCAACTTACCAGAATCAGGTAAATATACATTCCAATTCGGGACAGAAAAATATACACTTAACTTTAATAAAACAGACGGTGAAGCTGGTGACTATGAAATGAAATACGGTTACCAAGATTCAGAAAATCCTAACCGCATCAAGTGGCGTGTTGTTTTGAACGCTGTTCAGGATAAATTGAACAACATGGTTATTAAAGATGACTTCAGCGATAGTGGGCAAGTCTTGGTAGAAAGCTCTTTCCGTGCCGTTCGTTATGCAACTCAACCAGAAAAAATTCCAAATGAAGCAGCTCTGCTTAAATTGGAACCAATCGATAACTTCAGTAAAAAAGCTGAATTTACTCGAAATGCGGATGGTAAAATCACAGGATTCACCATTAACTTTGGTGACAACTGGAATTGGGCGATGTACATTGAGTACACAACAGAATTGACTTCAGCACTTCCAAAAGATACTAAAGTTGCCAATGTTTTGGAATGGTCAGCAAGCAACTTCCAAAAATCTCGTTCAGTCAGTGCATTGACTCGTTTAGAAACAGGTTCAGGTGAGGGTAGTGGAGATAAGACTACTACAACTACTACAACCACCACGACTACAACAACAGAAGGATCAACGACCACTTCAACGACAACAACAGAAGAGCCAACAACTACTTCAACGACAACGACAGAAGAATCGAAGACTACTTCAACAACAACGACAGAAGGTCCAGCGACAACTTCTACAACTACAACGACAGAAGGTCCAGCGACAACTTCTACAACTACAACGACAGAAGGTCCAGTGACAACTACAACCACCACGACAGAAGAGCCGAAGATTACTTCAACAACAACGACGTCAGAAGAGCCGAAGACTACTTCAACAACTACAGAAGGATCAACGACTACAACAGATGAGAAGCCTAAACTTCCTAAGACTGGAGAAGCTGTAGGAACTGGTTTGGTGTTTGCGGGAATCGTCATCTTATCAAGTACAGTTGTATTGAAACGTAAATATTCTAACAAGTTCTCAAAATAAGTGATATAATTGAACTGTATCCCAAAGACTAAAATATTTATAAAAGGGGAAGAAAAATGAAAAAGAAAAAATTAGGCATTTTTTCAATCTTACTTTGCGTGATGAGTGCAATTTTCGCACTAAGCTTAACAAAAATTGCTGCAGAAACACCAGCGGTCACAGTTAGTGGAAAATTTGTAGATACGATTAAGAATATCCAAGTATTGAGTGAAAAAGGTGGAAGTATTGATAGCCCTATCGGTCAATGGGATAAGTTTAGAATCGCTGCTGATTTTGATTTAACAGGAAAGAATGTCAAGGCAGGAGACACGACGGAACTTCTCCTTTCAGATCCCTTAATTATTGCAACTCAAAGTTTTGATATCACAACTACTACTGAACCTAAACAAGTAATCGCTCATGGACTGGTAGATAAAGATAACAAGAAACTTACGTTAACTTATACAGACTATGTTGAAAAGCATTCTGATGTAACAGGTCATTTCTACTTTTATTCCGAAATAGATTATACAAAACACCCTGAAGGAGGGGAAATTCCGATACAAGTAACGGTTAATAACCGAACAATCGTTGTGGGAAATATCCCATACAAAGGTGTTGGCACTACTGAACCTAAGTTGTTGCTAAAAACCAGCGAGGTTCATAAGGATGATCCGTCAACTATAAGTTATGCGATTTCTATCAATCAAACAAAAGAAAATCTTCAAGATGTCACTGTAGAAGATCATCTAAAATTCACCAATGCAGAGTACGTTAAGGGTAGTATTCGTGTCTTCAAAGGTACATATATCTATAAAGATGGGGAATGGCAGTTACCTGATGCAGTTGATGTTACAGATCAACATACAGTCACTGTTAGCGATGATGGTCAATCGTTCGTTGTAAAACTTGGAAATGTTAGCGAAGCTGATCAATACCGTATCTTATATGATGTTCATTTAAATTACAAACCAGTAGATGGGGAAGTTTTAGATAACGGGGCTATTCTAAAAGCTAAAGACATTGTTGTTAAAAATACAGAGAACTCATCAGGTATCCAAATCCCTGGCGGTAATGGAAAAGGTTCTGTATTTACCATTAATATTCATAAAGTAGACGATGCTAATCAACCTCTTGCTGGCGCAAAATTCAAAATTGTTCGTCAAGCCAATAATAAAGTGATTGGTGAATATGTAACGGATGCAAATGGTAATATTACGGTTAATGCACTTTTGAAAGATAAATATATCTTAACTGAGTTACAAGCGCCTGAAGGTTATACCATTACTGTAGCAGACACTGAAGTAAATGCTGAAGACTTTAACGAAACTGATAATTCAGTGACTAAGACAATCGTCAATCCAAAAGAACAAACAACGACAACCACCACAACAACGGAAGCGCCGACAACAACTTCGACAACAACGACAGAAGAGCCAAAGACTACTTCAACAACGACAGAAGAGCCAAAGACTACTTCGACAACGACAGAAGAACCGAAGACTACTTCAACGACAACGACAGAAGAATCGAAGACTACTTCAACAACAACGACAGAAGAATCGAAGACTACTTCAACAACAACGACGACAGAAGAGTCGAAGACTACTTCAACAACAACAGAAGAGCCGAAGACTACTTCAACAACGACAGAAGAATCGAAAACTACTTCAACAACGACAGAAGAATCGAAAACTACTTCAACAACGACAGAAGAATCGAAAACTACTTCAACAACGACAGAAGAATCGAAAACTACTTCAACAACGACAGAAGAATCGAAAACTACTTCAACAACGACAGAAGAATCGAAAACTACTTCAACAACGACAGAAGAATCGAAAACTACTTCAACAACGACAGAAGAATCGAAAACTACTTCAACAACGACAGAAGAATCGAAAACTACTTCAACAACGACAGAAGAATCGAAAACTACTTCAACAACGACAGAAGAATCGAAAACTACTTCAACAACGACAGAAGAATCGAAAACTACTTCAACAACGACAGAAGAATCGAAAACTACTTCAACAACTACAGAAGGATCAACGACTACAACAGATGAGAAGCCTAAACTTCCTAAGACTGGAGAAGCTGTGGGAACTAGCTTGGTATTTGCCGGAATCGTCATCTTATCAGGCACAGTTGTATTGAAACGTAAATATTCTAATAAGTAATAGTTGAGTTTCTTTAGATAGGGGAGAGCATGGCTCTCTCCCTTTTTTAAAAAAGTAGATATTATGGAGTATTTAGATGAAACTATCAATTCTTATCACTCTTTTAAATGAAGAATTAGTTCTAGCTCAAACGCATAAAGCCATCTCTGAGAAGTTAGAGAGTATGATCTTATCGGAAGAACTATCTGACTACGAAATTCTCTATGTGGATGACGGCAGTAGCGATAGCACACTAAAACTAATCGATGAAATTGCGGATGAAAACCCACGGGTCAAGTATATCAGCTTTAGTAGAAACTTTGGACGCGAGAGTGGAATCCTTGCTGGTTTTAAGTATGCAACTGGCGATGCGGTTATGGTGATGGATGGAGACTTGCAACATCCGCCTTATCTGATTCCTCTCTTTGTAGAAGCTTATAAAGAAGGATACGATATTGTCAGTGGTCAGAGAAGTCGAGAAGGGGAGTCATTTGTAGGAAGCTTCTTTGCTCGTAGTTTCTATAAATTCTCGAACCATTCCATGGATGTCAAGTTAACAGACGGGAAATCTGAATTACGACTCCTTAGCAAGAGAGCTGTGGATGTGTTTGTTTCGCTGCCTGAGTACAACCGATTTAACAAAGGGCTTTATGAGTGGATCGGTTTTAAAGAGAAGGTTATCCCTTATAAAAACGAAGTTCGTAAAGCAGGAAAAAGCAAATTCGGCTTTAAGAAGTCTATGAATTATGCTTTCCAGGGGATTATCTCATTTAATGATCGTCCTCTTAGGGTTTGTATCCAATTTGGATTTGTCAGTATGGCTCTGTCTCTTCTCTATATTGTTTATGAATTTTGTAAATTTATCTTTTCTTCCGACTATACGAGTGGCTATTTCACCACAATAGCAGCCATTATCTTGTTTAGTAGTGTGCAACTCATTTTCATAGGAGTACTTGGAGAGTATATCGGAAAGATTTATTACGAGGTGAAGCAACGTCCTCACTTTATCGTCGCAAAAAGCAATATTGACCAAGCTGAAAAAGATAAGATTGGTTAAAATGGTATAGGAGAAAACAAACATGGATGAGTGGTTAATGCGTTGGCAAGAATTGAAAGGGAAACAGCCTAAAGCCTTACTTTATACGGTGAGTGCCTTACTACCGATGACCATTATGCTGGTTGTTTGGTTTTTCATGGGTGGCTATCCCTTTGGGAATAAAAGTCTGATGGCAGTTGACTTTGGTCAGCAGTATATCAGCTTTTTTGGCTTACTTAAACATGCGGTACTTACTGGTGATTTGAGTAGCCTGACTTACTCTTTTACTAAATCTCTCGGTGGAGACATGATAGGGGTTTTGGGCTATTACTTGATGAGTCCCTTTAATATTTTTTATATTCTTATTCCCTTCAAACACTATGGTTTAGCAGTTTTTCTGATTATTTGGCTTAGATATGGAGCAATCGGATTTTCTTTCTCTCATTTCCTGATTAAGCGCTATAAGGGAGCAGAATCTCGTGTGTGGTTGGTGCCTTTGTTTGCAACAGCCTATGCTCTTTCAGGGATGCTCGTTTCCTATCAGATGAACGTCATTTTCTATGATGCCATGATTATGCTACCGCTCGTTATCGTTTATCTGGAAGAGCTATTGGATGGAGGAAGACCCTATCGTTATGCTTTTATTTTAGGGCTAACAGTCTTTCTGCAATTCTATATGGGCTATATGATTTCGATTTTTATCGTCCTATACTCTTGCTATTATGTTTCACCACGTCTCTCTATCCAGGGAACTCTGAAACAGAAGCTGAAACACTTCTTGAGTCCTTTGGTAAAAACGTTTGCCTTCTCTGTCATTGGGGTTGCTACGGCATCGGTGTTAATTGTGCCAGTTTTCTATAATCTCCTTGAGAGTAAGGGGCAAGTTGGAGATGCTATGAAGTTCTCCTTCGCCTTTCAAATCAATCCTGTGGATATCCTGTCGAAGTTAGCTATCGGTAGTTTTGATACTGCCTCAGGCTGGTCGGCAGGACCTAACCTTCCAAATATCTACATTGGTGCTTTAGGATTTCTAGGTTTTATCCTCTACTTTACATCGAAGCAGGTAGCCAAGGAAAAACGTTGGGCTGCAGGTGCGGTCACCCTTGTCTTCTTCCTTTCCTTTGTCAATGAATTTGTAAGTAAAATCTGGCATATGGGACAAAACCCAGCTGGATTCTTCTTCCGTTTCTCATGGTTATTCTCGTTCTTTATGCTTGTTTTAGCCTATCAGGTAGTTAAAGGACAAGTAGAAATTTCTCGCAGAGGGAAGTTGCTCTCAGTGGTGTTGCTAGTTTTATCAGTAATTTATCTCTATACAAAGAAATTCACCTACCTTCCAAAAACCCAACCTGAAGCTTTGACTCAATTTCTATCAAAGAACTTTATCGTATTTTGGCTTTTACTAATATCTATCACTGTAGCCTGCTCTTATCTCTATTGGAGTCGTTCTCGTAAAGCTCCTCAAGTGAAAAAAATGGTGCTCTTGATAGCTGCTGCTGTCGTCCTTCTTTTAGGAATTCTTCTCCAAACAGGATATTTCTTATCTCAGGTTGTATTAACCTTGTTGGTCTATTTGGCAGTTATCTTCTTATTGCGCACAAGAATGACCAGACTAGCCATTCTTGCCGTGTCTGCCCTAACAATCTTTGAGTTAGGCTATAATGCCTATCTTTCTCAAGTGACCTTTGGGTATGCAGATGTAGACAAGTTTGTAGATGCAACGGTATCTGTAAAACAAGTGACAGACGATGTTCAGAAACAAGCAGATCAACCATTCTACCGAATTGCAACAACCTTTGCCTATTCAAAAACAGTGCCATCGCTTGTTTCCTACCCAGGTTTAAGTACTTTCAGTTCAAGCTTAGAGCGTACGACCATGGATCAATTTGCCTTTATGGGTGACCAAGGGATTAATGCAGCGACAGAGTATGAAAATGGGACCTTGTTAACAGATGCCTTATACGGTGTTCGCTACTATATGGATGTCAAAGACCTGGATCCTACTGAGAAAGAAGCTCATCCTGAGAGAATGTATTTCACACGTTTTGCAAGTCGTTTTGATATGAACCGTTATTTCACGCAGAAGGTCTACGAAGATGAACGTTATATCGTGTACGAAAATCCAAATTCTTTCCCACTAGCCTATGGAACAAATGATTTGGTAAGAAACATCAACTTTGGTAGAAACAACGCTATCCAAAATCAAAATATCATCCTTAACTCTATGGAAGGTGTGAAAAAAGGCGAAGAGAATTATCTCGACTACTTCAAACCCCTAGCCTACGGAGATGTTGAAACAGAAAATCTTACTGAGGAAAATGTCGACAAAGAAAAAGGAACTGCAGTCTACAAGCGGGTGGATTCTTCTAAGGATGCAATCGTTCGCTACCGAATTACTCCGCGAACAAATTTGACCTATTACTTCTTCGTACCAGCAAGTCTAAATTCAGAGAAAGATTACTCCGTCCTTCTGAACGGCAAGTGGTTCACTCATTCCAAGAGAAATACGCAACGTCAACTATGGCAAATCGCTGACAATGCAGAGAATCAAGAGTCTGTATTGGAGTTCCGCTTTAAAACAGACAAGGTTGACCTTTCAAACGCAGGAGTTTACCGCGCAGAAATCAGTCAAATTCAAAGTGCTTTAGAAAAGCGGAAGGAACAAGGTCTACAAGTTGAGAAATTCTCGAATACTCATATCGTCGGTTCAGTGAATATTACTGATGACAGTAAATACATGATGACCTCTATCCCTTATAGTGAGGGTTGGAAGGTGAAAGTAGATGGCAAGGATGTCCCTGTGACAAAAGCATGGAACAGCTTTATTTCATTCCCGATTACTTCCGGACAACACAAAGTAGAATTTGTCTTCTCCCAAAAAGGAAGGGTTACAGGAGCTGCATTGACTCTCATCAGTCTAACAACGCTTTATATCGTCAGAAGAGATTACAAGAAGGATGATAAAAACCAGCTGAAATAAAGTCAAGACACTCCATCAGCTGAGTAAGCAATTTTTTATCAACTATAAAAAAATACGGTCAGGATACCATTCCTGACCGTTTTCTTTTACAAAATGACAAAAATCTTAAACTTTTTGACAAATATGCTTGTCAAAAATAAAAAGATATGTTACAATAAAATCAAGATAAGAACAAAGGAGAAAAAAGACATGCTGAAAAATCGTCTAAAAGAGCTTCGGGCTCGCGATGGCCTGAATCAAACAGAGCTGGCCAAACTAGCTGGCGTGTCCAGGCAAACCATCAGCTTGCTTGAGCGGGATGAGTATACCCCATCCATCGTCATTGCCCTGAAGATTGCTCAAATTTTCCATGAGCCAGTCGAGTCAGTCTTCCGCTTAGAGGAGGATGAGTGATGAACAAGTATAAAGTGATTTATTATCTATCTATCTATCTATAGTTGTGTTTATCGTAAATCTTTTGGCTATGATTGGAAGCCTATTTGGTTGGTTTACAATTGTTGAAAGTAAATACCTCTTCTGGATTAACATAGTTTTACTATTAGTCTTTAGATGGGTAGAGAGAAAGATAAAGTTTAAAGAGATCCTAAAAGGAGAAAAGTTATGAAAGAGTTTTTAGCAGGTTTTCAAGTCGATACAGAGAACAAAGCACTTGCCGGTGTTTGTGCAGGTTTAGGAAATTATTTTAACATTCAAGCCAATATCGTTCGTTTGGTGACAGTCTTGTTATTCCTCTCTTCGACTGAGGTCGGGATTATAACAGTAACTCTCTATGCCTATCTAGCAGGTTGGCTTGGGAATGAACCCTTGGGAGATGGAGCAAAAAAAGCTAGAAATCAAGCTATTCTCTTACTTGCTGTTTGTTTGATTTTGGTATCACTAGGAGCAGAAGGTTTGACAGCTATTTTTGAATCAGGGAAAGCCTTTGGTCAATGGTTGTCTGGCTTGTTTTAGAAAGAGGTTGAAAGATGGAAAAGAAACATATTATTTTTGCACTGAAGATTTTTCTTGCAAGTGCTTTATTAGGAATATTTGCTGGTTTCCTTGATCTTAATCCTTTAGGTATCACTCAAGCTCAAGTAGTCGTTGCATTGAAATCATTCTTTCTTGGTTTAGGGATGCTTACGGTGATTCTAACTTTTTATTTCACTAGAAAAAGCCATCAGGCCTATCAGAGTTATCAAAGAGAAGAGGAGGACGAAGAAAACGAACAAGACTACCTTGCCACGTATCGCTTCTTAGATTATGCTTCAGTAGCTTGGAATGTTTGCCAAATTTGTATGCTATCCTGTCTACTTTTAGGTTTGGGAGGTTTAGGTCTATCAGCAACATCCTTACTTTTGCTGGTTGTAGGTATCTGGTCGGGTGTTTACTGTCTCAAAATCACCAGCAAGATTCGTAACTACAAACTTTCTATTACGGCGACTCCCAAGGAAGTTTTGGACTACCTTGACACTTATGATGAGGGAGAAAAACAGGCTGAGATGGAAGAAGCTTACTTGATCTTGTTCAAGGTTAATCAGCTCCTCATTCCTGGTATCTATGTTGTCTTAGTAGTTTTATCTGTGGTATTGGGACAAGTACAGTTGGTGGCTCTACTCGTGGCAGTTGTCATCCATATGTACATGAATGTGGCACAATTGCGCAAAACAAAACGTTATTTCAAATAGGAGAATATTATGAAAACACTTAAAAACATTGGCTGGTATAGCCTTACTTTCTTATCATTTATTATGATCTATAGTTTTATTCAGGGCGTAGGTTTAGTGGCTATGAAAATGGGTGCGCCTGAATATGTTGCTGTCCCAATTTATGTCTTATTGGCAGGAATTTTCACCTTCGTTACCTACAAGTGGTATAAGACAGGAACCGTTACGATTGAAAAAACAGCCCTTAACAAATACATCTGGTTGCCTGCCTTGGTATTGGTTCTTGTCATAGCAGCACAAAATTTCTTACCAAATGATCCATCAGTCAATCAACAGATGTTAGAACAAATGACTCATAATCAACCTCTTTTCTCTTTCTTTATGATAGTGGTCTTTGCGCCTCTGACAGAAGAATTGACCTTTAGAGGAATGTTAGCCCGCTATGTCTTTCCTCAACAAGATAACGTCAAGCAGACAGTTCTCTTTCTTCTTGTAAGCACCATCATTTTTGCACTTGTTCATTTCCCTGGCACTCCACAACAATTCCTAGTTTATGCTTCACTTGGCTTTAGCTTGGGCTTGGCCTATATTAGTAAGGGTGGTTTGGCTTATAGTATGGCTCTTCACGCCTTGAATAATTTAATCGGATTTTTAATGATTATCATGCTATAATAGACTCAGGAGGAAGTCATGAAACGAGTGATATTATTAGCAGTGATTCAGGCAGTTGTTCTCTTCCTTATTATTGGAGCGCTTGCCTATGCTTTTAAAGGGGATTTCTTTTATAATCATCTAGCAGTTATCTTTGCACCAATTGCAGGTATTATGCGATTTGCGACAGCCTATGCAACGGAGATTGTTCTCCCTAAAAAGGCAGCGGAGATTGCTGAAAAGCGAAAAAAATAAAGAAAACCCAAATCCAGCGAAAGACTTTGCTGGATTTTTTCATTTATCGCAGGAAACTCTCAACTTTTCTGATGATTTTCATGAAGAGCCTGCGCTTTTATGGTAAAATAGTAACAGAATACAAGAGGAGAGAAGAAATGAAACGCAGTATGTATGCTGGTCGTGTTCGTGAGGAACACATCGGACAAGAAATTACCTTGAAGGGTTGGGTTGCCCGTCGTCGTGACCTGGGTGGCTTGATCTTTATCGACCTTCGTGACCGTGAAGGGATTATGCAGTTGGTTATCAACCCTGAAAAAGTATCAGCAGAGGTGATGGCAACAGCTGAGAGCCTTCGTAGTGAATATGTCATCGAGGTGACTGGTCAAGTTGCTGCACGTGAGCAAGCAAATGATAAGTTGGCGACTGGAGCGGTTGAACTGAATGTAACAGCTCTTGCTGTACTCAATACAGCTAAGACAACACCATTTGAAATTAAGGATGGCATTGAGGCTAACGATGATACGCGTCTACGTTACCGTTACCTTGACCTTCGTCGTCCAGAAATGTTGGAAAATCTTAAACTTCGTGCCAAGGTGACACATTCGATCCGCAACTACTTGGATGAGTTGGAATTTATCGATGTGGAAACGCCATTCCTTTCTAAGTCAACACCAGAAGGGGCGCGTGACTATTTGGTTCCATCTCGTGTTAATAAAGGGCATTTTTACGCTCTTCCTCAAAGTCCGCAGATTACAAAACAGTTGTTGATGAATGCGGGATTTGACCGTTACTACCAAATCGTCAAATGTTTCCGCGATGAAGACTTGCGTGGAGACCGTCAGCCTGAATTTACCCAGGTCGACTTGGAAACTTCATTCCTGACTGAGCAAGAAATCCAAGATATCACAGAAGGCTTGATTGCGCGCGTGATGAAGGAAACAAAAGGGATTGAAGTAACGCTTCCGTTCCCTCGTATGAAGTACGATGATGCCATGGCTCTTTATGGTTCTGACAAGCCTGATACTCGTTTTGAGATGTTGCTTCAGGACTTGACAGAAGTGGTCAAAGGTGTGGACTTTAAAGTCTTCTCAGAAGCACCTGCTGTTAAAGCCATTGTCGTCAAAGGTGCAGCAGACAACTACTCACGTAAAGACATCGACAAGATGACAGAAGTAGCCAAGCAGTATGGTGCTAAGGGTCTTGCTTGGGTTAAGGTTGTTGACGGTGAATTAAACGGACCTGTTGCTAAATTCTTGACTAGCATTCAAGGCGATTTAACAAGTGCGCTTGGTCTTGAAGATAAAGACTTGGTTCTCTTTGTGGCTGATACGCTTGAAGTAGCAAATGCAACACTTGGAGCCCTTCGTGGACGTATTGCCAAAGAGCTTGGCTTGATTGATAACGACAAATTTAACTTCCTCTGGGTAGTTGACTGGCCAATGTTTGAATGGTCTGAAGAAGAAGGTCGCTATATGAGTGCCCACCATCCATTTACTCTTCCTCAAGCAGATACTGCACATGAGCTTGAAGGTGATTTGGCTAAGGTTCGTGCTATTGCCTACGACATCGTCTTGAACGGTTATGAGCTTGGCGGTGGTAGCCTTCGTATCAACCAAAAGGAACTCCAAGAGCGTATGTTCAAGGCCCTTGGATTCTCAGCAGAAGAAGCAAATGACCAGTTTGGTTTCCTATTGGAAGCCATGGACTATGGATTCCCACCACACGGTGGCTTGGCTATCGGGCTTGACCGTTTTGTAATGTTGCTCGCTGGAGAAGAAAATATCCGCGAAGTCATTGCCTTCCCTAAGAATAATAAGGCAACTGACCCAATGACGCAAGCACCATCAACAGTAGCTCTTAAACAATTAGAGGAACTCAATCTACAAGTAGAACAAGATGAAACAAACGAAACTAACTAAAAAGTGGTACCATTATCTGCGCCGCTTTGCTTATCGGGTGAAGATTTTACGTGTTTTGCAAAGTATCTCCCGAGAAAAATACGATGAAAAAATTTCAGCTTCTCTAGTATATGGTTTTCTATCAGCAGTAGCCGTCAATTTTTTCTTCCAACCAGGACATGTTTATTCAAGTGGAGCAACAGGTTTGGCTCAGATCATTTCTGCGCTTAGTAATCACTTATTTGGCTTTTATTTCCCAATTTCAGTAGCATTTTACGCTATCAATATCCCGCTGATGATTTTAGCCTGGTACCAAATTGGACATAAGTTTACGATTTTTACCTTTATTACGGTATCCATGAGCTCGCTCTTTATCCAGTTTGTGCCAGTGGTGGTCTTGACAGAGGATCCAATCATCAATGCCCTTTTTGGGGGAGTCGTCATGGGACTGGGAATCGGCTTTGCTTTACGCCATAACATCTCCAGTGGTGGAACAGATATTGTCAGTCTGACTATTCGCAAGAAGACGGGGCGTAACGTCGGAAGTATCTCCTTCCTAGTGAACGGGACAATCATGCTGATTGCTGGCTTGACCTTTGGTTGGAAATATGCCCTTTATTCCATGATTACGATCTTTGTCTCCAGCCGTGTAACAGATGCAGTTTTCACCAAACAAAAACGCATGCAGGCCATGATCGTCACTAGCAATCCTGACGCAGTGATTGAGAAAATCCATCATAAATTGCACCGTGGTGCGACCATGATTCACGATGCGGAAGGGACTTATAACCACGAGCGTAAGGCAGTTTTGATAACGGTTATCACTCGTGCAGAGTTTAATGATTTTAAACTCATCATGAAACAAGTTGATCCGACAGCCTTTGTATCTGTCTCAGAAAATGTTCATATTTTAGGGCGATTTGTCGAAGTTGAAAACTAGTCGTTCAGGTAAATAGGATACAAAAAAACCAACTCAAAATAGAGAGTTGGTTTTTATTTTTCAACGATTTCGTGTGCAATCACCTGACGATAGCAGATTTGACGATTCTCTTTGACATCATTAATGATTTGAAGAATGGTTTCAAATGAAGTTCGGCCAAGAGCAAGACTATTGATATCAACATAGGCAGCCAGATTTAATCTTGGATTTACCGAGTCAAAGCTGAGGACCGGAACATCAAGTTGGTGTTCGTTGAGGTAGCTACATACACCTTCAGCTAGGAGACTATCTGTTGTGATAATAGCATCGGTCTGAGGGTCATATTTAAAGAGTTGTTTACTAAAGTTATAGCCCTTTTCTTCTAGAAACTCGTCTGCAAAGAAGGTACGGTGATTATCAAGAGGCAGATTGTGTTCTTGAAGAGCTTGCTCGTAACCTGTCAGACGGTCCTGGGTAACGAAGAGTTTCTTGGTACCGCCGATAAAGGCAATTCGTGAACACCCTTTTTTAATGAAATATTCTGTCGCATCAAATCCGGCTTGGATGTTATCATTATCAACAAGCGGTATGAAAGGGGAAAGTGATTTTCCAAGAATGAGGAAGGGGAATTGCTCCTCGACAACCAGTTGCACCAAGGGATCATTTTGTTGAGCATACAAGAAGATAAGCCCATCCACACGTTTTCCGTAGACCATTTGTGAAATGGCGTTTAAACGCTCTTTTTCATCCTTACCAGTCGCAATCTGGATGGCATAGTGATTTTCCGAGGCAACCTGTGCAATCCCTCTAAGAACAGAAGGGAAGAAAGGGTTTTGGTAGAAAACATCTGAATCATCTGGAAGGACTAAGCCAATAACTTGCGTATAACTGCTAACAAGACTTCGAGCATTTAGATTAGGATGATAATTGAGTTCTTTCATTGCTTTTCGAACTCTTTTTTTTGTTTCGTCACTAATCGTTGATTTGTTTTGAATAACACGGGTTACGGTTGAAGGAGAAACTCCCGCAGCTTTGGCCACGTCTTTAATCGTAACAGGCATAATAATCTCCTACTTTTTGTAGTCTGGATCACGATAATGAGTCTTATAAAAGATAGTGACCAGATATAGAACAAATAAAATGTTTTGAACAGTGATCAAAGTTGCCATATTCTGCCCCAAAAGACCTAGAATCATGGTCAGTAAAGTTGGTAATCCTAAACAGTTCAAAATAAAATGATAGCACTCTTTATAGGTCTTAAATGAGAAGAGACGAGATTTTTTCGTGAAGTAGAGCAGAAGGCTAGCACCTAAAGCTACAATGAAAAAATTAAGTCCAAAGAGAAAACTAGCACCTAAGACCAGGAAGAGGCTGATATAGACGCGGTTCTGTTGATACCAGTCTTTTGAAATAGCCTGAGTCAAGCTTTCCTTGCTTTGGAAACTATCAGTTGTGATAGCATGATAGCGAATGCTGGTTAGTTCTTTTCCTTGCTTACTGATGACGAGTTGCTCAGGTTCAAAGCTAAGAAGTAATTCCTCAGGGAAACTTGAACTAGCAGTAGCCCCGATTTGTACAGAAGTTTGATGAGGAGTCGAACCAGTATAGCTTAGTTTTCCATCTACAATCTGAGCATTGGTAGCTAGATCCTGAACGACTTCGTCCGTCAATGGAGCATAGACATCATCGATGAACGTCTCTAAAGGATAGGTTTCCTGAGAACTGTTCTGGATAGCAATAGGCACCATGGATAAGCTAATCAAGAAAATACTGGTAAAAATCAGTTGAAACCAGTTTAGACCAAAACGTTGAGAGAGGGGCTTACGAAATCCCCAAATACTATTAAAATAAGAAAATGGATATGGTAACATAAATCTCTTTCTATAGGCATTTTTCTATACGAGTATTATATAGAGAAATGTTTTTTATTTCAAGCGGGGATAGTAGAATCCTTGGTAAAAGTGAATGTTTGTTATGATTCGTCCACTAACTAACAAGGTAATCTCAGCAAGCTCTTGTTTCTCACCAGACAATCGATGTACAAGGTCAAAAATGAAAAAGGGTGGCGGGGGTATATTACCCCTTGTCGCCACCGCTTGTAAGTCCTGAAACGAAGTTCTTTTGCAAGAAGAAGAAAAGTGTACAGATTGGAAGAGCGATGAGGATAGCACCTGCTGAGAAGTAGGCGATCTTCAAGTTCTTCGCATTGCTGACGAAGGTTTGTAGACCAACGGCAACTGTATAGTATTCTTTTTCACGAAGCAAGAAACTAGAGAGGATATAGTCTCCAAAAGGTCCCATGAAGGCCCAGAGTGCTTGTACAGCAACCATTGGGCGAACAAGAGGGAGAACGATTTGCCAGAAGCGGCGGAAATGTCCGGCACCATCAAGTTTTGCAGACTCATCAAGAGACATTGGCACGGTGTCAAAGTAACCTTTCATGAGCCAAGCGTTCATCGGGATACCTCCACCAACGTAGAGGAAGATGAGGAACCAGCTTTGGTTAAGGGCGTTCAACATGAGGGCCATAACGAAGAAGGCAGTCAAAGCGGCCATTGTTGGCACCATTTGGATAATCAAGAAGAAGACCAAACTTTGTTTACGAGCCAAGAAGTTGTAACGGCTATAGGCATAACCAGCAAGTACGATAATACTTGTCTGAACAACCATAGTGATCAAAGCGATAATCAAAGTGTTGAGGTACCATGTGCCGTACAAGGTTTCTGTAAAGAGCCCTTTGAAGTTATCAAGACTGAAATTGACATTGCTGTCGAGTTTGAAGGCCACAACGTTACCGGCCTTAAAGGCTGACATAATCGTGATTAAAAGAGGATAGATAATAACGATTGAAAGTCCAATTAAGTAAAGATAAGTAAGGGTTTGAGACAGTCTACGTTTGATTTTGACTGAGTTATTCATCTTAGACGTCCTCCATATCAAATGCGTGTAGTTTCTTGAATGCAATCATAGAAATAGAGATGACGATGATTGAAATAATCAAGGTAACGGCAGCTGCCATAGAGTATTGAGGAGCTGTACCAGTTGTCAGACGGTAGATCCATGAGATCAAGATATCGGTTGAACCAGCTCCACCACCGACACTACCAGGACCACCACCATTGAAGAGGTACATGATAGAGAAGTTGTTGAAGTTGAAGGTGTATTGGCTGATCAAAGTAGGCGCCGCAACAGCCAAAATCATTGGGAAAGTGATGTTACGGAATTTTTGCCAAGCGTTTGCACCGTCGATATAAGCTGCTTCATACAAGTCGTTAGGAATAGACTGTAGGATACCGAGAGTCAAGACGTAGATATAAGGGAAACCAAGCCATCCTTGCATCATAATCAAGGCGATTTTAGTCCAAGTTGGATTTGTCTTCCAAGGGATAAGAACGCCATCTAAGAAAGGAAGAACCTTCGCAAAAAGCGGCAAAACTTGAGTATTGATAGCACCAACACTATCGTTGAACATGTTTGAGAATGTCAAGATAGTGATGAAGGCTGGAACCGCCCAAGGTAGAAGGAAGATAACACCAAAGATACGTTTACCCTTGATGAATGGTTGGTTAGCAATAATAGCTGTAAAGATACCGAGTACGATTTGCAAAGTAGATGCAGATAAAGCCCAGATAATAGTCCAAGAAAGAACAGAACCGAAGGCTGAACGGAAGGTACTCAAGCTCCAGATATTTGTAAAGTTAGTCAATCCAACCCAATCCAATAATTTATTTGGTGGTAAGTGTTGGAAATCGTAGTTAGTAAAGGCAATCATCAAGGTTACAATAACCGGGAAGATGATGGCAAATGTCATGGCAACGTAAGATGGAATGATAAGCAAGTAAGGGAATCCATTTTCATAGATACCTTTAATCATATCCTTAAGTGTCAATGGGACAGGGATGCCATTATTGATACGTTTTGCAATAGTGTGAGCGTCTTTAATATTGAGAATATAAAAGGCTAGATAAACAATTACAAAAATAGAGTGGAATGCACCACGAATCAACATGAAGAGAGAGTTGTCACGGCCAGGTTTTTCACCAAGCGTGATTAAGTTGCTCAATTCAGGTGCTGCAAGTACTATAAAATAGAGGACAAAAGCCACTGTTACAGCAAGGAAGATAAAACCTTTAGCTTTTTGTTTGTTGTAGATTTGTCCCAACCCAGGAATCAATGAAAGCAAGGCTGCTTTTTTTGGTTGTTGTTCCATGAGTGCTCCTTTCATAAGATACGAGCATTGAGCTCGATGCTAATCAGCAAAATTGCTGAAAACATTGTCAATATATCTAAAAATCAAGGGAGATGTTTAAATTATCTCCCTTGAATCAATCAATTAGTTACCAAATTTTTGTTGGATTGTTTCTTTGATCAATGTTACAGCATCATTAGCAGCAGTTTTAGCATCTTTCTTACCGCTTACAGCGTCAAAGAGCATTGTTTTAGCTGGGTCCCAAACTGTTGACATTTGAGAGATGTTTGGCATTGGTTGAGCGTTCTTGAACTGCTCGATAACAGCTGTAGTCAACTCATCGTTTTTACCTTCAGCGTAAGCACGAGCTTCAGTGTTAGCTGGGATTTCGTTAGTAGCATCGTAGAATGCTTTTTGTTGTTCAGTTGAAACAAGGAAGTCTACAAATTTTTGAGCGCCTTCAAGGTTCTTAGTGCTTGATGGGATGATCCAAGCTTTACCACCACCAAAGGCTGCGTAGTTTTTACCGTTTGGAAGAGTTGGGATAGTTGCAACACCGTAGTTTACTTTAGCATCTTTGAATGCTTGAGCTTTCCAAGGACCATCGATGATAGCAGCTGTTTTACCTTCTTGGAATTGAGTTTGGATCAAGTTTCCAGCACCTTCAGTATCTTGCATACCTTTAGGCCATTTTTCGTACCAAGTTTTAGCGTATTCGATACCTGCGATAGCACCATCGTTAGCAAGACCGATATCTTTAGGATCTTTACCGTTTTGTCCGAATACGTAAGCTCCGTTACCAGCAAGAAGTCCGTATGCGTAGTAGAAGTTAGTCCAGTCAGCTAGGAAAGCAGTAGTTTTACCTTCTTCACCAGCGAAAGCGTATTTGCTATCTTTAGCAAGGTTTTCTAAGTCAGCAAATGTTTTTGGAGCTTCTTTGATCAAGTCTTTGT
This sequence comes from Streptococcus pseudopneumoniae, assembly GCF_001074155.1. Classification (GTDB taxonomy): domain Bacteria; phylum Bacillota; class Bacilli; order Lactobacillales; family Streptococcaceae; genus Streptococcus; species Streptococcus pseudopneumoniae_A. The sequence continues at coordinate 80,098 of NZ_JUUZ01000034.1, forward strand.
TGTAGTACAGAACAAGTGACTCGATAACAGCTGGAGCACCGTAAACTTTACCACCAACAGTTACAAGAGATTTAGTAGTGTCATCAGTTTTAGCACCGTCGCTCAAAGTTACTTCTGAAAGTTGTCCGTCAGTACCAAGGCTACCTACACGGTCGTATGGAGCCATCATAACGTCAGCGGCTTGACCTGATTGGTTGTCAAGTGAAAGTTTATCAAGTCCACCAAGTTGGTCACCAGATTTGATGTTAACTTTTGTTCCTGATTCTTTTTCATAAGCAGCAGCAACTTTCTCAGCGTAAGCTTTATATTGGTCTTCAACGTAGAAAGTGATTTCTTGGCTTCCTGATGCAGAAGAATCAGCTGCTTTATCAGCAGTTTTGCTTCCGCAAGCTACCAAAAGCAAGCTAGCAAGAGTAGCAGTACCAAGTACAGCAGCGCTCTTCATGAATTTAGTTGACATAGTGTATTCCTCCTAAAGAATAACAAATTTTAATTTCGAGGAAACGCAAACGTTTTCCCTTATGACCTTAGTATAGCACAAACAGAAAACGGTTGCAAGCGTTTTTTTGAAAAAAATTAAAAAAGCTTGTGACTGGCTAATTCCTAAAATTGTTTGTATAATAGAAGAGAAATAGGAAATCGTGTAAATTTCAATTCAAAAACAATTGAAGGGAAACGATTGCATAAATAGAAGACGAAACTAAGGGAGGGGGAAAATGAAAATATAGGGAATTTCCGATTTCGGAAATAAAAAGTAGTGAAAAAGTTTTTTTTACAAACGCTTGCATTTATTTTAGAAATGGGGTATACTTGACTTAGCGCAAACGTTTGCGCAAAAATTGAAATAATTAACAATATAAACACTTGAGGTGCTAATATGAAAAAACGTCAAAGCGGTGTGTTGATGCACATCTCATCACTTCCAGGAGCATACGGAATCGGATCATTTGGTCAAAGCGCCTATGATTTCGTTGACTTCTTGGTTCGTACAAAGCAACGTTACTGGCAAATCCTTCCTTTGGGAACAACCAGCTATGGAGATTCTCCATACCAATCATTCTCAGCCTTTGCTGGAAACACTCATTTTATCGACCTTGATATTTTGGTGGAGCAAGGTTTGTTGGAAGCAAGTGATCTTGAAGGTGTGGACTTTGGTAGCAACCCAATTGAAGTTGACTACGCTAAAATCTACTATGCACGTCGTCCGCTTCTAGAGAAAGCTGTCAAACGTTTCCTTGAAGCTGGAGATGTCAAAGACTTCGAAAAATTTGCTCAAGAAAATCAATCATGGCTTGAACTATTTGCAGAGTACATGGCTATCAAGGAGCATTTTGATAATCTTGCTTGGACAGAATGGCCAGATGAAGATGCTCGTGCTCGTAAAGCTTCAACTCTTGAAAGCTACCGTGAGAAATTAGCTGACAAGCTTGTTTACCACCGCGTAACCCAATACCTTTTCTTCCAACAATGGTTGAAATTGAAAGCATACGCTAACGAAAACCACATCGAGATTGTCGGAGATATGCCTATCTATGTAGCGGAAGATTCAAGCGATATGTGGGCTAATCCACATCTCTTTAAAACAGATGAAAACGGGAAAGCGACTTGCATCGCAGGTTGCCCACCAGATGAATTCTCTGCTACTGGTCAGCTCTGGGGTAACCCAATCTATGACTGGGAAGCTATGGACAAAGATGGCTACAAATGGTGGATTGAACGCTTGCGTGAAAGCTTCAAAATCTACGATATCGTTCGTATCGACCACTTCCGTGGATTTGAATCTTACTGGGAAATCCCTGCTGGTTCTGAAACAGCAGCACCTGGTAAATGGGTGAAAGGACCTGACTACAAACTCTTTGCAGCGGTTAAAGAGGAACTTGGTGACTTGAACATCATCGCAGAAGACCTTGGATTTATGACTGACGAAGTTATTGAACTACGTGAACGCACTGGCTTCCCAGGAATGAAAGTCCTTCAATTTGCCTTCAACCCAGAGCACGAAAGTATCGACAGCCCACACTTGGCACCAGCCAACTCAGTTATGTACACAGGAACACACGATAACAACACTGTTCTTGGTTGGTATCGCAATGAAATCGACGATCCAACTCGTGAGTACATGGCACGTTACACAAACCGCAAGGAATATGAAACAGTAGTACATGCTATGCTTCGTACAGCCTTCTCATCAGTAAGCTTTATGACTATCGCTACTATGCAAGATTTGCTAGAGTTGGATGGTTCAGCTCGTATGAACTTCCCATCTACTCTTGGTGGAAACTGGTCATGGCGTATGACAGAGGATCAATTGACTCCTGCTGTCGAAGAAACTTTGCTTGACTTGACTACAATTTATCGCCGAATCAATGAAAATTTGGTAGAATTAAAGAAATAAGACATTATCAGGAGACACAAAAAATGTTACCATTAAAAGAATTTGTACAAAATCGTTACAATAAATCCATCGCAGAATGTAGCAATGAGGAGCTTTACCTTGCTCTTCTTAACTACAGCAAACTTGCTAGCAGCCAAAAACCAGTGAACACTGGTAAGAAAAAAGTTTACTATATCTCAGCTGAGTTCTTGATTGGTAAACTCTTGTCAAACAACTTGATTAACCTTGGTCTTTATGACGAAGTTAAGAAAGAACTTGCTGATGCAGGTAAAGAGTTGATCGAAATCGAAGAAGTAGAATTGGAACCATCACTTGGTAATGGTGGTTTGGGACGTTTGGCAGCCTGCTTTATCGACTCAATCGCTACACTTGGTTTGAATGGTGACGGTGTTGGTTTGAACTACCACTTTGGTCTTTTCCAACAAGTTCTTAAAAACAACCAACAAGAAACAATTCCTAACGCTTGGTTGACTGACCAAAACTGGTTGGTTCGCTCAAGCCGTAGCTACCAAGTACCATTTGCGCACTTCACATTAACATCTACTCTTTACGATATCGATGTACCTGGTTACAAAACAGCTACTAAAAACCGCTTGCGTTTGTTTGACTTGGATTCAGTTGACTCTTCTATCATCGAAGATGGTATCAACTTTGACAAGACAGATATCGCTCGCAACTTGACTCTTTTCCTTTACCCAGACGATAGCGACAAACAAGGTGAATTGCTCCGTATCTTCCAACAGTACTTCATGGTTTCAAACGGTGCTCAATTGATCATCGATGAAGCAATCGAAAAAGGAAGTAACTTGCATGACCTTGCTGACTACGCAGTTGTACAAATCAACGATACTCACCCATCAATGGTAATCCCTGAGTTGATCCGTCTTTTGACTGAACGTGGTATCGAACTTGATGAAGCAATCTCTATCGTTCGTAGCATGACTGCTTACACAAACCACACAATCCTTGCTGAAGCCCTTGAAAAATGGCCTCTTGAATTCTTGGAAGAAGTGGTTCCTCACTTGGTACCAATCATCAAAGAATTGGACCGTCGTGTTTGTGCTGAATACAAAGATCCAGCTGTTCAAATCATTGATGAAAACGATCGTGTACACATGGCCCACATGGATATCCACTATGGATACAGCGTAAACGGGGTTGCCGCTCTTCACACTGAAATCTTGAAGAACTCTGAGTTGAAAGCTTTCTACGATCTTTACCCAGAAAAATTCAACAACAAAACAAACGGTATCACTTTCCGTCGTTGGCTCATGCATGCTAACCCAAGCTTGTCTCACTACTTGGATGAGATCCTTGGACGCGAATGGCACCATGAAGCTTCTAAATTGGAAGACCTTCTTTCATACGAAGACAAGGCTGCTGTCAAAGAAAAATTGGAAAGCATCAAAGCTCACAACAAACGTAAATTGGCTCGTCACTTGAGAGAGCACCAAGGTGTGGAAATCAATACAAACTCTATCTTTGATATCCAAATCAAACGTCTTCACGAATACAAACGTCAACAAATGAACGCTTTGTATGTGATCCACAAATACTTGGACATCAAGGCTGGTAACATCCCTGCTCGTCCAATCACAGTATTCTTTGGTGGTAAAGCAGCTCCTGCCTACACTATCGCTCAAGACATCATCCACTTGATCCTTTGCTTGTCAGAAGTGATTGCAAACGACCCAGCAGTAGCTCCACACTTGCAAGTGGTTATGGTTGAAAACTACAACGTTACTGCAGCAAGCTTCTTGATCCCAGCATGTGACATCTCAGAACAAATATCATTGGCTTCTAAAGAAGCTTCAGGTACTGGTAACATGAAATTCATGTTGAACGGGGCTTTGACTCTTGGTACTATGGACGGGGCTAACGTGGAAATCGCTGAGTTGGTTGGCGACGAAAACATCTACATCTTCGGTGAAGATTCAGAAACTGTTATCGACCTTTACGCGAAATCAGGTTACAAATCAAGTGAATTCTACGCACGTGAAGCTATCAAACCATTGGTTGACTTCATCGTGAGTGACGCTGTTCTTGCAGTTGGTAAGAAAGAACGCTTGGAACGTCTTTACAACGAATTGATTAACAAAGACTGGTTCATGACTCTTCTTGACTTGGAAGACTACATCAAGGTTAAAGAGCAAATGCTTGCTGACTACGAAGACCGTGACGCATGGTTGGATAAAGTCATCGTCAACATTGCTAAAGCAGGATTCTTCTCATCTGACCGTACAATCGCTCAGTATAATGAAGATATCTGGCACTTGAACTAAGATTCTTTGTAACAGATTATAAAACAAAAACGCATCTTAAATAGATGCGTTTTTTTGTATTTAGACTAGTTTATAGTGCTTTCCCAACCAGAATCTCTGCTTCGATAGTAATCTCTGTCAGTTGATTCCAGTCAATCTTGCTTTGGTCAACGTGGAAGAGCAGGGGAGTCATGCTGAGTAAGGCTTGGCGTTGTTCTGCTGTAATGGGCTTGGTCAGGGAAGCGATTTGACTAGACTGGATGCTAAAATGTTCCTGGAAATGTTCTTTGATATCTTGGTTAGAATAATCTTTCTTTGTCAGTTGTTCCTGTACCATTTGGCGGATTTCCTTGAGATGGTTTTCAGTAGGAATAACCTTGATTAAGATGCCGTTTTGAGATAAAACGCGTCGAAATTCACCATAGTTAGCAGGGGAAAAGATATCAAGCAGGATATCCATGCTAGCGTCTTTTATAGGAAGACGAGCCAGGTCGCCAACAAACCAATTGACTGCCCAGTTAGGTTCACTTTTAGTAGCGATTTGGACCGAGTCTTTTGAAATATCAAAGGCATAGAAGGTCTTATCAGAGTGACTTTCTTGGAGTTTACGAGAGTAGAAGCCTTCGCCACATCCGATGTCCAAGACAGTTTTTGCTGATGATTTAGTCGCTAGTATGTCTGAGATGCCTTCTAAGATAGCCTGATAAAAGCCAGCTTCTAGGATTTGCTGGCGGTTTTGGAAGTTTTCCTTGTCGTAGTTAGCAGATTGCTTGATTTGAGGTGCCAAATTGACGTAGCCGAATTTTGCTAGGTCAAAAGAATGGCGGTTGCTACACTTGAGGCTAGTCTCAATCAAGGTCAGATTTTCTTGGCAAATAGGGCAGGCAAAGGCACTAGCAGAAGCAAAGCGCTGGAGTTTGGGTTTGAGGTTTGTATTCATAGTTTTAGTCTAGCAAAAAAAGGACTGGATAGCAAATGCATCCAGTCTTCTTTTTAATATGTAAGGACGAAGTATTTTTTCTTACCACGTCGGATAACAGTGAGTTCGTTCTCTAACTTATCTGCGTCACTCAAGACATAGTCAAGGTCTTGGATACGGTCACCGTTGACGTAGATAGCTCCATTTTGTACGTCTTCACGGGCTTGGCGTTTGGAATTAACCACGCCAGATGATACGAGAAGTTCTACGATGTTGTGGTTTTCGTCTGCTTGTACCTGGTAGTTTGGCACGCCACGAAGTCCTTGTTTGAGTTCTTTGACAGAAAGATTTTTGATGTTTCCAGCAAAGAGTTGCTCAGTGATGTTAAGGGCTTCTTTGTAAGCTTCTTCTCCGTGTACAAGAGTCACGACTTCACGAGCGAGGACTTTTTGAGCCAAGCGTTCGTGTGGTGCTGCTTCGAATTGTTTGCGGATGTCTTCAATCTCATCTAATGACAAGAAGGTAAAGATCTTCAAGAAGCGAACAGCGTCAGCGTCCATGACGTTCATCCAGAATTGGTACATTTCGTATGGAGAAGTCTTTTCAGGGTTGAGCCAAACTGCGTTTCCTTCTGATTTACCAAATTTCTTACCAGTTGCGTCTGTGATGAGTGGAACAGTAATTACGTGACCAGTTTTGTCTGCCTTACGGCGCATTAACTCAGTACCAGCAGTCATATTTCCCCATTGGTCAGATCCGCCGATTTGAAGAGTAACATTGTGCTCTTGGTTAAGAACGAAGAAGTCGTACCCTTGCATGATTTGGTAGGCAAACTCAGTGTAAGAAATCCCTGTTTCGATCCGTTTCTTCACAGACTCCTTGCTCATCATGTAGTTGACAGTGAAGTATTTTCCGATATCACGGAGGAAGTCAATGAAGCTGATGCTGCCAAACCAGTCGTAGTTATTGACCATGACAGCTTTATTTTCACCATTTTCAAAATCAAGAAAGCGAGAAAGTTGTCCTTGGATAGACTTGACCCAGCCATCTACTGTGTCTTTTGTTTGGAGACTACGCTCAGCATCTTTGAAGGACGGATCTCCGATGAGACCTGTAGCACCGCCAACGAGCGCATATGGTTTGTGACCTGCTAACTGCAAACGACGACTTGTCAAGATTGCGACAAGGTGACCTAGGTGAAGGCTGTCAGCAGTTGGATCGTAGCCAGTATAATAAGAAACTTGACCTTCTTCTAGGGCTTTACGCAAAGATTCTTCATCAGTCGTTTGAAAAATCAAACCACGCTCTTTTAGCTCATCAAAAATGTGCATGTGTCTTTTCTCCTTTTTAAAATATTGTTTTTACCTATTGTACCACAAAGTCAGGAAATAGCCTAGTATCTTAGGGGAGAAAGTTGCTGCTTGGACTTTTTTGGAAACGAGTGAAATATGGTATAATAGCACTAGCTTATTTTCAGAGAAATAGATAAAAATCGTTAAGAAAGGGGCTGAAAGATGTCTCATATTATTGAATTGCCAGAAGTCTTGGCCAATCAGATTGCAGCAGGAGAAGTTATCGAACGCCCTGCTAGTGTAGTCAAGGAGCTAGTTGAAAACGCCATTGATGCTGGCTCTAGCCAGATTATCGTAGAGATTGAGGAAGCTGGGCTTAAGAAAATCCAAATCACAGATAATGGTCACGGGATTGCCCACGATGAGGTCGAGTTAGCCCTCCGTCGTCATGCAACCAGTAAGATTAAGAATCAAGCGGATCTTTTTCGGATTCGGACCCTCGGTTTTCGTGGAGAGGCCTTGCCCTCTATCGCATCTGTCAGTGTTTTGACTTTGTTGACAGCGGTGGACGGTGCCAGTCACGGGACCAAGCTAGTGGCTCGTGGGGGAGAAGTTGAGGAAATCATTCCAGCGACCAGTCCTGTGGGGACTAAGGTTTGTGTGGAAGACCTCTTTTTCAATACACCGGCTCGTCTCAAGTATATGAAGAGCCAGCAGGCAGAGTTGTCTCATATCATTGACATTGTCAATCGTCTGGGGCTAGCCCATCCGGAGATTTCCTTTAGTCTGATTAGTGATGGCAAGGAAATGACACGAACAGCTGGTACAGGTCAACTGCGTCAAGCCATTGCTGGAATTTATGGTTTGGCCAGTGCTAAAAAAATGATTGAGATTGAGAATTCTGACCTAGATTTTGAAATTTCTGGTTTTGTCTCATTGCCTGAATTGACACGGGCTAATCGTAACTATATCAGCCTTTTTATCAATGGGCGTTATATCAAAAACTTCCTGCTCAATCGTGCTATTTTAGATGGTTATGGTAGCAAGCTCATGGTGGGGCGTTTTCCACTGGCTGTCATTCACATCCAGATTGACCCTTACTTAGCCGATGTCAATGTGCACCCAACCAAGCAAGAGGTGCGAATTTCCAAGGAAAGAGAACTGATGGCGCTGGTTTCAGAAGCTATCGCAAAGAGTCTCAAGGAACAGACCTTGATTCCAGATGCCTTGGAAAATCTAGCCAAATCTGCGGTTAGAAATCATGAAAAGGTAGAGCAAACGACTTTGCCACTGAGAGAAAATACGCTCTATTATGAAAAAAATGAACCGACCAGACCGACACAAGCTGAGGTGGCAGACCATCAGGTGAATCTGACGGAAGAAAGACAGGATTTGAATCTGTTTGCTAAGGAAGCCTTGGACCAGATGACCAAGCCAGCTAAACTGCATTTTGCAGAGAGAAAGCCTGCTAGCTATGACCAACTGGACCATCCAGAGTTAGATCTAGCTAGTTTGGATAAGGCTTATGATAAGTTGGAGCGAGAAGAATCTTCAAGCTTTCCAGAGTTGGAATTTTTCGGTCAGATGCATGGAACCTATCTCTTTGCCCAAGGTCGAGATGGGCTCTACATCATAGATCAGCACGCGGCTCAGGAACGGGTTAAGTATGAGGAGTATCGTGAGAGCATTGGCAATGTTGACCAGAGCCAGCAGCAACTCCTAGTGCCCTATATCTTTGAATTTCCTGCGGATGATGCCCTTCGTCTCAAGGAAAGAATGTCACTTTTAGAGGAAGTTGGTGTCTTTCTAGCAGAGTATGGAGAAAATCAATTCATCCTTCGAGAACATCCTATTTGGATGGCAGAGGAGGAAATCGAGTCAGGTATCTATGAGATGTGCGACATGCTCCTCTTGACCAAGGAAGTTTCAATCAAGAAATATCGAGCTGAACTAGCCATTATGATGTCCTGCAAGCGGTCCATCAAGGCCAACCATCGTATTGATGACCACTCGGCTAGACAACTCCTCTATCAACTCTCTCAATGTGACAACCCCTATAACTGTCCCCACGGACGTCCGGTTTTGGTTCACTTCACCAAGTCAGACATGGAAAAGATGTTCCGTCGCATTCAGGAAAATCACACAAGCCTACGAGAGCTAGGAAAATACTAATACTCTTCGAAAATCTCTCTAAACCTCGTCAGCTTTACCTTGCCTAACTCAAGTTATGCCTACGGTTAGCTTCCTAGTTTAGATTTGATTTTCATTGAGTATAAATTGAAGGGAAAATTATGTACGAATATCTAAAGGGTATCATTACCAAAATTACTGCTAAATACATCGTTCTAGAAGCTAACGGTATCGGCTACATCCTACACGTAGCTAACCCCTATGCCTACTCAGGGCAAGTCAATCAAGAAGCGCAAATCTATGTGCATCAAGTTGTTCGTGAAGATGCTCATCTACTTTATGGTTTCCGTTCAGAAGACGAGAAGAAACTCTTTCTCAGCTTGATTTCGGTGTCGGGCATTGGCCCTGTTTCTGCTCTTGCCATCATCGCAGCGGATGACAATGCAGGCCTCGTTCAAGCTATTGAGACTAAGAACATCACCTACTTGACCAAGTTCCCTAAAATCGGGAAGAAAACAGCCCAACAGATGGTGTTGGACTTAGAAGGGAAAGTTGTTGTGGCAGGAGACGATCTCCCTGCTAAAACTGCAACTCCATCTAGCAGCGACAACCAAGAATTGGAAGAAGCCATGGAAGCCATGTTGGCACTGGGCTACAAGGCAACTGAGCTTAAGAAAATTAAGAAATTCTTTGAAGGAACGACAGATACAGCTGAGAACTATATCAAGTCGGCCCTTAAGATGTTGGTCAAATAGGAGATTTATATGTCAACACGCTGTGGCTGGGTTAAAATGAATAACCCTCTATATGTAGCTTACCATGATGAGGAGTGGGGACAACCTCTCCACGATGATCAAGCGTTGTTTGAGTTGTTGTGTATGGAAACCTATCAGGCTGGTCTGTCTTGGGAAACGGTGCTCAATAAACGTCAAGCCTTCCGAGAAGCGTTTCACGGATATCAAATTCAAGCAGTCGCAGAGATGACTGACTCTGAATTGGAAGCTTTAATGGACAATGTAGCGATCATCCGAAATCGAGCTAAGATTTTTGCGACACGTGCCAACGCCCAGGCCTTTCTACAAGTTCAGGCAGAATTCGGAACTTTTGATGCTTATCTTTGGTCTTTTGTGGATGGACAAACCATCGTCAATGATGTGCCTGACTACAGCCAGGCGCCTGCCAAAACAGCTCTATCTGAAAAATTATCCAAAGATCTCAAAAAACGAAGCTTTAAGTTCACAGGCCCAGTCGCCGTCTTGTCATTTTTACAAGCTGCAGGTCTGGTTGATGACCACGAGAATGATTGTGAATGGAAAAGCGGTAAGTAGTGAGTACAGATAGCGAAAGTATTTGAGAATATAGAAAAAGCTGAGAAATTCATCTCAGCTTTCTTTGTTATAGTCAAAGCAAATGACTTGCTCCGTTGCATCTACATACGCGTGGACTCCAAAGGGGACAATAGCTCTTGGAGTTGCATGACCAACATTTAGATTATAGACAATCGGGATATTGCTATCAATAATATCCAATAGTGCCTCTTTATAGTCGTCATAGAAAGTTTCATCCATAGGTTTCCCGACCAAGAGTCCTCTGATGACCTCGAATATACCAGTTTCCTTTAAAGTCCGCAACATCTTTTTGAAGTCGTCAAGTTCAGGCTTTTCTTCACTTGTTTCTAGCAAGAGGATTTTTCCTTCCCAGTCTGACAAGTCAGGGAAGAGTTTGTACTTTTGGCAGAGCTCCGTGCTGTCTGCGTATCGAGAGTTGTCAAAGATATCATAGAGAGATTCAAGACAACCGCCGAGAATTTCTCCCTCAAACTGAGCACTTCCTTGCAACAAGTCAAAACCTGTATTTGCATAACTGACACGAGCTGTTCCCAGAGCCTTGGGACTAAAATCAGTCCGTTCCTCATACCAAACGTCGCTAGGGCGGATTTCTGAGATTCTACCAGTCTCAATCAATTCTTTAAAGTAGTGAAAGCTATAGGGCAACATCTCCTTGTCTAACTCACAAATATCTGCTAAAAAGGATTGGCCGTAAAAAGTCTTGATTCCTAGTTTATGCAACATGAGATGGTTCATGGTTGTATCTGAGAAGCCAAGAAAAATCTTTTGTTTGATAACTTTTTCTAGTTGGCCATTTTCAAAAAGGTAGGGCAGCAAACGATAGGTATCATCTCCACCGATGGCGCATAGGATCATGTCGATGCTATCATCAGAAAAGGCCTGCATCAAATCCTCCGCACGCACTTCAGGATGGTCCTTGATAAAGTCTAAGCCTTTTAGTGAATGAGGTAAAAAGATAGGATTGAGTCCGAGGCCCTTGAGACGTTGAATACCCAAGTCCACTTCATGTTTGACAAAGTCTTCTCCGATAATGCCACTAGACAAACTAACAATACCAATAGTAGAAACCATATCTCATCCTCCTAGAAATAAATTGATGCTATTGTATCACAAAAGATGAGGGGAAACAACAAGAATTAGAGTCAGAAGAAGGCTTTTAGATCAAGAAAGTAGTAAAAAAGCAACCAATTGTGTGGTTGCTTTTTCTTTTTATAGTAGTTAATTTCTTATAGAGCAGTAAGGAAGGTCAGTCCGCCAAGGACAACCCCAGCCGAGTTTGGAATGATTAGAATCCAGTCTTTCTTAGGCTCTTTTGTCCATCCATAAATGACCCAGATTAAGCAAGAGACTGCTGCTGATAAAGGTTGAAATGGTTGAGCTTTATTTCCTTGTAAATTGGCAAAAATTTGGGGGATGTAGGCTATAAATACAATAATCCCGATAAAGGCACCAATTGAACCAACAATTTGATTAATTCTCTGTTTAGTCATATATATTTCTCCTTATTACTTTATTAGTATAACAGAAAAACAACTTGGATTCAAGGACAAAACCTCGGGATTCTAAGGAAAGACTTTACATTAGAACGTTTTTAGAAAATGTAGCTACTTTTCTTTGGAGAATAAAAAAAAGCTTTGGAGCCATAATAAAAGTAGTCTGTCTGTAAAACACACTACTTTTATTGTTTATTTTAATATCTAGCAGGTCCAGCACTTGCGCTCTTGATATTGAAGCGTTTTTTGAGGTAGAAACGTAGGGCAAGAAGTGCTCCTCCGATCACCAACAAAACAAGTGGTGGTAGGCTGATGTTGATGGCTTGTGGAAGGAAGTTACTCAAGAAGAGGATGAGAACCCAAGCAAACATGGTTGCTAGCATAACCAAAAGTGATTTCCAGAATGGAGGGCGTTGGCTACGATCAGTATCTGGTCCGTAGTAGCGGTAGATGAAGTGATAGAGAAGGTAAAAGGCAACTCCACCGAAGGCTCCTACACTGATAAGTGTTACCAATCCATAAGCCACTGGTTGGTTTGAGAAGAAGCTCATCAAGGCACTAACTACTGCAAACAGTCCTGTAATGAAAAGGGCTGAATCCAACATCATCAATTTTGGATCGTCATTTTCCTTTGGATGTTCTTTTTCGTATTGCTCTTTTTCGCTAAAGCTGTGAGCCCAGTGAGTTGGTGCTCCGTAGATAGAGCGAGCGGTCACACCTTTTGGTTGTTCTTCAAGGATATGAGGAATCACCTCTTCAAGGATGGCCTTGATTTCAGCGTCGGTTTTTCCATCTTTAAGAAACTGCTGGGTTGCAATATGGATAAATTCTTGGTTTTTCTTGGTTAATTCTTTTAAATCAATCTGTGACATAATAACTCCTATTTAGAACCATTTTTTATGGATGAGGTAAAGAGTGAGAGAGACACTCATAGCAAAGGCGATAAAGACGATGAGCCAGAAAGCATGCGGTTCTCCGTTTAAAGGAATTTCATTATCCTTAAAGTTCATTCCGTAGGCTGAGAAAATCATGGTCGGGATGGACATAACGATAGTCACAAGTGCCAAGGTTTTCATGATATTGTTCTGGTTGTTTGAAATGATAGAAGCAAAGGTCTCTGTCATAGAGTGAAGGACGTTTCCATAGATGTCCGCCATCTCGATGGCCTGTTGCGTTTCAATCAAGGTATCTTCCAGTAAGTCTTCGTCTTCGAGATATTTCTTGATATTGCTAGTTGCGCTGGTCAATTTTTTAATCACGCGCTCATTTGTCTTAAGTGAAGCTTTGAAGTAGACGATGGTCTTTTCCAACTCCATGAGTTCAATCAATTCTTCGTTTCGAGTAGACTTGTGAAGTTGACTCTCAATCTGCTCACTCTTACGTTCGATTGAACGGAGGGCAGTTAGGTAAATCTCCGCATTGCGGTAGAGGATTTGGAAGATGAAGCGCGACCGCATGAAGGTATAGAAATTGCGAAGCCTACGATTGATAAAGATATCAAGAAGTGGTAGAGGCTCCAAACAGGTAGTGATGATAGCCTCTTCTGTGATGATAATCCCCAAGGGAATAGTCACGTAGTAGGTCTGGTTATTTCTTTCCTCTGTGATTGGGACGTCTACGATGATCAAGGTGTATTCATCTTCGATGGTGATACGAGACATCTCTTCCGCATCGAGCGGTGCACGGAGGTCAGCGATATCAATATCAAAGGCCGAGGCGATTTCCATCGATTCGCTTTGAGTAGGATTGACGAGATTGATCCAAGTGCCCGGCTGGAGCGTATCAATCTCTTTAAATTCAGTTGTAGTTGAGAGAAAGACTTGCTTCATATCTCTTATCCTTTCCTAATCTAATCCGTGTTACAGTGATTTTTGACACCGTACTATTATACTACAAATTCGGCGTTTTTGGTAATAGAATTTCACTTTTTTTGGTATAATGGAAAGCAACAATGAACTAGAAAGAAGTAATATGCAAGATAAGATTGTCATCCATGGGGCACGCGCCCATAATTTAAAAAATATAGATGTGGAAATTCCGCGTGACAAGCTAGTTGTGGTGACGGGACTATCTGGATCAGGAAAGTCTAGTTTAGCCTTTGATACCCTTTATGCAGAAGGGCAACGTCGCTACGTTGAAAGCCTGTCAGCCTATGCTCGTCAGTTCTTGGGCAATATGGAAAAACCAGATGTGGATTCTATCGATGGTCTCAGCCCTGCCATTTCCATTGACCAGAAAACGACCAGTAAAAATCCTCGTTCGACGGTTGGGACAACGACGGAAATCAACGATTATCTACGTCTTCTCTATGCACGTGTAGGGACACCCTACTGTATCAATGGACATGGGGCTATCAAGGCTTCGTCAGTAGAGCAGATTGTGGATAAGGTTTTGGAATTACCAGAGCGCCAGCGTCTGCAGATTCTAGCTCCCGTGATTCGTAAGAAAAAAGGGCAGCACAAGACGCTGATCGAAAAGATTCAAAAGGATGGTTACGTCCGTGTTCGTGTCGATGGAGTTGTTTACGATGTGACCGAAGTTCCTGAACTTGAAAAGAATAAACAACACAACATTGACGTGGTGGTAGACCGTATCATCATCAAGGATGGTATCCGTAGTCGTCTCTTTGATTCCATCGAAGCAGCCCTCCGTATCGCTGAAGGTTATGTCGTTATTGATACTATGGATGATTCAGAGTTGCTCTTTTCAGAACACTATGCTTGTCCAGTATGTGGATTTACGGTTCCAGAGTTAGAACCTCGTCTCTTCTCCTTCAACGCACCATTTGGCTCCTGTAGTGAGTGTGATGGTTTGGGAATCAAGCTAGAGGTTGATACGGACTTAGTAGTGCCAGATGCTAGCAAAACTCTTCGCGAAGGAGCCTTAGCGCCTTGGAACCCTATCTCTTCTAACTATTATCCAAATATGCTGGAACAAGCCATGACAGCCTTTGGAGTGGATATGGATACGCCTTTTGAGGACTTGTCTGAGGAGGATAAACATCACATTTTTTATGGTTCAGATGGGAAAGAATTCCATTTCCACTATGAAAATGAATTTGGTGGAGTTCGTGATATCGATATTCCATTTGAAGGAGTGGTTGGAAATATCAAGCGTCGCTATCATGAAACAAATAGCGACTACACTCGTACTCAGATGCGCCTTTATATGAACGAGCTAACTTGTGAGACCTGTCATGGTTATCGTCTCAATGACCAAGCCTTGTCTGTTCGTGTAGGAGGAGAGAAAGGACTCCATATCGGAGAAATTTCAGACCTCTCCATCGCAGACCATTTGGAAGTTATTGACCAGCTAACCCTATCTGAAAATGAGGCTATTATCGCTCGTCCTATCCTGAAGGAAATCAAGGACCGCTTGACCTTCCTCAATAACGTGGGTCTTAACTATTTAACGTTATCCCGCTCGGCAGGAACCCTATCAGGTGGGGAGAGTCAACGTATTCGTTTGGCGACCCAGATTGGTTCCAATCTCTCAGGAGTTCTCTATATCCTTGATGAGCCATCCATCGGTCTTCACCAGAGGGACAATGACCGCCTGATTGCCAGCCTGAAAAAGATGCGTGACTTGGGGAATACCTTGATCGTGGTGGAACACGATGAAGATACTATGCGAGAAGCTGATTATCTGATTGACGTTGGCCCTGGTGCAGGTGTCTTTGGTGGAGAAATTGTCGCGGCAGGAACACCTAAGCAGGTAGCTCGCAACAGCAAATCCATCACAGGACAGTATCTATCAGGAAAACGCGCGATTCCTGTACCATCAGAACGCCGTGTAGGCAATGGTCGCTTTATCGAAGTGACAGGTGCGCGTGAGAACAACTTACAAAACATCACCGCTCGCTTCCCATTAGGGAAATTCATTGCGGTGACAGGTGTCTCTGGTTCAGGGAAGTCTACCCTCATTAACAGTATTCTCAAAAAAGCCATTGCACAAAAGCTCAATCGCAATTCAGACAAGCCTGGTAAGTTTAAAACCATTACAGGGATTGAACATATCGACCGTCTGATAGATATTGACCAAAGTCCAATCGGACGAACACCGAGGTCCAACCCTGCTACCTATACAGGTGTCTTTGATGATATTCGGGACCTCTTTGCTCAGACAAATGAAGCCAAGATTCGTGGCTATAAGAAGGGGCGTTTCAGTTTCAACGTCAAGGGCGGTCGCTGTGAAGCTTGCTCGGGTGACGGGATTATCAAGATTGAGATGCACTTCTTGCCAGATGTTTACGTAGCCTGCGAAGTCTGTCATGGGACTCGCTACAACAGTGAAACGCTAGAAGTTCACTACAAGGAAAAGAATATCTCGCAAGTCTTGGATATGACGGTCAATGACGCAGTGGAATTTTTCCAACATATTCCGAAAATTCAACGCAAACTCCAGACCATCAAAGATGTTGGTCTAGGTTATGTGACCTTGGGACAACCAGCTACGACACTCTCTGGTGGAGAAGCCCAGCGTATGAAGCTGGCTAGTGAACTCCACAAGCGTTCGACCGGTAAGTCTTTCTATATTTTAGATGAACCGACAACTGGTTTGCATACTGAGGACATCGCTCGTCTACTCACCGTTTTGTCCCGCTTTGTCGATGATGGAAATACAGTTCTCGTCATTGAGCACAATCTGGATGTCATCAAAACAGCAGACCATATTATCGACCTAGGACCAGAAGGTGGTGTTGGCGGTGGTACTATTATCGCAACAGGAACTCCAGAAGAAGTAGCTGCCAATGAAGCTAGCTATACAGGACAGTATTTGAAAGGAAAGTTACATCATGAATAAACGTGTGCAAGCATTTTTAGATAAAATGCAAGAAAAAGAACTAGATGGAATCATTATCAATAACCTTAAAAATGTCTACTATTTGACAGGATTTTGGGGCTCAAATGGGACAGTCTTTATCAGTCGTGACCGTCAGGTCTTGGTGACAGATGCTCGCTATATCATCGCTGCTAAGCAAGAAGTAACCGGTTTTGAGATTTTTGCAGAACGTGATGAGTTGGCAACTATCGCAAAGATTGCAAAAGATATGGGTCTTTCTCGTATCGGATTTGAAGATGAGGTTTCAGTTTCTTATTATCATCGCATGCAAACCGCCTTTGAAGGTTTAGAACTAGTTCCACAGACACAGTTTGTTGAAGCCCTTCGTATGATTAAGGATGAGACAGAGATTGCGACTATTCGTAAGGCTTGTTCCATCTCAGACCAAGCTTTCCAAGATGCTCTTGACTTTATCAAGCCAGGTAAGACAGAAATTGAAATTGCCAACTTCCTGGACTTCCGTATGCGTGAATTAGGCGCTGCTGGTTTGTCTTTTGACACGATTCTAGCTAGTGGAATCAACTCTTCTAAACCTCACGCCCACCCAATGCACAAACCAGTAGAACTAGGTGAAGCTATTACCATGGACTTCGGTTGCCTTTACGACCACTATGTCAGTGATATGACACGTACTATCTACCTAGGTCATGTCAGTGATGACCAAGCAGAAATCTACAACACTGTTTTGAAGGCTAACCAAGCTCTGATTGACCAAGCTAAGGATGGATTAGGTTTCCGTGATTTTGATAAAATTCCTCGTGATATTATTGTGGAAGCAGGCTATGGAGAATACTTTACACACGGTATCGGGCATGGTATCGGACTCGATATCCACGAAGAACCTTACTTTAGCCAAACTTCGAAAGAAGTTATTAAATCTGGGATGGTCTTGACTGATGAACCTGGTATTTATATTGAAGATAAATACGGGGTTCGTATCGAAGATGATATCCTGATTACAGATACCGGTTGTGAGTTATTAACCCTTGCTCCAAAAAAATTAATCGTAATCTAAGAAAAATGAGATAAATCGTTGACTTTTACTAGTTAAAGGTTTATACTGAAAGGCGAAAACGGTAGGTGAGGCTACCATAGGGATACGGATGACTACCGCAAAGCAGTGGAGACACTACTCGTTGGTCAACAGTCCTGGTCGCGAAGGTCAAGACTAAGCTCATTACATCGCCCTATGGAGTTAAAGCTTGAACGAAAACAGATAATAAGTTTTTTAGTCCTGCCATTTTATGGCAGGACTTTCTGCTGTTTTAAAACAAAGAAAGGAGACAAACGATGCAAATTGACGATCATCCAGAACCGCACATACACAGCCAATCGCTGATTTGTGTCGTTCTGTCCTTATAAAGTGATTGGTCCCTGTGTATGAAATCACTATTCATATAGATAGGAGAAACCAATGAAAACTACAAAAGAAAGACTAGCAACAGCTATTCAAACTCCATTCAAAGAAAGTCTAGCTTTTTACCATACAAGTCTAAAAGGCTTAGATTCAGAACAAGTCGAAGAAAACCGTGACCTATATGGTGAAAACACCATCACAAAGGGTCAAGAGGATTCCATCTTTAAAAAGATTTATGAGTCCATTATCAATCCTTTCACAATCATTTTGCTTGTGATTGCCTTTATCTCTCTCGTTACAAACGTCTGGCTTGCCAAACCTGGTCAAGAGGACCCGACAACCTCTATCATTATTGTTGTCTTGGTTTTGATTTCAGGAGGCATCCGTTTTGTCCAAGAATTGCGGAGTGACAAGGCAACAACCAATCTTTCAAAAATGATTGTCAATACAGCAACTGTTATTCGCGATGGTCTTGAACAAGAGTTACCCATCGATGACTTGGTTGTTGGAGACCTCGTGAAATTGAGCGCTGGAGATATGATTCCAGCAGATGTCATCTTATTTGAATCACGAGACTTTTTTGTTCAACAGTCAGGTTTGACTGGAGAAAGTGATGCAGTCGAAAAGCTTGCTTTAAATAAAGCCACCAATCAAAATGTAGATAGCCTACTAGAAGCAGAATCTTTGGCATTCATGGGGACAAACGTTATCTCAGGCAGTGCTACAGCTATGGTTCTAGCAGTTGGTGATGACACCATGATGGGGGCCATTGAGCAAACCCTCAATACCTATGATGAACCAACTTCTTTTGAACGTGAAATGAACAGCATTTCCTGGCTCTTGATCCGCTTGATGCTTATCATGGTTCCAATTGTGTTTTTCGCAAATGGTTTGACCGACGGAGACTGGCTAGAGGCTGGAGTTTTTGCCTTGAGCGTTGGTGTTGGACTTACACCAGAAATGCTACCAATGATTATTACAGCCAGCTTGGCCAAAGGTTCCATTATCATGGCCAAGGAAAAAGTGGTCATCAAAAAACTCAATGCTATCCAGGACTTAGGAGCAATCGATATCCTATGTACGGACAAAACTGGAACTTTAACGCAAGATGAGATTGTTTTAGAATACCCATTAGATATCCATGGCGATTTGGATATGGCAGTCTTAAGAAGAGCCTATCTAAATTCACATTTTCAAACCGGTTTGAAAAACTTGATGGACCGTGCCATTATCAGTAGAACTGAAAAAGAAGCTAAAGAACATGCTATTCTACAAAATTTGGATACTAGCTTCCAAAAAATCGACGAACTTCCATTTGATTTTGAACGTAGACGCATGAGTGTCATTGTCAAAGATGATAGCAATGTCGTTAGTATGGTTACCAAAGGCGCTTTAGAAGAAATGTTGAACATTTCGACACATGTGGAGTACCGTGGAGAAGTCATCCCTCTTACTGAAGACATTCGTCAAGAAGTGTTGGCAGAAGTTGGTCAATTAAACCGTCAAGGTTTGCGTGTCTTAGGTGTTGGTTACAAGTCAGGTCTACGTGAAGACTATGCCTATGCTGTGATGGATGAAAGTGACATGATCCTTACAGGTTACCTTGCCTTTTTAGACCCACCAAAACCATCTGCAGCACCCGCTATTCAAGCTCTGCTTGAGCATGGTGTCAAAACAAAAATTTTAACTGGGGATAACGAAAAAGTAACCCAAGCCATTTGTGAAAAGGTTGGTTTGGACGTTGAGCATATGCTCTTAGGGGCTGACATTGACCAAATGACAGATCAAGAATTGGCAGAAGCGGTTGAAAGTGTAACAGTATTTGCTAAATTGTCTCCTGATCAAAAAGCTCGTATCATTTTACAGTTAAAGAAA
Organism: Streptococcus pseudopneumoniae; assembly: GCF_001074155.1. Taxonomy (GTDB): domain Bacteria; phylum Bacillota; class Bacilli; order Lactobacillales; family Streptococcaceae; genus Streptococcus; species Streptococcus pseudopneumoniae_A. The sequence continues at coordinate 100,011 of NZ_JUUZ01000034.1, forward strand.
AATGGTCACGGTGTTGGTTATATGGGTGACGGTATTAATGACGCTCCATCCATGAAGGTGGCAGATGTCGGTATTTCTGTAGATACAGCAGTAGACATCGCCAAAGAAACAGCGGATGTTATTTTGCTAGACAAGGATCTCATGGTTCTTGAGACTGGTATTGTTGAGGGCCGTAAGGTCTACGCCAACATGACCAAGTACATCAAGATGACTGTTAGTTCAAACTTTGGGAATATCTTCTCACTCCTTGTTGCGAGTATTTTCTTGCCATTTTTACCAATGGCTCCTGTTCATCTCATTGTCCTAAACCTAGTCTATGATTTGTCTTGTGTGGCATTGCCATTTGATAATGTGGATCAAGACTTCCTTAAACAACCCCATACATGGGAAGCAAAATCCATTACGCGATTTATGGTTTGGATGGGACCAATCTCATCTGTCTTTGATATTTTGACCTTTATCTTCCTCTACTTTATCATTGTTCCTTTGGTGACTGGCCATCATTATGTCCACGGATCTGAATCTGCCCTTCAGTTTATTATCTTGTTCCAAACAGGTTGGTTCATCGAATCTATGTGGTCTCAAACCATGGTTATCCATATGCTTCGTACCGCAAAAGTTCCTTTTGTACAAAGCAGACCAGCTTGGCTTGTGATTTTTACAACTTTGGTTGCAGCTTTCTTTGTAACTAGTTTACCTTATGGACCACTAGTAAATATCCTTCGTTTAGCTCCGTTGGGACTGCCATACTTCTTGTTTTTGGTCGGTATTATTTTCTTGTACATGTTTAGCGTCACCGTTATTAAGAAATTATACATTAAGAAGTACAAAGAGTGGTTATAGTTCGTGTTTTGTCAAGAAAAAAGGAGAAAAACTGGGGAAAAAGTTAAATTTTTTTAAAAATAGGTCGCAAGTCGGATGTTTTTTATGGTATAATAGAATAAACTGATAGTAACATGTAGCGAAAGGGGTAGGTACATGATTAAAATTTATACAGTCTCAAGTTGTACTAGCTGTAAAAAAGCGAAAACCTGGCTCAATGCCCACCAGTTAAGTTATAAAGAACAAAACCTCGGTAAAGAGGGGATTTCTAGAGAAGAATTATTAGATATTCTAACAAAAACAGACAATGGAATTGCGAGCATTGTATCATCAAAGAATCGCTACGCTAAAGCTCTTGGAGTTGATATCGAAGATTTGAGTGTCAATGAGGTGCTCACCTTAATAATGGAAACACCACGTATCCTAAAAAGTCCAATTCTTGTTGACGAGAAACGTTTGCAAGTTGGCTATAAAGAAGACGACATTCGTGCCTTCTTGCCACGCTCTGTCCGCAATGTAGAAAATGCAGAAGCACGTTTACGTGCAGCACTATAAAACATCAAGGCTGGGAGTGACTCCTGGCCTTATTTGATAGATAAATAAGGAAAAATAAATATGAAGAAGATAGTTATCGGTACAGTTGCCCTTCTATTTTTACTAGCTGGCTGTGGACAGAAACAAGAGTCTACGGAACCTTCTAAAGACACAACGACAGAAGCTCTTCAATCAACTCTACCTGTTTTAGAAAATGCGAATAACAATACAGTTGTAACCAAGACTCTTGTTCTACCTGTTGGCGAAAATGGTGTACAGCAAACCCAGACCATTACCTATAAGGGTAAACAGTTCTTGACTCTAACGATTCAGCAAAAACGGCAAGTTTCAGATGAACTCAAGAGCTACATTGCCGAGCATGGATTAGAGCAGGCAAAGAGTGCTTTGAAAGAAGAAGAAGACAAAGATGAGTCAGTTCAAGCAGCTCGAAAAATTCCTGGTTTTAGTCTTGAAACCAATCTTTTAAGTGAAACCGAGATTGAAACGAAAACAAGTTACGATTTTCAAGTTCTAGACGTTAAAAAGGCAAGTGAAAGCGAATATTTAAAAAATGTGGGATTAGAAAATCTACTAAAAAACGAACCAGAAGAATATATTGAAAATCGAGTTGCAAGTGGCGCGACTGTCCAGTAAGGAAGTCACAGAAAATCAGCAAAATCAGGCTGTGTCATTTGTAGAATGGTTGTGAATGTGCTATAATAGTACTATTCTAAGGAAAGAGGGTGTTAGAATGGGATTTACTGAAGAAACCGTACGTTTTAAATTGGATGATTCCAATAAAAAAGAAATTAGTGAAACATTGACAGAAGTCTATGCTTCATTGAACGAGAAGGGGTATAACCCTATTAACCAAATTGTGGGCTATGTTCTCAGTGGAGACCCAGCTTACGTTCCTCGTTACAATAACGCAAGAAATCAAATCCGTAAATACGAACGCGATGAGATTGTTGAAGAATTGGTCCGCTACTACCTTAAGGGACAAGGAGTCGATCTATAACCAATGAGAATTATGGGGTTGGACGTTGGTTCCAAAACAGTAGGAGTAGCGATTAGCGATCCGTTAGGTTTTACAGCACAAGGGCTCGAAATCATCCAAATCAATGAAGATCAAGGAGAGTTCGGTTTTGAACGACTCAAGGAATTGGTTGACACCTATAAGGTGGAGCGCTTTGTTGTTGGTTTACCTAAAAATATGAACAATACCAGTGGACCTCGGGTGGAAGCGAGTCAAGCCTATGGAGCAAAACTGGAAGAACTCTTTGGCTTGCCAGTGGAGTACCAGGATGAGCGCCTAACCACGGTTGCTGCTGAGCGCATGTTGATTGAGCAAGCAGACATTAGTCGCAATAAGCGTAAAAAAGTTATTGATAAATTGGCAGCTCAGTTGATTTTGCAAAATTATTTAGATAGAAAATTTTAAGACAGAGGAGAAACTATGTCACACGATCACAACCACGATCACGAAGAACGTGAACTTATTACACTTGTAGATGAACAAGGAAACGAAACTTTATTTGAAATCCTTTTGACTATTGACGGAAAAGAAGAATTTGGTAAAAACTATGTTCTTCTTGTACCAGTTAATGCAGAAGAAGATGAAAACGGTGAAGTTGAAATTCAAGCATACTCATTCATCGAAAATGAAGATGGAACTGAAGGTGAATTGCAACCAATCCCTGAAGATTCAGAAGATGAATGGAACATGATTGAAGAAGTCTTCAACAGCTTTATGGAGGAGTAAAAACGTTCGGGGAACGTTTTTAGCCCAACTCCTAGAAACTAGAAAGAGTTGGAACATCCAGTGGACGTTTTTAGCCTGACGCTAAAAATAAAAACCGTCAGTAAGTTCGGGGAATGTTTTTAGCCCAACTCATAGAAACTGGAGAGAGTTGGAACGTCCAGTGGATGTTTTTAGCCTGACGCTAAAAATAAAATTTAACTAGTATCTAGCAAAATGAGTAAAAAGCGAAGAAATTCTTCGCTTTTTTATTAAGGATTAAGGAGATAAGCATGATTGAAGTAGAAAAATGGCTTCATAGTCGGATTGGCTTGAATTTCAGATCAGGTTTAGGACGAATGCAAAGAGCGGTAGATTTGCTGGGGAATCCTGAGCAAACCTATCCAATTATCCATGTGACAGGGACAAATGGCAAGGGGTCAACTATTGCTTTTATGAGGGAGCTTTTTGTTGCCCATGGGAAAACGGTTGGTACCTTTACTTCGCCCCACATTGTCAGCATCCATGACCGTATCTGTATTAATGGCGAACCCATTTCGGATACAGATTTCATTCGTTTAGCAGATCAAGTCAAAGCAATGGAGCAAAGACTTCTAGAAACCCACGATCAGCTATCTTTTTTTGAGTTGCTGACCTTGATTGCTTTGCTTTATTTTAAAGAGCAAAAAGTAGATTTGGTCCTACTGGAAGTTGGGATAGGTGGACTTCTTGATACCACTAATGTGGTGACAGGAGAAATTGCAATCATCACATCAATCGGCCTCGATCACCAGGAGACCTTGGGCGATAGTTTAACAGCAATTGCAGAGCAGAAAGCAGGAATTTTTAAGCCTGGGAAATCAGCTGTGATTGCCGATCTAGCACCGGAAGCCCAACTCGTTTGTCAAAAAACTGCTACTAATTTGGGTGTAAGTCTCTACCAATCTAATAAAGATTTTTCTTTCCAAAATGGGAACTTTTCTTCCTCTCTAGCGGACTTTCACCACCTAATATTGGGATTGGAGGGAGCATATCAGGAGGAAAATGCAGCTCTTGCCTTGCAGGCTTTTCTACTATTTATGGTACAAAGAAACGAGAAAGTAGATCAAGAAGCAGTACGTGCTGCCTTGCAAGCTACTAAATGGGCTGGAAGGCTAGAAGCTGTCACTGAGCACATCTATTTGGATGGGGCTCACAATTTACCAGCTCTAGAGCGTTTGGTTGAGTTTATCCAAGAAAAAATCCAGCAAGGGTATCAGCCTCAAATTCTATTTGGTGCGCTAAAGCGGAAAGATTATAATGGGATGCTTGCTTATTTAACAGAGCATTTACCTGATATAGCTCTCTATGTTACGAGTTTTGACTATCAGGGTTCCTTGGAAGAGCAAGACTTTGGAGATTATACAAGCATTGCTTCTTATCGAGATTTTATAGATAATTTTGAAGCTTCTGCACAAGAGAAAGACTTGCTATTTGTGACAGGATCTCTCTATTTTATATCTGAGGTTCGAGCTTGTTTCATGGCCTAGATTCATTTGATTGACCCTCCTGTCTTTATTTGTTATAGTAGGGGTGTGGTGGCTCAGCAGGGTTATTCTGATTTTAAGCCACTAAAAGAAAGGAGACATGATGTCACTAAAAAAATTCACACTTTCTCTTGCTTCTTTGGCAAGTCTTAGTCTCTTAGTTGCATGTTCGCCAAAAGAGCAGGCAGCTCCTTCAACTCAAGCAAGCACCAGTACGGAAGTAACAACTGGTCAGCAAGCTGAAACGACTATTTCGAGTTCGACTGCTAGCTCAGTAAGCAACATTGATGGAACCTATAAAGGGCAAGATGAGGGAGATAGCATTACTCTCGTAGTTACTGGTAATACTGGAACATGGACAGAAGTAGAACCTGATGGCGATCAGGAAATTAAAAAGGTCACCTTCGAACCAGAAAACCAGAGAGTCTTTATTGGAGATGATATCAAGGTTTATGTAGCTGATGGCAATCAAATGATCATTGATGATATGGATCGCGAAATTTCTGATCGTATCGTTCTAAAAAAATAGACATCTTTTGTAAGGATTTGAATCTCGTTAACACGGATTCGGGTCTTTTTTCTTTAATCGATTTTTGGCATAAAAAATCCATACGATTAAGGTAGCTGTTTTCTACCAAAAAAGTATGGAGGGATAGTTTTTATTAAAGGAACTGCTCTTGTAAAAAGTGAGCGACTCCGTCTTCTTCGTTGGTTAGTGGTAATTGCTCGTCTGCGAAAGAAAGTAGAGCGGGATTAGCATTTTTCATGGCATATCCTCTACCTGCAAAGGAGAGCATTTCTTGGTCATTGTGTTCGTCACCAAAGGCAATAAGGTTCTGTCTGTCTATATTCATGACATTGAGGAGGTATTCAAGGGCAAAGGCCTTGTGAACCCCTTTGGTAGTACATTCAAGAATGTTCAAGGGACCGCCCCAAGTATTGATATTAAGCTGATGCTTGTAAAAGCTAGTCATCTCTTCTGCTAGTGCATATTTATCGTCTGCCCTAGTTTGTAATAAAATACAGTTAGGCCCCTTAGTCACTAAGTCAGACTTGAATTGATTTTCAGGGCGAAAATTTTCAACACCAAACAATTTAGGATCTGCAATTTCCTTGTCTGGTGTTGTAATGTAAAACTTTTTACGGTATTCACCTGCGATAAAGTCTGCCTCGATATCCTCTTTTCGTTTTACGATATCTAAGAGATATTTTTTGTCCACAGTAAGGCATTTTTCATATTTCCAAGCCCTACCAGGTAGGTGAGTGAGCGAACCGTTGAAGTTAATCATAGGAGTCTCAAGTTCAAGTTGGTCATAAAAATCTTTGGCCATACGATATGGGCGACCAGTTGCGATAACCACATGGTGGCCTTTCTTAGAAATTTTTTTAATGGTTTCTTTTGTAAAGTCAGAGAGTTTGCTTTCTCCATTAAGTAAGGTACCGTCTAAGTCCACGGCAATCATTTTTTTAGTCATAAAATCCTCCCGAATTTAGTTTCAGATAAGATGTTTCCTATTATATCAAAAAGCTGAAAGAAAAGCTGACTATAAGCAAAAATAAGAAGAATCATATCCTCTAAGAATTTTTAAAAATAGGAAAAATAGCTTGAAAATGTGAATGATTAATGATACAATAGTCATATTGTTCGTAAAATGACAAAGGAGATTAAAAATGGACAAATTATTTAAACTAAAAGAGCACGGGACAGATGTCCGTACAGAGGTGCTTGCTGGTTTAACAACTTTCTTTGCAATGAGTTATATTCTCTTTGTAAACCCTCAAATGCTTTCGCAAACAGGAATGCCTGTTCAGGGTGTATTCTTAGCAACAATCATCGGTTCTGTTGTGGGAACTTTGATGATGGCCTTCTATGCTAACTTGCCATATGCTCAAGCCCCAGGTATGGGACTTAACGCCTTCTTTACCTTTACAGTCGTATTTGGGATGGGTTATACTTGGAAAGAAGCTCTTGGGATGGTCTTCATCTGTGGAGTTATTTCACTGATTATTACATTGACCAATGTTCGTAAAATGATCATTGAGTCTATTCCTACAACACTTCGTTCAGCAATTTCAGCTGGTATTGGTGTTTTCCTTGCTTATGTTGGTATCAAGAATGCTGGCCTTTTGAAATTCTCAATTGACCCCGGTACTTATACTGTAGCAGGTGAAGGAGCAGATAAGGCTCAAGCGGCTCTTACTGCAAATGCAGCAGCTGTTCCAGGTTTGGTAGATTTCAATACTCCAGCTGTATTAGTAGCTCTTGCAGGTCTTGCTATTACGATCTTCTTTGTTGTTAAAGGCATCAAAGGTGGGATCATCCTTTCTATCTTAACAACGACAGTCCTTGCTATTGCGGTTGGTCTTGTTAATTTGTCAGGAATCGATTTTGCTAGCAACAATCTTTCAGCAGCAGTTAACGACCTAGGAACTTTATTTGGTGCAGCCCTTGGTTCAGAAGGTTTGGGTTCTCTGATTTCAAATACTTCACGTTTACCTGAAACCTTGATGGCCATTCTTGCCTTCTCATTGACTGATATTTTTGATACAATTGGTACTCTTATCGGTACAGGTGAAAAAGTTGGTATCATCGCTACAAGTGGTGAAAACAATGAATCAGCTAAATTAGATAAAGCTCTTTACTCTGACTTGGTGGCAACTTCAGTAGGTGCTATTGCAGGTACTTCAAACGTTACAACTTATGTTGAGTCAGCAGCAGGGATTGGTGCTGGCGGACGTACAGGTTTGACAGCTTTAGTAGTTGCTATCTGTTTTGCTTTATCAAGTTTCTTTAGCCCACTTTTAGCGATTGTTCCAACAGCTGCGACTGCACCAATTTTGATTATTGTCGGAATTATGATGCTCTCTAACTTGAAAAATATCCCTTGGGACGATATGTCAGAAGCAGTTCCAGCCTTCTTCACTTCTATCTTTATGGGATTCAGCTACTCAATCACACAAGGGATTGCCGTTGGTTTCCTAACTTACACATTAGCGAAGATTGTTAAAGGTCAAGTTAAGGAAGTGCATGTCATGATTTGGATTTTGGATGCTTTGTTCATCTTGAACTACATTAGCATGGCTCTTAACTAATGATTAAACCTAAAAAAAGATGGAGGGAACTCCTCTTTTTTTATTAGTGGAGATATCACAAAAGAAAACTTTTTGGTATAATAGTAGCATGCACACAAAAAATGAAGATGAACTCATTGCTCTTGGACAAGAGCTAGGCTCTCTGCTAGAGAAAAATGATGTATTGATTTTGACTGGTGAATTAGGTGCTGGAAAAACCACATTAACAAAAGGTCTAGCTAAAGGACTAGGGATTCATCAAATGATTAAGAGTCCTACTTATACCATTGTTCGAGAATATGAAGGACGCCTACCCCTGTATCACTTGGATGTTTACCGCATCGAAGGAGATGCTGATTCAATTGACCTTGATGAATTTCTTTTTGGTTCAGGTGTGACGGTTATTGAGTGGGGACACCTATTAGGTGAGGCTCTTCCAGCCGACTATCTAGAATTAGAAATCCTTAAAGATGGTAAGGGGCGCGAAATTGTCTTTCATGCCCACGGTCAACGAGCAGCAGAACTCTTGCAGAGGTTGACAGATGGAGTATGATTTATTAATTCGTGAAGCAGAAGTTGAGGATGCTACAGAACTTATTGCACTTTTAGATCAGATTGGTCTTGAATCTAGTTTTACCAGTCTGGATGAAAATGGAATTGCAATGAGTGAATCTGAGATGCAGCGTTTTATTAACAAACAGGCCCAGTCGGATAATCAGATTACTTTACTAGCTTATTTGAATGAAGAATTGGTAGGAGTGATCAATATAACGGCTGATCAACGTCCGCGAGTTCGGCATATTGGGGATATCTTTTTGGGCATCAAAAAAGCCTATTGGGGACATGGTCTCGGTAGTATCTTGATGGAAGAAGCTATTGAATGGTCCCAGTCGAGTGGAAGTATTCGACGCTTACAACTGACAGTTCAAAAACGAAATCTGGCAGCTGTTCATCTATATAAAAAGCTTGGCTTCATCATCGAAGGCCAGCAGGAACGCGGCGCTTGTATAGAAGGAGGAGAGTTTCTTGATGTTTACCTGATGGGTCGACTGATAGACGAATAAATGTATGGCCAAAAAAATAATCGGAATGTTTTTAGGCTTTGTTCTTGTGACAGTGCTTGGTGTGGGAGCTTATGCCTATACTATCTACCAACAAAGTACACAGACTTTAGCCAAAACTTATAAACAAATCGGAGAAGAAACCAAGGTTATCGAGGCAACTGAACCTTTGACAATCCTATTGATGGGGGTAGATACGGGGAACGTTGAGCGTACAGACCCATGGGCAGGAAATAGTGATTCAATGATCTTGGTAACAGTGAATCCTAAAACCAAGAAAGTCGTTATGATGAGTTTGGAACGTGATATTCTGACACAAATCCAACAACCAGATGGTAGTGTTAGAGAAGCTAAACTCAACGCTGCCTATGCTGATGGTGGGGCAGAGCTTGCCATTTCGACCATTCAAAAAATGATGAATATCCATATCGACCGCTATGTGATGGTCAATATGCACGGTCTTCAAAGAATGGTTGATGCTGTCGGAGGTATCACAGTAAACAACACTCTAGGTTTCCCAATCTCTATCCAAGACCAGGAACCATTTAACACGATTTCTATCGGTGTTGGGAAACAAACCCTAAATGGTGACGAGGCGTTAGTATATTCACGCATGCGCTATCAGGATCCAGAGGGAGACTACGGTCGTCAGAAACGTCAGCGCGAAGTTATCCAAAAGATTGTTGAAAAAATTCTTAGTTTGAATAGTGTCAGCCACTACCAAGAAATTTTGAAGGCTCTTAGCGATAACATGCAGACAAATATCGAGATTACGACAACAACGATTCCTCAGTTGATGGGCTACCAAGATTCCTTTAAGAATATTGAGTCTCAGCAATTGCGTGGAGAGGATGCAATGATTGATGAGACATCTTACCAAATCGTGACATCTGAGCATATGTTAGAGATGCAAAATCTTTTACGTCGTTCATTGGGTAAACCAGAAGTTACCGAATTGGAGACAAATGTAGTCTTGTATGAAAATATTTATGGTCATTTGCCACAAACAGCTGGTTCCGTTGTAAATCAAGAGCAACAAATACAACAAGAACAATAAGAAATGAATACTCAAATCGTAGGAATTTTCCTGCGATTTTTTCAAAGAAATCCGAATAGATAAGTAGGAGGAAAAAATGAAAGCGGAAATAATAGCTGTTGGGACAGAAATTCTAACAGGTCAAATCGTCAATACCAATGCTCAGTTTTTGTCTGAAAAGTTGGCTGAAATCGGTGTTGATGTCTACTTCCAAACGGCTGTAGGAGATAATGAATCTCGTCTCTTATCCTTGTTGGAAATTGCTCAGAAACGGAGTGATTTAGTTATCCTAACGGGAGGACTAGGTCCAACAGAGGATGACTTGACCAAACAAACCTTGGCACAATTTCTAGGGCGTGATTTGACTTTTGATGCTCAAGCACAGGCTAAATTAGATGATTTCTTTGCTCATCGCCCAGACTATGCTCGAACTCCAAATAATGAACGCCAAGCTCAAATCGTTGAGGGTTCAACTTCGCTACCCAATGAAACGGGACTAGCAGTCGGAGGCATGATTGAGGTGGCTGGCGTGACCTATGTTGTCCTACCAGGGCCACCAAGCGAACTAAAACCCATGGTTTTAAATGAACTGTTGCCGAGATTGACCACTGGAGCTAAGTTGTACTCACGCGTGCTGCGTTTCTTTGGCATTGGTGAGAGCCAGCTAGTAACGATTCTGTCAGATTTGATTGAAGAGCAGACTGATCCAACCTTGGCCCCTTATGCAAAAACGGGAGAAGTGACTCTGCGTTTGTCTACCAAGGCTACTAGTCAAGAAGAAGCAAGAAAATCTTTGGATTGTCTTGAGGTTCAAATTCTTGCACGTCAGACTTTTGAAGGTGTTGCTTTAAAGGATATTTGCTATGGTTATGGTGAGGAAGCGAGTCTAGCTAGTGTAGTTGTTGAGGACTTGAAAAAACAAAAGAAAACTATCACAGCTGCGGAAAGTTTGACAGCAGGGCTTTTTCAAGCAACTTTGGCAGACTTTTCGGGAGTGTCAGCTATCTTTAAAGGTGGTTTTGTCACTTATAGTCTGGAAGAAAAGGCTAAGATGTTAGATATTCCACAAGTAGAGTTGGAAAAACATGGAGTTGTTTCAGCCTTTACGGCGGAAAAAATGGCAGATCAGGCACGGCTTAAAACTCAATCAGACTTTGGGGTTAGCTTGACAGGAGTGGCTGGTCCGGATAGTTTAGAAGGGCATCCAGCAGGCACAGTTTTTATCGGTTTGTCTCAAGCATCAGGCACAGAAGTTGTTCAGGTCAATATAGCTGGAAGAAGTCGAGCAGATGTTCGTAAAATTGCAGTCATGCATGCTTTTAACTTAGTTCGCAAAGCTTTATTAAGTGACTGACTTTTGATATAATAGAAGAAGGTTCTTAGAATCATTAAAATATAGGAGAACAAAATGGCGAAAAAACCAACAAAAAAATTAGATGAAATTGGGAAAAAATTTGGAGCTGATCGTGAAAAAGCTTTGAATGATGCGCTTAAATTGATTGAAAAAGACTTCGGTAAGGGCTCAATCATGCGCTTGGGTGAGCGAGCAGAACAAAAAGTGCAAGTGATGAGTTCAGGCTCTTTGGCACTTGATATTGCACTCGGTTCAGGTGGTTATCCTAAGGGGCGTATCATCGAAATCTACGGTCCAGAATCATCAGGTAAGACAACAGTAGCCCTTCACGCTGTAGCGCAAGCACAAAAAGAAGGTGGAATTGCAGCCTTTATCGATGCGGAACACGCTCTTGACCCGGCCTATGCAGCAGCTCTTGGGGTTAACATTGACGAATTGCTCTTGTCACAACCAGACTCAGGTGAGCAAGGTCTTGAAATTGCAGGGAAATTGATCGACTCAGGTGCGGTTGACCTTGTGGTTATTGACTCAGTTGCAGCTCTTGTACCTCGTGCGGAAATCGATGGAGATATCGGAGATAGCCACGTTGGTCTTCAAGCTCGTATGATGAGCCAAGCTATGCGTAAACTCGGTGCTTCTATCAACAAGACAAAGACAATTGCTATCTTCATCAACCAATTGCGTGAAAAAGTAGGGGTTATGTTTGGAAATCCAGAAACAACTCCTGGTGGACGCGCCCTTAAATTCTATGCTTCAGTCCGTTTGGATGTGCGTGGAAGTACACAAATCAAGGGAACTGGTGATCAAAAAGATACGAACGTTGGTAAAGAAACTAAGATTAAAGTTGTGAAAAACAAGGTGGCTCCACCGTTCAAAGAAGCTCTTGTTGAAATCATGTATGGTGAAGGGATTTCTAGAACTGGTGAACTCTTGAAGATTGCTAGTGATTTGGATATTATCCAAAAAGCAGGTGCTTGGTACTCATACAAGGGTGAAAAAATCGGACAAGGTTCTGAAAATGCGAAGAAATACTTGGCAGATCATCCAGAAATCTTTGATGAAATTGACCACCAAGTTCGTGTTCAATATGGCTTGATCGAAGAGGAAGAAGGTTCTAAAGCAAGTGCAGCAGCTGATGCAGATTCTAACCAAGAAGTAACACTTGATTTGGGCGACGCTCTTGAAATCGAAATTGAAGAATAAAAAGAAAAGTAGCAGTAAAACTGCTACTTTTTGTTTCATGATGACTAGTGGTCACTAAAGCGTCGGTATTCGATACGAAAGTCGAAGTAGTTCTCTTCTTGCAATTTTTGAAAGATGTTCCGATAGGCCTCTTCATCAAAGTGGTCGCCACGATAGAGAATTTCGAAACTCATTCCCTCGTATTCCAAGAAGGCGTTGGCAGTTTTAAAGCCATTTTGTAAGTAAAAGTCCATGCGGGATTTTCTTTGTGCGAGATTGTCACAGTCTTCGTCTAAGCGCTCCACTTCAAGAATCATCGTACGCTGGTAAAAATCAATGAGTTTTTCAATGATTTCTCTCCCGTATCCATGGCTACGGAGATGGGGCATAATGGCAAAGAAGCTAATGTAGAAAGCTTTTTGATTAGAAATGGCAAAAGCAAAGCCGACAAACTCTTCTTCATTATAAAAGGCGAAAAAGTGGGCGTCATCTCTATCCTGGTAGCTTAAGAATTCCTCCAAAGAGACGCGTTCTTCTTCAGGGAAGGCCTCCTTGTTTAATTGTTCCACTTTCTCAAGGTCTGGGAATACATCTGTAATTAACTGACTTGTTAAGCTCATACATACCCTCCTTTTCTGTCAAGATTATACCAGATTGTTTACATATAGGCAACGCTTTCTTAAGGAAACTCCCTTGTTCCTCAACTTGAAAGCTGATATAATAGCCTTATGAATAAGAAATCAACGGTGGACTTGATTCATGGTCCCATTCTTCCTTCACTGATTAGTTTTGCATTACCGATTTTACTGTCCAATATCTTTCAGCAACTATACAATACAGCTGATATTTTGATTGTTGGGCGTTTTTTAGGACAAAATTCCTTGGCGGCAGTCGGAGCTACGACAGCTATTTTTGATTTGATTATTGGATTTGCCCTCGGAGTCGGAAATGGGATGGGAGTTGTTATTGCTCGGCTTTATGGTGCTCGTAATTTCACAAAGATTAAAGAGGCTGTCGCAGCGACTTGGATTTTAGGTGCAATCCTGAGTGCTCTTGTCATGCTGATGGGTTTCTTCGGTCTTTATCCGCTCTTACAATATCTCGAAACACCTGCAGAAATCCTCCCCCAATCCTATGAATACATCTCAATGATTGTCAGCTGTGTGGGAGTTAGCTTTGCTTATAATCTCTTTGCAGGATTACTACGCTCGATTGGTGATAGCCTTGCGGCGCTTGCCTTTCTTATCTTTTCAGCCATTGTTAACGTCATTTTAGATTTGTATTTTATTACACAACTGCAGTTGGGGGTTCAGTCTGCAGGTCTTGCAACTATCATCTCGCAAGGTTTGTCCGCTATTCTCTGTTATTTCTATATCCGCAAGAGTGTTCCAGAGCTTCTTCCAGAACTTAAACATTTCAGATGGAATAAGGATCTCTATGTCGATCTCTTGGAGCAGGGGCTAGCCATGGGGCTGATGGGTTCAATCGTCTCTGTCGGAAGTGTCATCTTGCAATCCTCTGTTAATGGCTTTGGAGCAGTTATTATCAGTGCCCAAACGGCAGCACGTAGAATTATGGCTTTTGCTCTATTGCCAATGACGGCAATTTCGGCTTCTATGACGACTTTTATCTCTCAAAACTTTGGGGCAAAACGTCCAGATCGTATCGTCCAAGGTCTTCGTGTAGGGAGCTATTTGAGTATGGCTTGGGCAACCTTTGCTTGTGTGTTCCTATTTTTTGCAAGTCCTAGCCTAGTTTCTTTCTTAGCGAGTTCAACAGATGGTTACTTGATTGAAAATGGAACCTTGTACCTACGTATTAGTTCTGTTTTCTATCCGTTTTTGAGTCTTTTATTGATTTATAGAAATAGTTTGCAGGGACTCGGTCAAAAACTCTTACCCCTCATATCTAGTTTTATCGAGTTTATCGGGAAAATTGTTTTTGTCGCTTGGATTATTCCTTGGGCAGGTTATACAGGTGTGATTCTATGTGAACCACTACTTTGGCTTGTTATGACTGCACAGCTTTATATCTCACTCTCTCAGCACCCTTGGATAAAAGAAGGCAAGAAAATCTTGGCTGTCGGCGGACAATCCTAGCTTCATTTATAAAAGAAAAATCCATTTCCTCTAGTGAAAATCGACTAGACTTGTGTTATAATAAGAAAGATTAAAATGTGAAAAAAGGAGATTCCTAATGGGACGTAAATGGGCCAATATCGTAGCCAAGAAAACGGCTAAAGATGGAGCTAACTCTAAAGTATATGCAAAATTTGGTGTAGAAATCTATGTAGCAGCTAAAAAAGGGGAACCAGATCCAGAACTCAACACTGCTTTGAAATTCGTTATCGACCGTGCTAAACAAGCGCAAGTGCCAAAACACGTTATTGATAAGGCTATCGATAAAGCAAAAGGAAACACAGACGAAACATTTACAGAAGGTCGTTACGAAGGTTTCGGACCAAATGGTTCAATGCTCATCGTGGATACCCTGACTTCAAACGTTAACCGTACAGCTGCCAATGTCCGTGCTGCCTTTGGTAAAAACGGTGGTAACATGGGAGCTTCAGGTTCAGTATCTTACCTCTTTGACAACAAGGGTGTCATCGTATTTGCTGGTGACGACGCTGATGCTATCTTTGAGCTCTTGCTTGAAGCAGATGTCGATGTAGACGATGTAGAAGCAGAAGAAGGAACAATCACTGTTTACACAGCTCCAACTGACCTTCACAAAGCTATTGTGGCTTTGCGTGAATCTGGTATCGAAGAATTCCAAGTAACTGAATTGGAAATGATTCCTCAATCAGAAGTTGAGTTGTCAGGTGAAGATTTAGAAACATTCGAAAAACTATACAGCGTACTTGAAGACGACGAAGACGTACAAAAAATCTACACAAACGTAGATGGATTCTAATAGAAAAGCGAACAGGCTTAATAGCTATTCGCTTTTTTGTTATGTTAAACTTTCACTCCATCATCAGTTTGCTCTTTTCTATCTAAGCCTAGGGCAAATTTACGGACGAGAAGAAACTGGCCGTTTTCCTGCTTTGCGAAAGTGAGTACGACTGTCTTGGTGTTTGAACCGAGGGATAGATAGGTGATTCGCTTGATGTCGTAGTCACCTGAGGTTGACTCAATTTCAGAATCTGGTAATCCATGCTTGCTGATGATATCTTTGTAGTTGGAGCCGCCTTTTCCTCTGTTTGCAGTGTCTCCCTCTATCAAAGCATCGAACTGCTCCTGGGTCCAAGAGAAGGTATCGGTATCTTCGATATCCTCTTCATCATGATCCTCGTCTGGTCTATAATCTGGTAAGTTTCCAAATTCCTCATCTTCTGTTAAAGAGGTCAGACTTCTATATGGGTGTCGAAAGTTTTTAGCCAAGTCAGTAAAGACACCAGAAGGTAATACTTGCGTCATTAAGACAAGAAAAATGGATAGAATACCTAGGCTTGTTCCGATAATAGCCAATATTTTACGATTTTTGAGATTAAGGCCGATACCAAAAACTCCTAGGGAGATAGCAATAATGGCAAAGAAAAACGCTAGAATGCTAATGATTGGTAGCCAGGAACCAAGAAGGGCCAGGGTTCCAAAGATGATGGCAAAGATTCCTAAAATTTTCTCTTCTTTATGTTTCATTTGTGAGTTTCTCATTTCTAATCAGGGTGTATTCTTATAGGTGTGAGATAGTGTTTATTATAGATAAAATAAGAGCTGATGTCAATTTCTGCTTAGATAGTTCTCATGAAAACTTTTTTCTTGACATCTTTTCTGAAAATGATAAAATAGTTCTCATGGAAACTTAAATGTTCTTATGAGAACTATTTTTACTTAGAAGGGAGAAAGCATGGATAAACCGATGTTGATCTTTAAACGTTTTGGTCACCAGTTACATCTGATGGTACAAAAGGAAGCCAAGCGTTGTGGTATTGAATTTATGGGAGGACCGCAAGGGCAGGTCATTCGTTTTTTAGAACGTCGTGAGCATGAACAAGAATTAACACTCATCAAAGATATTGAACAAGAACTCAATATTACCAAGTCAGTTGCTAGTAATTTGGTCAAGCGTATGGTACAAAATGGTTTGGTAGAGTTGGAGGCGAGCCCAAGTGATAAACGGGCGAAATTTGTTCATTTGACCGAAAAATCACGCTCTCAAATGAAGCAAGTTAAGTCTTTCTTTGATCGAATTGACCGCAGCTTACTTGATGGTATTTCCGAAGAGAATCTCGCTATTTTTGAAGAAGTCATGGGCCGCCTACAAGCAAATGTAGAAAAAATAGGAGGTAAGAATGAAGAAACTCGCTAAGCGTATCACAGGAAAAGAGTGGGGCATGATTCTAATAACTGTTCTCTTTACCTGTTGCTCGGTCTATCTAGAGTTAGAAGTACCGACTTACGTTTCAAAAATAACAGAATTACTCGGAACGCCAGGTACGGAGTTGGGAGACCTTTGGTCGCCAGCAACTAAGATGATGGGTTTGTCATTCTTAGCCTTCCTATCATCTGTAACAGTTGGATTTTTTGCCGCTCGAGTTGCAGCATCCTATACGGCTCAACTACGAAGCGATATTTTTAATCGTGTATTGGATTATTCTCAGACAGAAATTAAACGTTTCTCTATTCCCAGTCTATTGACTCGGACGACTAATGATATCACGCAGATTCAGATGCTCTTTACCATGGGTCTCCAAGTGGTCACTCGTGGTCCTATCATGGCTATTTGGGCCATTGGTAAAATCCTTGGTAAGTCTGAATACTGGATTTGGGCAGTAGTGGTAGCAGTCATTGTCAATGTTCTGATGACAACTGTCTTGATGACTTTGGCCTTTCCTAAACAATCTGTCATTCAAAAATTGACAGATAAACTCAATAGCATCACCCGTGAAAGCTTGACAGGGATTCGAGTTGTTCGTGCATACAATGCTGAGGAATATCAAGATAAGAAATTCGAAGAAGCCAATGATGAAGTCACACGAATCAATCTCTTTGTCAGTCGCTTAATGGCCATTATGAATCCTATTATGATGGCGATTTCTAGTGGCTTGGTCCTTGCCATATACTGGATTGGTGCTTATCTTATCAACGACGCTAGCTTGACAGAGCGTCTACCCCTCTTTAGCGATATGGTGGTCTTCATGTCCTATGCTATGCAAGTGGTAATGGGCTTCTTACTCATGGGTGCTCTCTTTATCGTCTTGCCTCGTACCTTGGTTTCTGCAGGTCGTATCAATCAAGTCTTGGACCTTCATTCTACTATTGAAAATCCTAGTCACTCACAGACAGCAAACTCTTCTGTAAAAGGTCAAGTGGAATACCGCGACGTAACCTTCCGATACTCTAAAAACTCAGAAGCAGTTGTGGAACATGTCAGCTTCAAGGCAGAAGCAGGGCAAACCATTGCCTTTATCGGCTCAACCGGTTCTGGTAAATCTACTCTAGTTAACCTCTTGCCCCGTTTTTATGATGTATCAGAGGGAGAAATTCTAGTAGACGGCGTCAATGTTCAGAATTATGACTTAGAAGATTTGCGTAATAAAGTTGGCTATATTCCTCAAAAAGCTGTGCTCTTTTCTGGAGATGTTAAGGGCAATCTCGACTTTGGTAAGAGTCAAGAAACACCACTAAGTGAGACGGCCATGTGGCAAGCTCTGGAATTGGCTCAATCTAAAAACTTTATCGAGGATAAGGAAGCTGGTCTTGAATCAGAAGTGGCTCAAGGTGGGACCAATTTCTCAGGTGGACAGAGACAACGTCTGGCCATTGCACGTGCCTTGGCTCGTAAACCAGAGATTCTTATTTTTGATGATTCATTCTCAGCCTTGGACTACAAGACCGATCGTATCTTGCGTCAAGTATTAGCTGAAAAAACACAATCCATGACCAAGTTAATCGTTGCCCAACGCATTTCAACCATTATGGATGCAGACCTAATCTTAGTCTTGGATCAAGGTAAAGTCGTGGGACAAGGCACCCACAAGGAACTTCTCGCAAGCAATGAAGTTTACCAAGAAATTGCCTATTCACAACTATCGAAGGAGGAATTGGAACATGGAAAATAAGAAAATGTCCTTATGGAAACAATGTAGACCTTTTCTAGCAGGTCTCCAACTTCCCCTACTAATCGCAGTTGTGGCGGCTATATGTTCAAGTATTATCACGGTTTATGGACCAACTAAAATCAAAGAAATCACCAATTTGATTTCAGATGGGTTAATGACAGAGATTGACCTAGAGGCTGTCTCAAGTATTGCTAGCTTTTTGGTTATCCTCTATGTGATTGGGATTATCCTGAACTATACGCAAGCCTACATTTTTTCAACTAGTATCCAACATTTCTCAAAACGTTTGAGGACAGCTATTGCTGAGAAAATCAATCGCTTGCCACTTGCTTATTTTGACCGTCATTCTCAAGGGGACACTCTTTCTCGTGTAACCAATGACGTCGATACGGCGGCTCAGTCACTCAATCAAAGTCTAGGGACAGTTATCTCAGCTAGCTTCTTGCTGATTGCTGTTTTGATTACCATGTTTGGTATGAACTGGATTGTGGCACTAGTAACCGTTGTTTCAACCCTTGTTGGATTTACGGCGGTTTCCGTAATTATGGCCAAGTCGCAGGGCTACTTTAAAGCTCAACAAAATAACCTAGCAGCTGTAAATGGCTATGTGGAAGAAATGTACTCTGGCCACAATGTGGTGACCAGCTATAATGCTGTGGAACCAACAAAAGATACATTTGCAGGCTTGAATCAGAATCTACATGATAGCATCTGGAAATCTCAGTTTATTTCTGGAATTATGATGCCTGCCATGGTCTTTGTAGGCAACTTTAGTTATGTTCTAGTCATTATCGTCGGTGCTGCCTTGGCTCTTGAAGGGTATATCAGTATCGGGATTATTGTAGCCTTCATGGTTTATGTTCGAACCTTCTCGCAACCCTTATCACAGATTGCCCAAGGAATTACCAGCTTACAACAAGCTAGTGCAGCCATGACTCGTGTCTTCGAATTTCTAGGTGAAGAGGAAATGGAAGATGAATCTCATAAGGAAAGACAATTGACCAACATGAAGGGTGAAGTGGTCTTTGACAGAGTTTCATTTGGCTACACACCGGAGCGAACGATCATTCACGACTTTTCCGCGACAGCTCATGCAGGTCAAAAGGTTGCTATTGTTGGACCAACTGGAGCTGGGAAGACGACCATTGTTAACCTCTTGATGAAATTCTATGAGATTGATAAGGGAGGTATTCACATTGATGGTGTGGATACCAAGGCTATGAAGCGCTCAGAAGTACACGATGCCTTTTCAATGGTCTTGCAGGATACCTGGCTCTTTGAAGGAACCATTCATGACAATCTCATCTACAATCAAACAGGTATCAGTGATGAAGAAGTGATTGAAGCTGCCAAAGCAGTAGGAATCCACCACTTCATCACAACCTTACCTGATGGATACGATACAGTCTTGGATGATACAGTGACCTTGTCAGTAGGTCAAAAGCAGCTCTTGACTATCGCTCGTGCTCTGCTCAAGGATGCTCCGCTCTTGATTCTGGACGAAGCAACATCCTCAGTCGATACTCGTACGGAGGAGTTGATTCAAAAGGCTATGGACCGTTTGATGGAGGGACGCACATCCTTTGTCATCGCCCACCGCTTGTCAACGATCCGCAATGCTGACTTGATTCTGGTCATGAAAGAAGGAAACATCATCGAGCAAGGCAATCATGATGAGCTAATGGCTCAGGGTGGTTTCTATGCAGACCTCTACAATAGTCAATTTACAGAAGACGAAGCAGAAGAATAAATCAAAAGAAGGCTTGACGGCCTTCTTTTTCTGCACTATACTAGAGTAGGAGATGCTAGCAGACTCGTTCTGTCAGGCTTCTTGTGTAAAATCTAGAAACAACGAGAAAACAGATGAAAAACTATCAAGAGTGGTACGAGAAGAGGAAATCAAGTCTTCTTCGACATCCACAACTATTGCAATTGATGCGAGTCTTTAATCGCATGATGACAGTTCTTATGCCCTTAGCTTACTTGACCTTGTTGGGAACAAACTTTGTAAGTAAAGGGGTTGGGAGCGACCTTTATGCTTATATCTTAGTGCCAGCTTTTGGCTTTGTCCTATTGACGCTAGTTCGTAAGTGGATCAATCAACCACGACCTTATGAAACTTGGGAAATTGTCCCGCTACTAGATAAGGACAGCTCTGGGAATTCAATGCCTAGTCGCCACGTCTTTTCAGCAACCATCATTTCCATGGCTTGCCTGCATGCAAATCTGCCTGTGGGGTTGGTTTTGTTGGTCTTATCAGCTTTTCTCGGTCTTGTGCGAGTCTTGGGTGGCGTTCATTATCCCAAGGATGTTTTAGTTGGCTACGCTTGTGGCCTACTTTGGGGATTTCTTTTCTTTATTTTGTGAAATGCAAAGCAAGTGGGCTTGGCCTCGTAACCACTTACGGGTCAAAAGTGACCACTTGCTTTTTTGCCCTTGTAAAGTCTTCTGGCCTTTGGTATAGTAGATGCAGAAAGGAGATAGGATGAAGTTACGAATCGAGATTGATAGTGAATTAACTGAGACAGAGATTGTCATCAAGGCTGCAGCCCTGACAGATGAGATAGCTGACTTGCAACGACTCTTGCAAGAAACCAAGGCTCCTAGGTTGATCTTTTACAAGGGGACGGGTGAGTATTACTTAGACTTGGCAGAAATCCTCTTCTTTGAGACGGAAGGTAGCAAGATTTACGCCCATACCCAGAAAGAGGCCTACGAGGTTCGGCTCAAGCTTTATGAGTTGGAGTCTATCCTGCCACGTTATTTCAGTCGGGTTTCCAAGTCGACCATAGCCAATCTTCGGCAGGTCTACTCGGTGGACAAGTCCTTCTCAGGGACAGGTACTATTTCCTTTTATCAAACCCACAAGGAGGTTCACGTGTCACGACACTACCAATCCCTCCTAAAAGAAAATCTAAGAAACATGAGGTAAGAACATGAAAAAGAAAGCATTTGGTATTGTGTTGCTAGTATTGGCAACTTTAGTATTGTTACAAGGGAATTTTGGAATCCCTTCATTCGGAGGGCAGATTTGGCCCTTGATCGGTATTGGATTTTTTGCCTATCAATCAGTTGAGGCAATCCTTCGTCGTCATTTCACTTCAGCCTCCGTTACAGCCCTAGTAGCCCTCATGATTGCTAATCATTTTTATGATATTTTACCGATTCCCAATCAATCACTGTTCTGGGCGAGTATTCTCATCGTGCTTGGAGTAAGTATGCTGACTCATTCTAACAGAACTTGGAATGGAAAAAAATGGTGGTATGACGGTGAAAAGACTATTCTGACAGACAAGGAAGTCGCTTTTGGGGCGGGTACATTTTACAAGCAAGACCAAGAATTGGTAGAAGACGAGTTTGAAGTCGGATTTGGGAATGCCAAAATCTATTATGACAATGCAGAGATGTTAGGAGATAGCGCAACCTTGAAGATAGAAGTCGGATTTGGGAATGCAGTTATCTATGTGCCCCAACACTGGAGAGTGGACCTGAAGGTGGAAACTTTTTGTGGTGCAGCCAAGGCAGATGCTCCTGTAGCCCCAACCAGCAAAACCTTGATTATCCGTGGAGACGTAGCTTTCGGGAAACTTGGTGTCGTCTACGTCAAATAAAAAAAGTCTTCCAATTCCCTTGCCAAAAATAAGAAAGTGTGATAACATAGTACGGTATGTGGTGCTAGCACATCCGCTATATTAGATCTAATAGGAGGAAAACACAATGGCTAAAGTATGTTACTTTACAGGTCGTAAGACTGTATCAGGAAACAACCGTTCACACGCGATGAACCAAACTAAACGTGCCGTAAAACCAAACCTTCAAAAAGTTACTGTTCTTATCGATGGTAAACCTAAAAAAGTTTGGGCTTCAGCTCGTGCTTTGAAATCAGGAAAAGTAGAACGCGTTTAATAAACATGAAAAGACCTAATAGGTCTTTTTCTTTTGCTCGAAAGCTGAAATCATTTGAAAAATCAAGCAAATATCCGATGATACATCATTCTGCTTTTACAGTTGGGCTGAAATATGATAAAATAGAGTATCAACTATTTGAGGTAAAAAAAATGACTGTAAAAATTAATACAAAAGATGGTCAAGTCGAACTGACAGATGATGTAATCGCTACTGTCGTAGGTGGTGCAGCAACTGAAATTTTTGGTGTAGTCGGTATGGCTAGTAAAAATGCCCTCAAAGATAATTTCCAAGCCCTTCTTGGTAAGGAAAATTATTCAAAAGGTGTAGTCGTTAAAGCAGCTGAAGACGGTAGTATTGCAGTTGATGTATATACTGTATTGAGCTACGGTACAAAAATCAGTGAAGTTTCAAAAAACATCCAAGAACGTGTTCGCTTTAGCTTAGAGAACCAACTTGGAATCACTGCTCAAACTGTGAATGTCTACATTCAAAATATCAAAGTTGTAGGAGAATAATCGTGTCAAATATTACTACAAGCTTATTTCAAGAAATGGTACAGGCTGCTTCAACTCGTTTGAACAAGCAAGCCGAATACGTCAATTCATTGAACGTCTTCCCAGTTCCAGACGGAGATACAGGAACAAACATGGGAATGACAATCGAAAATGGTGCTAAAGAAGTAGCAGACAAACCAGCTTCAACTGTTGGTGAGGCTGCAAGTATCTTGGCTAAAGGTCTTTTGATGGGTGCGCGTGGAAACTCAGGAGTTATCACTTCTCAGCTTTTCCGTGGATTTTCACAAGCTATCAAGACAAAAGAAGAGTTAACAGGGAAAGACCTAGCTCTTGCTTTCCAATCAGGTGTTGAGGTTGCCTACAAGGCTGTTATGAAGCCTGTTGAAGGGACAATCTTGACAGTATCACGTGGTGCTGCCATCGGTGCTAAGAAAAAAGCAGAACAGACAGATGACGCAGTTGAAGTTATGCGTGCAGCCTTGGAAGGAGCTAAAGCAGCCCTTGCTAAAACTCCAGAAATGCTTCCAGTATTGAAGGAAGTTGGAGTTGTGGACTCAGGTGGTCAAGGTTTGGTCTTCATCTATGAAGGATTCCTTTCAGCTCTTACTGGTGAATACAGTGCATCTGAAGACTTTGTAGCGACTCCAGCCAATATGGGTGAGATGATTAATGCAGAACACCACAAATCTGTAGCCGGACATGTAGCAACTGAAGACATTACCTTTGGTTACTGTACTGAAATCATGGTTGCCCTCAAGCAAGGTCCAACTTATGCTAAAGAGTTTGACTACGAAGAATTCCGTAACTACTTGAACGAACTTGGGGATTCTCTACTTGTTGTCAATGATGACGAAATCGTTAAAGTTCACGTCCATACAGAAGATCCAGGACTTGTTATGCAAGAAGGTCTCAAATATGGTAGCTTGGTCAAGGTTAAAGTCGACAACATGCGTAACCAACACGAAGCGCAGGTAGAAAAAGAAGAAGCTCAAGTCAGCAAGCCAGTTGAAGAAAAAGAATATGCTCTTATCGCAGTAGTGGCTGGACAAGGATTGGCAGACATCTTCCGTGCTCAAGGTGTGGACTATGTCATCGAGGGTGGACAAACCATGAATCCTTCGACAGAAGACTTTGTCAAGGCTGTTGAGAAAGTTAATGCTCGTAACATCATCTTCTTGCCAAACAACAAAAACATCTTCATGGCAGCTCAATCTGCAGCTGAAGTATTGGAACAACCAGCTGTTGTGGTAGAAGCTCGTACAATTCCTCAAGGATTGACTAGCCTTCTAGCATTTGACCCAAGCAAGTCTATCGAAGAAAACCAAGAACGCATGACTGCAGCCCTTGGCGACGTTGTCAGCGGTAGTGTAACAACAGCCGTTCGTGACACAACTATCGATGGTCTAGAAATTCATGAAAATGACAATCTTGGTATGGTGGATGGTAAGATTCTCGTATCAAACCCTGATATGCACCAAACATTGACTGAAACATTGAAACATATGTTGGACGAAGACAGTGAAATCGTAACCTTCTATGTTGGAGAAGACGGAAGCGAAGAATTGGCAAATGAAATTGCTCAAGAAATCGCAGAGGAATTCGAAGATGTCGAAGTAGAAATCCACCAAGGTCAACAACCGGTTTACCCATATCTTTTCAGTGTGGAATAAAGATTAAATAATAGAAAAAGAAAGTTGAGAAATCAACTTTCTTTTTTTTGTGACATTTGTCATATTTCCTCATGACAGAAGCTTCTAGTGATTCTACCTTCAAAGAATTATACTAGATGTATCAAATGGAGGAAGAAAAAAATGAAACATAAAGTAATTGTCGCAATGAGTTTAGTAGCAGCAGGAGTCATGACTTATCTCATGTTCTCAGGATTGGATGAAGGCTTCTATCATTTTCCTTGGGAGCTATTTGCAGGATTTGGCATGATGTCTTGGTTGATCCGAGAAGGTTTGAAATTGGTTTCAGATGTGAAAAAGGAGTTTGAAAAATGAAAAAAGCGATTCTCTATCTTTTTATTGGACTATCACTAGTGGTATGGTTGGTCGAAATGTTTACAGGTTGGTTTGATCAAGCCTTCCTTCATCAAGTCATTCGCGGTGCCTGGGGTCTAGGATTTATGATTTTTATCGCCTTTCCGATGGGAAAGGAGTGGCTGAAAGGAGAATATCATGAACATGATTAAGGTAGAAAGCTTAAATAAAACCATCAAGGGTAAAGTTATTTTGAAGGATATTTCCTTTGAGGTAGCAGAAGGCGAATGCGTCGCCTTGATTGGCCCAAATGGTGCCGGTAAGACAACACTCTTGGACTGTTTGCTTGGAGATAAACTGGTCACCAGAGGTCAAGTGTCTATCCAAGGCTTGCCAGTGACGAGTTCTCAGTTAGACTACATTAGAGGCTACCTCCCTCAAGAAAATGTCATCGTTCAGAAATTAAAGGTCAAAGAGTTGATTGCTTTCTTTCAAAGTATTTATCCAAATCCCTTGAGCAATCAGGAAATCGATCAACTATTGCAGTTTGATAAGCAACAAAAAGAACAGTTGGCAGAAAAATTGTCAGGTGGGCAAAAGCGTCTCTTCTCTTTTGTCTTGACCTTGATTGGCCGACCAAAACTTGTCTTTTTGGATGAGCCAACTGCGGCCATGGATACTTCAACCCGTCAACGCTTTTGGGAAATTGTTCAGGAGCTAAAAGCTAAGGGAGTCACCATCCTCTATTCATCCCATTATATCGAAGAGGTAGAGCATACAGCAGACCGAATCTTGGTCTTGAATAAGGGAGAGTTGATTCGCGATACAACACCTCTAGCCATGCGCAGTGAGGAGATTGAAAAGCACTTTATCCTTCCTCTAGCATACAAGGAAATCATTGAGCAGTCAAACTTGGTTGAAAACTGGTCACAAAAACAAGATGCCCTGCAAGTAGTCACACGCGAAGCAGATGCTTTTTGGCAACTGTTAGTGCAAGCAGGATGTAGGATTCAAGAAATTGAAGTTAATAATCGTAGCTTGTTGGATACAATCTTTGAAGAAACACAGAAGGGAGATGACTAAGATGAAACGATGGATCGCATTAAACAAGATAGAATTTCTATTGACCAAACGACAATTAGTCTATTATCTGTTATCCGTAGGGATGCCGACAGCCTTCTATTTATTCTTTTCAGGTATGTACCAGGACACACCAGGTGGACCGGCTAATTTTATGCGCGACTACCTCATCTCCATGACGGCTTTTTCCATGATGTCGACAGCTATGTTTTCATTCCCAGCTGTCTTACATACCGATAAAATCAACAACTGGCAGAAAACATTACGCCATACTCCAGTAAATATGGTAGAATATTATCTATCAAAGATAACAAGTATGATGGTTGATTATTTGGTCTCAATCCTGGTTGTTTTCTCAGTTGGGCACTTGGTCAGAGGTGTAGATATGCCTCTAGGAAACTGGATTGGGGCTGCGTTCTTACTGATTGCGGGAAGTATTGCCTTTGTAGCGCTTGGCTTGACCTTGACACTCTTGCCTTCTAGTCAGCTGATGTCTGTCGTGGGCAATCTTCTCTATCTAGGCTTGGCTGTTTTAGGCGGACTCTGGATGCCCATCTCTTTATTTCCAGACTGGATGCAAGCAATCGGAAAGTGCCTACCAACTTATCAGTTGATGGAGTTGCTCAAGACCTTCTTAAACGAGGGTGGCATCAATTTATCAGCCACAGTTTATCTACTTGTTTTTTCAACAGTTTTGTTTGGTTTGACCATTTACCTTCAAGGTCATAAGGAGAATGCTTAATGCTTGTAAGACTGAAAAGCATAGATTATATGTATTGGGCCAGTTTGATTTTTATGGTTTTTCCCATCGTTCCTGTAGTGACTGGGGAGCTTCCTAGCTGGCATTTGTTGATTGATATTCTATTTGTCTTGGCTTACTTAGGTGTTTTAACCACCAAGAGTCAGCGTTTATCCTGGCTCTGTTGGGTTATCATGCTAGCCTATGTAGCTGGCTATACTGCCTTTGTTGGTGTAAATTATATCTGGTTCTTCTTTTTCCTTGCCAATCTCTTAATTTATCATTTCGGCGTACGTAGTTTTAATTCTTTACATGTCCGAACTTTTCTCCTTGCTCAAGTCCTTGTTGTGGGGCAACTTTTGATTTTTCAGGAAGTTGAAGTTGAGTTTCTAGTCTATCTACTTGGAATTCTCACTTTTATCGATTTAATGACTTTTGGCTTGGTTCGGATTCGTATTGTGGAGGATTTGAAAGAAGCTCAGGCCAAGCAAAATGCCCAGATAAATCTATTGCTTGCTGAAAATGAACGTAGTCGTATCGGTCAGGATTTGCATGATAGTCTGGGACATACCTTTGCGATGCTGAGTGTCAAGACAGATTTAGCCTTGCAGTTGTTTCAGATGGAGGCTTATCCACAGGTGGAAAAGGAATTAAAAGAAATTCACCAGATCAGCAAGGATTCCATGAATGAAGTGCGAACCATTGTGGAAAATCTGAAATCACGGACCCTAGCTTCAGAGCTTGAGACTGTCAAAAAGATGCTAGAGATTGCTGGGATTGAGGTTGAGGTTGATAATCAGTTGGACAAGGCTAGCCTGACTCAGGATATAGAGTCGACAGCCGCTATGATTTTGTTAGAACTGGCGACCAATATCATCAAGCATGCCAGCGCTGAAAAAGCCTATCTAAAACTGGAACGTACAGATCAGGAATTGATCCTGACAGTTAGAGATGACGGGAAAGGATTTGCAACTGTAAAAGGAAATGAACTCCATACAGTCCGTGACCGTGCAGCAGCATTCTCAGGTCAAGTAGAGCTGGTCAGTTTGAAAGATCCCACAGAGGTGCGCGTGCATCTGCCTTATAAGGAGAGAAAGTAGATGAAAGTATTAGTCGCAGAAGATCAAAGTATGCTTAGAGATGCCATGTGCCAGCTCTTAAACTTTCAGCCAGATGTGGAGACTGTCTTGCAGGCAAAAAATGGAGCCGAGGCTATCGAGGTTTTGGAGAAAGAAGCAGTAGATATTGCTATTCTTGACGTCGAAATGCCAGTCAAGACAGGACTCGAAGCACTTGAGTGGATCAAACAAGAAGTGCCTGAAACAAAGGTGGTTATCGTTACGACCTTTAAACGCCCAGGTTATTTTGAACGAGCTGTCAAAGCAGGAGTCGACGCCTATGTCTTGAAAGAGCGGAGCATTGCCGAGCTCATGCAAACCCTGCATACGGTGTTAGAGGGACGTAAGGAATATTCTCCAGAGCTGATGGAAGTCATGATGACACATCCCAATCCCTTGACCGAGCAGGAAGTCGCTGTTTTGCATGGAGTTGCCCAAGGCCTCTCCAACCAAGAAATTGCGGATAAGCTCTACCTCTCAAACGGCACTGTTCGTAATTACATGACCAATATCCTCTCCAAACTAGGCGCCAGCAACCGAACCGAAGCAGCCAAAACTGCCGAAGAAGAAGGATGGTTGTGAGGGGGAGAGAAGTAAGTAAAAATCTCTTAGAAATGAATCTAAGAGATTTTTTGTGTTATTCAAGTCTATTTAGCTACCCAGCCAATGGCATCGTGTGGTGGGTTTTCGGTATCAATCCAGATAAATTCGATGCCGATTTCACCATTTTTAAACTTGCTTAATCGAATACCGTTGATTTCCAGCTCATTGAGTCGTTGACCTGTCAAGACTTCTCGTTCCTGCAACTGGAAAACGCCACGCAAGATCCAATTTCCAAGAATTTCTTGCTTATCAGTTGACTGAATCGCCTTACCAGCTTCTTGGTTGATATAGGCGTTTATAACATCACCAGAAGGTAAAAATCTTAGTTTAAAGGTTCTTTCTTCTTTAGACAGAGCTAGTTTTTTAGAGCCAGGTTCAAAGGTTCCAAATCCTGGTCCGAAGAAGTCAGGCCTTGCATCGTGGAAATTTTTGGAGTCAGGCAGAGGAATGTAAACCTCACTAACTGGACGATAGACGAGTTGTTCGATTTCTTTAATGAGCTTTTCATTGCCAGTCTCGTGGACAAAGTGAATCAAATCCTCACGAATCGCCTTCATCTGAGCTTTTTCATCTTTGCTAGTCCATTTTTTCAAGAGGATTTCTTCTAGAGAAAAGGTCACAAAAGCTAGTTCTTCTGGAGCTAAAATATCCTTGAATTTATCCTGAATCTTTAAAATCCGTGGCAGACGATCTTTTTTGGCTAATTTTGAACCGCCGTTAAAGGCATTGAAACCAGAGTTTTCTTCCACATTTTCATGTTTGTCTGTGATAACCCAAGACACCGTTTCTAAAATATCGGATTGTTCCTTTTCAGCTGTCAGTAAATGAAGGTTTTCAAAGAGAGAAAAAGGATCTTCGATGTAATGGACATCCCAAGTGTCTACAACAATGTCTTTATTGTTAAAAGTCATGTGGAGCTGGCTGTCAGCTGCCGTGTACTTGTAGTGGTGTTGTCCATCCGTAAATCGAAAATTGGTAGGATTATTTTTAGTTGTTGATCCTTCAATGACCAGATTATCAATATCGACTGGTAAATAAGTCGTTTCTCCAACAAAAATCCTAGGATTTTCTCCCTTTGGTGTCGGCATCAGAACGTGATAAACAGCTTCAACATTGACCGAGTCTGAGTTAAATCCCTTGATTTGTGCTTTGGAAGATTCGATTCTCTGGTTTCTCAAGGTCGCAATCTTTCGTGCCAACTCTTCATAGCGTTGATAGTTTTCCTTGTCTGCAGCTTCTTTATCTACTGAAATATCCGCATGAAACTTGATATCACCCAACAAGTCCGTCCATGATTGAGAATCTTTCTTAAACTGGGCAATTTTTTGGTCTCCTGAATTAATCCCAAAAGATTTGATCCCCACTAGGTATTTATGATTTTCATCTACAACGACAGAGGCATCATAGGAGGTATTGGCGATATCTTCTCCGATGGCATTAAAGGCTTTCTGAAAAACAGTTTCCTGGAATTTGGAGTTGACGATAGGAGCGACAGCATGTTCTGTTTGTCCTTCGTCTTCGGATTCTGCCTTTTGAGAGAAAGCTTGGCTCAAGCTAGCGAAGTTGGTAATTAAGGTTTTGTATTTGTCTTTTTGTTCAGACTTTAGATGTTCCCACATAAGCGCCCTCTTTTCTATTTTCAGTATATCAAAAGAAGATTAGTTTTTCACTAATCCTCTTATATATTCGTTAATTAATACTGTAAAATTCGAGTTTTCCTTGTTTTTTGACAAGTCTCAAATACTCTTCATCTGACAGAACGGCTAAACCATCATCATAAGCCTTGATTTTTTCAAGAGCTTGCTCATAGCTATCCACAAAATCCTTGACATAGGATTGCCCTTCAAATTGACCATTCATCTTGGTGTAGATGATAGCAAATTTTCCAGAGCGGTCAAGTTGAGATTGTCCTCGGCTCTCATTTAAAGCCTTAGCAACTTTCTCTGCAATGCGTTTAATTACGGGAACAACCACGCTGTTTCCAGCTTGTTTGTAGAGTTGACCGTTAGAAACCCCTTCTGGGATTTTAAAGGATTTAGGATATCCTTGAACATTAAAGGTTTCTTTGGGAGTCAACTTCCGAATCTCGCCACTGTCCGTCAAAATCAATGGAACATTGTGTCCACCTGTTCCCATATTGGCTGTCAAGGTAGGGACGACACCATTTTTATTTTCACGGACATACTGACGGCGCCACTGGTAAACCGTATCTTGACTAGTCACTTCAAACTTCAACTGGTCGTAGAAATTCTGCTTGCCTTCACGGTAGTAGTAGACCTCGTCTAGCTGATCACCAAAGTTAATCACATCCTGAAGAGTCGTAGTCAGCTTGATTTCCTCGGGGAACTCAAACAAGTCATAGGCTTCCTTGGTATCAAAGCCAACAATGTAAATACGCTCACGGTTTTGAGGGATATTTCCATAGTCTTTCCCATTGAGAACCTTCCACTTGATGAAGTAGTTGTTCTCAGTCAAGGCTTCACGAATAACCTTGAAGGTATTGCCATGGTCATGACCGACCATGTTTTTGACGTTTTCAATAAAAATAGCACGAGGTTTACATCCCTCAATCATGCGAAGCAATTCGAAGAAAAGATCGCCACGATCATCATCAAAACCTTTGCGATAACCCGCAATACTAAAGGCCTGACAAGGGAAACCTCCCATAATCACATCCACGCGCTCAGCTGGAATATCCTCTGGCTGAACATCGTGAATATCACGACCATCCAAATAGGTATCTGGATGGTTTAACTGATAAGTCTGACGCGCATACTTATCAAATTCATTGGCATACACCACTCTGAACTCGTTGGTCTGTTCAAAGCCCAACTCAATTCCCCCAACACCTGAGAAGAAAGCTGCAATGTTGTACTTCTCAGGTCGGTTCGAACTTACAGAATTTGTCATGTAGTAACCTGCTTTCTAAAATATTAGCTTTATTACGATCAACTAAACTCATTAATTTTTTAATTATCTTATCTTAAAAATATCCTGATTTATAAAACGAAGCAATGCTTCCTCAGGGACTTCAAGTAACTCACTTCTGTGATTAAACTTATCTTCCAATATATAAGTCACAATACCATTTTTTAATTCAATCCAGTATCGACCGTGCATAATTGCATTTCTAAGTCTTTCAACTATATAGGCTGTTCTTAAGTCTCTATGAGTTTTGATTTCATATTTATCTTTATTTTTTTGATAGTAGTTATATAGCGCAAGAGGATTTTTTAAAAAGATACCTTGTACGCTAATTTTAGAATAGTTAATTTTAGGTAAATCATCATCTTCCATACGAGATGCAATATTAAACATTCGTAAAATTTCAAAAGAAAATTTAAAGCAAAGGGATTTATCAACATCCTCCTGTAGCTCTTTTAAACTATCTATAATCTGCCCTAATCTATTAACTCCAAGATATCTATCTCTTAAATAGTCAATCAATCGGTCATTCAACTGAATTAAGTGAACCAAAAAATTTGAAAATTCCGTTTCAAAATCAAATAAGAATTTTATTTGATTGATAAAATCGTCTACATCGCTCCATGTGTATCTGTTTAAATAGAATTCAAGATAGTTACTTAAATCGTCATCGTTAATATCTTCAATTCGATAATCTAGATTATACTTTTCGATAAATTGTTTGATTATATTTTTATCATTACTCTGCAAAATATCTGTAAATTGATTCATTGGGTGACTTTTATCGAAACCAGAGTATTTTATATTAAAATTTTTCGGGAGTGTCACTTCGTTAAATTTGGTTTCTTTTTTTTGAAAATCCACCTCAAACCAAGAGTGTTTATATGATATTCCAGAGGAGGAATAATTTGAAAAGAATTGCTGAATAAAAAGATGCAAAATTGGTTCAAAAACAAATCCAATTTCTTTAGTTTGTCCGTTATCATGATTATAAATTGAAAAATTACTTAGAAACCCCGTAGAATCATTTGCATAAAAACCGTATTGCATATGTGAGTAGGCATTTCTTACTATCTTGAACTGATCCCAAACTCGTCTGTCTTCTCCATCTAGTGAGTAAAAAAATGAATCAAATTTATTAATATGTATTTTTAAAAGATTGTTCAAATACTTTTTATAATCATTTAAAAATTGTTGTTCTCGTATGAAGAGTTTTGGATTATTCAATCTGTCAAAAAATGGTTGAAAGACAAACTTATCTTTCAAATAAACATTATAAACTTTCTCATTATTGAAAGTTAACAAGACTGCATCTAGGAATATTCTAAATCTATTTAAATCAATAATACTTAAATTATCAAATTGACCTTGTTTTAATTTGTTAATCAGATCATCTATTACAATCCCGTCATAGTATAGATTCTGATAATAATCAATCATTTCGAAATTATTATTTAAATAGTCAAGAATTGAGCCTTTTGACTCTAATATATTCAGTGGTTTATTAAACCACGACTTATAATTTTCGTAATCTTTACCCACTATTTCACCAACTTCTTCATCTCATCAATACGTGCTACGGTCGCGTCGTACTTAGCTTGGTAGTCGGCTTGTTTGTCGCGTTCTTTTTGGACGACTTCTGGTTTGGCGTTGGCTACGAAGCGTTCGTTAGAGAGCTTCTTACCTACCATATCCAGTTCTTTTTGCCATTTAGCCAGTTCCTTGTCGAGACGAGCCAGTTCTTCTTCGACATTGAGGAGGTCTGCAAGTGGCAAGTAGATTTCTGCTCCTGTGATGACACTTGACATAGCCAGTTCAGGTGCAGGGATGTTTGATGCGATTTCCAGGTGTTCTGGGTTTGTGAAACGTTTGATGTAGTTGACATTGCTGTTAAAGAAGGCTTCCAAGTCGCTATCGCTTGTCTTAACAAGGATGGTGATTGGCTTGCTTGGAGCGACGTTCACTTCCGCACGCGCATTACGAACAGCACGGATCAAGTCTTTAAGGCTTTCTACACCAGTGTGGGCAGCAAGGTCTTCAAAGGCTGGGTTAACAGTAGGGTATTCTGCTGTAACGATAGAGCCTTCTGAGATTTGTCCAAAGATTTCCTCTGTCACAAATGGCATGATTGGGTGAAGGAGACGAAGGATCTTATCCAAAGTATAAAGGAGAACAGAACGTGTGATGACTTTCTCTTCTTCGTTATCGCTATAAAGGACTTCCTTGGTCAACTCAACATACCAGTCCGCAAACTCATCCCAGATGAAGTTGTAGAGGATGTGGCCAGCGACACCAAACTCAAACTTGTCAAAGTTTTCAGTGACCTTTCCGATGGTTTCATTGAGGTTGTGGAGGATCCAGCGGTCAGTGACATTTCCGGCTTCCTTGTTTGCAACTTTTTCGACATTGGCCGTTGCTCGCTCAAGGGTCAATCCTTCATTGTTCATGAGGATGTAGCGAGAGATGTTCCAGATTTTGTTAATGAAGTTCCAAGATGCATCCATTTTCTCGTAAGAGAAGCGCACGTCTTGACCTGGTGCAGAACCGTTTGAAAGGAACCAGCGAAGGGCATCGGCACCGTATTTCTCGATGACATCCATTGGGTCAATCCCGTTTCCAAGAGATTTAGACATCTTGCGTCCTTGCTCGTCACGAATGAGACCGTGGATAAGAACGTTTTGGAATGGCTGACGACCAGTGAATTCCAATGATTGGAAGATCATACGAGACACCCAGAAGAAGATGATGTCGTAACCTGTTACCAAGGTTGAAGTTGGGAAGTAACGTTTGAAGTCTTCTGAGTCGACATCAGGCCAGCCCATAGTTGAGAATGGCCAAAGGGCAGAACTGAACCAAGTGTCCAAAACATCTTCGTCTTGAGTCCATCCGTCCCCTTCTGGAGCTTCTTCGCCGACATACATTTCACCCTCAGCATTGTACCAAGCAGGGATTTGGTGACCCCACCAGAGCTGACGAGAGATAACCCAGTCGTGGACATTTTCCATCCATTGAAGGAAGGTATCGTTGAAACGAGGTGGGTAGAATTCAACCTTGTCGTCTGTGTCTTGGTTGGCAATGGCATTTTTCGCCAATTGATCCATCTTGACGAACCATTGCGTAGACAAGCGTGGTTCAACCACAACACCTGTACGCTCTGAGTGACCAACACTGTGGACACGTTTTTCGATTTTAACGAGGGCTCCGATTTCTTCTAACTTGGCAATGACTGCCTTACGAGCTTCAAAACGGTCCATGCCTGCAAATTCGAAGGCCAAGTCATTCATGGTTCCGTCATCGTTCATGACGTTGACTTGTGGCAAGTTATGGCGTTGACCAACTAGGAAGTCGTTCGGATCGTGGGCAGGCGTGATTTTCACGACACCAGTACCAAACTCAGGATCTGCGTGTTCGTCTCCAACGATTGGAATCAATTTATTAGCGATAGGAAGGACGACGTTTTTACCGATCAAATCCTTGTAGCGTGGGTCTTCTGGATTGACCGCAACGGCAACGTCCCCAAACATAGTCTCAGGACGAGTTGTCGCCACTTCAAGGGCACGTGAACCATCTTCTAGCATGTAGTTCATGTGGTAGAAGGCACCTTCAACATCCTTGTGAATAACCTCGATATCAGAAAGGGCTGTGCGAGCCGCTGGGTCCCAGTTGATGATAAACTCACCACGGTAGATCCAGCCTTTTTTGTAAAGGTCCACAAAGACCTTGCGAACGGCTTTTGACAAACCTTCGTCAAGAGTGAAACGCTCACGAGAGTAGTCTACAGAAAGCCCCATCTTGCCCCATTGTTCCTTGATAGTAGTGGCATACTCGTCTTTCCATTCCCAGACTTTTTCTAGGAATTTCTCACGACCGAGGTCATAACGGCTGATGCCCTCACCACGCAAGCGCTCCTCAACCTTAGCTTGAGTGGCAATCCCCGCGTGGTCCATCCCAGGAAGCCAAAGCGTATCAAAACCTTGCATGCGTTTTTGACGGATAATGATATCTTGAAGAGTTGTATCCCAAGCATGACCAAGGTGGAGTTTCCCAGTTACGTTTGGTGGTGGAATGACGATTGAATAAGGCTTAGCCTTTTGATCTCCTGAAGGCTTGAAAACATCCGCATCAAGCCATTTTTGATAACGACCAGCCTCAACCTCGGCTGGATTGTATTTAGGTGAAAGTTCTTTAGACATGTGTTTGTCCTTTCTCTATTGTATTCATTTTATCTTGAATCTGCTTTGCGACTTCTTCTGCAGACAGATTCGTATTATTAATTTTCAGGTAGTGGTGAAGGCCACTCGGTTGCTTTTGAGAATTAAGTTGATCTGTTTTATCAGTCTCTAAAATTTCTCTTTCAGATACCTCAAAATTCCGTTTCAAGGGTTTGTATTTCAACCGATTCTCCGTTCGATTGCGACGTAAGCGCTCCTCAAGAGACGTTTCTAATTCAACAAAGAGAATCTCTTGATGATACTCATTTAATAAATCTTGAATATTCTTCAAATACATCAGATGGTATTGATTTGAAAAATCAGTTACACCTGTTAAAATCACCGACCGATGATGCCTGGCGCTTGTTCCAAGAAAAGAAAAGTTAACGCTACGAACAAATTCCCACATTTCTTCCGTAAAATCCTGATAGATTTCGAGTGCGAAATCAATTGGTTGATGGTTGAAAAAGAGAGTCGCACCGGTGAGTTTCGAAAGTTCCTGACCAATGGTCATTTTCCCTGCAGCTGGAGCTCCAATGATGAAAACATGCATCAATCCACCTCCCACTCACTCTTTAGCAAGCCGTATCTCAAATCATCACAGCGGTTGCCTTGAGCATCTTTGCGGTCTCTTATGCGAGCTTCGAGGGTAAAGCCAAGCTTTTCCGCGACTCGTTGACTTTGAAGGTTGTATCCAAAGCAAGACAATTCTATCTTGTGAAGGTTCAATTCTTTAAAAGCTAGATCAATCAAAGCACGCGCCGCTTCAGGCACATAGCTTCGCCCCCAATAGTCTGGGTGCAAGGTATAGCCAATCTCCAGCACATCGTCTTCGTGGCGATGGTTGAAGTCAACAGAGCCAATGATTTTATCGGTTCCTTTGACCACAATGCCGTAACCAGCTGGAAGATTTTCTTTTTGATTGCGATCGGGAAGGATATGCTCTAGGTAATAGATCTCGTCTTCCAAGGTCTTGACGGGTGGAAAGCCTGCTGGGTAAGAAACTTCTGGAAGACTGGCGTAAGCATGGATATCTTCTGCATCCGCCACTGTTCGGACTCGTAAAAAAAGACGCTCCGTTTCGATTCGTTCTGGCAATTCAGCTCTTGTCATCCTTCTTCCTCGCTTTCTACAAAAAAATCGCCCCTGTCATCAATCTGA
The DNA here is from genome assembly GCF_001074155.1 of Streptococcus pseudopneumoniae. Lineage (GTDB taxonomy): Bacteria > Bacillota > Bacilli > Lactobacillales > Streptococcaceae > Streptococcus > Streptococcus pseudopneumoniae_A. The sequence continues at coordinate 136,643 of NZ_JUUZ01000034.1, forward strand.
CAGGGACGAATGTGTTTATCCGCGGTACCACCCAATTTCGGGCAGAGCCCGCAACTTTGTTTATTTCATTTTCATCCATTAGCAACCAGTTTTGACACATTTGTGGACTTCTCAGCTCCGCCACTTTCTGTAAAATGTGGGACTCAAAACACCTCTAATGGCTTTATTTTAACAAGTTTTTGACGGAAATGCAAGGGACAAGAAAGATTACTTGAACTTGATGCCGTTTTCTTTTAATTTCTTGATAGTAGCTGGACCGATTCCTTTCAAGGCAAGGAGCTCTTTTTCTGTCCAGTTTTTGAAGTCAGCTGCAGATTTGATTCCTTCATCGTAGAAAGTCTTGGCACGGTCGACTGAAAGTCCACCTAGGTTGGCTGCGAATTCTTCTACTGAGCTTGTAACTTTTTGAGCTTGCTCTTTAGTTGCTTCTACAGTTTTTTCAACTTGCTTAGAAACGGCTTTACCTGCGTTATTTGCAGCTTTTTCAGCGTGTTTCACAACTTTTTTTGTTTCTTCGACAACCTTATTTACTGCGTTTGAAAGTGCGCCTGAGCGACGAAGACTGTTTCTTAATTGTTTTTTACGTTGTAGTTTTTTTGACATGATAAGATCCTTTCAATAAAAAACCCCTGTGATTGAACAAGGACTAATCTTTATGTTTTTATTGTATCAACTTTCTTTGGGAAATGCAAGGCTTCTTAGTTTAGAAAGATAGGAGTCCTATAGGGAATTCCGCCTTAGAATAAGAGAATATGATAGAAGAAAAGCGAAAAATATGGTATAATGAAACGATAGATTTTTGAATAGGAATACAATCATGTTTGGATTTTTAAAAAAAGATAAAGTAACAGAAACACCAGCAGTGGTGCCAGCACATATCGGAGTTATCATGGATGGCAATGGTCGTTGGGCTAAAAAACGGATGCAGCCACGTGTCTTTGGTCATAAGGCTGGGATGGATGCTTTGAGAACGGTAGCGATTGCTGCTAGCGATATGGGTGTCAAGGCTATGACTGTTTATGCTTTCTCGACTGAAAACTGGACACGGCCAGACCAGGAAGTCAAGTTTATCATGAACTTGCCTGTTGAATTTTATGATAAATATGTCCCTGAATTGCACCAAAAGAATATGAAGATCCAAATGATTGGGGAAACTGATCGCTTGCCTAAACAAACTTTTGAAGCTTTGAAAAAAGCAGAGGAGTTGACCAAGTTGAACACAGGCTTGATTCTTAACTTTGCCCTCAATTATGGTGGACGAGCTGAGATTACACAAGCGGTCAAATTGATTGCACAGGATGTTTTGGATGCTAAGGTGAATCCAGGCGATATTACAGAAGAGTTGATTGGGGAATATCTCTTTACGGGGCATTTGCCGAAAACTTTACGCGATCCAGATTTGATCATCCGAACTAGTGGCGAGCTTCGTTTGAGTAATTTCTTGCCTTGGCAAGCAGCTTATAGTGAACTTTATTTCACAGATGTCTTGTGGCCTGACTTTGATGAGGAAGCCTTGAAGGAAGCTATTGCAGAGTTTAACCGCCGCAATCGTCGATTTGGAGGAGTATAGGAACATTATGAAAAAGGACTTAATAAAGAGGACCATATTTGCCGCTTTGGCATTAGCAATCTTTATCCCGCTCTTGGTGATTGGTGGGCTTTGGTTACAGATTGCTATGGGACTTCTAGCCATGCTTGGGGTTCACGAGTTGCTTCAGATGAAAGGGTTAAACACCATGACCCCTGAGGGGCTGCTGAACTTATTAGCGACTTTTGCACTGACAATCCCCCTAGAAAACTACTTGACATTTTTACCTGTAGATGGGAATGTTGTCGCATACGGTGTTGTGATTTTTATCATGTTAGGTTGCACTGTTTTTAGCAAGAATTACACCATTGAAGATGCTGTATACCCGATTGCCATGAGTTTCTATGTTGGTTTTGGATTCAACGCTTTAGTCGATGCTCGAATCGCAGGTTTGGATAAAGCACTCTTGGCTCTCTGTATCGTGTGGGCAACAGATAGTGGTGCTTATCTCGTTGGAATGAATTTCGGCAAGAGAAGATTGGCTCCAAGAGTTTCTCCTAACAAATCAGTAGAAGGAGCTTTTGGTGGGATTGTAGCTGCTATGCTTGTCACACTTATCTTTATGTTAGTGGATAGCACAGTTGCCCTTCCTTACGGCATTTACAAAATGATGCTCTTTGCCATTTTCTTTAGTATTGCAGGTCAATTGGGTGATTTGATTGAAAGTGCCATGAAACGCCATTTTGGAGTCAAGGATTCAGGCTTCTTTATCCCAGGGCATGGCGGAGTACTAGATCGTTTTGATTCTATGCTAGCAGTTTTCCCTATTATGCACCTCTTTGGCTTATTTTAAGGAAAGGTAAACAGGTATTAAATGTTAGGATTATTAACCTTTATCCTTGTTTTTGGAATTATCGTGGTGGTTCACGAGTTCGGACATTTTTACTTTGCCAAGAAGTCTGGCATTCTGGTTCGTGAATTTGCCATTGGAATGGGTCCAAAAATCTTTGCCCATATCGGGAAAGACGGGACAGCTTACACGATTCGTCTCCTACCGCTAGGTGGTTATGTCCGCATGGCAGGTTGGGGCGAGGATACCACAGAGATTAAGACAGGAACTCCTGTTAGTTTGACTTTGGCCGAAGATGGCAAGGTTAAGCGTATCAATCTTTCTGGTAAGAAGGTCGACCAAACAGCCCTTCCGATGCAGGTAACCCAATATGACTTTGAGGATAAACTCTTTATCACAGGTTTGGTCTTAGAAGAGGAAAAAACGTTCTCCGTAGACCATGATGCAACTATTGTGGAATCTGATGGAACGGAAGTTCGTATCGCTCCGCTAGACGTTCAATATCAAAATGCGACTGTCTGGGGCAAGTTGATTACCAACTTTGCAGGTCCTATGAATAACTTTATTCTAGGAGTCATCGTTTTTTGGATTTTGATTTTCATGCAAGGTGGCGTTCGAGATACGCAAAGCAATAACTTTAGTATCATCCCTGATAGCGCGATTGCTAAGGTCGGTGTTGAAAATACAGCACAAATCACTAAAGTCGGTTCACACGAAATTAGTAACTGGCAAGATTTGATTCAGGCAGTTGAAGTAGAGACCAAAGATAAAACAGCGCCTGTATTGGATGTAACAGTCTCTGAAAATGGGACTGAGAAGCAAGTCAGTGTGACCCCTGAGGAAAACCAAGGTCGCTATATTCTAGGTGTTCAACCAAGACTCAAATCAGATATCTGGTCTATGTTTGTAGGTGGATTCACCTCTGCAGCTGACTCGGCTTTGCGGATTCTCAATGCCTTGAAAAACTTGATTTTCCAACCTGACTTGAATAAATTGGGTGGACCTGTTGCTATCTTTAAGGCAAGTAGTGACGCTGCTAAAAATGGTCTTGAGAATGTTTTGTTCTTCTTGGCTATCATTTCCATCAATATCGGGATTTTCAACTTGATTCCTATCCCGGCACTAGATGGTGGAAAAATCGTGCTCAATATCATCGAGGCTATTCGCCGCAAACCACTGAAACAAGAAATTGAAACCTATGTTACTCTAGTTGGAGTTGTGATTATGGTTGTCTTGATGATCGCCGTGACTTGGAACGACATCATGCGAACCTTCTTTTAGAATTTGAGGAAAAATATGAAACAAAGTAAAATGCTTATTCCAACGCTTCGCGAAATGCCAAGCGATGCTCAAGTTATCAGCCACGCCCTTATGTTGCGTGCTGGTTATGTTCGCCAAGTATCAGCAGGAGTCTATTCTTACCTGCCACTTGCTAACCGTGTAATCGAAAAAGCCAAGAACATCATGCGTCAAGAGTTTGACAAGATTGGTGCCGTTGAGATGTTGGCTCCAGCCCTTCTCAGTGCGGACCTTTGGCGTGAATCTGGTCGTTATGAGACTTACGGTGAAGACTTGTACAAATTAAAAAATCGTGAGAAGTCAGACTTTATCTTGGGTCCAACTCATGAAGAAACCTTTACAGCGATTGTCCGTGATTCTGTTAAGTCTTACAAGCAATTACCACTGAATCTCTACCAAATCCAGCCTAAGTACCGTGATGAAAAACGTCCTCGTAATGGACTTCTTCGTACTCGTGAGTTCATCATGAAAGATGGTTACAGCTTCCACGCTAACTACGATAGTTTGGATGTTACTTATGATGAGTACAAGGCAGCCTACGAGCGTATCTTCACTCGTAGTGGCTTGGACTTTAAAGCCATCATCGGTGACGGTGGAGCAATGGGTGGTAAGGACAGTCAAGAGTTTATGGCCATCACACCTGCTCGTACAGACCTTGATCGTTGGGTGGTATTGGATAAATCTGTCGCATCATTTGACGAGATTCCGTCTGAAGTGCAAGAAGAAATCAAGGCAGAATTGCTCAAATGGATGGTTTCTGGTGAAGATACCATTGCCTACTCAAGTGAGTCAAGCTATGCAGCTAACTTGGAAATGGCTACGAATGAATACAAGCCAAGTAACCGTGTCGTAGCGGAAGAAGAAGTGAAACGCGTGGAAACACCAGGTGTCAAATCGATTGATGAAGTAGCAGCCTTCCTAAATGTTTCAGAAGAAGCAACAATCAAGACCTTGGTTTATATCGCAGATGAGGAACCAGTTGTTGCCCTACTCGTTGGCAATGACCAGCTCAATGAAGTCAAATTGAAAAACTACCTTGGAGCAGATTTCTTGGAACCTGCAACTGAGGCAGAAGTGAAAGAATTATTGGGAGCGGACTTTGGTTCTCTTGGCCCAGTAGATCTTCCAGAAAATGTCAAGATTATCGCAGACCGTAAAGTACAAGATAGCCGCAATGCTGTTGTCGGTGCCAACGAAGATGGCTACCACTTGACTGGTGTAAATCCAGGTCGTGACTTCACTGCTGAGTATGTCGATATCCGTGAAGTTCGTGAAGGTGAAATTTCTCCTGACGGACAAGGCGTTCTCAACTTTGCGCGTGGTATCGAAATTGGTCACATCTTCAAACTTGGAACTCGTTACTCAGCTAGTATGGGTGCAGATGTCTTGGACGAAAATGGTCGCGCCGTGCCAATCATCATGGGTTGCTACGGTATCGGTGTCAGCCGTCTCCTTTCAGCTGTTATGGAGCAACACGCTCGACTCTTTGTAAATAAGACACCAAAAGGTGAATACCGTTACGCTTGGGGGATCAACTTCCCTAAAGAATTGGCGCCATTTGATGTGCACTTGATTCCAGTTAATGTCAAGGATGAAGCAAGTCTTGCATTGACAGATCGTATCGAAGAAGCTTTGGTAAATAAAGGCTACGAAGTCTTGACGGATGACCGTAACGAACGTGTCGGTGTTAAATTCAGCGATAGCGATTTGATCGGTCTTCCAATCCGTATCACTGTTGGTAAAAAAGCAGCTGACGGGATTGTAGAAGTTAAGATTAAAGCGACAGGGGATACAATCGAAGTTCATGCAGATAGCTTGCTTGAAACCCTTGAAATCCTAACAAATAAATAAAAACTATAATCAGAAGAAAAACAAGACAAAAATGTAACTAGTTTTTGCCTTGTTTTTTCTCTATAATGAGATAAAATAAAGATAAAAAGAGTAAATAAAGAGGTAGAGCTATGCTAAAATTTCCAAAGGATTTTGTCTGGGGTTCCTCAACTTCTGGGCCACAGACAGAAGGGCGAGTGCCTGGTGACGGAAAGGGAGATAATCTCTGGGATTATTGGTACCAAGTAGAACCAAATCGCTACTATAATGGGATTGGACCAGACAAAACATCGACCTTTTATGAAAATTGGGAAAAGGATATTGAACTTTTGCTAGAAACAGGGCATACAGCCTTTCGGACTTCAATCCAGTGGTCACGTATTTTCCCACAGGGTCGTGGGGAAGTCAATCCTCAAGGTGTGGCTTTCTACCGTCAGGTCTTTGAAGCTATTAAGGCCAAGGGCATCCGTCTCTTAGTCAATCTCTATCATTTTGATCTGCCTTTCGCCCTTCAAGAGGATGGGGATGGCTGGGAAAACAAAGAGACCATTAAGGCCTACGAAGACTATGCGCGTTTCTGTTTTGAAACTTATGGAGACTTGGTAGACCAATGGATTACCTTCAATGAGCCTATCGTTCCTGTAGAGTTTGGCTATTTCTATGATGCCCATTATCCTCATAAGGTAGATGCCAAAGCTGCCGTTAAGGTTGCCTATCATACCCAGCTAGCCAGCACTCTTGCGGTGAAGGCCTGCCATGAGATTTTGCCTGATTCTAAGATTGGGATTGTCCTCAACTTGACACCAGCCTATCCACGTAGTCAACATCCTGCGGATGTCAAAGCTGCACGCATTGCTGATCTATTCCAAGCTCAATCTTTCCTAGATCCATCTGTCTTGGGAACTTATCCAGAAGAATTAGTGGAAATTTTAGCTGAGCATGATTTGCTGCCAGATTCTACAGCTGAGGAGTTGGAGCTTATTCGTGAGCACACAGTAGATTTCCTTGGAGTCAACTACTACCAACCCTTGCGTGTCATGGCGCCACGTTTTGCTAAGCATCCTGACAGCCCGCTCTTGCCAGAACATTTCTATGAGCCTTATGTTATGCCAGGTCGTAAGATCAATCCGCACCGCGGTTGGGAAATCTACGAGCAAGGAATTTATGACATTGCTCAAAATATCAAGGAAAACTATGGCAATATCGAGTGGATGTTGACTGAAAACGGTATGGGCGTTGAAGGTGAAGACAAATTCCGTGAGAATGGAATGATTCAGGATGATTACCGTATTGACTTTGTCAAAGGGCATCTGGCTGAACTTCATCGCGCCATTGAAGACGGTGCTAACTGTAAAGGCTACTTAATCTGGACCTTTATCGATTGCTGGTCATGGCTCAATAGCTATAAAAACCGCTATGGTTTGGTCGAGCTTGACTTAGAAACACAAGAACGCCGCTTGAAAAAATCAGGTCACTGGTTCAAAGAACTCAGTGAAAATAATGGATTTTAAGCTACTTTTCAAATAGATTCAAAAAAACCATTGGAAATAAAGCTCTCTGAGAGAGATTCCAATGGTTTTTCTTTGACTTAAAGTAATCCGATAAAGAGTAGTAGAGCTGATAAAGCAATAAAGGCTAGGGTTGCTAGACCACGTTGGCCTGGGCTGTAAATTTTTCGTTCTCCTCGGACTGGGAAGATGATAGCCAGCAATGCACCACCGACTGCTCCACCTAGATGTCCAGCAAGGCTGATACCAGGCATTAAAATACTACCTACTAGATTGATGACTAAGAGGGAGAGATAGGATTGACCAAGCTGTTGGAGGTAGGGATTGCGTGTAGCATACCGAAGTACGACAATAGATGCGAACATTCCGTAGAGGGCAGTGGAAGCACCTGCAGTAATAGCATTGGGACTAAAAACTAGGACAAAGAGATTTCCCATCATACCTGATAGAAGGTAGATAAAGAAAAACTGTTTGGAGCCAAAGATTTGCTCCATCTGACGTCCCAAAAAGTAGAGGGATAGCATATTGACTAAAAAGTGCTGCAAGCCAATGTGGACAAAGGTTGCGGAGAATAAGCGCCAGATTTGTTCAGGCATGGCCTTGATAGCAGGGGGATACACAGCTCCGAATTTATATAAGGTGGCTGCGCTGGTATAGTTGAAACCACTGGTTAGAAACATGAGTACAAAAACCAGGGTTGTCACGAGTAGAAAGAAGCTCGTGACAGGATAACGACGATCAAAAATTTCTTTCATAGATGAGTACCTCCTCAATAGGAATATCGTAGTGCTCAGGTTGAAAATTCTGAATCTGACATGGATAAATCGTACTAATAGTAGGACCTGGGAAATGCTCCAAGTAGCGGTCGTAGTAGCCACCACCGTAGCCAACCCGATATCTAGAAGGATTGAAGGCCAGACCAGGAACATGAATCAGGTCAATCTGAGAGGGTTCAAGGATTGTGAAGTTTCCTTGAGGTTCAAGAAGTCCAAAAGAGTTTCTTTCGAGTTTCTCTGGTTCATATAGAACAAAGTCCATTTTCCCATGCGGATAGGTTTTGGGAATGAGGAGTGTCTTCCCATCTTTTTGAGCTTGTTCAATGAGTCTAGCTGTCTGAAATTCATGAGGAAAAGACAGGTAAGTGGCGATGGTTTTTGCTTCCTTGTAGAAGGGATGTAGAAGTAGTTGCTCAGTCAACCAAGCGTCCATGACTTCCTTTTCTTCGGCTGATAGAGATTTGAGTTCTTGCAAGACCTGCTTGCGTAGGGCTTTTTTCATTGTTTACTCCGCAGCTTTCTTTGCTAAAAAGCTTGATACAGCCTCGACTCCAATTGCCAGAGCTTCTTCCTTAGGACTCATCTGTGGATGGTGAAGAGCATAGGGACTATCAATTCCAAGCCAGAACATAACACCAGGAACCTTGGAGAGAAGATAACCAAAGTCTTCTCCTGTCATGGCAGGTTCGATGTCGATTAGTTCAATTCCCTCTTTTTCATCAAAGAAGGTCATCAATTCCTGGGCTAATTCAGGGTTGTTTTCGACAGGTAGGTAACCTCCCTGCTTGAGTTCAACTTCCACATCCATATCAAAAGCAGCTGCGACACCTTCAGCGATGGCTTTGATACGTTTTTGAACCAAGAGGCTCATGCTATGTGTGAGAGCTCGAATCGTTCCATGCAAGAAAGCTGTATCAGCGATGACATTATTGGTTGTTCCAGCTTGAAAGACACCGAAAGTGACGACAGCTCCCTCGATAGGATCGACATTACGGCTGACAACCGACTGAACTTGAGTGACAAAATAGCTAGCTGCAACCAGAGCGTCGTTTGCTTGATGTGGAAAGGCAGCGTGACCACCTTTACCCTTGAAACGAATCTTGACTTCGCAAGTTCCTGCAAAGAGTGTATGAGTATTGGTCGCAATCTGTCCGACTTTTAGGTCTGGACGAACATGAAGCCCATAAAATTGATCAGGCAACCAGTCACCAAATGCTCCATCTTCATACATGAGCATACCACCTGCTTCGTTTTCCTCGGCAGGCTGGAAGAGAAAGAGGAGATTGTTTTTAGGTTGGTTTTCTAGAGCACGTTCGAGACTTCCTAGGGCAATGGTCATGTGAAAATCATGTCCACAAGCATGCATACGGTCTGGGTGCTGAGAGGCAAAGGCAAGACCTGTTTGTTCAACGATTGGGAGTCCGTCGATATCTGTCCGCCAACCGATGGTACGTTCTGGCTGACTTCCCTGTAAATACACTAAAATACCTGTTCGCCAAGTGAGAATTTGAACAAAATCTTTACCAACTGTTAATTTCTCAATGACACTGAGCAAATAAGCTTGAGTCTTGACTTCTTCTAAACCGATCTCAGGAATTTGGTGAAGATCGCGTCGAGTTTGAATCAAATCTAACATATCTAATTTCCTTCTATTGATACGATAAAGAGGCTGGAAAGTTTCCGCCTCTGTTACTATTTACAAGGTACGAAGCGCATCTTCTAGCGCTGTTTTTTGTTGGGTTTGGCTATCGATTTCTTTGATAACACGAGCCGGAACACCTGCCACCACAACATTTTCTGGGACATCTTGAGTGACGATGGCACCTGCTGCAACAACAGATCCGCTACCGATTTGAACACCTTCGATAACCACAGCGTTAGCACCGATGAGTACATTGTCACCGACACGGACAGGCTCTGCACTAGCTGGTTCGATAACGCCTGCAAGAACAGCACCGGCACCGACGTGGCTATTTTTACCGACAATAGCACGTCCACCTAAAATAGCTCCCATATCAATCATAGTGCCAGCTCCGATTTCTGCACCGATATTGATAACAGCTCCCATCATGATAACAGCGTTGTCGCCAATCTCAACCTGGTCACGGATGATAGCGCCTGGCTCAATACGAGCATTGATATCGCGTTTATCAAGGAGAGGTACAGCTGAGTTGCGAGCGTCTTGCTCAACAACATAGTCTTTATTTTCTGTTAGTCCTTCAAGAAGAGGTGCGATATCCTTCCAGTCTCCAAAAAGAACATTTCCAAGCTTGGTAACAGAAGCAGGGATAGCTCCGGCAAGTTGCCCCTCAAAGGTTACTTTTACGCTGGTCTTTTTCTCAGCATTTGCGATAAATTGGATAATTTCTTGTGCATTCATTTTTGTAGCAGTCATAGAGATGTCTCCTCACTCTTTGTAATGCTTACTATTCTACCAAAAAAGGCTTCAAAATTGAAGCCTTAAGTGTTAAAAGAAGATTCTTTCATTTTATCCTTTGATTCTTCGATGGATAAGAAGATCATGGGAATAATAATCAAAATCATAGCTAATAGCAGATACCCATCCAAGACTAAACCTAGAAATAGAACACTTAGAATAGCAGATGATAAAGGTTCGCTAGCGCTGACCACTGACACCACCAATGGGGATACCAGCGATACAGCCTTCATAGATAGGAAAAAGGCAAAAGCTGTTCCCAAAAAGGCAATGGTCAAACAAATCAAGATGCTCACCCAATCTAGTTGAAAGCTAATTCTATATACAGGGTAGAGAAAATTACTAAAGAGTCCAGCCAGCATCATTCCCCAACCAACAGTGGGAACAAAACCATATTTTCGAGCAAATGGCTGGGGCAAAATGACATTAAACATAACTCCCAGTGCACTGAGTAGTCCAGTTAATAAAGCGATAGGAGTGATGGATAACTTAGACAAATCGCCTTTGGTAGCCATCAAAAAGACTCCAAGCATAGCAGTTAAAACATAGAAGATTGCTTTTTTAGAAGCTTTTTTCTTGTAGATGATGCGGTTGTAGATAAGAATGAAGACAGGACTGATAAATTGTAGGATGGTTGCCGTTGTCGCATTAGAGTATTCTACACAGAGATAGAAGAAATACTGAACGGAGAAGATTCCTAGGATAGCATAAGCCAGAAAAGGTATATAATTGTTGCGGTTTCTCCAAAGGTCGAATAACTGTGAACGGAACTTAAAGCCGGACAAGATAAGTACGAAACCACCTGCAAGGCTTAGTCGCATAGAAGTGATCCAACCAGAGGAGACTGGATAATGCGTAAAGAAGAATTCTCCTAAAATGCCACAGATACCCCATATTAATCCGGATAGGAGAGAGTATATGGTTCCCTTGAAAATATTTTTTTGATAGTGATTCATATAAAAGTCGAGTTAGTTGACATACTCTTGATAATAGGTATGTTAGCGTTGAGACCTATTCGAAGAAGAGCTGTTATTATTGTTATTATCTTTATCTTTATCCTTGTCTTTATCTTTATCTTTGTTGTCTTGTTTTATTAAATTTCCAACAATCGTATTCCAAGCTTTTTGGTAATCAGAGTCACTTCCACCGATGGCAAATTTGTAGGTAGTAGTTGGAGCACCAGCTTGGTTGGCCCAGTAACTTGTAACAGTCTCTCCACCAATTTCGTAATCTTTTCCGTTGAGATTAACTCGTCCTGGCTTTTGACCAGTTGATTTAAGAACTTGAGAAGAAGTTACACTTGAATCAAGGCTGAAACGCTCAGTTCCCCAAGCAGAAGGAGAAGCTTGTTGAATAGCATTTACCAGATTAGCCATGTACTTAGCATTACGGAAGTATGCGCCGTTAGCGAGGGGACTATTATCATCGTGACCAACCCAACCACCAAGAGTCAATCGTGGCGTTGAAAGCATGAGCCACATATCACCTTCCTCGTTAGTTGTACCAGTTTTACCAATCCAATCAGCACCTGCTAGACTGGAATTTATGCTATAAAGATCGCTTTGGAAGCTTGTAGTTATCCGGGATGAAAGTACATCTCTCAGTAGACTTTGCATAATGGTTGCAGTAGCTTTTGAGTAGACCTGAACAGGTTCGTTCTTATGCTCATAGATCACTTCGCCACTACTTTTTTCAATTTTTGAAATCATATATTTCTTATTGTAAATACCATTATTGGCTAGTGTTTGATATCCGTTTGTATGTTGAGCTACAGTAACTTCAATTCCTCCTCCCATAGGAAGACTTTCAATACCATATTCTGGGATTTCATACCCCATTTTTTCCATGTAGGAGCGGACATCAACTCCTTTTTCACGAAGCATACGATAAGTCCAGTAGGCTGGGATATTCCAGGAATAATTGAGAGCTTCCTTAAGAGTTATCATTGTTGTCCCCGCACTGTTGACGTGCATAATCGGAGTTCCGTTGGCAAAGTTCGTTGGATAGTTTGATAAGATGCTAGCACTTCCCATCAAGCCTTGGTCAATAGCAATACCATAGGCTAGGATAGGTTTGGTGGTCGAAGCCGGAGATCGTTTTGTGTCAAAGGCGTGATTATTTTGATTGCTTTGGTAATCTCGTCCTCCTACAAATCCTATGATGGCCCCTGTTTTATTATCCATTAAGACATTTCCGACTTCAGGTTGACCACTACTATCATTTAGAAGGTAGCCATAATTTGCCACAGCATCTTGCATGGCAGCATGGATTGTTTTGTCGATTGTAGTAGTGATACGGTAACCACCATTTTGAATTTCTTTTTCAGCTAATTCACGATAAGATTTTTGAATAGATTCGTTCTTGAGTTCTTGGGCAGAAACATTATCTTTTTGTACCAAATAATCATACATGAGGTTAGTTGCTTCATCGAGAGCAGTAAAGTAGAGATAGCCCTTAGCAGTTATGTTTACATTTTCTGCTGGCAAGAAGTCTTGCTTAATGTCGTATGCCTTATATGTCTCGTAGTCTTCTTGACTGAGCACTCCAGTTCTGTACATATTGTAAAGGACATCTTTGGAACGTTTAATACCTAGTTCCATATCCTCTTCGCTCTTCATTTCTCCAGTAGATTCATAAGGTGAGTAGGAGATAGGACTTTGTGGCAATCCTGCTATGAAGGCTGCTTGAGGAATCGTTAGCTGATTGGCGTCAACTCCGAAAATACCCTTAGCTGCTTGTTGAGCTCCTGCGATATTTTGCCCTTTATTGTTACGACCAAATGGAGCAACGTTGAGATAAGTTGTCAAGATTTCGTCCTTACTCATTGCTCTCTCCAAGGCCAAGGCATCCACGATTTCAGTAGCTTTACGGGTTAGTGTAGGAGCATCCCCAACCACTTGCTGCTTGATGAGCTGTTGGGTTAGTGTAGAACCTCCACTAGAAGAACCAAGTCCGATAAAGTTTCCTAGACTGGCACGAATAACCGCTTTAGGAACGACCCCATTATGTTCTGCAAAATGTTCATCCTCTGTTGCAACGATTGCCTGCTTGAGATTGTCTGAAATAGCATCCGACGCAACAGATGTTCGCAGAAGATCACTCTCAATAGCACCAATCATGGATCCGTCAGCATAGTGAATCTCAGAGATGGATGAAATATCATTCACCTGTTTAATCAGATCCTCCGTCTGAGGAACGGTTACTTTGTCAAATAGAGAAACCGCATAACCGAAAACAACCCCAGTACCTAAAAGTCCACCAAGGAAGGCGATGATGAATAAGGTATTAAAGGTTGCCTTGATTCCCAGTAAGATATTAGCAAAGATAGTCCAAATATTAGTTTTGGTTTGCTTTTTCTTTTTAGATTTTTTAGGACCACTTTTACCTAAATGTATATTTTTTAGTTTTGATTTTAGGGACTGAAGGAAAGACAGTCCTTTTTCTTTCATAGATAATAATTTATTCTTCATTTCTTTCCTCACTCCTTATTATTATACCATAAAAGCAATGATTGCAAGAAATTAGTCTTGGACGAGCTTTAGAGGGGGTTAGGCAACAAAAAAAACCAGGTAAATTCAACCTGGTTTTAAGGGTTTGTTATTCACCTGAAAGTTCTTTTCCAAGATCAATCAAGTAGTCTTTCAAGTGGTCTTTAACTTGAGGATGTTTGAGGGCGTATTCGATGGAAGTCTTCATGAATCCAAACTTATCTCCAACGTCATAACGTGAACCTTTAAATTCACGGGCGAATACACGTTGAGTTTTGTTGAGTGTGTCGATAGCATCTGTTAGCTGGATTTCATTTCCGGCACCAGGTTTTTGATTTTCAAGAATACTGAAAATCTCTGGTGTGAGAAGGTAACGACCGATGATGGCTAAATCACTAGGAGCATCCTCAGGTGCTGGTTTTTCAACGAAGGTTTCAACACTGTAAAGTCCGTCTTTTCCTTCTCCTTGAGGAGCAATGACACCATAAGCAGAGACTTCTTCGTGTGGTACAGGCATTACAGCGATGGTAGAAGCGTGAGTCTCTTCGTAATCATTCATAAGTTGCTTGGTCAATGGGACAGCAGTGTCATCAGTAATATCCATGAGGTCATCTCCAAGCATCACCACAAAGGGTTCATTCCCGACGAATGCTTTAGCTTGTAAAACGGCATCTCCGAGTCCACGTGGGTGTGTTTGACGAATAAAGTGAAGTCGCATGCCAGTCGTTTCATCAACTAATCTTAAGAGATCTGTTTTTCCTTTTTCCTTAAGGTTGTACTCTAGTTCAAAGTTTGAATCAAAATGGTCTTCGATAGAACGTTTTGATTTCCCTGTTACTACAAGAATATCCTCAATTCCAGACTTGAGAGCTTCCTCAACGATGAATTGAATAGTTGGCTTATCCACGATTGGCAACATTTCTTTGGCCAATGCTTTGGTTGCTGGAAGGAAACGAGTTCCAAGCCCCGCGGCAGGGATAACAGCTTTTCTAACTTTTTGCTTCATGAGCTTCCTTTCTAACGGTGATTATGACCACTCGTTTTCTGCCTTGAACTCGTTACTCATGAGCTCAGAAACAGCATCTTTAATATTAATGTTTTCATAAATAACTTGGTAAATAGCCTGGGTAATAGGCATATAGACTCCAAGCTCTTGCGCCAATTCGTAAGCAGCTTTGGTTGTTGAAATTCCTTCGATGACCATTCCCATGTTGGCTTCGATATCTGCCAAGGCTTCACCACGACCAAGAGCATCACCTGCTCGCCAGTTACGTGAGTGGATTGAAGTTCCAGTAACGATTAGATCCCCAACACCTGAAAGTCCGCTATAAGTCAGTGGATTTGCTCCAAGCTTGACTCCTAGACGAGTGATTTCCGCAAGCCCTCGCGTGATAATGGCAGCCTTAGCATTATCACCAAAGCCGAGTCCATGAAGAGCCCCTGCACCAACAGCAATGATATTTTTAAGAGCACCAGCTGTTTCCACTCCAATCACATCTGTATTGGTATAAAGACGGAAGTAGTGGTTACTAAAGAGTGCTTGAACATACTGAGCTGTTTGTAAATCTTTAGAAGCAGCAGTAATCAAGGTGATGTCGCGGACGATTGTTTCTTCTGCGTGGCTAGGACCAGATACAACCACAATTTCACTGCGGAACTCTTCAGGGATTTCTTCTTCAAGAATGGTTGAAAGACGTTTGTGACTATTTGGCTCGAGGCCTTTTGAAGCATGCATAATAACCACTTTATGATCAAGAACAGCAGCCACTTGTTGAGCTACCAATCTTGTCACCTTAGTTGGAACTACGAACAAAACAGCGTCAGCGCCTTTCAAGACTTCTGCTAAATCATGGTAGGCAACAATCTTTTCGTCTAAAACAGTATCCTTAAAATAGCGTTTGTTGGTATGTTGTGTATTGATTTCGTCAATTTGGTCAGGAATATTTCCCCAGATACGTACTTCATGTCCATTGTCATTTAAAACTTGTGACAGAGCAGTACCCCAAGAACCAGGCCCTAAAACAGCGATGGTTTGTTTGTTCATTTTCCCCTCCTTCTGAGAAAGCACTTTCCTATATTCTACCATAAAAAGCCCTATCTTGCATCTATATTATTTATGAAGAGTTAATTGAATGGTAAATAATATATATTGGAGAATTTTTAGAATTTATTTGTAAAATAGTTTAGTGTTCAAAGGGCGAAACGATAAAAAACACGAAAAGAGGAACAATATTTCCCCTAAAAATGGTATAATAGGAGCATCACGAAAATTGGAGAGACAGCATGAGTTTTTACAATCACAAAGAAATCGAGCCTAAGTGGCAGAAACACTGGGCTGACCATCACACCTTTAAGACAGGAACAGATGCATCAAAACCTAAGTTTTATGCATTGGACATGTTCCCTTATCCATCTGGAGCAGGTCTGCACGTAGGGCACCCAGAAGGCTATACAGCGACTGATATTCTCAGCCGTTTCAAACGTGCCCAAGGCTACAATGTCCTTCACCCAATGGGGTGGGATGCTTTTGGTTTGCCTGCAGAGCAATATGCTATGGATACAGGGAATGACCCAGCGGAATTCACAGCGGAAAACATTGCCAACTTCAAACGCCAAATCAATGCGCTTGGATTCTCTTATGACTGGGACCGTGAAGTCAATACTACAGATCCAAATTATTACAAGTGGACGCAATGGATTTTCACCAAGCTTTACGAAAAAGGTTTGGCTTATGAAGCGGAAGTGCCAGTAAACTGGGTTGAAGAATTGGGAACAGCCATCGCCAACGAAGAAGTCCTTCCAGATGGAACATCTGAGCGTGGTGGCTATCCAGTTGTCCGCAAACCAATGCGCCAATGGATGCTCAAAATCACTGCCTATGCAGAGCGCTTGCTGAATGACTTGGATGACCTTGACTGGCCAGAGTCTATCAAGGACATGCAACGCAACTGGATTGGGAAATCAACTGGTGCTAATGTCACTTTCAAAGTGAAAGGAACAGACAAGGAATTCACCGTCTTTACCACTCGTCCTGATACCCTTTTCGGAGCAACTTTCACTGTCTTAGCGCCTGAGCATGAACTAGTAGATGCCATCGTAAGTGCGGAACAAGCCGAAGCCGTAGCAGATTACAAACACCAAGCTAGCTTGAAATCAGACTTGGCTCGTACAGACCTTGCCAAGGAAAAAACAGGGGTTTGGACTGGTGCTTATGCCATCAACCCTGTCAATGGTAAAGAAATCCCAATCTGGATTGCCGACTACGTTTTGTCTAGCTATGGTACAGGTGCTGTTATGGCTGTACCTGCTCACGACCAACGTGACTGGGAATTTGCCAAACAGTTTGGTCTTCCAATCGTAGAAGTACTGGAAGGTGGAAATGTTGAAGAGGCTGCTTACACAGAAGATGGTCTTCACGTCAACTCTGACTTCTTGAACGGTCTTAACAAAGAAGAAGCGATTGCCAAGATTGTAGCTTGGTTAGAAGAAAAAGGTTGTGGCCAAGAGAAGGTGACTTACCGCCTCCGCGACTGGCTCTTTAGCCGTCAACGTTACTGGGGTGAACCAATCCCAATCATTCATTGGGAAGACGGGACTTCAACAGCTGTTCCAGAAAGTGACTTGCCTCTTGTCTTGCCAGTTACTAAGGACATCCGTCCTTCAGGTACTGGGGAAAGCCCATTAGCTAACTTGACCGACTGGCTGGAAGTGACTCGTGAAGATGGCGTCAAAGGTCGTCGTGAGACCAACACCATGCCACAATGGGCAGGTTCAAGCTGGTACTACCTCCGCTATATCGATCCACATAACACAGAAAAATTGGCTGATGAGGACCTCCTTAAACAATGGCTACCAGTAGATATCTACGTGGGTGGTGCAGAACATGCCGTACTTCACTTGCTTTACGCTCGTTTCTGGCACAAATTCCTCTATGATATCGGTGTTGTTCCAACCAAAGAACCATTCCAAAAACTCTTTAACCAAGGAATGATCTTAGGAACTAGCTACCGTGACCACCGTGGTGCTCTTGTAGCGACTGACAAGGTTGAAAAACGTGACGGTTCCTTCTTCCACGTGGAAACAGGAGAAGAATTGGAGCAAGCACCAGCTAAGATGTCTAAATCCCTCAAGAACGTGGTGAACCCAGACGATGTGGTGGAACAATACGGTGCTGATACCCTTCGTGTCTATGAAATGTTTATGGGACCACTCGATGCTTCTATCGCTTGGTCAGAAGAAGGTCTGGAAGGAAGCCGTAAGTTCCTTGACCGTGTGTACCGTTTGATTACAAGTAAAGAAATCGTTGCGGAAAACAATGGTGCTCTAGACAAGGTTTATAACGAAACCGTTAAAGCTGTCACAGAGCAAATCGAGTCTATGAAATTCAACACAGCCATTGCCCAGCTCATGGTCTTTGTTAACGCTGCTAATAAGGAAGACAAACTCTATGTAGACTACGCCAAAGGCTTTATCCAATTGATCGCCCCATTTGCGCCTCACTTGGCAGAAGAACTCTGGCAAACAGTGGCAGCGACAGGTGAGTCTATCTCTTACGTAGCTTGGCCAACATGGGACGAAAGCAAATTGGTTGAAGACGAAATCGAAATCGTTGTTCAAATCAAAGGTAAAGTCCGTGCTAAACTCATGGTCGCTAAAGACCTGTCACGCGAGGAATTGCAAGAAGTCGCTCTCTCTGACGAAAAAGTCAAAGCAGAAATTGATGGCAAAGAAATCGTGAAAGTGATTAGTGTACCGAATAAGCTTGTAAATATCGTAACAAAATAAATTTAAAAGTCCTTCAGAGTAGAATCTGGAGGATTTTTTGTAGATTACCTGTGAGATGTGATATACTATTCACATCTTTAAACTTATAAGTGTGAGACAAGGAGAAAGCTATGCCAGTAAATGAATACGGTCAGATGATTGGTGAATCTGTAGATGATACACCTGGAGTTTTGCCTTCACTTGTACGGATAGAAGGGCGATATACGATTATAGAAGCTCTATCGGTGGAAAAGCACGCGGAGGATTTATTAGCTGTCTATGGTCCAGATAGCCCTCGTGAGATGTGGACCTACCTTTTTCAACCACCTGTGGCTAATCTAGAAGAGTTAATGGTAGCTTTAAAGCAGATGATTGAGCAAAAGGATCGCTTTTACTACGCGATTATCGATAAAGCGACTGGTAAAGCACTGGGTACTTTTTCGCTCATGCGTATTGACCAAACCAATCGCACCATTGAAGTTGGTGCGGTGACTTTTTCTCCGGCTCTCAAACAGACTAGGATGGGAACAGAAGCTCACTATTTGCTAGCCCGTTATGTCTTTGAAGAACTCAACTATCGACGCTATGAGTGGAAGTGCGACGCCCTCAATCTTCCATCTAGAAAAGCAGCAGAACGTTTGGGCTTTGTCTATGAAGGAACCTTTCGCCAAGCTGTTATTTATAAAGGGCGTACTAGAGACACGGATTGGTTGTCCATGATCGATAAGGACTGGCCTCAAGTCAAAGCTCGCTTGGAAGCGTGGTTGCATCCTGAAAATTTTGATAAAAATGGGCAACAGATAAAATCGCTTAGGCAATGTTAGAAAGGTTCTACTATGATAAAATTTACAAAAGAATCCTCTGTTTCAATTGATGACGTTTTACATCTCTATCAGGCAGTTGGTTGGACAAACTATACCAATCAGCCACAGATGTTAGAGCAGGCCTTGTCTCATTCGCTAACGACTTATCTTGCGCGTGATGGTGAGGAAATCGTTGGTTTAGTGCGTCTGGTTGGAGACGGTTTTTCATCGGTTTTTGTCCAGGATTTGATTGTTTTGCCTAGCTATCAGCGCCAAGGAATTGGTAGTAACTTGATGAAAGAAGCCTTAGCTGACTATAAGGATGCCTACCAAATACAACTAGCGACTGAACAAACAGAAAAAACCTTGGGTTTTTACCGTTCTCTGGGGTTTGAAACCTTATCTACTTATGATTGTACAGGAATGATTTGGGTGGATCGAAAAAAATTTAAATAATTTTTTTATCTTAAGTTAACTTTAAGTTTACTCATGTATCATGTAATCATTAAGTAAAGACCTCCTAACTTTATTTAATAGAAATCCTAAACTTTTCTTTTTCATAATAATCTCCCTAAAGAAGCCACCAAATCAGGTGGCTTTTTTTATGTTCAAATGCAGAAATTTTAAGGTAGAATTGACCACATAATCATCCATTTCGACCACATAGCACCAAACTATATTTTTTCTTTTTCCTTTTTGTTAAACTGAAGGTGTAAAAAGGAGGAAGGAAATATGATTTTACAAGCAAAAGGCCTCACGAAGAACTATGGAGACCATACAGCAGTAAAAGATATAAATCTAGAGTTTAAAAAAGGAAGTTTTAACGCAATCTTAGGACCTAATGGGGCTGGCAAATCGACCACGATTTCAATGTTAATCGGACTTAAACGAGCAACTAATGGTCAAATCATCTATGCGCCCAAGACTAGGATTGGAGTTGTTTTTCAAGTAAGTGTATTGGATGAAAAGTTGACGGTCAAAGAAAACCTAGCCATTCGTGCCCAGCAGTATAAGGGGATTAAGGGTGGTCGTGTGGAAGATTTAATCAATCAACTAGGGTTGACTGCTTTTCAGAAACAACTTTATGGAACTTTATCAGGAGGACAGAAACGTCGAGTTGACATTGCTCGGGCTCTCCTATCCAATCCCGATATTTTATTTCTAGATGAGCCTACGACTGGACTAGATATTCAGACTCGCAAATCCATTTGGGATTTATTGTATCGTCTACAAAGAGATGAAGGGATGACTATTATCTTAACGACTCATTATCTGGATGAAGCAGATGAGGCAGATCAACTTTATATTATAGATCATGGAGAGGTTATTGCCCAAGGTTCTGCTACTGAGATTAAAAGTGAGTACGCTTCCAATCTTTTAAAAATTTGTTTTAAAGACAAGCAGGTGGAGAAATTCTTACCTAAAAATATGCCTGTGGAAAAGGAAAATGAGTTTGAGTATAGTCTTTATCCTAAGAGCCAATTGGAAGCTATTGATTATTTGACCCAAGTTCGTGAGAAGATTGCTAGCTTTGAATTTCGTCCAGGAACTATGGATGATGCCTTCATAGCCCTTACAGGAAGAGAGGTGCGCTAATGTTAGCCTTATTAAAACGTGATTTTTTGTTGTATTTTCGTAATCGTTCAGGAGTTTTTTTCTCATTACTGGGAGCTTTGATTTCCTTTCTACTCTATATCATTTTTTTGCAGAAAAATTTGATGGATGCCTGGTCCCAACTTCCTGATAATAAGAGCCTTTTAAATAACTGGCTGATGGGTGGAACCTTGGCTGTGACGGGGATTACAACCAGTTTTACAGCTTTGACCCAGATGGTACAAGACCGTGAAAATCAAGTGGATCAGGATCTCTTTTTGACAGATTTAGGGAGCTGGGGCTTGCAACTGTCTTATCTTATTAGTAGCCTAATCATTTCCTTTGTTATGCAAGCCTTTATGCTTATTGTTATGAGCCTTTATTTTCAAGAAATTCCAGCTATGAGTAAGCTATTTGAAATAAGTTTAATCATGCTGCTAAGTAGTCTCCTTTCAACATTGGTAAATGTACTCTTGATTTATCATTTCCAGTCAGTAGATAGTCTGGGTAAATTGGCTACCATTGTAGGTACAGCTTCAGGATTTTTAGTAGGAACTTATGTACCAATGGGAATTCTTCCTAACTTCGCTCAAGTTCTCATGAAGTGCACACCAGCTACCTATCTTGCTTCTCTCTATAGACAGGTCTTAATGAAGGAGCAATTAGAAACTACATTTATGGGGAATAGTAGCTTATTAGAAGAGTTTCAAGAAAAATTAGGAATCCGGCTTAACTGGCAGAACCTTTTAACAAAGGAAGAAACATACTTAATAGTGGTGAGTATCTGCCTCTTAACTTTTCTGCTTTGGCTAGTAGTAGTTAAAATCTCTAGCAAAAAAATTAAATTTATAGGTTAAGCTAACTTTAAGTCTTCTACTGTATCATGTAATCATTAAGTAAAGACCTCCTAACTTTATTTAATAGAAATCCTAAACTTTTCTTTTTCATAATAATCTCCCTAAAGAAGCCACCAAATCAGGTGGCTTTTTTGTTTGTAGGCTGGATTTTTGCTATAATAGGAGTATGAGTAGAATTTTAGATAATGAAATCATGGGTGATGAGGAGTTGGTAGAACGTACCCTCCGTCCCCAATATTTACGTGAATATATCGGGCAGGACAAGGTCAAGGATCAGCTTCAAATCTTTATCGAGGCAGCAAAAATGCGTGATGAGGCGCTGGATCATGTTCTTTTGTTTGGTCCTCCAGGTCTCGGGAAAACGACTATGGCCTTTGTCATTGCCAATGAATTGGGAGTTAATCTCAAGCAAACTTCAGGTCCTGTTATCGAAAAAGCGGGTGATCTGGTAGCGATTTTGAATGACTTGGAGCCAGGAGATGTTCTTTTTATCGACGAGATTCATCGCTTGCCCATGTCGGTAGAAGAGGTGCTATACAGTGCCATGGAAGACTTCTACATTGACATCATGATTGGTGCAGGAGAAGCTAGCCGTAGTGTCCATCTAGATTTGCCACCATTTACCTTGATTGGTGCGACAACTCGAGCAGGGATGCTGTCCAATCCTCTTCGTGCCCGTTTTGGGATTACAGGTCACATGGAATATTACGAACATGCTGATTTGACAGAGATTGTCGAGCGGACGGCAGATATCTTTGAGATGGAAATCACTCATGAAGCTGCATCTGAGTTAGCTTTACGCAGTCGTGGAACTCCTCGTATCGCTAATCGTCTCCTCAAGCGCGTGCGTGACTTTGCCCAGATTATGGGCGATGGCTTGATTGATGATGTGATTACGGATAAGGCCTTGACCATGCTGGATGTAGACCATGAAGGTTTGGACTATGTGGACCAAAAAATCCTTCGCACCATGATTGAGATGTATGGTGGCGGCCCTGTCGGTCTAGGCACTCTTTCTGTGAATATCGCTGAAGAGCGTGAGACGGTAGAGGATATGTATGAACCTTACCTGATCCAGAAAGGCTTTATCATGCGAACTCGTTCAGGACGGGTGGCGACTGCTAAGGCATATGAGCACTTGGGGTATGAATATATTGAAAAATGAGGTTGAAATCTTAGAATCTTTCAGAGAAAATCCTGATATGATGGCTATTCTGACTATCATTCGTGACCTGGAGTTGAAAGATTCCTGGTTGGCAGCAGGTTCGATCCGAAATTTTATCTGGAATCTCTTGTCAGATAAACCAGCCTTTGACCGTGAAACGGATGTGGACGTCATTTTCTTTGACCCAGAGGTAAGTTATAAAGAAACGCTGGCAATAGAAAACAAGTTGAGAGAGGACTTTCCCCAGTATCAGTGGGAGTTGAAAAATCAAGCCTATATGCATCAGCATAGTCCCCATACGGAACCGTATGCGAATTCCTGTGACGCTATGAGTAAATATCCCGAACGTTGTACGGCGATAGGACTTCGCTTGCATGCTGACATAACTTTAGAGCTCTTTGCGCCTTATGGTTTGGAGGATATTTTGAACTTTCAGGTTGCACCAACTCCCCATTTTTTAGAGAATGAAGACCGGATGAAGCTTTATCAACAGCGATTATCTAAGAAAAATTGGCGAGAAAAATGGAAAAATCTCACATTTAAAAATACTTAAGGAAACTTTAAGATAGAAGCTGTATACTTATCTCATAAGTTAAGAAGAACTTAACTTATACTCCTAAAACTTTTTCATAATAATCTCCCTATAAAAAAATTAAGTCGCCCAATCAGGCGGCTTTTTTTGTTGTGAACATGAGATAAGGATAGTTCTAAACAAGGGCAAACACCAGAGAAATGTTGACAAAGGTCAAAGATTTCTCTAGTATAAGAAGTAAGGCTAGAGATTTTCTGAGAATAGAGTAAATGGAAGTCCATTGGTTTGAGAAAGAGATGTTGAAAAATGACTAAAAGAATGAAAAACAATAGGAAACTAGTTAATCTAGGCTTGTATCAAAACAAAATAGTCTATTATGACTTAAAAGAAAAGAAACTTTACTTTTCAATTCTCGAGAGAACATCTAAGAATCACCATTACTATACTCTTGGACTCACTTTGCTATCTCTCCCCATTATTCGATTGCTGAATGGTTTAACCATTTTTGATATCCCTACTATCAAATATTCTAGCTTCATTCTATGTTCCTGTCTTTCCTTGCTCATAGGGAAATTTGTAGTTGACTATTATGACAAAGACTTGGACTTATATCCTGCATTGTTTACAGATATTGAGTACGCAGAATTTTTAGAAATAGCAAAGAAAAATGGAACTCTTGCTTTCGTATTTAATATTATTAGTAGTGTCAGTTTGATAGGTTGCTTGATAGTTTACCTAGTCTATGCAAAGTTTTTAGGATTGCTGATTTATTCGGTTCTCTTATTCATTCTCTACATCTGTGTGGTCAATAATGTACATAGACGGAATAAAGTTATTAAAAAACTACTTTAGTTAACGATTCACTAATAAAGGACTTCCGTATTTCCCTTATGATTTGGTTGCGGAAGGTGAGAAGGAATAGTAAGTCTCGTGGAGTACTATGAATAAAATTTTTAAAAAAGATTGGAGTAAATATGAGTAACAAAGTATCAATTATGCAAGAGATGTTTAAAAAAGAAGGTTCAGATGAACTCGTTCCTGCAGTAACCATTATCTTGGATGGGCAAATTAGAAATATCATTGATGCCCTAACAGAACAGAATGGCTATGATAGCTATCCAGAAGCTATTTCAGATATTCTTTTCAAAGGAATAGAAAGTATGATAAAAAAATAAATCCGGGAAAGCAAATACAAGAAAAAGAGAGCGAAAGGCGCTCTCTTTTTATGATATAATAGCCCTATGAGATTAGATAAATATTTAGTCGCCTGTGCTGTTGGTAGCAGGACGGAGGTCAAAAACTTTCTAAAGGCTGGGCGCGTGACGGTCAATGGCAAGAAGGAAAAATCTGCCAAACTGCAAATAAATGAAGACACGGACGAGATTTGTTTTGACGGGCAAAAGCTAGACTACGAAGAGTTTGTCTACTACATGATGAACAAGCCCCAGGGCGTTATCTCAGCGACTGAAGATCCTAAACACAAGACTGTTTTGGATTTGTTGGATGACTATGCACATGCCAAGGAAGTTTTCCCGGTAGGGCGCTTGGATATCGATACGCATGGACTCTTGCTCTTGACCAATGATGGCAAGCTGGCTCATGCTCTTCTTTCACCAAAACGTCATGTGGATAAAACCTATCTAGCGCAAGTCAATGGAATCATGACGGATGAAGACATTGAGACATTTGCGCAAGGAATTCCGCTCAAGGACTTTACCTGTCAGCCTGCCAAACTGGAGCTTGTGTCTATTGATACGGAAAAGGATCAAAGCCTGGTCCGAGTGACCATTGCAGAAGGGAAATTTCACCAGGTCAAACGGATGGTGGCCTACTGTGGTAAAGAAGTTGTGGACTTGCAACGTTTAACCATGGGAACTTTGACCTTGGATGAGGATTTGAAAAGTGGAGAATGGCGTCGTTTAAGCAAGGAAGAGCTAGAAGGCTTGCTTAAAAGTGTTCAATAAACTGGATAATCGGAAAAGGTAGGGAAAATGTCCCTGCCTTTTTCAGTTTTTGGTTGCTTCCTTTGTGAAAAGAGTTATAATAGACAGTAAGAAAAAAGGAGGATTTTATGAACGCGATTCAAGAATCATTTACAGATAAATTATTTGCTAACTATGAAGCAAATGTAAAATACCAAGCTATCGAAAATGCTGCTAGCCATAACGGTATTTTTGCAGCCCTAGAGCGTCGTCAAAGCCATGTCGACAACACACCAGTTTTCTCACTTGATTTGACAAAGGATAAGGTTACTAACCAGAAAGCTTCTGGTAGATGCTGGATGTTTGCGGCTCTCAACACTTTCCGCCACAAACTCATCTCTCAATACAAACTTGAAAACTTTGAATTGTCACAAGCCCACACCTTCTTCTGGGACAAGTATGAAAAATCTAACTGGTTCTTGGAGCAAGTGATTGCGACTGCTGACCAAGAATTGACAAGCCGCAAGGTTAGCTTCCTACTCCAAACTCCACAACAAGATGGCGGACAATGGGATATGGTAGTTTCTCTCTTTGAGAAATACGGTGTCGTACCTAAGTCTGTTTACCCAGAATCTGTTTCATCTAGCAGCAGCCGTGAGCTCAATGCAATCCTTAACAAATTGCTTCGTCAAGATGCTCAAATCTTGCGTGACCTCTTGGCTTCTGGCGCAGACCAAGCGACTGTTCAAGCTAAGAAAGAAGACCTCTTGCAAGAAATCTTTAATTTCCTTGCCATGTCACTAGGTCTCCCACCACGTCAATTTGACTTTGCTTATCGCGATAAGGATAACAACTACCAAAGCGAAAAAGGCATCACTCCACAAGAGTTTTACAAGAAATATGTTGACCTTCCACTAGAAGACTACGTTTCTGTGATCAATGCTCCAACTGCAGATAAACCATATGGCAAATCCTACACAGTTGAGATGTTGGGAAATGTTGTTGGTAGCCGTGCAGTTCGCTACATCAACGTACCGATGGAACGCTTGAAAGAATTGGCCATTGCCCAAATGCAAATAGGAGAAACTGTTTGGTTTGGTTCAGATGTCGGCCAGCTCAGCAACCGTAAAGCAGGAATCCTTGCGACAGATATCTATGACTTTGAATCAAGCATGGACATTAAACTCACTCAAGACAAGGCTGGACGTTTGGATTACAGCGAAAGCTTGATGACTCACGCCATGGTCTTGACAGGTGTTGATGTGGACGAAAACGGTAAATCAGTCAAGTGGAAAGTTGAAAACTCATGGGGAGACAAGGTTGGTACCGATGGTTACTTTGTTGCTTCAGATGCTTGGATGGACGAATACACTTACCAAATTGTTGTTCGTAAGGAATTACTAACAGCAGAAGAACGAGCTGCTTACGAAGCAGAACCAATCGTCCTTGCACCATGGGATCCAATGGGTGCCTTGGCAGAATAAATGAGATATAAAAAGAATGTTTCTATAATTTTTAGGGTTGGTGGAAATTTTCCACCAACCCTATTTTAGTGTATACAAAAAGGCCAACATCCATTATATTAAAA